>JAENWA010000068.1 GCA_016650295.1 Desulfuromonadales bacterium | reverse complement strand
TCCTACTTCGAAAACCTTGGTCTGATATCGCTTCAGGGTCAGTATAACCGGCTTCAGCGCGTATCATGAACCGCCGTATACGGAACCGTTCGTACGGTGGTGTGGGAGGACGGCGGGGGAGACCCCGCCTCCTACCCGATTCAAAATTTAAATTGGTGCAGTTTTGGTGCAGTAATCAGCAATAACCCATCATATCCCCCTTCCTGTTTTATCTTCGTTCAATCCAACGAATATTTTGTACTCATGCACCAAAATGCACCAAATTTGCCAGCATATGCACCAAATACGCACCAATAATAGTAATTAGTAAATATATACTAGCATAAACAGTAAGTTATATAATGTTTTCATGTGATTAAATATCCCTTGTTGACTCTTGTTGTGTTTAGATATAGCTTGGTGCACAGAGTTGATTCTTTTGCAGGGGGTTAATAATGGCAAGCATAACGAAGAGAGAAGGGAAGAAGGGAACATCCTACAAGGTCACAATCCGAATGAAGGGATACCCTACCCAGACAGAGACCTTCAAAAAGCTCACTGATGCTAAACGCTGGTCTGTAGATACTGAATCAGCAATTAGCCAAGGCAAACACTTCAAAACGATTGAGGCCAAGAAGCACACCCTCTCTGATTTGGTTGACCGTTACATAAAAAGCGAATTGCCAAAAAAGCCAAAGAGCGAAGACAAACAAAAAGCGCAACTGGAGTGGTGGAAAAATCAAATCGGTTACAAGACCCTCCTGGATATAACAACTCCCGTTCTGGTGGAGTGTAAAGAACTATTGTTGGAGGGCACGACCTACCGAGGCACAATCCGGAGCGGCGCTACGGCCAACCGGTATATGGCGGCATTGAGTCATGTTTTTACCAAGGCAAGTACCGAATGGGGATGGATGGAAACGAACCCGCTTTCCAAGGTAAGCCGTGAGAAGGAATCTCAAGGCCGCGTCCGTTTTCTGTCTGATGATGAAAGGACGCGGTTGCTTGAAGCCTGCAAGAATAGCCGGAATCAGCAGCTTTATTTGATTGTCATGCTGGCCATATCTACCGGAGCGCGGCACGGTGAAATTATGGGGCTTACATGGGATGACGTTTCTTTTGACCAGCGGCGTCTGATTTTGAAAGATACAAAGAACGGAGAAACACGGGCTGTTCCTCTCGTTGGTGAAGCCTGCGGAATACTCAAGGAATATTCCAAGGTTCGCCGGATAGATACAAATCTGGTCTTTCCTCGTATTGGAGTAAAAGGCAATCAATCAATATCTGTTCGAGTGGCATGGGATAACGCCATTGTGAATGCAAAGATTGATAATTTTCATTTTCACGACCTCCGACACACCTGCGCCTCTTACCTGGCAATGAACAATGCTTCTCTGGCAGAAATTGCAGAAGTTCTAGGGCATAAAACGCTTCAAATGGTTAAAAGATATGCTCATTTATCAGAACAGCATACACTGTCAGTTGTTGAGAGAATGAACTTGAAAATATTTGGAAATTGAGGAGCAAATAATGGAGAGTGAAATCAAAGATAAAGTTGAAAAAAAATGCTCAAGTTGCGTCTTTGGTACTCTGGACGTAGACCAAGAACCATGTGCCTCTTGTGATGAAGAGGAGCCTTTCAGTCAATGGTCTTTTAATCCTAATTATATAATGGATCGAATAAATGAAACATCACCCCAGCATAGACTGAAATATTCTATTGAAATTCTTCAGAATATGTTTGAGTTCTATAAATTGGGAAATCCTTATAAGCATGACTATGATTCTTTTAATTTACATGAATACCTGAATTCAGTTTCAACTATACCAAGTTTATCACTAGATGATTTACTAGCACCCATATATTTTGATTTTAATTGCAGACCACTTCATCAAGATTTTAACGAAATTGTAAAAGAACTTGATAAATTTAAAAAAAAAGTGATTAAAACTATAATTAAGCTCAAATATAAAACTAATATTTCCATACTATATGGTGAAATACGAGATTCATCTGGTAAAGATATTACTGTCAAAGCACTGAATGTGATGAGAAAGGCGCTGATCGCTGGAAAATCTGAAACTCTGGACTTACCAAACGAGATTACTGCTGCTAAAATTAAAGGCGGACCTAATTATAATTCTAAAAAAGCAATAGACGATATTTATGAACATAGAAAATATGCAAGAATCTTTGTAGAAAGAGTATTAATTGGAACTTTTCCATATGATGAAAATAATGAGTGGAAATTACCCAGATATAAGCGAGTAATAAATAAGTAAACGGCGGTTTAAGAATCAGGCAGTTCTGACTGAAATAATAATTTAAAATCACTATATATAATCGTTACATGTTAGCTGTTATCATCGAATAAGCAGTACGTTTACCAAACACGCTCAGTAAAGCTATAGTAAAAAAAGCCCCTGCCCGCCAAATAGCGACAGGGGCTTTTTTAATAACAATAAACTTAAATTAATAGTTATTAATAATAAGCTGAAAATTGGCATTAAATTATCACACCATTCTACTTCATGTTAACTGAAGGGGGATAGTCCATTTCATTATTGGCAATTATGATCATTAACAGGCAATCAACGACTATTGAAATAAATAGGAGGCAATAATGTTTTTGACAGTAAAACAGACAGCAGCTAAGTACCCATTTTTCTCTGAATCTGCAATTCGCTGGCTGGTATTTCGAGCAGATCATAGCTTTTCACTATGCCTACTCAGAATTGGCCGTAAAGTCCTTATAGACGAAGACTTGTGGCTTAAGTGGATAGAATCGTATCGTCGCTAAATATAAATCTCATTTCAGGTAATCTATGAGCCTCCCATATTTCAAGTTCTTCCCAAGTGTTGAGCTAGGGAATTGCTGGCAATGGCGAGAAGTCTACCAGTACAGCACAAGCACGGCTAGACGATGCTGAGCAAACGCGATGAAAAACTAATAGCAGCAGCCGTAGCTATCGAAGAAGAAGATGCCAAAGAAGCCGGAATGATTGGTTACATGGTACGGGCAATGGTTCTGGCCACCATGCCGATTAATGACCCAAAAACCACTCATTATCAGCGGAAAAACGGTAACTTGACTCTAACAATGGCGGCACTGGATACCAATATCGGGTTACCATTTGGTTCACTTCCCCGTCTTATAATGGCATGGCTGGGGCGGGAAGCTGTCAGAACAAAGAGCAGAACTATAGTCCTTGGAAGTAGTCTGTCTGACTTCTTGAAGCAACTGGATTTGTACCGTACTGGAGGAAAACGGGGTGATATAACCCGCTTGAGGGACCAGATGACACGACTTTTTTCAACAGCAATATCAGCCAACTATTCAGACAATAAACGCACTGCCATGAAAAATGTAGTCATTGTTAGGGAGGCAGATCTTTGGTGGGACACAAAGGAAATTCACCAGGCGGGACTTTGGGAGTCCACTGTGACGCTTGGGGAGGACTTTTACAACGAACTACTATTATGCCCTATTCCGATTGATGTCCGGGCGCTGAAAGCCCTGAAATCATCGCCAATGGCCATTGATATTTATACATGGCGAACTTACCGCAATACCTACCTGAAAAAACCCACGTTGATTCCTTGGAAGGGTCTACATATGCAGTTTGGAGCTGAATACAAATTGACCAAGCATTTCAAGGCTGACTTTTTGAAAAACTTGAAAAAAGTGCTGATAGTTTACCCTGAATCTCGGCAGGAAGTGACCGATAAGGGGTTGATCATTCTGCCGTCTATGACACATGTTTCACGTTGAAAAGTCTGTTGATATATAAAGTTTTCCGCGCTGAAATCCCGACCGACTGATTTACCTGACAGGAATAAAATAACCACTTATAACGGCTATGTTTTCAGGTTTTGTTACCGCGTAAGATTGTAAAGGCCTGCGCTGATTTGCCGACCGGACTTGCGCTGAAATCCCGACCGGTCCACCCCGCTAGACCTTGCCAGCAAAGGGCTGGAAGCCTCTCTCCTATAGCCTTAGAATCTTGCCTATAGTTATAAAGCCCTGTAGTGGATCTTCCATAAATTGTGGATAAGTGACCTAAGTACATCCCACCCCGGAAAAAAACGCAGCCATGTTAATCAACCGAGTCCTCTTGTGGGCATGAATAGTTCAGCTTATTTCGATTGACTGCCAGGGTTGCCGGGTGTATTAAAAACAGGTCATATACCTTCTAACATTTTGAGATTTAATGAGATTTATACTTTTTACCGGTTTGGCATGTATGAATTCATGTGATTGATATTTTCGGCGGTCTTGCGTGACCGGCCGGATTGAAATTGAGGGTGATAATGAGGAAGAGGTCCTTACGGAATCTATTAACGCTATCCATCTTGCCTTTTCTTTTTTCCATCGTTTTTCTGTGCAATTCTTCAGAAGCCGCGAATGGGCGAGTTATAACAATAGATGGAATCGATTTTGGGGCTACTTTTACTGGTTCTATATTCGGTGATTCAGGTACGGGCTACATTTATTCTGCAATAGACCCGGCGAGTACTAGAGGGAGAGAAATTACTGACAAGATTGGGCCGATACAACCTTTTTATTGGGCAAGCGATGCAATTTATACCGATGCTGCTGTTCACAGTTTAACAGGCATTTTGAGGGATGCTTACACACAGACAAAAGCATCGAACGCGCCATTGGTCATTGTTTCGCACAGTTGGGGAACGGTTCTCGCATATATTGTCCTTAAGAAAAATCCGGATATAGTAGTTGATAAATTGATTACTATGGGGTCACCGTTAAAAGCAAATGGTGCAGATGAAGGATTGCTTATAGGTAGTTTCACTGACGCTAAATTATTTGAGCAAGGAATCAATAGTATCGATGCATTGCCTAATGTTAAACTTTGGTACAATTATTGGACTGACTGTGATGTCGTTTCCGCAAGTATCCCGGCGGTTGGCGGATTAAATATTGACACGAATTATTTTCCAGCAGGTTTTGACCCGATTGACCTGCTTAACCCGTTATTTAGAGTAGACATCTTGAAATTATGCCACTCTTCGTACTATTCAACCTCAACTTGGGGTGAAATACTGACAAGAGTTCTCGATACCCTCCCACCGCTTGCAATATCATATTCCCCCAATCCTTTTGCAAAACCATCCGATGTAATCTCAGCACCAGCAGATGTTATCTTTGATGCAATCGGCTCTCTTGCCAGCAATGGTTCTGCAACTTATTCATGGGACTTTGGAGATGGTAGTCAGCCTTCAAGCAATAAGTACGTGGTGCATCATTATAACCAGCCCAATAACTACAATGTCATAATGACCATGACAGATGCTTCAGGCCCGCATGTCGTAACGGAAACTGTGATTGTCCGCCCGCCCCAAATTAACGTAGAAATTCCAGACGGTTTTGATTCTCTCAACAGAAAATTTTCTACCCTAGAAAACTCGTTTGCTACAGAGTATACATGGAACTTTGGTGATGGAAGCGCCACAGTAACAGGGCGCTCACCGGATAAGCATCATTTCCCTGAATCCCGTATTTTTAATGTATCTGTTACATTATCTATTGATGGTGCATCGCCAGTTTCATATACAGAACCTGTTTTTGTCGGCCCCGGCACAAGGTACATTCAGGGGCATACGATTTATGGTAATGAGACGTGGTACAGCGGGGGGACGTATGTAGTGCAGGGGAGTATCACTGTTGCCAAAGGTGCGACGTTGACCATTGAGCCGGGGGTGACAGTGAAGATGGCTGCTGCTACACTCTTTTCAGTTTCCGGCACTCTGAAGGCAACGGGTGTTACCTTTACATGGGCGGATGGGCAGAGTCAATGGTACGGCATGGATTTCATTGGGGCCGCCGCAAGTGGAAGCCACTTGGAGAACTGCGTGCTGGAGCACGCAAACGGTAAATCAGGTTATTCCGATCTTGGTATTATCTATCTAAACGGCACTTCGCCCACCATCGCCGGAACTACCATCAGGAACAGCGACGCCAGTTACGGCATTTATATTGACAGCGGCTCACCGGTCATCATCAACAGCACGGTAAGCGGTATGACTTCATACGGGATATTTGCTTCCAGCCAAGCAAGCCCGACAGTGACAGGAAGCACGTTCAGCGGCAACCAGTATGGTGCGTATGTGAATTACTCCGCCAACAATCCCATCTTCAGCAACAATACCTTTACAAACAACAGCTTTGCCGACATCTACGCAACTGGCACCATAACAGGCAATGTCACATGGGACAGTAACGGACAAGACGGAACCTATCGGATATGGAGGCTAACGATTAATGAAGGTGCGAGCCTGACGATTGCGACAGGAAGGACGGTAAAGGTTGACGGTGGAGGTTTGATCTCAGTTTCCGGCACTCTGAAGGCAATGGGTGTTACCTTTACATGGGCGGATGGGCAGAGTCAATGGTACGGCATGGATTTCATTGGGGCCGGCGCAAGTGGAAGCCACTTGGAGAACTGCGTGCTGGAGCACGCAAACGGTAAATCAGGTTATTCCGACCCTGGCATTATCTATCTAAACGGTACTTCACCCACCATCACCGGCACTACCATCAGGAACAGCGACGCTAGTTACGGCATTTATATTAACGGTGGCTCACCTGTCATAAGCAATAGCACCGTCAGCGCCATGTCCTCTTACGGGGTTTATGTAATTAACCAATCATCTCCGACCATAACCGGTTCTACGATGAGCGGCAGCCCGTACGGCATCATGGTGGACTCTGGCAGCAGCGGCTCGTACACGGGGAATACCTTCAGCGGCAACCAGTACGGAGCGTATGTAACTTACTCCGATAACAATCCCGTCTTCAGCAACAATACCTACACGAACAACAGCTTTGCCGACCTGTCGGTCTATGGGACGATAACGGGCAATGTCACGTGGGACGGGACCGGGCAGGACGGCGTATACCAAGTCCAGGGTCTAATTATCGCTAACGGTGCGAGCTTAATCATGCCAACGGGGAGGACTGTCAAGCTCACCAGCAACGCACGAATCTCGGTCAATGGCACACTGAAAGCGACGGGGGTAAAGTTCACTTGGGCAGATGGGCAAAGTCCATGGTCTGGGATTTCATTTTCCGGAGCCGGGGCCAGCAACAGCCGCCTGGAGAACTGCGAATTTGAGCATACAATTGGCTACTATTACGCTTACAACGCTGTTCTTGACATCACCGGTTCATCACCCACCATCATTGGCTGTACGCTGCACAACAGTACTGCAACTTATGGAATCTATGTACGGGGCAGCGCTTCTCCTCAGATAAGCAATAGTACCATTAGCGGCATGACCTCTTTTGGGATTAATGTTGTTAACCAATCATCTCCGACCATAACCGGTTCTACGATGAGCGGCAGCCCATACGGCATCGCGGTGGACTCTAGCAGCAGCGGCTCGTACACAGAGAATACCTTCAGCGGGAATTCAGCTTATGGCCTATACTACTCCGGCACCACCTCTCTCACCGCCACCAACAACAACTGGGGCGATCCGACCGGTCCGCTGGACGACACCGACGACCGGGCAACCGGCGGCCTCTTCAACCCCACCGGCAAGGGTAATCGTGTCAGTGACCATGTCAACTACTTCCCCTGGACCGGCGCGACCATCGGCCAGACATCCACCCCCACCAACCTTGCTGCCACTCCTGCAAACGGTGCTCTCAAACTAACCTGGAAAGCCCCCACCGACTGCAACCCTGACGGGTACAAGATTTACTACGGCACCGTAGCAGGGAACTACGGCACTCCGATTGTTGTCGGCGCGGTCTTATCCTACCAACTTACTGGGCTTGCCAACGGCACACCCTATTACATCGCCATAACCTCCATGAACAGCATCGGCGCGGAAAGCGCCAAGAGTGCGGAAATTTCGGTGGTTCCTGCCTATGTCGCTACTCTCTCCGAAACTGTTACCGGCAGCGGCTCCATCAACAGCGACGCTGGACTTTCCTGCACCAGTGACACCTGTTCCGGCCAGATCCCCATCAATACCGTGGTAACATTAACCGCCACCCCTGCCGACAGTTCGCTGTTTGACGGCTGGTCAGGTGCTTGCGTCAATAAAAGTGGCGATTGCAAGCTGACGATGAGTATTGATACAAGCGTAACGGCAACCTTCACTCCCATCAAACCGCTCCGTATCCTGGCGGACGTGATGACGCCCGCCAACTACTACGACACATTCCTTGACGCCTTTGACGCCATGGCCGACAACAGCGCCGTAACCATCCATGGCCGGGCCGTCACGATCACCGAAGATCTGAATTTTGACAAGAAAGCGGCTGTTCGCTTTATTGGGGGCTTCAACGGATCTTACAGCAGTAACGACGGCTGGACTGTTCTTCGAGGTGCTCTTAAAATCAGAAATGGAAGTTTGAAGGTGCAACGGCTTGTTGTGCAGTGATTTTCAAAATTGTGGCAAATCCACCTTAATTCCCAAAAGAATAAGATGTGTACCATCCGGAGTCAAAGTATAACTGCAACTCATATCACACCGCGCTCTACTTCACGTCGTTACATCGAGTTCAGCACATAAGGCCTTGCTGAACACTCTTCCACTCTGTTCCATTACGGCGGCGTCATATTCGCCAAAGAGTAAAAACTCGCCTGACAAACCAGCTTGATGATTCTGGATTGCCAGGCGAAGAAGCGACCATCAAGAAACAAAATGTCTGAATGATCCGCAGCCAACCATCTGACACAATTCCCACATTTATATCAGAATAATGACTGAACTCCAAAATCACGTAATTTAGAAAAACCACGTCCATGAGGCGAAATCGTCGAATTGAGGCGAAATCGTGGCAGTGAGGCGAAATCGTGGAATTGAGGCGAAATCGTGGAATTGAGGCGAAATCGTGGAATTGAGGCGAAACCGTGGCATTGAGGCGAAATCGTGGAATTGAGGCGAAATCGTGGAATTGAGGCGAAATCGTGGAATTGAGGCGAAACCTTGGCATGAGGCAAAACCATGGAAATAAGGCAAAACCATGGCAAAGACATATATCAGTAACTGAGGGAACTGTCTGTAACTAAATAAAAAATAAGCAAAACATACAATTGAGGAAAAACCGCTGCTATGGGGAGGCAAAAGCAGGTCAATGAAGCAACATCACGGCTATGAGACGAATTCAAGTATATGAGAAAACATCACTTCTGAGAAGAAAATCACGTCCAAGAAGAAAATCTCACTTATTTTGCAAAATTACGTCCATGAGGCAAAATCATGGCTATGAAGCAAAAGCACAACAAAGTGGCAAAGTGACATCTCTGAAGCAAAATATAGTAATAAGTGCCTAAAAACTCAAAATATCCAAAAAAATCTCAGTTAGCCTAGTTGTATTTATGGGATTAGTCCCAACACTCAATTTTAAATCAAAAACGTCAATGCAAGATAAAGAGTTGTATGTTGTGTTTGTGTAACATGATAATATTATTAAGCAAAAGTGTATGTAGTAAAAATTATTGTATGCAGTAAATGTGTAACATATTAAAAAAAAAGTTATTTACGACATACAGATTTTAAAAATCTTATTAAACAGCATGTTACAAAATTGGATGATTTTATCGAAAGTTTTCGATCAGCTTGTCAAAATGGGATTAAGTGGAAAATAGTAAAATTTTACGATATTGCTGAAAATTGTCAGTAAAGACATTTATAATAAAACTCGTTAAAAATTAGATAGAGCCTGGACTAAGTGATTATTTCTCATAAAGCTCTGCTCGACCGATAAAACCCAGAAACTTCACAAAATACAACCAACATAGCAAAAATCCGTAAAAGTCGAAAATATAACAATAAGCTTACATAATGACTTTTTTGATGATTGGGCTGTTGATAACAAAAAATCGATAAAACTGCTGAGACAGCCGACAATGGCCACAAAATACGAATATGGCCGTAAATGCAAAAAATCAGAATAAACGTAAAAACTGGTAAAAGCCGAAAACATCACAGAAAAATAGAAAATTGATTGAGACAGTTATTCGATGATTTTTCTGGGAAAATCTTTATTTACAAAAATAACGTCACTTAACGGTACGTCAACATTAAGACTGTCTTCGCGCTTTTTTCCTAAGCGCTGAAGATTTACACATCTCGCGAGAAACCTCGTCATGTTTGACAAAGGCCAAGATCAGAGTTTTTGTGTTCAAAAGCGCATAACCAGGCCAGGCAGTGAGATTGGGCGGAAAAACAGTTTCGTTGGAATTTGTTTAAATCAGATTGACCTCGCCCGCTTGAACCGTTATCTTCTCAATCATGCAAACTCCCAATGAATTTATCGCAAAATGGAAAGCCTCTACTCTTAAAGAGCGTTCTGCATCCCAGGAACATTTTCTTGATCTTTGCCGTTTGATTGGCCATCACACTCCTGCTCAATCGGACCCTGCCGGTGAACACTTCACCTTCGAGCGCGGAGCCAGCAAGACCGGTTCCGGCCAGGGCTGGGCCGATGTTTGGAAGAAGGGTTGTTTCGCCTGGGAGTACAAAGGTAAGAAAAAGGATTTGAACACAGCCTTTGCCCAACTTCAAAGGTATGCAATCGCACTTGAAAACCCGCCCCTGTTGGTAGTCTCCGACATGGAAACCATCGTTATTCACACCAACTGGACTAACACCGTCCAGGAAATACACACCATTGCAATTGAGGAGTTGGAGAAACCGGAGGTTTTGCAAAAACTCCGTTGGCTCTTTAACGAGCCGGAACGGCTGAAGCCAGGTGTTACCCGTGAGATGATCACGGAAAAGGCGGCCAGCACCTTTGCCGGTATCGCCCAGCGCCTGCGGGATGCCGGAAATGACGGCCACCGGGTAGCCCATTTCGTCAACAAGCTTATCTTTGCCATGTTTGCCGAGGATATTGGCATCCTGCCGGGTCACCTTTTTACCCGGCTTGTAGAATCCGTTCAACAACGCCCCGACAAACTATCCGATAAACTCCAGCAGCTTTTCAGCGCCATGAAATCAGGTGGTGATTTCGGGGTTGATGAAGTCCCTTGGTTCAATGGTGGTCTTTTTGACGATCAGGACGCCTTGCCATTGGACAGCGACAGCGTAAAGCAGCTTTTGGCATGTTGCCGTCTCGACTGGTCCGACATCGAACCCGCCATCTTCGGCACACTCTTTGAGCGTGGGCTTGATCCCTCCAAACGAAGTCAACTGGGGGCGCACTATACTGATCGTAATTCCATTATGCGGATTGTAGGGCCGGTTGTAATCGAACCTCTGGAGCGGGAATGGAACACCATAAAAATTAAAATTCAAACCTTACTGACCAAAGGCACGGCGGCATCAAATAAAAAGGCCGAAGAGCAGTACAACTCATTCATGGCACAGTTACGGAAAACCCGTGTGCTTGATCCAGCTTGTGGCAGTGGTAATTTTCTGTATCTTTCTTTGATAGCGCTGAAAAGTCTTGAACATCGGATCATGCTGGAAGCCGAAGCTCTGGGGTTACACCGGGACTTTCCCCAAGTGGGACCGCAGAACGTGATGGGAATCGAAATTAACGACTACGCCGCAGAGCTGGCCCGCGTCAGCGTCTGGATTGGTGACATCCAGTGGAATATCAAGAACGGCATGGGGTATTCTCAAAATCCGATTCTGCAATCGCTGAACAACATTGAGAACCGTGATGCACTGATGAACGAGGACGGAAGCGAGTCACAATGGCCTGATGCTGAATGTATTGTTGGTAATCCGCCGTTTCTGGGTGACAAGCGCATGATTGCAGAACTGGGGGAGGAGTACACAACCCTGCTGCGAAAGAGCTATTTCGGAAGGGTTTCCGGAGGTGCCGACCTTGTGACGTATTGGCATGAAAAATCACGGGCAGCTATTGCAGATGGTCGCAGCCAGCGGGCCGGACTGGTATCAACAAACTCTATTAGGCAGAAACGCAATCGTTCTGTGTTGGAATGCATCCGTGAAAGTGGCCGTATTTACAGTGCATGGAGTGATGAGCCTTGGATTAACGAAGGGGCAGCTGTGAGAGTATCGCTGGTCTGCTTTGATGCGGGTTCCGGTGAGGTTGCAGTTATGCTGGACGGCCAGCCGGTAGCTGAGATATATCCAGACCTGACAGGTCGGCAAGAGGGGATCGTAGGCACAGATATCACCACCGCACGGCCTTTGGCTACAAATATCGGGCGCTCATTCTTCGGATTATGCCTTGCCGGTGAGTTCGCTGTTCCAGGAAAAGAAGCACGGCAATGGCTCTTGCTTCCCAATCCACATGGCCGACCTAATAGCGACGTACTGCGGCCAATCTACAACGGGGCCGATATTCTCAAAGGATTCAAAGACCGCTGGGTTATTGACTTCGGAACGGACATGAAGGAAGAGGACGCCGCACTTTACGAGGCTCCTTTTGCCCATGTGCTGGAGCGGGTTAAACCAGTTCGACAAAGCAATCGTGAATCAGTGCGAGTAGATAAGTTCTGGCGGCTTGGCCGACCACGTCCAGAATTACGCAAGGCGCTTGTCGGGCTAGATCGTTATGTCGCCACTGTAGAAACTGCCAAGCATCGTATCTTTGTCTGGTTTCCTGTCAGTGTGGCACCAGAGCACAGCCTTATCGTGATACCGCGCTCCGACGATGCGACCTTTGGCATCCTGTCGTCGCGCTTTCATGTCGCGTGGGCGCTAGCACAGGGTGGTACACTTGAAGACCGTCCTCGTTATAACTCAACTCGCTGTTTAGAACCGTTTCCCTTCCCTGAAGGCTTTACCCTCAATATTCCGGCAACCGAGTATGCCGACAAACCCAACGCCTTGGCAATCGCAAGCGCCGCCCGCCGTTTGGTCGAGTTGCGTGACAACTGGCTTAATCCGCCCGAATGGGTTCAACGAGTGCCGGAAGTAGTACCCGGTTATCCTGACAGAATTTTACCAATAAATGATGCTGCCGCCGCAGAATTAAAGAAACGTACTCTTACCAATCTTTACAACGCTCGACCTGCATGGCTTGCCAACGTTCACGCAGCTCTTGACGCTGCTGTTGCATCGGCTTACGGCTGGGAAGTTGATATTTCGGATGATGAGGTGTTGCACAGATTATTGGAACTCAATCAGGAGAGAACTGAAGGGAAATGAAATAAAATGCATTGTGATGTTGAATTGAATTATTATCATGTTCACAGTCTAAATGTTCCATTTGGGTTGATCACCGGTTCACGCACGCGCGCGTGAACCGGTGATCAACGAATTAGTCAAAATCGAAAATACGAAGAACCATAAAACTGCTATACTTCCCGCCTCACTATTTTTTCAAAGGAGACTGGCGAAATGAGTCTTCAGAAAATGCTGGACTATACCCTAGAATTCTTGCTACCAACCAAGCTGACCGCTTTGATAGCGGGATCAACCATATCGCTAGCAGGACTGTCAATCTGGTTTCCGGAGTTTCTACAGAAAATAAGCATACAATTGACCCCAGAAAAAACATTGTTACTCCGAATAGCAATGCCACTAAGCCTTTTGTTTCTTGGGACATTTATTGTTCTCCTATTTGTCTTGAAATACTACAAATCTGAAGCCCACCTTGCGCCGCTCAAAGAACAACTTTCTGCTATTGAAAAAGAAGAAATATCGCTCCGCGATCAAAACAGAATCCTTGCTTCCGAAAATGCTATTCTCAAAAAAGAGAATGTTCGCTATTGCGCTGAAGGTCTTTTCTTAAAAAACCAGATTAACCAGATTCAAATCATACAAAATACTCTAAGTGGCCCAGAACATGAGATACTTAAACTTTTCAAAGAGTACAGCCATGGAATAAGTCAAGAATCTGTTTCACGACTATTGTCCATAGATGATCTTAAAGCCGAATACTATCTGGACGAACTTTTAAACAGGAAGTTGCTCTCAACTAGATACGAAAAATTTGCAAATAACCATCAACCTACCCGATTGTACATTCCAACGCAGTCCGGAAAAGAATATATTATACGTAACAAGCTGATTTGATGACTAACAAGGCCGGTGGACATCGACGGGCGATAAAGCCGCCCGGCGGGTCACCGCCCAAGCCGTTGGCCTGAAGAGGAAATATATGTGTATTTTTTGCGGCAAAAATGAAGATATGACCGAGTACGCGGACGAACATGTTTTTCCTGATGCAATAGGAGGCCTGCTTATTTTAAAGGACAGGGTGTGTAAACCCTGCAACGATAAATTGGGACATAGTGTAGATACTCACCTTGTAAATCATGGGCTTGTATCGTTTATGAGATTGATCTACGGTCTAAAAGGTAAATCGGGTAAAGTGCCTAACCCTTTGGAAAAGGGTGTGCTTTCAAATGATCCATCACAACAAGTCAGATATGAATTCACTGACGATGGAAAGCCAAAAAGAACCTACTTAGTTCCGCAAATTACTGCAAGTAAACAAGAAGAGTCGGTTGAGATATCCTTCAACATTGACGAGTCTGATCGGAAAGAAATTCCATCTATTATGAGAAAATTGGCAAAAAGAAATAATTTCCCCATTTCAGATGAACAAATAGAAGAGGTTCTAAAAATTCCTAGCGAAGAATTTCAGCCGACGATCAAGAGTTCAATGAAAGTTGATCTAGACAAATATCGCAAAGCCATTTTAAAAATTGGTTATGAGCTCGGATGCTATTGGCTTGGCGATAAATACTATGATGATCCCGTTGCCGCTTGTCTACGAGAAGCTATTTTCAGCGATGCTGCCCTTAATGAAGAAGCCCGGAGGCTTGGTTTGACTGGCGATATCAGATTAATTGCGGAAGAATCAGAGTTCCCCTTTTTGAGTAATAATAAAGCCTGTCATATTGCTTTCAGCATGTCACAAAGCGACTTCATCTCATGTTATGTGAGAGTATTTATGCTGTTTGAAGGCCATGTGCTGCTCTCGCGCAATCCTGCTCGTTATCCCGATTTTGAAGGAAAGTTTATTGAAATAGATGTAGAGAAGAAATCTATGCGTGAGCTTCCTTTTTCACAGGAAATATATCGTGTTGGAGTAGAGGCTAATCGTATGAATTGAATGACTATGTCTTAGCCTTGTCATTCTTAAAATACCCAAGAAAAACGATCACATAAAAAAGGATTCATCATGAAGTGCTTTGTAATTTCACCTTTCGGAATGCCATTTGATGAGTATTATAAAGAAATTATTTCACCTGCTGTCCGATCTGTTGGCCTTGAAATAGTTCGAGCAGATGAAATATACGGTGTTCACCCCATAATGGATGATGTTGTACGCGGTATTATTGAGGCAGATGTAATTATTGCCGAGGTAACTTCTCGAAATCCTAACGTAAATTATGAACTCGGGATGGCGCATGCTTTAGGAAAACCAGTTGTGATTTTATCTCAAACCACAGAAGACATTCCGTTTGATTATAGACACGTCAGGGCGATTATCTATGATACAAAGCGAGCCAACTGGGTATCTCAGTTGGAAAAAAATATTACAAGCACAATACAAACAGTTATTTCCAGTCAGCCTCACGCCTTTCTACATAAAGCACTAGAAGAGTTCCACAAAAGCGGAAACCAAGATGATAACTGGGGATTAAGAAAGATTTACAGCACACGTCAAGAAATGAATATCCGTGCAGACTCCCTTTTTAGTAAGTTGCATAGCCAATTAGATATCTGTGCATTTGGCCTGAAGTCGTTTCGAGACTCAAAGGGCCATGATGTTCGTCAAAAAGTTAAGAATGGCCTCAAAATGCGGATTCTTGCACCACACCCAGAATCGAAGCTCTTAGCACAACGTGAACAGGATGAAAAGGCTGTGCCAGGAGAGATGAAGAAAAGGATTATTGACCTTGCTAAATGGATCAAAAGACTCCAGCCGTTAAGCCCAACTCCTGGGAACGTGTCACTCAAATTTTACGATGCTCTACCTCTTGACTTCTATTGGCATCAAGAGAACTGGCTTTTCATTGGCCCATATCTATATGGTGTAGGTAGCCAGCAAACTGTTACATATGAGTTTGAAGAAGGAAGTCGGGGCTATTTTTACTATACTTCGTACTTTGAAGACCTCTGGGACGATGATGACCTGACAAGCTCAACCCTCTAAAAAAACAAGATAAAAATCGATTTACAACCAGGGAAATCAACAAAAGCTCAGAAATGCCTGAGTGGTAGCCGAGCAGAGCCCACTCTTTTTAAAGGCAATTCATACTCAAAATAAGTACAGTAGAGACATAAAGTGCATAAGGTCTCCCCCCCCTTCACAACTCTGTCTATGGAATAAATTGAGGAAATTTAAAATGAGTATAGCAACCACTATTGAATGTGTTGATGTTACATGGAATCCGATAACTGGATGTGATGAAATAAGTCTTGGCTGCTTAAATTGTTATGCAAAAAAAATGTCTAAAAGATTATTCATGATGAATCAACCTAAATACGCAAATAACTTTAAGTTGACATTACATGAATATGAATTAAATAAACCATATTCTTGGAAAAAACACAGGGTCATATTAGTTAATTCAATGAGCGATATTTTTCACGAAAAAGTACCATTGGATTTTTTATTATCTATATTTCATACAATGAACAACACTTCGCACACCTATTTGCTTTTAACAAAAAGAATAGAGAGGATTATAGAACTAGATAGCTTATTACCTTGGTCTAGAAATATTTGGATAGGTGTTACTATTGAGCATAATAAATTTATTCAAAGAGCAGAAATTTTAAAACAGTCAAGGGCATATCATAAATTCATTACTTTTGAACCGTTGTTGAGTGATATCGACGTATTCGAGACAAATGGAATTGATTGGATAATCGCAGGGGGAGAATCAGGCCATAATTCACGATTAATGGAGGAAAGTTGGATAAGAAATATTAGAGATATTTGCATCTTAAACAATGTACCTTTCTTCTTTAAACAATGGAGTGGAAACGGAAAAAAGAAAGTAGGCCGAATCCTAGACGGTAAATATTGGAACGAAATTCCAAAGTTCAACTAAAAGCGAGGAGGTGTTATGGATACAAAAAGCAATATCTGTCCTGTAATATTAGGAAGAACCGGATCCGGAAAGACAAATTTGATAAAAATATTAGCCAAATCATTGCAGCTTGAGTTGATAGCTTGTGACAAGTTTTACAGTTATTCTTATTTCGAAACAAGCGTTTGTCGGCCTAAAAATGATTACCATGGAATGAACGTTCATCTGGTTGGTTTTCGGCATCCACTTGAACCGCTTATGGATAGAATTCATTTTTCCGATTTAGTTTGTGATGTTGTCCGAAAAGTTAATGAGAATGGAGTTCTTCCAATTGCTGAAGGCTGTTCGTTCGGTTATATTTCAGCATTAATCCAAAATATGCATAAAAATTCTGATGTTAATTTTACGCCGTTAATAGGCATAACACTTCCACCTGCATTAGATTTTAATTCTTTTTATAAAAATAAAGTAGAGGAACTTATAAATAATGGTGCAATTCAGGAGGTAGAATATGCAGTAAACAATAATTGGATAAACTCTTATGTCTTAAATAAAAGTATGTTAGCAAATACATTGCTAAGGTATATCCAAAAAGAAATAAGCTTAGAAAATGCAATTGAAATTGCAACAAACAAGTTCATACGTATAGCTGAAGAAGAAGAAGCTAAATTCAAGACTATACCTGGAGTTATGTGGTTCGAGCATGTACCTGGGAATTCAGATGAAACTGCATCACAAATCCACGATTGTCTAGTTAACATGTATGATTATATACCGAAAAAACAATAGCTAACTCTTTTCATTAAGTGTACAAAAACTTGTTTAAATCAAAACCACCACTTGTTGACTTTTATTGAGTTAGGAATAGCTTCGCTGTTACAACCATAGGAAGTTGCACGGTAATTAAAATACAACTTACAAGGAGGCAAAACCATGTTTTCATTATTAGGTGATCAAAACAAATCAATGCTATTACAAGGGTTTGAAGTTACTAGCGTTAATAATGTCACAACGGTCTCATCTGCTAAATGTGGTATAACAATTGATATAGACAACTCAACACATCCGCCTTTTATTTGTTCAACAACAATGACAAAAGATTGCGGAGATGGGTCAAATTGCTTTGACCACCTTGCAGCAGCACCTTCTGAATGCCCTTCATGCCAATTTGCAACAGATTGTCCTGGTGCAAGGTTTCTACCATATATGCCTGAAATTTATATTGCGTCTACATATAAACCTTATGTCCGTAAAATGAACGTTGAATTAAAGGAAGCCGTTCATAGTGTCGGTTTAATGCCAATGTTACCCCAACATCTTTCAGTTGGTAATCCGAATAGAAATGTTATTGGTGGCCTTTTAGCCGAAAATCCAGAAACAAGGGGAGGCGAACTAGCAACTCTTGGTGGAAGGTGGTGCGAGGCTGTTATGCGTAGATGTGACGGTGGAATAGTTGTGTTAAATAGAATGGGCCAAGATAGCAGTTGGGAAACTGGATTCATGCACGCATTAAGGGTTCCCCTTTTGGCTGTTTATTATTCTGATGAAGAAACAGACCCGTTAAAAGACTTCGCTATGAATTGGATGGTCAGATTAGCAAAATTCGATGCGATAGTACCATATCCAAGTAAAGAAGCAGACCAGGCTTTAAAAGATTTCAGAAGAAAGCTTCATCTTAATAAACAGGCAACTATTTAACCCTATAACCGAGGGATTAGATTGGTTAGATTACGCAAGGCAGGCACTATACCCTCTGTTGTACTGTTCAAAAAAATAACAACCGCATTGAGAGCAGGCCGCAAAACATCTTATAATATTATATTATATTATATTATATGTTTGGGCCTCTTTTTCAGAAAGGCTTATGGTTCAAGTAACAATTGCAGACGCGAAAGTGCCGACTGGATTTTTATATTCAGGTTGTCAGTGATGGAACCGGCTTGTAAGCGGTCCATATCTGACTGGTGAATTAACACATTGACCAATTGATTATCAGAACACAGATGGAGCAGATGCACATCGAGACACCCCACGGTTGCTCCTTCAACAATTTTTATGTCTGACAGCTGCATCCCCATTTCGGCAGCGAGATCACTGGCAAGGTTTTTAATCATCTTTTCTGACTCCATCCTGATTGTCTTGTTGTCAGAGGTATACAGGGAGGCTTTCTAATGAACAATAAAAATCATGAAGAAATTGCCGGATTATTTTGTTTGCTAATTATGCCAAATCTGGCATGATACAAATATGCACGTTAAGCCGAAAATAAAGCCGGTTGAATGGATTGGCAACAGCCTTAAAGACATTAAGGCCATGCCTGAAGATGTACAGGATGTTTTTGGTAAAGCGCTATTCATTGCACAACTGGGCGGCAAACATGTCGCAGCAAAGCCGCTAAAAGGCTTCGGTGGTGCTGGTGTCCTAGAGGTAGTTGAAGATAATGACGGTGATACATATCGGGCCGTCTATACTGTTAGATTTGCTGACGTGGTTTATGTTCTGCACGTCTTCCAAAAGAAGTCAAAAAAAGGTATCGCTACGCCGCAAGAAGAAATTCGCAAGGTAAAGGCGCGATTGAGTATGGCGGAAGAGTTACACCGAAGCAAAGGGAGGTAATAGAACATGAAAGAAGAAATTGAAGTATATCACGGTAGCGAAAACGTGTTTGCTGATATGGGGTTGCCAAACCCAGAGGAGCGACTAGCAAAGGCCGCGCTTTCTATTCAGATCCATGAAATCATAAAAAAGCGTCATCTGACACAAGCACAAGCGGCTGAACTCCTGGGAATAGACCAACCGAAGGTATCCGCGCTCATACGTGGCAGGCTGTCAGGCTTTTCCATGGAACGGCTGTTTCACTTCCTGAATGCTTTGGGGCGCGATGTCCAGATTGTTATCAAGCCAAAACCGCGTTCACGGCAACAGGCACATTTAAGTGTTGCGACGTCTTGATTAATTCTGAAACGGTGCGCGTTCCTCTCTATAGCAGATAACAATTGGTGCAATATTGGTGCAGCTAGCACAAATAAGAGCAACTGACCACAATAAGCCTCAGCACTTAACTAATTGATATGATTGTTGTTGTTAGTTGTGGTGATTTGTCACTATATGTATTTAAAAGACTTAAAATCCCTCGGCCGCGAGGCTGTGCCGGTTCGATTCCGGCTTCGGGCACCAGATTAAAGAATGATACAGTCCAGCACAGTACAAAAGCCTCTGATAAATCAGGGGCTTTTGTTTTTTTGTTGTCCAGATTGGTCCGCTCTGGTATACCTAAATCCGGTTCATTAGGGGGTATGTCTGGGGGTATTTGCCCAGCCAAAGAAATGGATACCCCTAAACAGGAGGAAAAGCCATGCCAAAAAGGATTGTGTCACTCTCTGATATTCAAATAAGCAAGGCAAAACCAAAGGATAAACCGTATAAACTGGCAGATGGTGGCGGTTTGTTCCTGTTGATTACGCCAACGGGTGGCAAGCTATGGCGGTACAAGTACCGCTTCGCAAGTAAAGAAAAGTTACTCTCATACGGATCTTATCCATCTCTATCGCTTGCCGATGCCAGGCAGCTCCGCGATGATTCAAAAAAACTACTTGCCAAAGGTGTTGATCCCGGCGAAAACAAAAAAGCACAGAAGGCAGCACAAGGCGTCCAAGACGCCAATACTTTTGAAGTGATCGCCCGAGAATGGCACAGTAAATTTGCTCATACATGGGTTCCAAGTCATGCAAAGCACAAATTGGAACGTCTTGAAACAAATGTATTTCCGTGGATTGGCAAACGTCCGGTTAAGGAGATCACAGCACCGGATGTACTGGCGGTATTACGGCGTCTTGAATCGAGAGGAATTCTGGATACGGCTCATCGTGTCCGTTTTGAATGCGGTCAAATATTCCGTTATGCTATCGCCACCGGTCGGGCAGAACGAGACCCGTCGGCAGACCTGAAAGGGGCATTGCCGCCAGTTAAAAACGGGCACCATGCCGCTCCTACCGACCCGAAAGCAGTTGCCCCACTTCTTCGTGCGATTGATGGCTTTTCAGGTTCTTTTGTGGTCAAGTGTGCCATGCAGCTTGCGCCGATACTGTTTGTACGACCTGGTGAACTGCGCGCGGCTGAATGGTCTGAAATAGATATTGATTCTGCTGAATGGAACATACCGGCTGAAAAGATGAAGATGAAGGTTGCTCATCTTGTACCACTTCCGCATCAAGCTGTCGAAATCCTGAAAGTCCTGTATTCACTCACAGGGCATAGTAAGTATGTATTCCCGTGTCAACGTACACCACTTCGTTGTATGAGTGACAATGCGGTAAATGCAGGGTTACGACGAATGGGTTTTGAAAAGTCTGAAATCACCGGTCATGGTTTTCGGGCAATGGCGAGAACTATTCTTGACGAGGTATTGCAAGTTAGACCAGATTTCATTGAGCATCAACTTGCACATGCCGTGCGCGATCCGAACGGTAGGGCGTATAATCGAACCGCACATCTTGTAGAACGAAAGAAGATGATGCAGTTATGGGCAGATTACCTAGATGGGTTGAAGTAAGAGCAATAAAATTATTTTGCTTTGAACCATGCTGGATAATTAACGTTGGTAAAAACTTTATCATATAGAGTTGAAAGCTTTAAATCAAAATAAATTGTATGAGGAGTTAAAGTGGAACAGATCGCTATGCTGCTGAATAACAAACATAACAGTTTATACGACGTTGCAAAGTGTTTTAATAAATCAATTAAGGATCTTATTAGGTACGGATTAATCTGTAATTCGAGAATAGCAGTTGATATAATAGGTGATGGTGTGTATTACGTTACTAAGCATGATTTAGAAGTATTTATTTTAAGCATACAGGACGAAACTATTAAACTAACTGAAATTTATCCTGTAAATACTTACAAGACTATTTATCCTCCGGAATATTATGTTAATGACGAATATCTTTATAGATTTGAAGAAGATTGTATTGTGCCTTGTAAAGATTTGATATTATTTCATGATGATTTAAAATTATTGCTTAATAATGAACCGTCATGTCAAATCGGCGTCAAATTATCTAGCATAAGTCCAAATAATAATCAAAAGAGCAAAAATGATATAATTAATCCAAGGCGTGAAGAATCACTCCTGACACTCATTGCAACACTTCAGGAGGTAATTTGCGGGAATTTTACTAATAAAAATGTTAGGAAGCATCCTTCAATAAAGGGTCCGAGCGATCTTATAGCCAAATTAGCTGAAATGCGAAAGAAGGGCCTAAGCAAGAGAAACTTAGAGATTATTTTCCAAGAGGCAAAGGAGTCAAAAGAACGTAATTGCGATTAGTTGTAGCAATTTGCGGTGCAATTGCGGTGCAGTTGCGGTGCAGTTGCGGTGACAGATAAAACACCTTGCTGTACACCTCCAGACGTAGTTAATCAACGTCTGGAGGTTTTTTTATGTTACGCGCAACACAACTCCCCGAAACCGGGTATATCCGGCTCCCCGCAGTTCTTGCAGTAATTCCAATTTCAAAATCAAGTTGGTGGAATGGTATCCGAGATGGTCGATATCCGAAGCCGACCAAAAAGTTTGGCCCCCGAATTTCTGCATGGGACGTTCGTGATATCCGCGCACTTATTGAAAGTGCGGCATGAAAAATCACACCCTCGCAGAACTTAATAAATCAATCCCATACCTTCCAGCACTCAGACCTTATGTAGGAAGCATAGCTGCAAGCATACTTATGCAGCAGCTTGATTTCTGGTTCTCTATCAAAAACGGAGCACCTTTTTATAAATTTCTGGCAGCTCAGAAAGGTGAAAAGTCGCATCCGGCATATAGACCGGGTGATAGTTGGTGCGAGGAACTATCAATTTCTCCTGATGAATTTAGGACCGCTTTTGATCGAATCGGTTATAGATATAAATCATTCACCGAATACAAACGAGCTGGAAAAACAGGCAATCCATTTCAGGGACTTTTCTATGCCTCGTTTCACGACAAAATTAAAGGGTTAACGTGGTATCTGCGTAATCATGATCTTGTAGACGCATTACTCTTTGAAATATTTATCCGTAAATCGGGTAAGTCCATCTACGTAAATGGACATACCCAATCTACGCAGATTGGCAAAGTCCATTTACCTAAATTGGGAAAGCCAATCCAGAATATAACAGAGAATACAACACAGAATACCACAGAGAACACAACAACAAATACTGAAGCCTGTGTTGTTGATCCTTTAGCTAAGCCTGACAAACAAACCCTCTCTCCCTTACTTGACCTGATACCTATCAGTGAACACTGCCTACGCCTCACCAATTCATTGACAGCGGCATTGGATGCTCACCAAGAGGACTATGTCCGAAGCAACATAAATTACTGCCTGCTGAAGCATAAAGGGGATGAAGGCAACAGCTTAGGCGGGATGATTGTAGATTCGCTGTCAGTTGATTACGCAAAAGCTACCCGAGCCAGAGAAATCAAACAAGCGGAGACAAAGAAACGCATTGATGAAAAACGTAACATTCAAGAAGAGCAAGAGAAGCTTCGGATCGAGGCCAAAACGGAAGAGGCTAGGCAATGGTGCGAATCAGAAGAAGGGAAAGCTTTTACAAAACAATTGTTCTTTGACGACTCATAATGTTGTCGTCAGTTTTCTCTTTTTTAAAAAACGTCACTGCAAGATAAAGGTTGTGCAAGTGTATTGTTGTAACTATCTGTTATTGCTAAATATAAACCGAAGTATTTAAAATGCAATGAAGTAGCTGTCTTGTAACTGATTGATATCATAACTGATTAAACGAAGTGCGATTCATAAGGTGTCGATATCTCGTTTTTGCGCGGAACTATTGGTAATTTTACGATCATCGATAGTTACAAAACATAAATTGAACAATATGGTTTTCGGAAAACTTAATCAAGTGGGTGTAAATATGACAAATAACCTAATCGAATTTGAAGTTATCAAAAACGGAATAAGGAAAATCAGAGAACGGGCTGAAAATGGGATCAAAAGGATAACTGCGGACTTCTTGGTCGCTAATTTTTTCGAAGACATTGAATCGATGCGGAAAAGAGGATATCGCTTCGAAGAAATCTTGGATGAATTGAATATCATGTTGTCCGAGGTAGTACCGGACAAATTAGAGCGTGACAAATTGTTTGCAATCAAGTCCGGCACACTCAAGGTCTACATGTCGCGTCAACGCAAAATTGTGGCCGAAGCAACAGCAAGTGCAGCCAATGAAAAGCAAAGTCGAAATAAAACGGTTAAAAAGGCGAAACCCGACACATCGAAACTAAAAGAATTTGAAATAATAACAAAAGCAGAGGCAGCACCGCATGCAAGTAATTCAGGTAATGTGCCAACAGGCAGGGCAAAGGCAACAGACCTCGACAGGGAAATATAACTCAAAGGAGAAATTAAAATGAGCAAGAAGACTGAATGCCTTGGAAGACCGATAATAATGGTATCGGGCGATAAGGGTGGGGTGGGTAAGTCAACCGTAGCAGTAAACCTGATCGAATGGCTACTTGGGTCCGAAGACAGAATTAGCCTGATTGACACAGATCTTACAAATCCCGATGTCCATGCGATCTACAAAAAAGAGCCACGTATTAATACAGTGCGGCCGGAGGATATCGACATAGACGAAACAGATGCAGGTGGCTGGATTCAATTGGCAAAATTTGCGAATAGCAACCCAGAGATATTGGTAATTAATATGAAGGCTGGAAGCAAGCTGTCTCTAGACAAGTATCACGACAACGTTGTTGGAATGTTCGAGGCGATCAACAGACCGCTCATTTTAGTTTGGGTATTGAATATCC
Organism: Desulfuromonadales bacterium; assembly: GCA_016650295.1. GTDB lineage: Bacteria > Desulfobacterota > Desulfuromonadia > Geobacterales > Pseudopelobacteraceae > CAIPTY01. The sequence continues at coordinate 160,811 of JAENWA010000068.1, read as the reverse complement.
AGAGGCAGTCAGTAGTGTTGTTGCTGGATGCACTTGAGAATCTACCGAAACTGCATTCAGTGATTGCTGTCAAAAACCTCAAAAATGGATTTGAAAATGAGTTTTTCTTGTGGGATGAAAAAAAGAAAACAAATGAAGCGCTGGTGAATGCAAATATCACTGAAATACTCTTTCCACGGGTCCATGCATCAATATCAATCAAAGTTATCGACGAAAAACATCGAATAAATGACCTGCTGAATGATATGAGCTACGACCAGATTGATAAGGCTAATCTGAAAAAGTGGCATGAGCAGTCTTCACGATCTTTCAACAGTGTCAAAGAAAAAATGGCGCTGTAAAATGGAGTAATACATGCAATATCTGACAGCACTTGATAAACCCAAAAAACTTTATGCAATGCTCTATGGTTCTGAAATGCCACGTAATGTTGAAGCATTTGTAGCGATTTACTGCAAAGCATATGAGTGCAACCCTGATGATGCAGCAATAACCCGGCACGTACTCGATGCACATTTGGTGCATCGACTGGAGGGGATACCGGGAAGATTCAGCAAGCAGGTGAATAAGGCGTACGAGGAAATCAAGGCTGATATTATTAAAACGGCAAATGATAATGCGAAACTGCAATACGACCAATATATTGCAGATTTCAACAAAAGCGCGGTGGATATTGTTGAAAAAGTTGCAAAAGCTGCCAACAGGAGAGCGCCTGAGCGTTATAAGCTTATGATAACACTGGCATACACGGTACTCACAGTAACTGTTCTAACGGCCATGCTTGCGATTAGGTATGATTTTAATGAACGTCACATCGTGGGGGCAATACTACTTGTAGGAATACTATCATTTTTCGGTGGAATGCACGCAAAGGAGTAAGGCATGTCGAGAAAAAAATCTCCGGGGATACAAATACAAGTTCGTATTCCGAAAACTGCTCACGATGAATTGTCATATGAAGCCAGGAAGAAGAGAAGATTTATGGGACAGATAGTATCAGATGCTTTGAACGAATATTTTCATCCATTTGATAAAGAGAATCATGAAAAGTACTCAAAGATGCAACTGGCCAATACAAAAAAAAACCTGATTGCTCTAAATAACAAAATGGATATTGTTCTGATTTTCCTTGAAGAGTTTGCAAAAGCATTCTTTTACAACACAAATGTTGTTGAGTTCGAAGACGAGGGCGGCAAGGTCGTTCTAAATACGCGTGCAATTCAAAAGTATGAGCAAATGATAGAGCGAATGCTTAAAAATATCCTAAATGAATCGCCGAACATCATTGACAAGCTGTATTTAACAAAAATCGTGCAGGAGTGATGAAAAACAAACCAAGCAAAATAATTACTTAATGATAGCCTGTTTGAAATTAAAGTACCATGTAACTTAATAAAGGACATTACCCCTGATATCTATATGGAGTGAGTCATGCATAACTATTCAGAATTTATCACAACTCTCTATAATAAAAAATATCCAGTTGGTCATCTGGGGAATGGAACACACACTATTCAGTTTTAAGAACGACAACATGGTTCGACTGCTGCAAATTGCCGCTGAAAGAGCCAAAAGTTCACGATTTAGCGATTATTTGGGACAAAGCTCGGCACCAAAGGTGTAAACCATGTGGATCGGCTTCGAGGTTTGACCCGTCATCGGCGTCCAGCTTGACCCACCCATCAACGTAATGTCCATGAGTTACAAAAGATTAAGTGGGTCAACTACGCCGCCGATATGGGTCAGATTTGAAATCCGGTTCACAAAAATATGACTTATTTTTACCTGCCTGGGGTATAGCTGCCTGGGAGGTGGGTGTAAAACTATTATTTTTTGCATAACAACCAGTATTTATTGTAGTTTTTGGATGTTCCATCCTAATCTTGGCGATCATCCAGAAATGCTAACAGGTTTAATTCTCGCGCAGCCTCAATCTCCGCTTCTTTCTTGCTAACATGTTTGTCGAGTTCAATGGATGCTGCTCTCTTTGTCCAAGCTATCAATCTGTCTTGAATGCTTTTGCCGTTGAAGGACTGACAGTGCTTTATAAGAAACTGTTTCTGCATAACAAGGTCGTCTGTGGTCAATCCGACAATGAGTTCCTCCAAGCTTGCTACATGGCGTGGGACACGCAACACACCGTCCTTGATATAGGCAATCTTGCCTGAGAAATCAGGGAGGTCTGTTTCCGAAATATCGATGAAACTTCCTTGCGGAACTTCCTTATTGGCAACTTCAATTGTTGCAAGGGCATAGACTTTCATTGCGTGGCCTCCATAACTGAACTGTTTTCAAATTAATCGGTTGGTGTGAAAGGTTCCCTTCAGAATGCCCGCAACATTGCTGAAGTCGGGTCATGTCGGTCATAGTTTAAGCGGGCTCGATCGAGGGATGTAGTTATATAGCAGTAAAAGCATCCGCCCGAACAGGTCGTATCCATGCCAATATCTACGGTCTTAAGACAGCGGCACCCTGGCCTTGATGGCCGGGTGGCAAGAGATGAAACACGACGTTTCATATCTTCCCCATAAGCCATGAACATCTCAAGGCCACAGCAGGTCGCCTTTGGGAAGCGTCCCTCATATTCCTGGTTACAACAGACCCTCAGCTCGATGTCATGCTGGCCGGCAATTTCGGCCAAATCCGCCAGAAGTATATCTTCATCGGCACTGACTGTCTGGAGGTCGGGATACTTCCTAAGTGCCGTTTTATGACGATCCGGATCGGGTCGACGCCAGCGAATGGAGCGCCAGTCGGCAGCCTTGGACAGGGCCTTGAGATAAGGTTCCACGAAGCTCACATTCACAACATTGGTGGAACCCTGTAAAGAGCTGGCGATCACCTCGAAATTTTTCCGATGCCAGTCACAGTTATAGTCCGGAGAGATCAGAATTGGATCATAACGCCATTGGATAGCATCCGCCTCAGGCAAGGTTTCAGCAACCTTTTGAAAATCATCTATCGCACTGCTGCACTCCGGGATTCCCGGTTGGATTTCCTTGCCATATCCCGTGATGGTGTACTGGAAGATGTAAGGTATTCCTTCATTACGCAAGGCTTCCAATTCCCAATGGAATGGACCTGCGAACTTTGTCCAGAATAGGTATCCAAGGACATCTTCTGTTTTCAACGAAACGCGGAATCTGCCGTTCTTACCCCCGCCAAAGACGGTACGGTACTCAGCAAAACCGGCCTTGCGCCGTTCGCGGAACCAATCCGAGTAGTAATGCGGGATATCTGTTCGTCGTGAGGCACTGATGATATTCATATTATTCCGTATCCTCTGTCACGATCGATCCTCCCAGCTTTCTCGCACATCTTCCAGCCACTCGCTGAAGCCCTCTTCTGTCATGACACGCATCGGGAGGCGGGTGACGCTAAAACCGGATTTTGTCAGCGCAGTTACCATCTTAGGAGCATCAGAAGGATTCATGGAGTGGACCAGAACAGGTGTATCGGGAGAAACATTTTCAATAATTGACTTCACCACATTGGTGCCGGAAAGAAAGAAGTCCATGTCGGTGGCTATTTGACCCTGTAGGTCGTGATCCAGCATAATTCCGGCATAGGTATCACGATGATCCCTTTTGAGAATTCCAATGGCCCGACCGGCGCTGCCGGCGTGCACCAAACGCACGTCATCCGGCAACCATGTCTTGATTAATTCGACTCGTGAATCATCGTCTTCAATGAGCAGGATACGAATCATGAGCTACCCCGGCTTTGGATAGCTGGGTGGCTCAGGTTTCTCAATTTTACTTGCCATCCTGTCCATTTTCAGTGCGTTTATAATCCTAAATATTTTGATAGCTTCTTCTTTTCCTTGTGTTTCGCAGAGAATCTTAAAATCAAGTTTAGCCAGACAGCTTATTTCGTTGTTCCGTTCATTTTCTTCCATTATCACACTCCAGTCTCTTTCCACTATTTTGTGGGTTACAGAGAGATGACTGCCTCTTCGATGCCTGCCGCAAGCAGAAGGTTCATGACTTGGTTCAGTTCAACATGATGCGTTTCCGGATCCCGTGAAAATTGGATGAAACGGGCCATTATGTTTGAAGGGATTATGCCGGCCAATGTTTTGAGATAAGCGCGGAATTCTTCCCGGGTGGTGGTCTCCTCAAGCGGATGTCCCGCGTAGTAATGGACCGTGATGACCTCGACCTCCTTTTGGGAGGTAAGGCGACCAAAGACGGCCTCACGGATAGGTGTTGGACCAAGCTGATCGCGGATCCTCTCAAACCGCATCAATCGGCATTCACTCCACCCAGGTAGCTGTCGAATAATCTCGGCAACCTTGGGGTAACTGCGTTGATCGGGACGAATGTGGGTCCACTCGCATAACTTGGGACCTTCATTTCCGATCATATAAAATAGAACTAACCGCAGCATGATGCTCAACCTCCTTAGCCTCAATTCTAGCTGTGCTTGCATTGTCGGACAGTCGGTGATGCTGCCGCAGAAGATGTCAATATTTCGCATGGTTGCTCCAGATTACTCGAAATATTGATCATCGTGAAAGAGCAAGCGTAATTATTTCCTTATGAGATGGAAGCAACCCTGAAGGTAGTGTTGCAGGTTCGAAAAATCTTGCCTCTAATATTTCATTTTTTTCGAGTTTCAGATTTCCTCCTGTTAGACGAGCTAAATAACTCAATTCAAGCCGCAACTTGTAACCGCTTGTCATCTTTAAGATACCGTCGGTTTTTATTCTGTATCCGGTTTCTTCATAAACTTCTCTTGCTATTGCATCTTCCATTTTTTCTCCACTATTTGCATATCCACTCGGCAACCCCCATGAACCGTCTTTCCAATATCGATGGCGCAGAAGTAAAACCTCATCACGATCATTTAAAATAACCCCAGAAACTCCAATTATAAATTTATCATGCATAACCCAAAGGATATACCATTGCAATGGCCCCCTCAACATTTTCCAGATTTTTACCAAAAACGTATTCATCGTAAGTTCCTTTCAGAACAGAAAAACAAATATAAGTGCTCAGTGAACATCCTATAGCTCTATTAAAGATAGAATAAGATTATCAGCCTCTGCAGATCATCCTTAGACTTGTCTCCGTTGTTCAACCTGTCGATTACCTCATGCGGATACAGCCAGTAATACTCGACAAAATCGTCTTGGTTGTATTCAGGGACACGATTGCATCGTATCTCATAAAAATGCATGAATGCCGACATTCCGTGCTGATATGGTGTCAAATGCCCGACGAATCGCCACTCGACATCCTCCAGCACTATATTTAGCTCTTCATGCAATTCCCGTCTAAATGCTGTTAGGTAATCTTCGCCTGACGCCACATGCCCGCCTACACTCATGTCGAGACAGAGCGGAAATATTCTTTTGTTCGCAGTTCGCCTTGGAATCCACAGTTGGCCATTGTCGTTGACCAGGAAGGCATTTACTACCCGGAAATTCTTCAAGCCCTCCCGATAGATTGCACTACGGGACAAACTGCCGATCACCCGATCTTCATCGTCAACCAGATCGAGAAGTTCATCATTCTGTTGGATCAAAGTCAATAGGTTGCTCCTCCTTGTTTTTAGGATTAGCTTTCTCATTTCCATTGACTATGCCTTTACGGTAAAAAACTGAAGAAACTCCTGTTCAAGAACTTCAGGGACACAACTGGCGTATACATCTTCGGTAAGGTAGGTGTGAGATATCTCCTTGGGAACGTTTTCAAGGTGTTGAACGCCTTTCGAGTGGCCAAGAAACAGACTGATCTCTGATGGGTTACTACGTAATAGCTAGCTGACGACAAGCCGGAGCGATTTACCGCTGATTATATCATCCTCGATTATGAGTACTCGCTTCCCCTTGATGCCGGTGAGGTCATTGAGCACCTGGATGCCAACCGGAGGATAAGGCACATAAATCTCCATGGTCTCGCAACCCATCTTCTCAAAGAAATAGCCGTAGATATGCCCTTCCGGCGCCACCGAAAGATACAGGTCAAAGCCGTTTGCGCAAATCAATTGCTTGGCCATTCCGAACGCGGCAACGGCATCATGCGGGACAAAGTTGTTGATTCCTGGTCCCTCACGATATCCTTTGCCAAGACAATAGTGCGCTATATCTTCACAAACAGACCTGTAGATGTCATTCATCGATCACCTCAATTACCATCGCCGTGATGTCATCCACTGACTTTTTACTACGCGAGCGGGTCACCAGTTCCTGTGCCGCCAAGCCAATATCCCCGGTCTTTGCATAAATCTCCTGCACAATGTTCGCTGCCTCAGCGGTACTGTATGCCTTGGTGACACCATCCGACACCATCAGGATCAAGTCACCTTCTTCCAGTCGCTCAGACTTCACCTCAATTTCAAGGCCGAGCCCCAAACCGAAGTAACGGTAAAGGCCTCCATCGATTTCATGCGGGCTGGTAAGAACACGTGGAGGCTGATTCTGTCGGAGGAGCATTCCTGCTGTATCGCCGGCATGGAATAGTGTCAGGTGTTGGTCATGAATCCAGGCGATGGTGCCCGCTGCTCCTCCCAGTGGACGGTCAGTACCTTCCATGCAACCCCAGTCCCTTATTACCAGGTTGGTATAAAGCAGATGGTGATACAACCCATTGCTGTCGGCCGGAATTTCTTCCGTCTTCCTGTAGAAATCCAACAGACAATCTGCAATAGCCTGGGCTGCCTGCATTCCGCGAGGGGCACCGCCGATGCCGTCCAGGACTGCAAACAGCTCTCCTCTGCCTGACCGCCCGACCAGAGGGATGTCCCTGCTCAACAAGCGGTATCGATCCTCGTACGGCTTCCTGGTGCTCTTGGCGTTTTTAAGCCATGAAACTGCGGCACATCCTTTCCTCTCGGTGTTATTCACGCCGCCTCCTTGTCGTTTTGATGTAACTGACCATAACGACAGATCCAAGTAAAAATGACAAAAAGCATGTCAACATACGCTCCTTCAACTCCGTGTCAGTTCATACAATGCAGCATTCATCATCTGCAGATATAACTTCCCCCTCCATTCTTCGTAACCATCGATCGATAAGCCAGCCGAATTCAATGCCATAGCCACGCCAGGCTATTGGCAGCAGATCTCCTGCCTCAATTATTTCAGATGCACCATACTTGCTATCCGTTTTTGCAGCTTCATATACGACTCGACAGGTTTTACCTGTATTTGTTACGAATGTGTGAAAGTTGTATGCGATACCACAGGTAACCTTTATGGCAGATTCACCCATGGTCCATATTCTCGAATAAGACTTCAGCTCAAAACAATTATATGCAGGTGTATTTCTGTTACAACCACAATCAACCTCGATCTCATAGACTTCTGCCTTATATCTTTCATCCCACCCCTTGTTTGATAAATATTTGCATTCTTCAAAATCAAGTACATAAATAATCGTACCTTTTACAAAATCAGAAGCAGCTTTGATTTCTCTATTCATGGTTTTCATGCTCCTTCTTGCTTCATCAAAACTATCAATCAACTTTTGCAAAGGATTGAAGGAGAAGAGCAGAGAGCGGGTTTCAACCTGCTCTCCCTCCCCAATCACTACAAGCAGTTTCGGTTTTCTGCACATAAAAATGGTTGTCAATAAATGTAGGGCTATATCAATTTGTCTGAGCAAGAGAGCCTATTGCGCACCACCCCGTTTCGCCCCCTGCAAGTTCGACAAGGCACCATCCACCTTTTTGTTTTATCACATGGACAACTTCCCCTTTTTTCAAGTTTTTGATGACAGCTGCGTTGGCAGAAGGTTTTTTTCTGAGTTTTGCCTTGCTCTCAATGACAACCATTGATTCAATAGAAGAACTTGTGCTGTTAGGGGCAACGCTTATTTCTGATTTCGTTTCTACAGGTTGCGCTACAGGTTGAGCTTGTTTTTTTTGGGGCTGGTCTTCTGATACGGCTCTAGCAGGTGCGGACTCATTTTTTGCTCGCGGAGCATGACCTCTGTCTAGCTCGAAGGTATACTCTTCAGCATATCCAAGCGCCCAAAGACCGGGAATACCGGCAAAACAGGCACCCACTAACGGTCCAACCTTGAGTTTTTCTTTTTTTATTATGCTGCTAAAAGAATTGTATCCGTTCATTTCAAGTCTGATATTTTTTTGAGAAAAAAGAATTTCCGTATCAGAATACGTCAGGGGTGTTTTGCCCATTTTGATGTTGTCAATGTAGACAGTGGCACCTTCCGGTTTTGATTTTATCACGGTCGGGATGGCGCATCCTGACAACAGAATAACGATGAGTAGTGCGGACAACGTTTTCAATTGAGACGTCTTATTTTTGATAGATTGGTATTTCATGGTTTCACTCTCCGTTCATGGCATTATTGTTTCGAAACACTGCTAGTGTTATAGATGGAATTGTTGCTGAAACTTATTGTTTAACCAGTGTAATCCGTTCTGAATATGAATTCCCTGGTATCGTTGAAACTGTTACCAGTAGCCCTGACAGAGATGTAATTGGCGGTTTCATGTTGTAGTCAATGGTGCCATCACCAGAAAAAGTTAAATATGTAATGTTGTTGCCGTTGAAAGACTGAACTGATACCGCTAAGGCATTTTTCTGCACATAATTAATAGATCCTCCTGCATCCATAAAACTGCCTGAAACATTTATAATGCCACCACTGAAAACTGGAAAGCTGACAGATCCTGAATAGTAATTATTGAACCCACTTGCATCATAGAAGGAATCAACCTTGATGACGATATTGTGCGGTCCAACCCACGTGCCTATCGGGAATGGTGTAGGAGCAGTAACCGTTACGGCAGCTGTTGCGCTCTTGCTTGGATCGGCTACGCTGGCAGCCTTGACATGGTAGGTGCCGGCCGTGGAAGGAGCGGTATAGACGCCGGCTGAACTGACTGAGCCACCTCCGGTTTCGATAACACTCCAGATTACGGCAGTGTTGCTGGCGCCGGTCACTGTAGCGGTGAAGGACTTGCTGCCGCCTGTTGGCAAGCTGGCGGTTGCTGGGTTGATGGAGACGCCTGCCGGAGTGACGATGACCTCTGCCGTGTCGCTCTTGAGCGAGTCGGACACGCTGGTGGCCTTGACATGGTAGGTGCCGGCAGAGGAAGGAGCGGTATAGCGGTATAGACACCTGAAGTTGTGATTGAACCGCCACCAGTTTCGACAACGCTCCAGGTTACAGCGGTATTACTGGTGCCGGTCACTGAGGCGCTGAATGATTTGCTCCCGCCAGATGCCACTGTGGCGGATGCTGGAATTACATCGACTATGACATTGAGGGGAATCACTTTGACAATGGCAATTGCCGGCATGCTGGGATTGGCGACACTGGTCGCCTTCACATGATATGTCCCCTCAGTTGCCGGGGCCGTGTAGACACCTGCATTGGTTATTGTTCCCCCGCTCGACTCGACCACGCTCCAGGTCACAGATTTATTTGTAGATCTAAGAACGTCGGCTGTGAAATTGACAGATTTGCTCAATGACACTGTCGTGAAAATGGGAGAAATAACGGCCCGTATTTGCGGTGTGGGTATCTTACTCGCATCAAGGATTCCGCCGGCAAAGTTATTCACCGGGGCGGTAAATACGACGGCATTTGTTGTCTTGTTCCTGATGGTAATAACCCCCGAGGTTAGATCGATGCTTACCATATCAAGTACTTCATCAAGACCGGTATGGTTGGCGATGAAATTACTTAAAAAAGGATCTATCTTGGCTGCGTCGTAGAGAGCAAGCAAGCCACCCAATTTGGTTTGGATATCCGTGATGGTCACGGGGAGTTTGCTGCTGATGGTCTGCATTACTCCAGCGCTGGGCGCGGCATAGATCGTAGCCGGATCAAGTCCGCCAGAGGCAAGCGCTACAGCAAGGTTGGCAAAAGGATTTACATTGGCAGTGCCGGCACCATTTGCAAATGAATGCAAGGTGTGCACGGTGCTTCCAACGGTGCCGGTCGCCATTATGATGAACGGCGGCGTAAGCCCACTTACATCGATAGAAAATGAGCCGTCTCCGACAATGGTTGCGCTCTTCGTCTTAGCCGGACTTGACGAATCCTTGATGGTCACGCTGCCGACCAGCGGCGCTCCTGCAGCAGCAACGCCGGATACGGTGACTCCTCCCGCGCCTCCTCCTCCTTCGCCGCCACCACCACCACAAGCGGCGAGAAACAGCAGGACCGGCAGGAACATAATACGGGCCATCGTTAACATTTTTTTCATTTTTGAACCCTCCTGGACTTTCTGATTTTATGTTCATTCTTCTCATACTCTGTAACGACGAAATTTTTGAAACATGACAAAGCGTCGATTTTTTATTTGATCTTTCATAATCCGTGCGAAAACTTGTAACTTTTGTGTCCAGAAACAGTCATGGCCACCCGCTATGCAGGTGGCCATGACTGTCAGGCTGATATGTGCATTTATAACGACAACCTCGTGGTTGCCAGACGATACAATCTGCTTATTCAAGCCCTGATAGACAGGATAAGTGCGTTAACGAATTCATTTTCTGCTCAAAAAACGCAGAAAATGATCTCTAACTTACTAAAGAGACGTCGGCACGAGTGGCAATGATCCTGTCGATAAGCCCATATTCCAATGCCTCTTCTGCGGACATGAAATTGTCGCGCTCCGTATCGGCCTCCATCCGTTCGAATGGTTGTCCGGTTGCTTCCGCCAGTATCCTGTTCAACTTGTCCTTGACCCGCAACATCTCCCGTGCCCGGATCTGGATATCGGTGGCCTGACCGTGAAATCCTCCCAGCGGCTGGTGAATCATGATACGGCCATTGGGCAGGGCAAAGCGCTTTCCCTTCTCTCCGGCAGCCAGTAACAAAGCCCCCATGGATGAGGCCTCACCTATACAGATAGTGCAGACCGGCGACTTGACAAAACGCATGGTGTCCAGAATCGCCATGCCGGCGGTCACACTGCCTCCGGGTGAGTTGATGTAGAGGTGGATGTCCTTGTCCGGGTCGACCGATTCCAGGAACAGTAATTGGCCGACCACAATGTTGGCGACACTGTTATCAATTGCGTCGCCCAGGAAGATGACCCGATCCTTGAGAAGGCGGGAAAAGATGTCGTACTGTCGCTCTCCTCTGCCGGTCTGTTCAATGACGAATGGCATACTCATGACTATTTCTCCCTTATCACATTGAAGTTCTGTCACTTGAAAAATCATCAAAATCCAGCTGTTCCTCTTTCTTCTCGAAGTGCCCCCATTCCGGCAGGCAGCATCCAAGTTTTCCCAGGTACCGTTCAAGAATATGCACCTGAGAAAGGGTAAATCCTTTTTTCTGAATCAGTTCACTTTTAGAGTTGATCACGATGTCACGAATCGTAAGGAGTTCCGAGCTTTTCAGTACTTCATTCATCTTAAATGAAGCATCAAGCTCCAGATATCCCTGATCAAGCAGTATCAGATTAACCACGCAGGGGATCAGCGCATGAGGTATTTCTTCTTCAGTATCCTCTTTCCAAGAGTGCAGACGTCTGAGGATGGTAGCATCAACAATATTACAGTTCTGGCCGTACTTCAGCCGGGATATTGTCCGTATCCGTTTTGCCAGTTCCAGATCCTCAGGTGTTTTATCCAGTTCAGTCCGGAAGCTGAAGGGAGTCATGGCTTGATTACTCAGGTTCATGCGGGCGTATCCAAAATAATTTGGCAGCGACATAATATCCAGGCTGCTGAAATAGGGTGCAAACCCCTTTGCCAGCATCTCGGCATCCTGGCTTCCGGTTCGGAAAGTTATCAGAGAACCGACATTGCCGAAAACAGCTGCCAACAGGTCATCTCCGGAACCGGAGACATTTCCCAGTTGAGAACAGTACTGGGTAGCCAACACAAGTCCAAGACGATATTTGCGGGCCTCGGAGAGCAGTTCGGTGACGATCTGACTGGGCATCGTGTGAGCTTCGTCAACGTAGAGATAGAAGTCTCGTCTATTTTTCATAGGCATCTCGCCGCGCTTCATGGCAGATGCCTGGAAACGGGACACCAGCATATTTGCCAATAGTGCAGAGACTTCAGGGCCGAAACGCCCCTTGCCTAGCTTGACCAGAAATATCTTCCCCTCGCTCATGATTTCGTCAAAATCAAAACTGGTCTCCTCTTGACCAATAATCCGCTGCAGAGAAACGTCATTGATAAAACGGCTCCATTTGGAAGAGACGTAGGGAGCCATATTGGCAAGCGCAGCTTCGCCACCAGCATCTTCAGCTTCGGTCACAAAATCCTTGACCTGCTGGTCGCTGATGGAATCAAGCAGCCAGTGTCTGAATTTGCGGTCTGTGAAACAACGCTTGAATTCGAGGATGGTAGGCGTAAAACCTGGTCGTGGAGCATCGCCCATCAACAGCTTGAGTCCCCCCCTGAAATACGATTCCCACATTGGCCCGCCTGTTAGACGCAAATCGTACATATGGTCCATATGTTGGTAGAGCGAATCTATGATCAAATCACGCTCTGAAATGGTACGCCACTGAAGAAGATTAAAACCCAGAGGACGTTCCCGGTCCAGGAGGTCGAAGACGATTACATCCATTGCACGTTCACGGGGAATGCGGTTAAGAATGTTGTCGATCATGTCGCCGTGTGGATCGATGACTGCCAGACCTCGCCCGGCCCTTATATCCTGTACAATCATGTTTTCCATCAGGGACGTTTTACCGGTTCCGGTCTGTCCCATGATGTAGCAGTGCCGCATGCGGTCGTCGGGATCGATATGCACCGGCTGTGACATCCCCTGAAACTCGTTCAGAAAGAGCCTGATGGAATTAGGGCTCTCGTCCAGTTCCGGCGGCAGCATGGCCAGATTGGCCCGGAAGCGCTGCACCGGCAGACCTGGAATGTCTCTACTGGGAGGGGAGGGGAAGCGGAAGGCGCAGGCTGCCTCGCCAATACTGAAGGGAGACTCCTCCGGAAAGTAATTTGTAGCCATGAAGCTTGATTCATCAAGTATCCTGATATCGTGCCCACCTTGCAGCCAGGTCGGTTCCTCTCCACCCATGCGCCGGCCAGAGATGGCGGTTCCGAACGCTGCCACCAGAGCTGCGGGCACCTGTCGCCCGGATATTATCAGTGCCGCTAAATCGAAGCAGGGATGATTCAAGTCCTCAAGACGGGTTAGGCTCTGCTCCTCGAACATCGAGACGGTCTTGCGGAGTGCAAATTCATCGTTTTCAACCCCAGCCAGTGCTGCCTCGCATAGCTCCACTATCTGTGTCAAGCGTTCCTTTTCTTTTGATACATCCGTTCGAGAGCGCAGCCGGATCAGCAGCATGGTCGGCTCCAGTTGTCCTGTCAGAATCTCCAGAAGGCGACCCCAGTCGTCAAAGGATGGAATCCATGGTGACATGTGTTTCAGGGCTACGTCCTGCTTGCCGGAAAGTCTGGCGTCCGCACCAATAAAACCAACATAATTCGGCACAACCACCGACACCAAAGGAATGTCTTGAGTACGACGCAGTATCGCTGTTGCATTATTGATATCAAATGGTGACCGGCACTGATCAAGCTCTTTACGGCTCCTGATCAGTTTCAAATCCGCTTCTGGCAGATAGGTTACCAGAATTGGGAACAGTGCCAAAAAGCAGTCAGCCGCTTTTTCCCTGGCATCGGCCTCTGATTTTCCCAAAGAGCGAATCATCAAGGATAGGCCAATATCCCCCTGAGCCTTGTGCAGCAGGTCGGGAATAACCGTAATCCTGATTTCAAAAGTTGTTCCGGTCATGGGAGCCAGCGCAGAAAGCAGCATCTCACGGGCATTCTGAAGGTGACGCGGGTTTAGCTTGGAGAATGAATTTGTTGAACGCTCGTCGGCTGATCCATAGTGATAGTCCCTCAACAATTCGCTGTTTAAGAGTGATGCCACCCTCACTGCGCAGCAGGCCTCGAAGTCGTTTTCAACCTGATATGATGAAATGTGGGGGATACGCATGGAATCTCCTTGAAATTAATTGAACCGATCATTGCAGGTGAAATCGTAAGAAGTCTTTACCTCTCCTTAACTAGATATCAAATCAGAACTAAACTGGCTCAGGAAGCTTGTCTGCAGATATGTTGAGAATTCTGCAGACCGCCTCTTCGGACAACCCCTGCATCAACAGTTCTGCAGCTATCTCCAGCTTAGCAGCATCGTTGCCGTTAATAGCGGTCTTTTCCTGACCACGTTTTATCTCCATTTGTTCTTTAATATTCATGGATTGGCTGGAAAGGGACAACTCGTTCTTTTCTACCAGATTTATTCTGGCCATCGTGCGCTCCCGTCATAGCTTGAATCTAATTACAACTATTCATAACGACGAGACAACGAAAACATGACATGTTTAAATTCATGATTGGAACTCATTTCTTTTTAAATATAATATTAGTATTATCTTATTAGATGCATCAATCTTGCCTCCCGTTGAAACCGGCGCTCTGTTATTTGTTGCTGTGCTTGCAGGTGATGTTCTGTTACAATCCCACGAAACGACATGGCTTTTCTCGACATACATGATCTGAACAAGGATTCTCTATTACTATGAACAGTAAATTCAATTACGACAAAATTAGCACAGCTTATGCTGATCTCGTCGTCCAGGACCCTTCGAAGCGATTTGCGCAATACCCATGGGCACTCGCGCAGTTGCCGTCACAAGTTTGCGGTTTGAGGATACTCGATATCGGTTGCGGTGAAGGTAGTCTTGCACGCGTGCTGGCCCGGAGTGGGGCGTTTGTTTGCGGTTATGACAACTCAATCGAGCAGATCAGGCAGGCGCGCCTTGAGGAGAAAAAAGAGCCTCTTGGGATCGAGTACATCCATGCAGATCCCATCGACATCGTCGGCAAAGCCCCTATTTCTCCCTTCGATATATCCATCTCCGTGGCCGTCCTTCACTACGCCACGGACCGCACTCACCTGGAAGCGTTCTTCTCGTCGACGTATCAGCTTGTGAAGCCGGGCGGCTTTTTCGCAGCACTTGTCATGAACTCGGACTTCAAACGCTACGAGCAGAAGCTTTATAACCGCATATACCGCCGCCAGCCTGGTGGACGTCTACAGGCAGATTTTCTTGACGCAACGGGTGTACGTTGCACGGCTGACTATTTAGATTTCACCCATGCGAATTACGAGGAAACCGCGGCACTTACTGGCTGGAAGGACTTCACCTGGTGCCCTGTCAAAGTGACCGACGAGGGGAAGGCTGAGTTGGGAAGTTTCTGGGATGGCTTCGAAGAGGACTGCCCTTATGCGGGGTTCAGGGTGGTGAAGCCCCTTGAGTAACTGTAACCCGCAACTTCATTGACAAAGACTCAGCTGTTCGACTGCAATCAGAGCAATCTATCACAAGGAGGATCACGCTTATGCCAAGAACCATCGTTTCACAGATTGTTGCTGCCGCACCACTAGGAGTGGGATTAGCCCCATCCGACGTTCAAGTATGGAAGAAGACACCTTTCGTCAATGATCTCTGTGCGGCTGTTCAGGAAAGTGACATGCCGGCTCTCTTTAGTCTGATGGAAAAAGCAGATTGGATGGTTGCGAATCTTGCTACGAGTCTTCTCCGCAAATTCAAGGATGATCCGAAAGTCCGGCGCCAGTATGTTGACGTTTGGTGTAACTGGGGTCGTCCGCTGGAAGTTCGGCTCTGTGTCATGTACCCTCTGCTCGACTATCCGGATCTTGAGCGCGAACTGCACGGTGAGTTCTTTGCCACCATCATGCAGAACACGGATCGATTTAAGGCCTTTGCGCTTACCTATTTTGCTACTCCGAACGACGTCCTCCCCACGGCAATAGACCGAATCAAGACGGCGACACCATCGAAACTTTGGATCTATCTGTGCAATGCGCTTGCTTCTCCTGATGTTGCAGGAGCAAGGGCATTCATCGAGTCCAATACAGGCAATAGCGACCAATTTGTCGCCAGAGTGGCCCGGACTCTGTTATCCCAATTTTGGAGGTAACTCGATGAGATTCTTGTTCTGTGGGTCACTGACCCACCTAGAAAACAATAACCGGGCCAAATTCAGACAAGCATGTGCCGATCTGGGTTCGGCAATGAACTGATAAAAAGCAGATATTGCTCTTGTGCTCGCACTATGAGGAGACTGCAGATCCTCATGTCGTAAGTGGTGCGAGTAGTAAGTCAGGGTGCGAACTTGAGTTCTTTCGCACAAACGATGAGTCATTAATTCCGTTTCCGACTGCTGATGTGAATCTCTACAAAGAAGAACTGGCCAAAACTGACGCCAAAGCAAGTTGGAAAGCATGTAACGGCGATTGGATGACCGTGTTCC
Source organism: Desulfuromonadales bacterium (assembly GCA_016650295.1). Taxonomy (GTDB): domain Bacteria; phylum Desulfobacterota; class Desulfuromonadia; order Geobacterales; family Pseudopelobacteraceae; genus CAIPTY01. Next base: position 144,550 of record JAENWA010000068.1, on the reverse strand, counting down.
AAGATGCATTCAGTGAATGTGATGCGGTGATTGCTGTCGGTGGTGGGAAAAGCGGGACTAGACCTTTGATTGAAGCTGCCTTGGCTGCATGGAAGCCAGTGGTCCTCATACCAAGCTTTGAAGGTCAAGCGGCAGCGGCATGGCAGAGCGTCGAGGGGCATTACTCGGAAGAAGAGAGTCAGGAATTGCAGAAAGATTACACACCGGATAAGTGGGCCGAGGGGATTGTCAACGTGGCGATCAATATTGCCGAAAGGGCAAAGAACGCGTAAGTAAGTCTACTACGATCCGGAACCACACGCCCAGCGTCGTGCGTCCATCAATAGCGGGCGCTTAGCTACTGTTTCAGCAGGAAGCGGAGCTACCAACCCGTTTTTCCCCACGAAAAGCATGCGGAACCAGCGTTTAGCATCGCCGGAAACATTTGATGATTGCTCTGAGGGGGAGACAGCAAGACGGTAAGCGCCAGTGTAGTTAACCTTGCCCGTTAGTGGGTCGCTATAGGCTGACAGGCAAGCTTCAACAACGTCGGCGATTTGTTCGTGGAACCCGGCGACGAGCCGGTCGAAACTGCCGTTCAGATTTTTCGGATCAGTGGACAGGGGCCGTTCCGGTTGTTCCGCCACAGGCTCGGTAGCAGGCGGCAGGTCTACTGCCGGAGAAATGATCGGCGGGATAACATCTGCCGCGTTGTTCTCTGCTTCGGCGGGTATATCGATCCCGAAGTGAAGATGCCCGGCAACAAGATACTCGACATCACGATGACTGTTAACAGCATCGCGTACTACAGACTGTAATTGGCGAATGTTCCCCGGCCAGTCATATGCAAGCAAGGCATTCATTGCATTGGGCCTTATCTGCCGATTCATCGCCACTTCGCATGACGACTCCGCTTCCCGCACAAACCGCTCGACAAGCAGCGGGATGTCCGAGCGGCGCTCCCGAAGTGGAGGAAGCCAGATTGTCTTGGTAAAATTCAGCCGGTCCAACAAGTCGGGCAGAAATTCCGTCCCCGCTTCGGCTGCTTTCTCGATGCTCTTGTTAGTAGCGGCAATAAACCGCACATCGACCACGCGGCCCGAAGTCGCCCCAACCGAAACCACCTCGCGCGTTTCAATCACCCTCAGCAGACCTTCCTGTGCTTCCGGTATCATGTTGCCTATCTCGTCAAGGAAGAGATCGCCGCCGTTCGCCTGCACGACAAGCCCCTGCCGATCACTGTCGGCGCCGGTGTAGGCCCCGCGCTTGTGACCCAAAAGCTCGCTCTTCCAGATTGACGGCAGCAGCGCCCCGCAGTCCACAGTCACAAAAGGTCGTCGTTCATTATCAAGTGTACCGTAACGATTGAGGTACTGGGCCAGAAGATCTTTGCCGGTACCCCTCTCACCCCTGATCAGGACGTTCTGGCGGCCTTCCGCTTCACGTCTGGCTTTACGCAACGCCAGAAGAAGCCGCAAGGAAGTCCCGACAACCGTGCCTGAAGGATCAGGCGTCAATCCGTGCCGCCACAGGTATTCTCCCAGCAGTGACCGACCTGCGGAGTCGGTTCGGGAGATAAAGCCCAGCGCACCCGCCTCGGTGAACAACAGACTCACTTCCTCCCGCTGTTTGCTGGAGAGAATCACCACCGGCAGTTCAGGAAACTCCTCGCGCAACCGCTTCAAAATCGTCAGCCCAAAGTAACTTCTGGCGTCATCATCACCGGCACGTCCCACCGGCATACCGGCGAAGGCATTGTTACTGTCCGGTGTGACTGCACCTGTGTAAAAACAGAGGTCAAGAAGCACCAGCGCCCAGGTGGGGCCAGAGTTGGCATCCGTGTGCCATCCCTTACGGACAAAAGCGATGGTGGCACCCAGGTCATTCTCGACCGAATCACCGACAGTTGCGCACAACGGCTGCTGCCCCCTGAAAAAGACCGCTTCCGCCGTCGGATTGACGACTTCTTCATCGGACGGGAACGGTTCATCACCGGTGACGTCCCGCAGTCCGTACATGCCGCACAAATTGGCCCGTTCACGGTTTGGCCGCCCCTGAACCTGGCGCCCGAACATGTCATCGATCACCAGAATGCGCGGCAATGTGCTGCTCGTTGCGCTTTCCGTGGTGTCATTAGGCACACTGTTATGGTCAGACGATGTCATGCTTGTCGATGAGGTTTTTTTTCTGGGCATGGTAGTGTTCTTTATACTCAACAGCAGAGTACGCGATGCGGCAGAGCCGAAATCGAGTCAGCCAGTGCCTGGCAGCGAGCAATCAATGTCTGGAGTTGCGAGCAGGCCGGTTTGAGGTCGTCAGTAGTGGGTGAAGAGGGAAGATTGCTGAGTTCGGCATAAATCTTCTGAAAAGCACTATCGGCCTTCTGATAGGCGGCCTTCGCGGCGTCGATCTTTTCACGCATGCCCCGTTGCAGCCAAAGCTCATGGGTCAAGGGCTCCAGCCAGCTACGGGTTTCTTCAGGGCAACGGGAGAGTGGTGGGGAGTTGAAATATATCCTAGGTGACATCTCAACCACAAACCGGTTGAGTAGAGACGACAATTCAGTACTTCGTTCCTGCCAGCGGTTGATGTCCTCGGACAAGGATCGGGTGATATCACGGGGGCGAACTGTTCCGGTGCAGATGCCGGATGCGTGATTCAGAGCGACCACTACGCCGTTCTGGAGCCAGTTGTGATTGAGTTGCCCGCGATCAATTTGCCATTGAGGTGATATTGACATTGGATTGGTTCTTAGCCTGTTTGTTCGTCTAGGAATTCACGAATTGTCTCAAGTGCATTTTTAGCTTTTTCAACCATCATATCAGGACCTTCCCCTAACTCAATTGAGTCTAATAGAGTTAAGACAGGAGCAAAGGATAGTACCCTCGACACCTCCCATTCCTTATTCACAAGTTTTTTCAAGTCCTTCAGCGCGGACCAGAAATCCACTTTTGACAAGTCAGCAGTTGATCTGTTACATAAAGAATCCATCCACCATTGGGTTGTCGTGGTTGTTTTCTGTACGTTTCCCTTCTGTTGCCAAAATTCCTTGTCTAATTTATACGTCTCAGGAGAATGGACTGCTAAATAACCCTGACAAAGAATTGCAAGTGCAGTAATTATGTTGGGATGGCGCGGTGGTTCCAGGAAAAGTGGAATTGATCTGTCAGCTTTTCCAGCAATTACGTCCTTAACATAAGAGAAAAGTTCTTTTGCTTCATCTTTTGTTAGTGACCCTTTCCCGTCTGGCATGACAGCGCGCCAGATGCGATGACATTCTTGACGTGTATCCTTTCTATTAATCCAATCGGGATCATCTGACTCACCACCTCCACCGTAATAAACAGCTACTGATCGTTTTACGACGTCGATATTTTTCTCACCATCACGGAAGTGAATGAGTAGAAGATCCGGCGAATGTTCCACAAGTTCGTCATAAAGGCCAAATTCACGAATTGTGCAATTTGCATCTTTAAAAAAAGCTGTGAGGGATTGTCTGCGCGATTGTTGCCTATCAACAATTGATACGGTAAACATATTGTGTCCTATTAATCGTAGAAAACGATATTTGTCGATGCAACGGACGGATGTATCCTTACATTTGTACACGTTCCACTCAAGTGCTGACAGGTTTCGTCGACTGGTAGGCTTTTGGTCGTGTGGGTAAGAAAATCGACTAGGGCCACGCTTGCATCATGTTGTGGTCTTGCATAAGCACATGATGAATTAGACAACTGATTCCTCATAAATGCAAAGGCAGCAATAACATTCTGTGCGTAATGCCCTGTTGGCCAACTGAATTTGAAATGGACCTCCTTAGCGAAAGAGTCGCTATCAAAAACCAGTTCTGCTTTGGTTAACACACAGCGTTTCTGTTCTTTCTGTTGATCTTCCTTGTGGACAAAATGTGTTTCACAAAATTTTCCGAATGCAAGGAGAGTATTGATCCGATCATCTTCTGACTGTGGAGGTATGAAAGGATGCTCTTCACTTCGTTGAGATCGTTTTTTCCAATTATCTAAACTAGTAACCGAGAAAAAACTTGCATAATCGCTTGGAAATAGTTCACAAGACTTCAACATTGCTAAAAGCCAGGCAGCCTCAAGACCCATACCTTGTGGCGCGTCTGAAGCAGCTATTTCGTATATCTGTCGATTGATGAAGTTTGGATTAATTCCCAATGAAAAAATATTTGGAAACTTTTTAGAAAACAACTCTATTCGAGCCTTATCTCCAATTGGTGGGTGGTGAGAAAGTAATTCATAATTATAACCAGAAAATAATTCATGAAAAAATGATGTGTACTTGTTATCTGCGTGCTGTCGTTCTTCCCAATACAATATTGCATTGACAATGTTTTCTAATGAATTTTCCGGAGTAGTGCAACCAACGAGTGGGACTACAAGTGGTAGATGTTCTTTTGATTCCTTCCGTATTATTTCAGTAATTGCATTAGGATTAAAAAGGGTAGTAGTCAGTCCAATAATAAACATACTATCAGTTGGCAAACCAATAATTATTCTAGAAATGTTTTCTGGAACATCACTGCAATTATTCAAGTGGCAATCAAGTAGTAATATTAAATCAGCATGTTCTTTCACTGATGAATTAGTTTCTTTGGCCATAGCATCATAGTCAGTAACTTGCGTACCTTTTAAATTAATCTCAAGTTTCTTATCTAAAAAAGTTTTTGCATAAGAACTTTTGTGCTCTGACAAGTTTTTTATAATTTGGTCATATCCAATTGATCTAAATCTATTTATGTTATTTGGGTCGTCATCTAATAAGTGGATTATCATAAAGGGTTCTCCCAATGATTTAACAAGATATGTGGGATATAAAGATTAGATATCCATAACCTTTTGCTGTCATCATATTCGAAGCGCGAGTGTTTCCTAACCTCCATTAGAGAGCATTTCAGCCCTTGTAATTTCCATATTTCTTGACCTGCCAATAACATTACAAGAAAAGTACCTCGCAATTCATGAGCTTTATGTTTTCGTTTACAACACGAATTTTCGATTGATATTGTACACCCCTCTTTTTCAGAGTAAAAAGTAATTATAGGTAACATCTGCCAATCATAGTATTTAATGTTATGTATGAATTTATTTACTATTTCAAAGCGATCTTTTATTAGCATTGTCTTTAGTGGTTTATCAATTTCAGCCAATTGAAGCACAAAATGCTTCCACAAATTTGATGTTACAGCCGTTGCCCATCTATATATTCCCCGACTAAGTTTTTCCCTATGCCTATGTTGCATTAGTGACGGTTCAATCTCTAAAAAGATTTGCTCATTGTATCTCACAAAATTTGAAATATTAAATTCCCATATTGGTTGTATAATGTCCAGAGATGCATTCAGTTCATCAGAATTGATACCACGAAGTACCTCGGATACGAGGAATAACCGCCAAGACTCGCGAGCAAGACATGACACATATTTATCCTGAAGTACGCTAAGCCCACCTTTACTCCATATCTGCGCATCTGGAGGTATGCTAGCAGAGGAAGACTCCCCCCACAGTAAACCATACTGAAGTGTCATTCTTACAATATCATTGATGATTGTATTACCTGCTATTTGATTAGTAGATAACAATGTATATGCTGTGTCATAAACTTTACTAACCTCATGCCCCATTGCTTCATTCATCCGCACGAATGCAGAATCGGCACCTTCAATCGTCGCCTCCTCCCAATCCTCAATTTCTCGAAGGAAATGGTAGATTGACTCAATGTGCTTACGGATGAGAGCTGCAAGCAAGGGCGGAATAGGCTCATCAGTATAGACGTTTACGGTTCCGATTGCCGAGTCCTTCATCTTTTCGTTTTTGCTAAAATTAAGGGATGGATTTAATAAGAATGCATAATAATGATCGAAAGCAAGATTACTCTCCTCTTCTTTTGGTGCAAACTTTAAATATTCACTGAAAAGGTACTCTGCAGCCTCCGTGAGAGATCGGTGTACTAATTTAGGAAGATCGTCATGTTTTTCACCGTCACTGTCATTAATTTCGATGCCCAATTTGAGAAGGTCGGACCAGTCAGCTAAGCCGTGACGCTTGAAGTTAGAATAAAAAAGTGTTGAGAAGATTGCTTCGCCAACCCTCTCAGCTGTTTTTCTGTCAGATTCTGGCAAATCATTTGTGCCATATATCACAGGAAACGGATGTTTTTCCTCTTTTGAAACGTCTTGCTGTGCTCCACGGTAGAAATAGTTGCTGTCGTTATAAAAAGCATCTTTGAATGCCTCGGTGACTTTAGATCGAGGCGTGTTGCGTGGCAAGCAGAAGTGAAGAAGGCCATGCTGGAATTCGGCTATGGGAGCAGAACTGTCAGTTAGTTTAAAGTGAAAACCGAAAATGGGGGAGGCAGTTTTTTCCACCCCATGCCCAAGAAAACCATGCTGAGCTGTCCAACCGGAAAACCCGGAAAACTCTAACGGTATTGTAACTCCGGCAGCGATTTGAATCTCAATCGGTTTCTCGTAAAGGTGGTAGTTCCAGAATGCTACGGGCATGAACTGATTGGGGGGAACGATAATCACTCCGGCACTATTCTTAACTGCGAGCCTTCCAAAGTCTGATGCAAACTTATTAATTTTCATACGCTTAGAATCTTCGCTTGATTCGTTGTAGTGTGTGCCTTCGCCAGGCTTTTCTTTGAAAGTTCCAGTGCCTCGGTAGCGAGGGGCAACGAAAACTCTACCTTCACGGTCTTCATAGATTACTTCTGCAATGCACTGCGCTATTTTCTCGGCAGTTTCATTCTCCATTTTCCGGTATTTACTGGCATCTCGATTCCCATTTACCCAATAAGCCTTGGCGAGTTCAAAGCAGTCGCGAGTAAGCCTTTCGAGGCGAAGTATCGCCTTTTCAAGTTGCTTGATGCGTTCTTCAGGTTTTCGGTGATTCATTTTTGTCATCTACCTTGCCTCAAGAACCAGCCCAAGGAACCGTTCCAACCGTCCGGACTGTGGATTATCAAGAATCGCCGGTGTGCCTTGCTCAACCAAAGTTCCCCCATCAAGAAAAACAATTTGATCGCCACTGTGCCGGGCAAACTCAATCAGGTGGCTGATCAGCAAGAGAGCCACCCCCTGCTCTCGTAGGGTCTTCAACCGTTCCAGGATCATCGCCACATACTCGACATCAAGCGCTGAGGTGATTTCATCAAGCAGAAGATAGCGCGGTTCAAGCGCCAGCGCGCGCACAATGGCGCCGAGCTGCCGCTGACCAAGGGATACTTCATTGGGGAACCGATCGGCCAGACCGTTGATCCCGAAATCCTTGATGATCTGGTCCACGCGATCTTCGGGTGAGTCGATGTCACGTGACCGGAGAGGCAGTACCGCATTCTGACGGAGAGTGAGGTGGGGCCACAGAAAAAGCTGTTGAAAGACAACAGTAAGTCTTGGCCACACTAATTCCGTCGGAATCGGTGTGTCATGCGGGAACGTCATAGTTAGATCGTCAATAGTAACTGTACCGGACGTTGGCGGATCCAGTAGCGCAAGACTTCTCAGGAGCGTGCTCTTGCCGCTGCCGCTGGGGCCGATGATGGTGGTGATGGTGCCGGGTTGGATGTTGATGTCGATGCCATGGAGGATTTCGACATCACCGTAACTTTTCCGAATATTTTCGCCTTTGAGCATATTGTTTGGTTCCTAGCGTTCGGAATAGTCTCGCGTGAATCGGACCCGCAACCAATGGGCGAACAGGTTCAGCGGCACGCAGACGGCAATGAAAAAGAGCGCCAGTAGTGTGTAGATCTCAACCGGCTTGTAGATGATTGAATTGACCCGCTGTGCGACGCGGAAGATCTCGTCTACTGAGATCATGCTGGCAAAGATCGTCATCTGGAAAACCGTAATCTGGATCAGCAGGAGGCCGGGGATGATCTGCCGCATCAGCAACGGGACCTGTATCCGCACGAAGATATCGGAGTGGCTCATGCCGCTGACCTTGGCGGCGTCGATGTACTGCCTGGGGAAATCGGTGATTGCGCCCCGCACCAGATCAGCCACCATGAAGATGTTGATGATGGAGAGCGTCAGGGCTCCCGTGATGAACGGGTTGATAACGATCTGCAAGTATCCCTGCAACGGATAGTGCATCCAGAAGAGGAAGACCAGCGCAGGCATACCGGCGAGAATGACGGAAACAACTTTTGAAGGGCCTCCCACGATTTCGCGGAAGGAGGCCCCGAGAGCCCCAAGGGCACTGCCGATGACAATGCCCGAGGCCCAGACGATAAATGACAATTTCAAGGTGACGAAAAGACCGCCCAGCATTGCATCGCCATATTGTTGCGTGATTTGCAGAAAGTTCATCAGGTTCCGATCATTCGATTAATCAGTTTCAACAACCGAGCTATTACTTTACTCGATAGGGCGGAGCGACTCGATAATAAGTATTGGGTGCCGGTTCGTACTTGCGAATCGCTCTCTCGACAAATCCGCTGTTCTCAACTTCGGCCAACGCGGTGTCAAGCATCTCCTTCAACCTGAAATCACCGGCCGGGAGGAGGAAGACATTGGGGAAGACCTTTAACGGATGCTCCGCGGCGATGTTCTTGACTTTGCCCGGGTTGCTCTTGTCGTAGAGGAAACCCTTTGCAGCTTCTTCGAAGAAAACATCGACTTTGCCGGATGTCACGTCGAGAAAGAGTTGGCCTTCGCCGGAACCTTCAGGATATGAAACGATCTTAGCGTTGGGGAACAGAGTCTGGGCAATCTTTTCGCCGGTCGAACCGTCGAACGCACCGATCTTCACCTCCGGTTTATTTATACCTGCCCAGCTACCTTCGGGGGAAAAGCGGTTCTCATTCTGCCGGACCCAGATGCCGATAGAGCTGTAATAAACCGGGTTGGAGAACGTTGCCTGCTTGGCGCGATTGGAGTTGGGCCAGACCGGTGATGCAATCATGTCGTAGCGCTTGGTTTGCAGGCCGGCAATCATAGTGCCCCAACCAACCTCCTCGACGTATTCGACCTTCAGGCCCATATTTTTCGCCATTTCTTCGATGACATCGACAAAGATTCCGGACTTCTGCTTTGTCTTGGGGTCTACATTGAAACCCACGGAGACGTTTGTGTATCCCACGCGGATTTTCCCTGCTTGGGTGATCTGGTCACTTACCGAGGATACTCCTGGCTTGGCGGACTTCGACGGCAAGCCTATACCAACCAGAACAGAAACGACTACGGCGACGAGGGCACTGACAAAAGCTGTTGTTTTCATTTTTTCACTTCCTTGCTGAATTGTTGTTTTTGCATAGCAGCGTGTTAATCCAAATAGGAGCAGATTTCATGCCAACAACAATATAGCAGAAATAGAGGTGCAATACGCCAAAACGTATAACATAAAAGCACAACTAGGTAAACAAAAAGCTATCAATAATATCAATTGTGTTACCCGAACTATAAAATGCTTGTTCTCCCTTGATGTTTGCCTAAGTTTGTTGCGATTATTATGCCACAATAATTTAAAATTATGATATGAAGACGAGTCGGCGGGACTGATGCACGGTGTGTTCCAATCATTGAATACTGCTGGTTTATTACTGTAATTTATCTTCAACAAACGCGTGATGGAAAGTTTACCAGGAATTCTCATGTCGCAATATATAATTTTTGCACAATCCGATGCGACCGCTAGAGCACTTGGCGCCTGGCTTGAGATGGTGGGAGAGCCATCGTTAAAGCCAGAACTGCATGATGACAGCAGGGTTATCATTCACAAAGGGCAGAACACTGGCGGCATAGAACGTGGTGTGCTGGCCTACGAGCATCTTGTCCGCCGCATCGAAAAAAGTGCTGCTGACGCTACGGGGAGCTTTCCGCTCAATGAAATTGTCGTCCTAGTAGATGCAGTTAACCCATCAGCACTTAATCCTCTTGCGGAAGGCGGTGGCTGGAATAGCCTGATAGCAATGCTCATCCTGACTTTCCCAGAAATCAGATGGGTGTTTGGAGTTGGTGCAAAGAACAATGAGCTGGAGGAGTACCACTCATTAATGTCTCTGCTTGCCAAGCCACGTCGCGATCCTCTTTTCGATGCAACCGGACTTAGAGATTGTGTCCGGAGAAGGATCAATGAGAATCTGCCCGTGAAGAATTTTCCTATTCGCATTGAGCGGGCTGCGGCAATCGATGAGGAAACGAACTATGCCCTTTTCCATGCATACATAGCATTCCGTTTTGGATACCGTGCTGATGCAGTACGCTCCTGGTCTCTTATGCATTATTTATTTAACTTGCCAAAAGATGATCTACCGGAAGCAAAAAACAATAATGGTCATAAATTTCAACTTCTTCTGGAAGATGTAAACCTTAATTTCCCTGACAAGCCAGGACGAATCCATCTTTCCACTTTTCAGCCTTTCACCCATAAAAAAGACGGAAAACAAGGTCGGGCAGAACACTGTAATTTACTAAGCGGTGATCCTCTCTTGGAAACTTCCAGATTCCGCGTCATCGTCACAAGCGGTCATTCTGGGGCCGATCGTGAAAAAATGCAGGATAATGTTGACTTCGTAAAGGGATATAAGAGCGCTGGTGGCCATGAATTTGTCCTAAAGCCTGTTGGGGGGATGTTTGATCTTTGGGATAAGTCACAACTATTTCTTCGGCTTGATCCTCGGAAGGGGCATGAGTATGCTGGGACACATCGCGGTCAGGCCCCCGGCTTCCATTGGCCACCAGAAGCCGGCGAAGATGCTGAAGGTGCCGGAGGTCACAGCGCGCCTGGTAAGCTTATGGTGATCGCCCATAATTTGGTGCGACGAGCTGACAGAATGAAGGATTTAGCCAATACTGTTGAAGAGTGCATCAGGGGAGCGGTACTGGCAACTGAGGCATTAGAGTTATTGCGTTATCAGACCCCAACACTTGCATTACAAGCCTTGTGCCTGAAGCATGAATTCGAGGTGAGAGCAGAGGTTGCATTTCTTGGGGTAGGAAATCATTTTGCCTTGAAACCTCGCCTCAGTGAACTTGAACGAGAAGTCAAGGTTGCCTCCCAGTTTTTTCAAAAAAATCGACGCATTGCAGCTGAACTGGATACCTTGGTCAGCATAGGTAACCGCTTGATGCTGATATTCCGTGAAGCCGGGCAGTTCGATGAGGAATTGGAATGTCTGGCCCGCATCCGCAAGTGGCATAGAAAGTTGCGATTAAGACACGTAGATAATCCATTTAAAAAGTCAGCGCAGTTTGTCATGTACTATGCAGAATGGTTGTTGGAATCCCCTGGTCGATTTATTTGGGCTATTATCGGCTGGTTCTTAGCTTTCTGGTTAACATTGAATATTGCATCATTTATTCCAGAATTTGCCCCAATATTGTCTCTTGATAAGGTATTAGATATAGATAATGCATCAACTGCTTGGAACGTTTTCATCTCTAACAATCCGGGCGGGGTAAATACTATTCCACAGTTCGTCATAAATGCCGCCGCAACGACAGTAGGAATTTTCCATTTAGGTGTATTTATTTCTTATCTATATTCTGCAGTTACCAGAAAATGAGGTGTAGCCGATGACAGAAATTGAATCACTTAGAAACGAAAAGGAAGATCTGCAGAAGCAGCTTGAGAAGGAAAAAAAGGAATTTCTGGACGAGATTGATTCCCTCAATAAAAAGCGTATTTGGGGAATTGAAATTGCCACAGGGGTTTTCCTGTCGTCTGCTGTGGTTATGTCCTTTTTGGCTTGGGTAGTGGTTACCAAAACAATAAATACAGAACAGGCGGCAGTTCTTATTGCTATTGTAGTCGGTTGGTTTGCTTTGGTCGTAGCCTTCTGCCAGATTTATGGCCGTAATGATGATACTTGGCGCTGATTATTGTTTTAAATAAGGAGAGAGACATCAAGCGCTCTTTCTAATCCACTCCCTCACCCCCGCATCAATATTTCCAATGGCGTTCCCTTCACATATCCTGATTTTCAACTCTTCCGCACGCTTTTTATGTATTGCCGGAATTCGATTATAGCTGATGAACATGGCACGGGCTTCTTTACCACCCAAGTAATCCCGCAATGTATCCAATTTATAGAGCACCTCATTAGCATCCGATTGCTTGTATTCAAAGTTCTTCGTCTTGCACTCTATGAGATACAGCCTGTTATCAGCCAGGAAGGCCACATCAATCTCGTTCTTTACAGGACTCTCTTTTTCATCCCACACAAATTCAACATTTCTCGCCCGATTCTCCGGATTATGCAACAATTCACCAATTGTAGAGGAACTCAATCCCACTCGTGCGACATCTTTATATTAATATCTTGAGGCTTGCATCCATAGCTATATATCAGATCAAGCCTTATCTGTTCACCTTTCAAAACATTATGCTCTTCGTCAAAAGGCAACAATACTGGTTCAGTAAAATAATCACAATCGCTGAAACTGATACTTGTTCCGCTAGGCATAATTGCGGTTCCTGCAATCCAGAGCACGTTCGCACGACCATCTGCAGTGGCAATGAAATTTAACGACTTATTTACTCCTTCAAAACAGGTCTGAGTAAAATCAATTGAATCATAGAGAACCGGCTGCGTTAATAGGAAGTAATCACAGCTTTCAGGCAAAGCAGGATCCAGAACCAGCACACATCCTTTTTTCAGATTTTCCACCGAATTAGTACACCCAATTGCAACATAAGATTCGAGCGAAGCTGGCATCACGATTCCTGAAATGCGTAAATATTTAATCAAGTTTGATATTATAGAGCACTGTGACTCATACAACATTCCGGTGTACAGATTTTCGCTGAGAAGAACGTCGAATTCGTGTGTTGGTGTATAAGTCACAGCATCACAGCACACAAACTCAATTAGATCAGGATTGAGCATTCCAATATTAACAAGGTATTCATACAATTCTTTAGCCAGTTGACAAGTTGCTTCATTCAGCTCAAGTGCAATGACTTTAGCACCCTGGGACGCTGCGAAGAATGCAAGAATTCCAGTTCCTGTACCTGCATCGAGGACTTTCATACCGGGTTCAACATATTTTTGGATATCGTTAGCAAAGATCGCTGTTCTGCGATAATCATAGAGGCATCTGACTGCATCAAGAGTATCAAGTCCACTGGATAATATGTCCAATTTGTTGAAGTGCTGAATGTCACGAATATGTCGTTCGGCGTATGTTTTAGGGTTTTGCCCACGGCACCAATCAGTAGTGACCTCATATATGTGGCGGTGAATATCTGCGGAAAACACTTCAAGTTGATTCGATACCTGCTTATTTTCTAAGTTCATTATGTCTCATTTTAGTTTGTATTATTCTTCATAGAAATCATAAACTTCTTGAGTTTTGGAAATTTAATAGCCGCAGCCTCTTTCTTATGCATTTTGTTAATTATGTTCAATAGATCAACCAGTTTAGAATCCTCATTGACAGTAGCGTTATGCTGCTTTATCAACTCATCCTCTAAATTATCTCGTTCCTCTTTATTGAGTTTATTAAAGTTAGCAACTATTATTTTGACAATTTCAGCCTGTTTAAGCATTTTATTAAGTTCCATCGAATGCCGTGGGCTAAACATATCTTTATTTTTTTCTCTTTCAAAAAAACGGAAATCAAACCACTCCCATGCTTTCGCGATACTTCCCATTAGGAAAGTTAAGACAAGTGCTATTACGAACAACCCAGCAACACCGATAAAAAATGACTTTGAAATCGGAGCAAAGTCGTCTACAAATATTGAAAGTTTATCTATGAAATCAGCTTTTTTGGGAGTAATTGACATGATTAATTGCAAAATTCCCAATGCTGCTGAAAATGCAACAATAGCATTTAACCACGCTAATTTTTCGGTACTTTTTTTAGAGTCCTTATTTAACCGACGAAGTTCCAATTGCGAAACAAGATTTGTATTAAGAATTCCAACAAGTCTTTCCTGCTGATCTTTAAGTCGTTCTCCAGCTTCAATCCCATGAAGTTCGTTCGCCAACGTATTTAAAGCATTTAAACGAATTCTAATTGATTCAAGCGTTTTTTCCGTAATTGCCTGCCCCATTATCGATTTAACAATTTCATGTTCGAGTTCATACTTATGAATACGCGGCTTAAAATGAGCCTCACATTGAGACAATACCTGACTGTGAATCTTGGTTATTTCCTTCAGATGGTTGCTGAATAGAACTACAATATCGGTGTGTTTTATATCTTTTTCATCATTTAATACATTTCGGATCATATTATCCGTAGTTATTTCGAGTCCAGTCACTTTTTTGTCAGCAGCAAGAACAATCGCATTTTGATATACTGCATACTCTAGCGCACGAAGTGGAGAAGGAAAAGTTCCGTATTTTTCCAGTTCAATGCCGCAATCATTAGGATCTGAAATTATCACGACATGGTCACCGCAGACACGCGCTTGCATAACTGGAGGACCTACATGTTTACCAAGACGTTCCTTCACTTGAGCTTCTGTTTTTTCATACCACAAATTATCTTGGGTCAATAAACCTGCAAATACTCTATCAAGAGACTCATTCTCTTCATGGTCTTTAACAATATCGCTATAAGGTGAATGTAATCCCCATATTACAGACATAAAACCGTCAGCATTCTTTGAGCAGAACAAGTTATTATCAACGGAGTGATTTGTATTTATGCAGGAACATTTAAGCAGACATGTTGTCTTATAATTTTTTAAATGATTGTCTCCGTATTCATATTGATCATTGCTTCTGCATGAAAAATACCGCGTTAGTGCGACAACTTGATTAGCACTCAATCCTTCTAATTCGTTATCATCTACGCGTTTGGCATGAGTTATAGAGTTTGATACAGAATCTGACTTTGTCGTTAAGCTTATTGTCGTTGTTATTGTCGCCCATCCAGAATCATATTCAGTTAATGAATACGTAAAGACGGCATCTTTCAATCTAATTGTCTTCTGGTTTAGCTCAGTCACTTCATCAAGATAAATATCTATTTGTGACTTTACTTTTTGGCAGGAGATCCGGCATTTAATTATCAGGTTATCAGTTGTAAAAAATGATCTTACTAAATTATCAGTATCAATTTCATCTGGTTTTCCTGATGTATAACTGTATTTAATATTTGGAGATGAATCAAAATAAGATCCCAGGCTAATGTAATCCAACTCTGTTGGAGCAAACAGACAAATACGCGAAAAGGATATCCCTGTAACAAGCGGATCGCCCCCTTTAATTTTAACAATAGAATTAGCTGCGGCAGTTTGAGTTTCAGCGGAAGATAACTTTAGTTTATTTCGAAGGTTACGTTTTGAAATAATATTACTTCGCACTACCTAATCCTTCTTAGAGGACAAATCAAATACAAAGGCAAGATGATCTAAACGAGCTTGCATTAATTCGATCAATGCTGATATCTGTTCTTTTGATGATTCCTTATCAAAAATACCATCTTTTACTCCTGGACAGGATACATCAACGACCAAACCAGTATATTTTTCAATAAAATAAGGATACGATCTGCATGATGCAAATCGATTTAAGTGTCTTGTACATAATCCACCCTCAGCAAGAAAAGGGCATCGTCCGTTTGAATCAACCTTCAGATACCAAAATCCATCCTGGAGCTGAATAGCCAATTCTGATTTACCCTCAGAGATCAACTGATTTACCTCTGCAGAAGTAACCGGTATCTCTCCGTTTGGAACGCCAAAAACAGATAGATGGGTACTTTTTGAATTGGGATAAAATGCGCAGCAATTCGACTGGCAGCCACCAGCTAGACAATTACTCAAACCTGGCCCATGATTGTTTTCTAAAACTCTCAATGAATTAACTCCGAACTTTACTGGCAGAAATTATTGTTGAATATGTTGGAACTCTCAATCAATAAAAAACGTATTTCGTACGGGATGCCAGATTTTTCCCACGTTCACCTTGTGAACGAAAAATCGCACGCACGCTTGCCTCAACCTGTATATAGTCAATTGGTAGAACAGATACACATATGTCTGCAGGCAATGAACTCTGGCCGTAAATTGGAGCTACTTTTTCTACAAATCCTCCAAGGCGAAAGGTTTGCCATGCAGCGGCCAAAACAGGACAAGATATGCGGCGATCACCATTGGAATCAAGGTAGTCAATATCAAAATTCAATGCAAACCGAAAACGATCAATGGCACTTTCTACAGGAGGATTTAGCAAGCTGTACATTGAAATGCCAATATTTGACGAAAGTGAATCTGAAAAATCCTTACCTTCTGCAAGGAAGGTAGAGCCACTAGTTTTTCTTTTTATGTATTTACTTTTAAATTTACCTACGAGATCATCAGCCAACAATTCAAAATCTCCCTCCAGATAAACACTGTCAGGCATTGATATGCTCTCTTTAAGTAATTTAATAGCAGCTTCAACTGACTGACCTGGATTAGAATAATTATCAATCAAAATTGAGTATGTAACCGTACATCCACTCGATCGGTACCATTCTCCAACAGCCTTTGCAAGATTTTGTGACTTTAAAATAGCTTCTACATTTATTTTCTCATTTGGATCGATGTAAAAATGCCCAAACTCAATATTAACAAGGTTATTATATGTATGTTTTTTCAAAACAGTTACGCGCCCCTCTTATTACGAGATAAACTATTCACATATTTTGCAAGTGGAATAAAAAGCTCTCGGTCATTCGTTATTGACTCATTCCACTTAAAAGGTAAGTGTTCTCCGATCTCAACGACAGGAATTGCATTTATATCCAACAATGCTTGTCTGCTTTTAGCTCGATCATTAGAAAGCTTACGTCTTATTTCTTCAGCTTGATCCAATAACTCTTCGTCACTTGGTACGCTCGTTGCCACAGTTTGAATCGTATATTCTAACTTAAACTTATTATTAACTGTTTTGAGAGTTTTAACACATTCAATCGTCCCTCTTACATGTTGAAGCGTCCATCTGAAAAACACGAGGAGAAGGTCACAACAATGAAAACACGTCACCGATATAGGTGTAATTCCACTGGCAGAATCTATTATTAAATAGTTATACCCCCTATTCGATAATTCCTCTTTAATAGATTCAAAATTGTCTATTATACCAGTAGGCTTTTCTGCGTCATTCTTAACATTAGGATGCTGTCCAGGGCTACTTGCCAGAAAACTTACCACCGCCCCCTCTGGCAATCCCCACTCCAAATTCCCTTCTAACTTACTCACATCAATAAAAAAATCACCCTCAGTAAAAAAATCTTTGGCTCTTAGCCAACCAGTAGCAAGGTGATGAGTCCCTTTATAGGAATCAACTTTTGTCATTTCCTCAGCATTGAAAATGTAGTGCAAGCCTGGTGCCGTTAAATCTGCATCAATTATTGCGACTTTGTTACCATTTCTTGCCAATTCGACAGCGAGATTTGCTGCGGATGTTGAGCGGCCTGCACCGCCTTTATATGAATAACATGCAACCGTTAGCAAAATATTATTCCCCCTTTGCTGCTACATAGTTCGATCTGTGCGCTCCAATAATTGATATCCCTTGAATCAGCGTTGCAATCTCTAAACTAGCACCACCCAATTTTTTTTCACTTTTAGCCTTTTCCAAGAATTTATCAATTTCAGTTTTAGAATAATCATTATCTTTAAACTCCCCTAAATCTTGCAAGCAAGACCTTAGTAAACTTGCTAGATTTTCAAGCGTAATATCTGCCTTTTCACTTGGATTAGCGGATGGATGTACTAATGATTTCAAATCGTTGAAGTTGATCTCTATAGTGGCAGGCAGTGTTACTTTATCTGTTGCAACACTTAACAATTGTGGTTGAGTTTGAGCAGATTTTGAAATTGGAGGCATTTCTAAGTATTTTTTTAATCTAACAAGCGCCTCAATTGATCGTTCTGTAACATATATTGAATATTTATCCCTATCCCAACGTCCATCTTTTCTTCGCTTGGTTACAAGTTCATTATATATTGCCGCAACAAATTCATCACTTTTCTCAGTCCGTTTTTTTATACCTTCTTTATTGTAATAGATTGCAAAACATTTTAAAAACATTGGTGTGAAGCTACGATCTAGCCAAGTTCCAACCGGAACTACTTTTCCATCATAATCATCTACATTAGCCAATTTGTTTTCAATACTATAAAATACGCCTTCACCACTCGTCATGTAAACATCAGCAAGTTTATTGAGTGCAGAATCTAACATAGTGATTTGTTCGCTATTTAAATCTCCTTTTGATGATGCAGTTCTTGTTGTTATTAAAATTGAATAAATTATCCATAAGTTAAAGTAATAACTTGATTTAGTTGCTAAACTTTGATCAGGTTTAGCTATTTTAGCTTTGCTTTGATCATCTTCAAGATCGACCATCTTTCCACTAATAAGTTTTTTATCAGGTTTCTCCAATTCCTTCAAAAGACTCATTGCAACCGATGCAAATGATTTAATAATATCACGCCTATTTGCATATGCTTTCTCGCCTAAAATATTTTTTGCTCTTTCATCAGATTCATCTGTGTAGTTACATACGCTGCAATAATCAGCATAGGCGTCAAGCGCAATATATGTAAAATACTGATATTTAAATTTTTTCCCAGGCCCACCCCAATACCATCCCAAATACTCATTTTCATCTTCATCACTTTTAACTTCATTTTTCATTAGAAAATCTATTGCAGCATCTAAAAGATTTGCCGTTAAATTAGCTGTTTGCTCCTCGTGTTTTTCTTTTAAGTTTTCGCTATATATTTGCCTAAAATGGAGGCATGTGGTGAACATAAATGCTGCCGCATCAACTATCTCATAATCTTTTTTGCTGTCAACATCAGTTTTAGTAAGATAGCATCCGGCGTTAAATTTATTACTATTATTTTTAAATATATCACTTATTGCTACTATCATTTTTTTTGCTTTATTATATGGTAATAAAGTCAAAACCCTCTTTCTTAATGCTGCGTTATTATCTGCTAAGTCTATATTTTCTAAAGCAGGGATCAGAAAACATTCGGCAATCTCACATGCCATAGTAATATTATCTGTCGTATTCTCATCGTCAGTAAGACGCTTTATCTCATCACCATTAAAAATAATTTCATTTAAACTTTCAAGAGAATCCATAATGACGTTATCAATGTCATTTGGTGTTAAATTAAATGCCATTTCTGCCTCCAATTTTGCCAAAATTGAGTACTTATCCATTATTCCCAATCAGTAGTGTCCCAACGTTGAGTAGTCGATGAGCCGTATTAGCCCGATAATTCTGAGAGAAAGTTCCGGTGGACAAGGCAACCGGTCTGCTCTGCGATCAGTCCGTACTACTCACCAGCTTCTATCAATCCAAGGACTATCCGAACAAGCTACGCCGGGTGAAGTATCACGACAAAGCAACCGACAGAACCCTTGTGTTCCTGACCAACAACTTTACCCTGCCGGCCATGACCATTGCCGAACTGTATCGATGCCGCTGGCAGGTAGAGCTGTTCTTCCGATGGGTCAAGCAGAACCTGCGGATCAAGACCTTCTACGGCACATCGGAGAATGCAGTCAAAGCTCAAATCTGGATTGCCGTGTCAGTTTACGTGCTCGTTGACCTCATGAAGAAACGGCTCAAAATCGAAGCCAGTCTTTACATAATTCTACAGGTCTTGAGCGTGACCATTTTCGAACGAATGCCCTTGTTGCAGGCACTTACAGCTTCTGTTAACAGAAGCGAAACAGACGAAAATAATAACCAACTGTTTTTATTCAGCTAAACGTTGGAACACTACTGATTCCGAGTGAGAGTAACACGCTCACATAAACTGGTCAAAACATTTCAAATCGATAATCATAATTACCATATATCATCTCTTTGAAACCCATTCCCTCAAAACTGCCTCGATACTTCTTATCGCATTCCCCTCACAAACCTTTATCCCCAACTCTTCCGAACGTTTTTTGTGTATAGCAGGAATCCGGTTATAGCTAACAAACATGGCACGGGCTTCTTTGCCGCCCAGGTAATCTCTCAATGTATCCAATTTATAGAGCACCTCATCCGCATCTGATTGTTTGCATTCGAAATTCTTCGTCTTGCACTCGATAAGATAAAGCTTGTTATCTGCCAGAAAGGCCACATCGATCTCGTTCTTGACGGGACTCTCTTTTTCATCCCACACAAAATCGACATTTCTAGCCAAATCCTGGATTGACGACAAGCCACCAAGCACACTGTAAACATGCTCTTCCAGCCACCCTCCATTCACAAAGAAACGGGCATCTTCACTCATAAACCGCAACCTGAATTTCGAATCCACGGTCAACAGGTACAGATCGGCAAGGAGCTTTATCAAACTCTGAAGTTCTTGATCCTTCAGGTGTTCGTTCTTTTGTGCCGGTGACAGAAGAGTGCCTTCACTCTCGGATGCGAAATAATTCAGTATTGCAAGATGATGCACGTAACGACTGACATCGCTGACGAGCAGGGATGCCAAATCACGCAGTTTCTGTGGAATCGCGCCATTCTTGCTGGATACAATCCGCAAGTCATGAGCATTGAAAAAGAGAGGGAGCTTGATCCTGTCAGCAAGATCAAAGGATTTTCTGTCACGCGGGTGCATCCAGACGACATTATCATTTTCCGGGTTGACGTAATAAACGGGCTTATCAGCATAGTGAAAGATCTCGTATGCGGCCAGGCTCATCGGCTTGGTTCCTCCGGTTACGTTCAGCGCAATATCCCCATGTCCATGATCACCCACGAATTCCAGGACCTTCTCACGCACATGTTCGATATCCCATGAATCGTTGATAAACCAGTCATGCACAACGACTCCAGCGTCATTCAATATTTTCTTGAGTCTGCCTGCTGAAATATGTGTTGCAGAAGAACTCATCAGAAAGACCTTCTTGGGGCAGAAACTGGGATCGAGAACCGGTGTGATATTGGGAACAAGATCGTCATTCACTAGAAACAGATGGGTATGGATTTGCATAAGATCCTCATATCATTTTGTTTATTTTATGAGAAATAAGCGTTAATCAGATCAGGTGCCATTCTCTTTTCAATCAACACTATAAGAGATGAACGTCATTTTCTAGGTTAAGCTGAGAACTGAGCGTGCAATCAGATTGTATGTTGAGTCTCTTGTCATGATGTCTTCTTCAGTGAGATTTGCAAGATGTTCATCCCATGCAACATGGTTCCAAAGGTGAAGGCAGTAGTTGTTGCACAGATTTCGATCAATATTTGTGTAAAGTTGTGAGATTCCCTCTTCATCCCACATGTGCTTGTAAAACGATTCTTGTGGTTCAATATGAATAAGATCAGGGTGAGCCAAGGCAAGTTCTTTCGGGAGGCGAACTGAATGGTAATTCCAAGAACCGTTGTAAGCTTCAAAGATGTCGTTTAGCCACCGATTCCCGAATTCTGATCCAGAACGGGCCATCATGAAGGCATTGCACAACCCGTAGAACGGATAAGGTATATCCTCACGACCCATTACAAAATCCTTTCGATAAAACTCTTCCTTTAACGTGTTGACAAATATGGTGTCCATATCCGCATAAACGCCTCCATGTCGGTTTAGCAATTCAAGCCGGAGGAAATCCGACTGATGTGCGTAGTTTAAATCGTAACCGTTTAGTCTTTGGATCGTAGAAACATAGTGGAGTATGAGATTGTGCTTAATTATTTCCCAATATGGGCCGAAAGGCTCATGCTGACAGTAAAAATGCACTTCATCCGGCTGGTTGACTTTTATGCACGAAAGCAAACATAAATAATGGGTAATATGAAATGGTAGGTCCTGAGGTTCAAGCCCAAATATGAAGTGAAATTTTTTTGGTATCATGATTCATTCATCCAATGTTTAGTGGAAACTGCAGCGCACCAGTCAGGTACCATGCCGGATTTGACCATACGATGTGCAGAGGATTCGTTGAATGCGTGCAGGAAACGATAAATCAGATAGAGAAGCCATTTTGTCTTAGCCATCCCCTTTGGCCATACACGTGATTCACTGTTGAAGGCATACGGCCATTGGAAAAACTCTTCAAGATATTTTTTATCACGATCATGGAAATAGTTAAACGACCTTCGGATACCTGCATGTATACGTAGTTGCTGTCGCCGCCATTCACGATAGTTATGCGTAATTTCTACATATGCTAATGAGTTAGGTGGTTTGATTATTGGCGGAATGCCGTTATTCAGATATTCCTTCATGCCCTGACATGCAAAAAAATTACTAAGAAAAGTATCATCTGTAATGCCGGTCTCATCGTCCGGATAGGCTGGCATATATTTTAGAAACGTGCCTAGACTAAGTCCTTCGCAGAACTTTGGTTTTTCTGCACCAAGCAGATACGGCATTATGAATAAACGGTGAAGACTCCACGACAGTATCCCCCTGATGAGGGAGTGTCTAATTCTGACGAAATGGCGAAGTGAACGCTGAATTCCGAGCATCGATGATCCAACCAGTACTGGCAAACCGTAGTGGAACTCATGCTCGGCAATTTTTGTGAGGTTTACTCCGAGTGAGCCATCAAGAATAGCTACATCATCATCGAAGAAATATATTATGTCGCAGCGGTGTTGCTGGCGGGCATGGCTGACGATGCAGTTCAGGGCATTGTTCTTTCCAGCTTTTCCCTCTTCGATAATATCCAGCGGAATCGATGTGTTGAACTTGAACCGTTCTATCTCTATCCTGGTTTTTCCCTCGTCCTGAGAGCCATTGACACAAACTACTAATCTACAGATGTAATTCTCCGGTACAGCAGCTATTTCATTCTTAATGCGAACCAGTGAAGAAAATATATAGTTGCTACTGTTAATGGTAGGTATTCCTATGGTCACATTCATACTGTAATGTCCTGATTGCGAAATTTACCAAGGTTAAGCCAGGCACGGATTCGTTGCCATTTCCATGTCGTAAAAAAGCGAACAGAGCGCAACCAACGATAAAGACGGTTATCACCGAGATGCATGACCCAGAATGCAGTTTTCTTAATAATGAGGGTGAGCCCCCTATCGTAGAGTATTGAATGAAACGCCAGAAAATAGTAGTTGACCTTCCGGCGGTCGATATACGGTGTCCCTATGATACTGAAATCGCAGAATGAGTCTGTATGTTTTCCCTGTTTCTCAAGCCAACCATTTTTTTCACACAAAAACCTCAGATCAGTTGATGGATACGGAGCGCAAATGCTCAAATGCAGAGAATCAGCCTGTATTGTTCTGTTGAGCTGAATGGTTTTCAAAATATCCTCTTCCGTCTCACCGGGAATTCCAATCATGTTGTGAGTAAAAAGCCTAATACCATGTTTCTTGATTAGCCGGGATTTTTCGATGATGGTATCGTCACTCATCTCACGTTTCAACACGTCACTGCGTAAGCGAAAATTCCCTGATTCAATCGCTGCATTTATCCTGACACAGCCTGCCGAGGACAGTGCCTCAATGGTGTCCTCATCGAGGAGGTCAAAACGTGCGTTACAACTAAATGGAATGCCAAATTGTGAAAACTTTGACAAAAAATCTTTAAGCCAAGCTTTGTCAAGAATGAAGGTGTCATCGAAAAATTCTATTTCCGATGAGAGGGGAAACACTTTGAGAGCCTGTTCTATATTTTCGATACTGTAATTAACTGAATGTCTTCTGAGGTAATTTTTTGCTCCGTATAACTTTTTCAACGTATGATTGCAGCAATATGAACAGTCAAAGGGACATCCACGTGAAAGAATGACCGGTATGATTTCGAAATTGAAGAACTCACGGAAGATCGTGTAGTCAGGGAAAGGAAATTCGTCAAGACAGCGATGCAATGGGCGTAACGGATTTCGATAAATCTTTTGGTCTTTTTTTACCCATACGTTCTCAATACCCGTCGGATCTTGACCACTTTCCATGGCTGCGACGAGATCGATGAGAGGATCTTCACCCTCTCCTCTACACAGGGCATATACACCTGCAAGCGTTATGCATTCCTCCGGTGCGATTGTTGGATGAATACCCCCGAGAACAATAGGAATCTTTGTCCCGCAGAGCATTTCCATAAGCTCTTTGCACAGAATCAATGAATCGCTGTGGAGGGATATGAGGATGAGATTCGGGGCAGTCTTCTGAACAATGCTAAGAACATTGCTAAGATTGCCCTTAAAGACAGGGAAGAACGAACATTTGTGCCCTTTCTGGCTGAGAACAGCTGATAGTTGTGCTAACCCGAGGCTAAACGTTGGCCTTATTGGATTCAAATGAAACATCAGGATATTCATGATTCCCACGACACATTCTTCAGATACAATCCCTGCGCCTTGCATAGTTCCACCATTCTCTCCATGTCCCCCCGCTCCGGGATGCCGATAAACCATACGGTATTGCCTTCAAAGGTGAATTGCATCCGCTTGCCATATTCTGACGGAGATTCGTCAACTAAGTCAGCAAAACGTGACACACCCAGTTCAGTAAGGTGAATCACCGGTTGATTGGCCGAACCCCTTAATGGTTTTCCAGTCAGGTCTACATTGAACGGTTCCGGAATGATTGTGTCGAGAAAGGAAAGTATATGCGGATACTTCTCCTGTATGAGTCTGAAATGGTTCCCGCTGTAGCACAGGTAATCGACTGAAGTGCTCATTCTGTCGGTCCAGGCATGCAGTTGGCGTAAGAGCACTTCCAGAGCTTCAGGCTGTTCGAACGGCTCCCCCCCGGATATGGTGATCCCGTCCACACCCTGAGCCTCATATTGCCGGCACCAATCCACTAGACGGCTGATATCCATGAGATTACCGGCATCGGTTGACCAAGTGTCTTTGGAGAGACAATCAGGGCAACCTATGCTGCACCCCTGTAGCCAGATGCCTATCCTTCTACCAGGACCGAGCACAGTCACCGGATAGTGCGCCCTGTTTATTCTGATTTCAGCAGTCATGTTCAACTGAGTTGCAGATCAAGCTCATATGTTTCAGATTCGGATTCACTCGCCCCCATTTTTCTAATGCCGGTAACAGTAACCGTCTTGTCCTTCACCGTTACTTGGGCGAATAATGCCCGTGACAGAGGATTTATGAGCATGGTTTCAAGGCAATTGCCGATGCCACGGCCACCGTTACTTAGATCCTGCTTGCATTTTTCATGAAGCATCGCTTTGGACTCGGGATTAATGAATAGTGTCGCATTGTGCTCTTCATTCAGTCTACCGGTTATTTTTCCCAGCATTATTTTAATTATTTCATCAGCAACATCCGGCTGAATAAAATCGAAAACGACGATATTGTCGCCCAATCTGTTCAAAAGTTCAGGTCGTCTCAATTCCGAAGTAAAATGCCTCTTAACCCCCTCCTTAACCTTTTTGCGTACCTCTGCAGGGTCATCAGTGCATTTCACAATCGGTTCTGTCTCAACAACCACTTCATCTCCGACCAATCTACGCTTTTCCTTCATAATTCCAAGGTTTGAAGTAAAGACAATCACACACTCTGAAAAGTAAACCGTTTCCCCTTTGCCGCTGGTAATCCTGCCGTCTTCCAGAATTTGAAGAAACTTGTCGAGTATCTTGCCATTGGCTTTTTCGATTTCATCAAACAGAACCAGACTAAATGGCTTCTGGCGGATGGCATTGACCAGTTCGCCACCCCCTTCATAGCCTACATACCCCGGAGGCGCCCCCAGCAACCGGGCATCAGAGTGATCATGGGAAAATTCACTCATATCGAAACGTATCATGGCATTTTCATTGCCAAAAAGTTGAGTGGCCAACGCTTTAGCGAGTTCAGTCTTGCCCACACCTGTTGGCCCGGCAAGGAATAGCACTCCCCGTGGCCGATTATTTGAAGAACTCGCATGAGCACCATTCAAGCCCATAACCGACCGTTTCAGGATATCAACCGCGTGCCGCACTGCGCTCCTTTGGCCACACACCCGGTTGTTTATTTCTTCTTCCGATTTACTTATACTTTCCCGTAACCCACCACCATTCCAGGGATTTTCGAGGGCGGGGTTCCCGGTTTTGTAACTCCGTACGGCATCATCGATGTCTTTTAGTTTAATGTCGTCCATAATCTTTGCCAGATTGGCCACGTCAGTCATTTCCGAAAGGGCGAACCCCTCAGACATGTTGGCGAAGATGTCAGTATAGGTTTTCTTCACTTCATCAGACGACGACTCAAACTCAACCTCAAAAGCCCTTTTCAGCCTAATTGAAGCGAGCTTCAAACGCTGGTCATGATCCGGTCTTGGAATATCCAGCCGGTGGACTCTGTGATTGCCGGCACAATACCATGGTGGAATATCTCTATCATTGTCGAACAGCCAGATAATCGGGTTGTAGAATGCGTGGGTTTCGTTATTCTCCTTGAGCATTTCCGGCTTTAGACAGGTTGCAAGTTTATCGCAGGTCGTGAATAGTCTGCTTGCCTTATCGATCCGCGAAGCGAAATCTATCACTATGGCGACCCGCTCTTTCTCTTCCAGTTTTTTTACGATCCTTTCAGACAGTACTTCATCCTTCATCGGTGCTGGAACAGTTTTGCCGTCACCGGGGAAAACCCGCAGTCCGTCAATCGGATCAAATATTTCGAGCTTTTTAAACCCCATGTCACGAAGCACCATCCAGACTAAACTATAAAAATCTATCGGCGCATATTCCCCCTTTTCGGAAGCTACCAGAAATGTATCCCTGATGTTTCCGCTGAAGATAAACTGCGATTTAATTGGTAGGAGACTATAGATGTCTCTGGCCCAGCGTGGAGTAATTCTGTCTTTCATAATCGCATCTATCTGGCTCATATTTGTTTCTCCATGGCAGCTCTTTTCTCAGTGCTTTCTGTATGTTTGACTGCTTCACGTCCCTTCGAAGGAGTTCTTTTCTTCCTGGTATCAATCTTTATCTTTTCTCCAGTAGGAACCTTATATTTACCAGGGGGACTATCTTCATTCACATTTAAGTCAAGTCCGGCCTCGCGAAGTTTTTTCTGTACTTCAGGGAATTGATCTTTCCACTCCTGCTCCATATCCTTATCGTATTCATCCCCTGTTTCCGAGGTCTTCTGCATGAAGAAATTGATCCGATCGCCTTTTAACTTCAACTTTACACAGTAACCATCTTCCCATTCATTCTTCCGAAAATATATATCACTATCATCAGTAAACAGGCTATTACCAACCGGCTCAATTTCGTAACCCAAATCCGTGAAAGTTTTGTGCATGACCTGTGCTGCAGCCTGCCGGTAAATCATTTGAATCATTTCCTGAACAGATTTCTTCGCTTCAAGGTCAAAGCGAACTCGCCCTTCAGCTGCTTCAGTCAGGACTGCCCTTGCTTCAGAGGGGAAATCCGGGGGTAGTCCCTCCAGAATTGTTTTTGCATCCAGCATCTCTTCCTGCTTTTCTTGCGCTATTCTAGCCAGTTCATGGCTAATCTCAATTCGAATTCCCCTGGCAATTTCGGTTGCCTGCTCAAATCTCTGCTCACGATAAAGGGCTTCAACCTTACTCTTGATGCTCTCTGGCAACTTCATTTCAACCTTGAGCAACAGCCCCTGGATGTTTTCAATCAACTCCTGTAGATCAACTGTTGGCTTGACAGAAGGCATCTCAACCGTAACCGGAGGCACCGGTTCTTGCTCCGCTTCACGCAATGAAGCCAAAAGATCGCCATCTTTCAGATTTGTTGACAGCGGTTGATTGGTTACCATTCCTGCCAGGATATCAGCGGTAGATTTTACCGACGAGACTGCTTCTTGAGTCTGCGAACTGGACGATGCAAGACGGCTCTGCCACTCTTCCAGAACCTTGTTCAGTTCTCTTTTTTGTTCAGCAGTTGCCTGCTCACGTTCTCTCTCGATTCTGTCGCGTGCTGAACGGTATGCATTAACCGTAGATACCACCCCAAAAGCTACGCCGCCAACAACAAGAGTTGCGGCAGCGCCAACCGCGCCAAATATAACCATTGGGATAATGCTAACTCCTCCACTTTTCGCTCCGCTCATAACCCCTCCCGACTTATTAGATTTGCACTACTTGTGCACATAATGAACTTGAAAAAGCCACAGTATCTCCATTCTTTAGCAATTGAGGTTTGTATTTTTGAATCCTGCACCCATTGACACTGGTACCATTTTGGGAACCCATATCCCGCAGAAAGGGAAGACCGTTATTATCCAGGTAAAGCTCGGCATGCATGCGTGAAACCGTATGATGATATGACTCGATGTGTTGAGCAAGAGAAGCTTCAACAGGTGGAACGCGACCGATAAAGACCGGACTTTCACAGCTGATTGGAATATTACTGATTCGTTCATCCTGCCATTTGAGTGTGAAACTCACAGCAGATGTCCAATTGCATCTTGAGCATCTATTGTTGACTATGGTGCCAACAGCTTCACATTCAGGACATTTTGCTTCTTCTGGATCATGGTCAGTACTGGAGGCGGTCTCTTGCGCCTGTTGGCCCTCTTCTGCTGCAGAGGAAGCTGTTTCCTGTAACGGAGTATCAGGTTCAAAAAGGATAAAGAGGCCGCAGCTTTGACAATTTTCTTTTCCAGGTGGGTTTGAGTATCTGCATTCCGGGCAGACCCGTTCCATTTTAATATCACCTTCTGATTCAGCCATGACGCTCATCCTCCGGGCGGTTCATAGTATCAATTTCCCGGTCTTCGGCAACCATCGCCAGCATGTCGGTAATTTCCGTGTTATCAAATAGAATTTTGTCTGGATTATCTCGAAAAAACTCAAGTTTGTGGTTAGAAGCTCCAATCATCTTGTTAACGTTCAGACGCATACGTGCATCCAGATAAGCGTGGTACTCCGTATAGGACATGGTCATTTTGATCAGGACCGGAAAGAGCTCAAAACAGACAAAGAAGAAACGGAGAAACCAGCCCAGAGTTTCGGCGGCTCCGCCTGCCTCACTTTTGTATATGGAGTGCAGGGCAACCGCCTGGGAAAGTAGGTCGTGAGATCTGTTTTTATCTGCCTCGATTTCTTCCTCTACTTTGCTGATTTCTTTTTTATTGTCCAAATATCGTTTATCGCCATCGATACGTTTGCTCTCTGCCTGTATCTGACCTGTGATTTCATCAAGTTGCCGTTGATACCCCTCGGCATTAGTTTTGTGTTCGGCACACTTGCCGCGACAGAGACCATTTTGCGGCTGAGACTCCCAATCAGCACTTTTCTGCTCCTGATCCCTTAGTTTTTTCAGTGAATCCTGCTTGTTCAACAGCGGTTTAATTGACTGCTCCATCAGGATTGTATTATTTGCTTCAAACTTCTTGATATCATCTTTCTTGTCTTTATTCCTCGAATCCGCAATTTTGTTGATCTCAGCTGTAATCCTGCCGTGCTGCATCTGTAACTCGATCGGATAAGAGATGACAATGCCAATCAAAATGGCAAAAGGAATCCGCATCCAGGCCGCTCTTTTATCTGTTGCCGAAACAATCTCCCGGTCAAATGCCATGATCGAGCCGGAATAAACGCACGCTACAAAGATCGGAACCAGCCAAGACATGAATGTTTTGTCCGCCATAAAAAAACTGTTTTTTACGGCAAAAAATGAGGAAAAGAACGCCAGGATGCCGGTGATGACCACCATTGCGCCGACCGAAGTCAAGGTCATTCTGGTCGAGCGGGTGCAGTATTGCAGGATAAACAGCTCTGTCTTGGACATAAACAGAAGCAAGCGTTCCAACCAGTTAAGTTTAGTCAGGTAATACTCGAACGCCTCATTGGTGCTTCTGTTGGCCTTTGATCCGTCATGTCCGCTTGCTGAATTCTTCGGGTGTTGTTTCAGGTTGTCCTTCTTCATTTATAAATCCTCCTTTTTCGTAACAGTCCATTTTCTTTCGCATAACGTATCTGGTCATCCGACATTTTGCAGAAGTAGATCTGCTGCTGAAGATCTGCCTGACCTAACGGTGGTACTGATAATTCGTCGCGCGGTAACAAATCTGCCTCAGTCATGCCGCGAACTGAAAGGTCTTTCGCGCCCATGGCAGCAACAGAGAAAGATATCACCGGTTCAAGTTGCAGTTGTGGAACAAAATCCGGAATCGGCGCGGATAGTTCAACCTGGGGAAGTAACTCAGGTCTAGGTACAGACAGCTCAATCTGCGGCGCCAACACTGGCGCCGGCACAACAATAGGTGGCAGCCGGTAAACGGCAACGCCCGAGGGACCGATGGCTGTGAGGGTAAAGCTTGTAGTCTCGGTCAGAGTAATCCAAAGGGCATTATGGTCTTCGCAACTGCATCTATCCACCGTCTTGTACGTTGCCCAGTTTGCCATCCTCTCATTCGGCCTCTGTCCGCTTGAGGCAACAAAGCCGAACCTTGTCAGGTATGTCAACAGTGCCCCGCGGACACTCCAATAAATCATGACTCCCTTGGCCACGACCATTTTCTTGCCGCAGATATTCATTTCATAATCGATATGCGCAGCGTTCAGCGCAATTGTAGGTGCTCGCCACCCCAAAGCACGGACCTGTTGGCTTTCAAGATGAATGGCCGTTACAGCCTCAGGGTGCGATACTTTGAAGTTTTCCTTGAAACGCTCCCCGCATGATGGAATGAAAATTGAACGCAGTAGTTGTTGCGCCAACGACAGTGTAGCGTCATCATCGCGAAGACAATGTAGCCATGGAAATTCAAAGAGCAACTCATTGGAAATATCAGCCTCAACCAAAGACAGCCCGTCACCATCTTCAAAAATCATGATATAGAGCGTGGCTAAAGCCGTAGCCCTTACGAGGAACAGTTCTTCAGATGCTCCGCTACGGATCATTACGTCCGTGAGCCGAAAATAATCCTCACCGGCTGCGGACCAGCTGTCCGCACGACCATCAAGTTCGTCATCGCCAGTCAAGGAAGCAATGACGCTCAATACCTGCAGATCGTACAGCTCTTCGATCAATCCATGATGGGTGTTGTCACCGGAAACAGCAGCGCGACATATCTCGGCCAAATGATGCCGCAGAATGGATATTCCTTTCCAGAAAAGAGGAAATGTCGGGTCAAGCCGGTAGATGAACTTCAGCAGACGGATGTCCGGATGGCCGTTCTGGTCGAGATGTACTTCGAGAGTCTTGTCTGGTGCCAAACTGTTTAAGGTCCTGGTCAGGAAGCGCAGAAATATGCTGTCGTCCAGCAATGGGGTTACCCTGCTCCAGTTTTCAATTAGCTTGATGATGAAGTTTCTGAGAGTTTTTGCCTGGAGATATGTAAAGCTCTCGATGAACTCTTCTTCAACGGCAGCATCAAACTCTGCAGCAGGCTTGGTTATTGGTTCAGCTTCCGGGCCGAGCCACTTGCTTATCTCCTCATAACCCCACCGCTCATCAGAGTCAGTATGGGTGAGACCGGCAAGAAGTTCTTGCCACTCCGGCCATGCTACGAGACTTAAATCGGGTCGCCAACCTTCACGGTGTAGATTTTCGATCCCTTTTGAAGGGATATCCTTCAGAGGATGGCGACCAAGCAGCGCTTCCAGGAGGATGATGCCGAGTGACCAGTAATCGCCCTTGGGGGTTATAATTCCTTTGAATGTTTCTGGCGAGGCGTAGAGGGGTGTGCAGTCTCTCCTTTCAGAGCCGGTACTCCCCTCCTCTTCAATCAGAGACGAAATTCCGAAATCACACAAGACCAGGTCAAGAGTCCGTAAATCGCGGATAAGGATATTGGCCGGTTTGATGTCCCTATGGACGAGCAATCGGCCCTCTGTGTCCGGGGTATGCAGGTGCCTCAAAGCAGCGGACACCTGTTGGAGAATCATTTTGGCTTCAAATTTGAGAATAGAGTGAAATCCGACGAGAAGAGCAAGTGATTTACCGGGGAGATACTCCTGCACTTCGAAGTAACGGACTGCGTTCCAGCCATGTTCATGGAGTCTGACGACATGCTCTCTGGAGGCATGGGTAACTCGCTCCATAACCGCTGGTTCCGGTGCAATTCCGGTATGGTAAATTTTCAGGACTACACGTTCGTGGTCGTATAACCGCTCCCCCAAAAACAGCTCGGCTTCGGCGCCGACACAAAGTTTGTTCAGGATTAGATAGCGTTCAGACAGATTACCCTGCTGTTCACCTGGCTCTGCTGTTTCACTGTCCCAGTGCAAGGTCGGTGCGGCAGCACTGGTGTGTGAGAACCGGGTATACGCTGACCGCTCGGAAATGGTCGCTGCTCCTGCAGTATGCCGGGCAAAAGACATAACCGTGTCTTGGGCGAACGGATAGTCCACATCCCTAGAACAGTGAGACAGATTGTCACGAACGGTTGGAGTGGACAAAACAACACCCTTCTTAATTGCCAATTACCTATTATTGTGACTTTTGCGTTTTACCACTATTGCATTTTGGCAAGTCAGGACGATAGGGATACGGATTTCGCATCTGCAAGTCTATTTCCTCAGAGTCTTTTTTTCACATATCGGACATTGTGTAGAACGCCCCCCCGCACATTCCGAGCAAATAAACCCGCATTTGTCACACATTCCCGCACCAGGCCAAGAACTTTCCCGCGTTTCTCCACATTTTTTGCATTTCATTTTTGACATTGTTTCCTCCAAAAAAGTAGCATTAATTCAATGTGTGTATGGACTTGTCCTCATCTGAGAACAGTCAATTCCTTAAACGACAACTACCAAGAAAAGTGACAAATGATCACTCCCATTCTCCCATCACCACAAATGGCGCCCAATAATACGGATGGGCATATTCCGGCTTGGCCCGCACTGCTTGCATGGCCAGTTGCAGTGATCTCCCCTTGGTCTTGCGATTAGCCACGTAGTGCCAGTAGAAGTTCTCCATCAAATACGCAGTCGAGCTATCCGCGACCTTCCAAAGGCTAAGTAAGAGGGCAGCCGCCCCGGCACCGAAGAAGCTTCTGCTGAGCCCTACCAGCTCATCGGCGTTGGAGATTCGGCTCAAACCCGTATCACAAGCGCTGAGGGTGACCAGCGAAGTCTCTAGCCTGAGTCGCATCAAGTCCATCAACATCGTGGGCCGCTCCATATCCTTGTCCGGTGGGATGGCAATGCCTGAAAGAAAAGGCTGCTCCGGATCAAAATAGCCATGGCAGGCACAATGGATCACATCCAGGGCGGACTGACAATCTGCTTTTCCCAAGTCGGCTTCGCTGCCGTGGAATATTGAGGAATGATCGAATACCTTGCTTATGGCGATCCCTTCCGCTTCCACATGGGGCAGGTCGCCATCATTACGGCACAGTATCATGGCGCTATCGCGCCTGTGTCGTTGCTTACCTTTGCATACCACCAGTGCCGACGCAGAAGGGGCATAACTGATTTCAAAGCGGTCGAGAAGGAACTGCTTGCTTTTGCTATCGTACAAAGCATGAAACGGGAGATAGTGCCAGAAGAGATGCGGTACAATGACCAGTCGCTGCACTCCGTCAAGGATTTCCTCAAGAGGACCAAAGATAGCTTCATGAAGCCGTGAGGCCGGCTGGCGCACAGAACGC
Source organism: Desulfuromonadales bacterium (assembly GCA_016650295.1). Taxonomy (GTDB): domain Bacteria; phylum Desulfobacterota; class Desulfuromonadia; order Geobacterales; family Pseudopelobacteraceae; genus CAIPTY01. The sequence continues at coordinate 111,157 of JAENWA010000068.1, read as the reverse complement.
AAATAATCGTGGGATTGGATGTCGAGCGTATTCGGATCACGCAGCGCCAGGATGTAGGGAAAGACCATTTCCGCAGCATCATCAGCGGTCAGTTCAATCTCTACGACCAACGCTGGATGATCCCGACGTATTACAAAGAGCAGGAGCTGCTCATCAGTCTGATACAACTCGACCAATGCAGTACCCGCAGAGAGAATTGCTTGAACCGCCGAACTGTCAGTCGCCTGGACAGTAACCATGCCATGACGTTCCGGCGAAACGCGCTGCAATTCCTCACAAAGTTTGACGAATTGTAGTTCTTCCTGTTCCAGTCCCTGCTGAATCTCCCCCCGCATGGTTGCACGACGGGTGGTCTCTTCATTTTCATCAAATGCACCGGTTTCATCAGCCTTTTGTATCTCATCGAGAGCGTGACGTAACTCGTCTATCCGTTTAGCAAACTCAGCCGTTTTCCTGAATGCCTCATCACTACCACCGACACTGAATTGGCCGGCCAAAAGTTCCAACAGTGCCTTCGAACGTGCCCGCTCCAGATAATGGAAGGCTTCGTCAACTCTTCCCAACTCAAGTAGGGTTGTAATGGCCTGCTGATACGGCTCGGTCCTTGCCTCCGACAAACCAATCCGATGGGTCTCACGCTTTAGTTTTGATCGCACCTGTTCTGTCAGATTGATCGCTTCTGAATAACAGTTCAGAGCATTTTCAGGTGCATTACGGCAGAATCGAAGCAGATTTCCAAGATCAACGAGTGAAGCCGCCTGATCTGCAATTGCTCCTATACCGCGATATAACTCTACCGCTCGCCGAAAATGTTCTTCTGCATCGGTAATTTCTTCTTTCATGACAAGTGCATACCCCAAACCGCTGCATGTCAATGCTTCTGGGCTGACAGCCTTGATTCTCAGGCTGATTTCGAGGGATTTCTGAAAACATATAATTGCAGCATCCACATCTTTATCGTCTGATGCAGCGTTGAGAAGGTACATGCCCATATTCCGTCTGATCATCGCCTCTTGGCGCAACGACCCTTTTTCGATGACAAGTGCCAAGGCACGTTCCATGATTGGTTTAACGTCGTCCAGAAGTCCCAAGTCTGTCAGTTGCACCGTCCGGTTATTGAGGACGATCGCCAGAGATTGTTGACCTTCTTCATTTTCAGCCAGTTCAATGGCTTTATCGCCATATTGCAAAGCTTCATCCCATTGTGAAAGCTCTGCATGAATGAGGCTCAACAAGTTCAACGCCTTGCCAGTGGTTGACCATCGGTCTGGAGTATCCTCAATCAGATCAAGAGCGTGACGGGAATACTCAAGCGCCTGTTCGTAATCACCAAGTTCCCAGTAATAGCATCCGAGTCCATGCAGGGCCTTGGCCTCAGCATCACGGTCTCCACACTGTTTGGATAGTTCAAGGGCTTGACGGTGGTGTTCCCCGGCCTTCAAGCTGTTCCCCAGTGTCATCTCCACATCTCCGAGCATGACATAAAAGAGTGCCTTTGCTCTTTGTGCAGCAAATCCGGCAGCCATGATTATGGCGTCAACTGGCAGGCCGCCCGGAAGTTCATACATTGAGATTGCTCGCTCCAACAGGTCACGCGCCTCCAGGAAGCGGCACTGATTGTACAAAGCTAATGCTTTGTCCGGAACGTCTTGAAAGGTGTCAAGTAAGGAGCGAGTGGCAAGCTGTTGATCAGGTGGGAGTGAGGCGATGAGAGTATTAAGTAATTCGGGGGATTCAAAAACGCGGCCGACAAGATTCCTCTCGTTTTCGGGGAGTGTGGCCAGATACTCCTGGAAACCGGCATCGTCACTACATAAAGCAGCTAATGCCTCTTTGGAGAGGGGTTGAAACATGAACCCTCCATCATTGCATGTAAAATGTTTTTTTCGATTATCCGACAGTCCTCATATAGATTTTCAAAGCCCTGTAAGTGTCATGGTACCTAGTAGGTGGTCATTCTTTTTCATAACAAGCTCATAGAACCCAGCGGTAGGAACCCTGAAAATAACCTGCCCGTTTACATCAGTTAATTTATCGAACATTTCACTCTTCCCACAACATGTGACAGATACACCGGGGATGAACTCTTCATGTAGCCGGTCGAGCAGGGAAACAACCACATCCAACATTTCTGGCTCAATCGGCGAGATGGTTACTTCGACGGAAAGGCGAGACTCTTCGAACTCCTTGACGAGACGCAACGGCTGCACTGTGTCGGAAACGGAATTATCTGAAGATGAACGCACCCCTGTCAATGCCGGAGTCATAGCCAATTGTTCGCCGGTGCTCTTGATGAGTTCGACCATACCCTGCACGGCACGTATGACAATGCTGAAAACGCTCCGGTCAAGTCTATCCATAATTGACAGCGCATTCGAATGGAGTAACTCGTTTTCCGCCTGAACTTTTTGGTGATTATATGCAACAGTTGCTTGCCTGATGCCATGAAGACAGCAGGAACAGTTCTGGGCATGTATTTCGAAGTTGCAAACATCCTGCTCAGACATTTGATGGCGAACGTAACGGGAATAATCTTGATCGCCAAAACTTTTGCAAAGTCCGAGATCAGTTTTTTTGGTTTCAATAGTCATAATCGATATCCACCCATGTGCGGGTAACTGCTACTGTCTGTTTAACGACAAAAAATTGAAGGCATGACAAACCGTTTCATTAATTTTCTGATAGCGAATCCATTTTCTTGCGAAGTGCATTTCGCGATCTCTGAAGATATTGACTGACATCCCCGCAATTTTCTTCAGGGATTCCGATGAGCCCGGCAATTTCCATATTGGTTGGTTTTGGCAAGGTGTGGCAACTTGAAAGCAGCCCCTTTTTTCTGTTTCCAATCTCTGTCCATTCCTTTTTCAGTTCATCAATTTCCTGGTTGTGATCAGAAAAAGTGTCCTTATCCATTCGAGCTATCTTGATTTCGATACCTCTGAGTTGATGCCAGCACAAGACGGTTTTTTCCAGGTCATCCTGTCGTTCCTGCTCCTTCTCGGCAAGGGAAGCCTCTAGGGCACTGATACGATCATTCAGTTCGTCTCCCTGCAACGGTGAGAAGGACTGTAACTGTTCTAATTCGGGATTTGAAAGCGCGAGATGTCCGAGAATATGCAGGCGAAGTATCCAGCGATTCTTGATGTTTTTGATTGTACCGATCTGGTCAATCACGCATTCAACGTACAATTGAGAAGCGACCTGTTCTAGCTGAAAGAAAAGATCGGCATCCTCATCCTCAATAATATCCTGCAGGGTAAAACCCTGATCATCGCCAAAAGGTGTGGATAGGCTCCACATTAATTGTTCTTCTTTAAGTTGCGGCAGGTTCTTAATTCGCCCACGATGTATCAGCCAGTCTATGGTCTGGTTAGCAGATATCCGGACGATCCATGAACGCAGTCCTGAGATGTCGGGGCATTGGTTCAATGCGCCTTTTGCATAAAGCTTCTCCACAAGGAGAGCATGAATATCCAAAGTGTTGTCTATATTCTCTGCAAGATCCCTTGCTTTGCACCTGATAAATGTCCTGCGGATCGCCTTCTTTATCAACGGTGAAATACGCCAAAAAAACTCTTCCCAAGCGCATCGATTATGCAGAAGGCATAGACCGACCAAATCGGAGTTTGAGAGATTGTGATGAGGGCGAGAAGGGCTCAAGAAAGGCTGTCCTTGGTCTGAAAGTGCTGTAAAAATAAAGGGCAAGGTAAAAAATGTATACAACAACTAATGGCGATTGGTCAAAGGTATTCAGCAACATATTGAAACATATTTAAACAATAATACTCATTGTAAAATAGCAATGTTGCCTCTCAATCAGGCATGTTTGTAAATACGTATAGTTAGATGACATTTCTTGAATTTACATCTCAGAAATAGCGAATCATACCTGCCCCCCCTATAGATTATATACATGGGGGGAATCATGCATTTCGTCATCTTGTTACTGCTGCTGGGACTCTCTGCCACATTCGTAGAATCGGCAGAGTCTTTCTGCTACGAAGAAGCCGGCAGCAGATACGGCATCTCGCCCCGCCTCCTCCATGCGATCTCCAAGGGAGAGAGCAACTTCAATCCGTCCGCGGTAAACCACAATACCAACGGCAGCTATGACTTTGGCCTCATGCAGATCAACTCTTCATGGGAGCCGACTCTGCACGGTTAAGCGCAACTTCTCTTCCGGTATGATCCGGAATGCCCGCTGTCGTACTGTGCCGAAAGGGGTCACATCGGCGAGCGTGTCATCTACGTATAGTAAGAGTAGCTCACCGCGCATGTCGCATTACTCTGATGCCAGGCAACGGATTATTACGCTCGGTGGCGGACGGGATTGAACACCGTGGCTGAGTCCGCAAGTTCCTGTGGGCATTCCATTTTCCGGAGATTTGTTTGTAAATTATCTGACTTTCAGTGCCCCAAACCGCAGCACCTCAGACCCATGCAGTACCTTGATAATCCGCAGGAGGAGCCCCTTCTTAACGTACACAGCAATGTATGGTGTCCGTAGAATAACAAGCTCCATTGTGCCGGCCACCCTTCCTTTTTTCCCCCGACGGGAAACAGGTGCTAACATCATTGAAACTTGCTGATATATTTCATTTGTTACATATATTGCAGCTTCGATATTATCTTTTGCAATATATTCAAGGATTGAATCTAAATCTGCTTCGGCCTCTGGCTCCCAAATTACATCCACGTTAGGCCGCCTTTTTAAGAAGAGCCGCCTGCTTAGATTTTAGCCGCGTACCAACGTCCTCATGTGAAGCCGATACCCTACCTGGCTGATTCACTTTTGCCAGTACCGATTCAACTTGCTCTCTAAACCAACGATCGTGCTCAGTAGCAGCAGTGGCGTTAAGCTTCATTTCAAAAGGTAACCCCTTCACAGTATTAACCTGACGGATAAAGAGCCGGACCGCCTCGCTCATAGTGAGGCCCAAACTTTTAAAAATCGACTCACACTCAAGTTTTTCTAATGCGTCAACGCGAGCTCTAATAATAGTTTCTGACATGAGTATCACCTCCATGATATTGTAGCCTATTGTAGCTACAACAAATCATCTTTGCAACATATTTGGACTCGGCTCAATTCGTTAGCGTATCATTTTCCCGTTTCTGTGGTGCAACCATATGATTATTCATTGAAAAGGTTCTTGGTCGGCCATCTAAGACAACAACTAACCAACGTGCGGTAATCATGGATATGAGGAAGAACGGCGCATCAGTGAGCGCATTATCTCGAGCTTATGGTATTTCGCGGGCCAGTGTGCTACGGATAACTGGTAAATCTATTTGAATACCAGCCTTTTGGGTGAATTGGACAAATTCCGCCGGTTTGGGCTTAGTACCCCAAATAATAACCCGCAAGCCGGGTTACTACTGGGTTGATTTCACGTTGCCGGAAAAAACAACGCTTGCACCTGGTAAATACTGGCTGGTGTTACGCCATTCCGGCGAGGCGATCAAGAACTGGTTCTACACCCCAGGAAAGCGTGTCAACGGACCGGATGACAGCCGTTCTACCGCCCGAGGCTGGCAGTGGGAAGATGTGCTAGCCGGAGAGTTTGTCTATCGGGTGCGTGGTGTGGTGCTGAAATAATACCGTGGTAGGTGTGCGCTGAAGATGTGGCCACGATCTCCACAACACCCTGAAAGAAAATGCCTGCTAATGGTGGTTTGATCCGCAATCGACAAATATTAATCCGCCTTTTAATAAACAAATACCCCAAATAATTGTCGTTCTCTAGCTAAATCTGTGCAAGCACAGTGGTTCAGGTAGTTTTCCAAGTGTATGATATAATGCTATTTTTAGACATTCTGGTGATTTGAAGCCATACGCTTTTCTCATAGTCAGTTTTGCTTTGAGGTTTAGACCCTCTACAGCACCGCTGGAAAGCAGCCCTTTCGCCTTAAACCAGTTCATGATCAGCGGCTTGTGATTCCGGAGCATGTTGGCCACCTTCTTCATCGGTTCAAGATTTGTCTGGAGAGTTCGCGTTACTGGGTAGCACAATTAAGGTTGAGGTAGAATGCTCGAAAGGGCATAAATGGGATGTTACGCCTTCAAAACTAATTAATGGCAGATGGTGTGATAAATGCCGACGTGAGCAGCAAAGCAAAGATATGCTTCTCCCAATAGAAGTCTTTCATGCAAAAGCCGCTCAGCGTGGAGGCGATTTCCTTTCTACTGAAAATAAGGGCGTTGGCGTACCTCATGAATGGGAATGCCATAAACATGGTGTTTTTTGGGCTACACCCAGAGATGTCCTTTATGGTCGTGAAGAGGGGACATGGTGCCCCAAATGTGGTATAGAAAAAAACAACAGAACAAAGATGGATTGGATAAAACTTTTACCAACATCAAGGCATATGCCATTGAGCGTGGTGGTGAATGTCTCTCGAAATCTTATGATTGCGCAGATCAAGCATTATCGTTCAGTTGCTCATGTGGTAATGAATGGTCTTCTGTGCCGACTAACATGTTACGCATGAAGAGTTGGTGCCCAACATGTGGTGCCAAAAGAGGAGGCTTTGCTGCAAAGAAATTCATTCGGATGCGGAATGATGGAAGATCGATGGCCCAACTCCAACTGTTCTAAAGGGGATTTTTGCAAGAATAACGGCTCTCAAGTTAAGCAAATATCTCATGGTTTTTATTGACAAGTTTCAGTGATGCTCTACTATAGAGAAATGTAACACAACCAAAATCACCCTGTTTTTCTGAAACAGTGTAATAGGCTACTGAATTAATTGTTAGCCGAGGGTGAGTATCTGACTGCGACAGCCGCTTATGCAGCTGTAGTACCGGAATTACTCTGATCGGAGGCTAACGATGCCAAAAACACCCACCGCCATTAATTTCTCCAAGCACCGTACCAGACACCTCTGCCTCAAATATTACGACTGCCTCAAAAAGCATCTCGGTCATATTGAACGTAATCTGATAGGCTTCGGATATACCTTTGATGACGATGTTCTGAGCCATCAGATAGCTGTTGGTGATATTACTGCCACCGTCATTGAGTTGGATGGAGAACTCATCTGTTTGGCTGAATATCAATTCGATAAAGATCAATTCACCCATTACAAGGTCTTGGAATGGTTGGAACGCTTCGACGTCCATTTTCAACCGGAACACTGCCGGGAAAACACTCTACAGAATGCCAGCCGCATCCTTACTGGAGTGCGCTTCCGGAATACCTGCATAATTGTTTACCGCAAAGGGCATGGCTCCATACCATTCGATCCCGAAGCTTTAGATATTGTCACTTCAGAGATCGATGCATTCACAGACAAATGGTCAGATTTTGATTTCACACAAATTGAACTGGAAGTGGATTGAAATGGCAATCGTGGTTGCTGACATACATGGTGATATTGAAAAGGCGCGGGCCTTTCTGGATTATAAACCGGAAACCCTGCATGTGGCTTTGGGTGACTACCTGGACAGCTTTATAGAACCATTTGAGAGGCAGCTTGAATGCCTTCAGTTACTCATGGAATCCAATGCAGTGCTGTTACTCGGCAATCATGAGGTTCATTACCTCAAAGAGCCCCTGTTCCAGTTTGCCGGGTACAATGTTGAATATGTTCAGATCATTCAAGAGATCCTTGAGGAAAATATAAAACGGTTCAAAGCGGCATACGCCGTGGATGGGTGGCTGTTGACCCATGCCGGAGTACATCAAGGCATAACGGCACATGTCAATGATGTTGATAAGCTTGCTAAGATGCTTCAAAGCCAATTTGAGAGATATCTTGTGAAGCGATTCATCAGTAAGCATAGCCAGTACCGGTATCAGTCGATCTTCTGGTTCAACTTCTTGGTAGAAGGATCAATTGTTGCTCCAAACATCAAGCAGATATTCGGGCATGTGGAAATCCGCCAGCCGGAAGTACGGGAAAATTATATTGCCTTGGATACAACAAATTTTACCAATAGCTGCTGGCTGTACGATACGCAACATCGTGAACTAGTGCAGTTACCGCTGCCGCCGAAGATTGGGCGAGTGAGATTTAGCGGAGGAGGATGGTCATGATCTATGTAACGGGGGATCTCCACGGCGGGGAATCTTCATATCATGTTTCTTCAGCTCAATTCAAACCGGCCAAGCGGGGTGATATTGTCATCTGCTGCGGTGACTTTGGCGGTGTTTGGTTCCATGATTATCATAGCAATAATAAAAATAGTCGCTCTGAAAATGCATATTTGGAAATGACTCTGCGGCAAAGAGTATTGTGGTTGACGGTCGATGGCAATCATGAAAACTTTGCTCGGCTGTTTGGTGGTGAGTTCCCGATTGTTGAGATATTCGGCGGCAAGGCTTACAAGATCAGGGAGAACGTTTATTATCTAAAACGGGGTGAAGTGTTCACCATCGAGGGGCATACTTTTTTTGCCTTCGGCGGTGCAAACAGCCATGATCGTTTTGGCGGTAAAGTACCGTCCCTTGCATGGGGCCGGGGTTATGATCGAATTCCGGCACGAACAGAGGGGAAAGATTGGTGGCCGGAAGAAATCCCGTCAGAAGATGATTTTGATAATGCCTGTCAAAATCTGGATAGGGTAGGGTGGATGGTTGATTATGTTATAACTCATACATGCCCGGAAAGTCAGAGACACCATTTTTTAGCGAATAGCCGGATTCCAGATCCAACAGAAACCATGCTTCAAAAGTTATACGAAAAACTTAATTTCAAGTCTTGGCATTTCGGGCATTTTCATCTGAACAAGCAGATTGATAAATTCAATTGCCATTACAATGAGGTTGTTTCATTGGAGAGGTAACACATTGGCGATAATAGTAGGTGACATACACGGTAACGTAGAGAAGGTGAAGGCGTTTTTGTCCTACAAGCCGGAAGAGGTGCATGTAGCCCTTGGCGATTACCTCGACTCGTTCCATGAACCTCAAGTCCGGCAGATTGAGTCATTGCAATTGCTCCTTGATTCCGATTCTATTTTGCTCTGGGGCAATCATGACTTTAATTATCACCGGGTCCCTCCGTTTTTCAGCACGGGATACCAGTTTGGGCTTGAAGAGCCGTATCAACAATTGATTGAAAACCACATAGACAGGTTCAAAGCTGCATATTCCGTAGATGACTGGTTATGCACACATGCCGGCCTGGCTAAATGGTTGGCGAATGATATAACTAACGTGAATGTGTTGGCCGATATGCTGAATGATCAGCTTGCTGAATGGATGGCTAGTCCATGCGAGACGCTGGACGGGATTTTTGCTATCGGCAAGTCAAGGGGTGGCAGTGGCCGATATAATAGTGGCGGAATTTTCTGGTTCGACTTCAAGCGGGAGGGAGACCGACTCGCCAATGTTAAGCAAATTTTTGGGCATACCGAGACAAAAGAGCCGGTGGTAACAGAAAATTATGTTGCCCTGGACACGACGAATTGCAAAAATAATTGCTGGTTGTATGATACAGCTGCGAATAAGCTGGTGCAATTGCCATTGGAGCCAAAAGAAATGGGGGGTGTGCCTATGACCTTCCGTGAATTACCCGTAAATGAAATTTTGCCGTTTGCTCGGTTTATTTTCGTTAATGGTCATACCTTGCAGGGTTCTAGGCTTCAGCAAAGCCTTCTGGATTGTGGGTTTGATGATCGGGATTATCAGCATTGGAAGTTAGGGGAAGACTATGATGAATCGGTATGGGTTAAGATCATCAGCGATGATGATATAATTCGTGATGACTTGGAGTTAAGGGATTTGTGTCTTAAAGTTCCGTATAGATCTTAAAAACAAACTTTTATACGGAACTTTTAATCGAGTTAAATATGAACCTACAAGAACGTTCTGATAAACGGTCATTGGCCCTGCATCGGGCAATAGTCCGGAAGCTATGTAGCTGCCCTGATTTGTGGGAGAAGCCGTTACAAAATATTGAGCGATGGACTGAAAAAGATGGTTCGTTGCCGGTGCCCTTCATGGTCTGGAAGGAAATTTTGCAGACATGGGAGCACGAGGCTATTATCAAGCTTCTTCTGTCTCGATCACAACGGGCTACGCACTTAAGAAGTTCATCACCGTTCTGCGGTATTATCAGTCAGGCGGAACGGAATAAAATTTTTGCAAGGTATGTAAGACAATACGATGAAGTGGCAAAATTATTAAAAACTGATATGGCGTGAATTGACGCAGCAAACAGAAGGAATGACGCAATGCAGAACACTATTCTTGCCAACCTCGAACAAATTGAACAAGAGCAGAACGTCCGTATCCTTTTCGCCGTTGAGTCCGGCAGCCGGGCCTGGGGATTCGCATCAAAGGACAGCGACTATGACGTGCGTTTCATCTACCTGCATCCGCTTGAATGGTATCTCTCCATCCGCAAACAGCGGGATGTGATCGAATGCCCCATTTCCGGCGATCTGGACATAAGCGGCTGGGACTTGCCGAAGGCCCTTGGCCTGTTTCGCAAGTCAAATCCTCCTCTTCTGGAATGGATTGGTTCTCCTCACGTCTATCTTGATCGTTACGGTCTTGCGGACCGGTTGAGGGAACTGATGGCCGATTACTACTCACCCAAACGCTGCATGCTTCACTACCTGCACATGGCGCGGGGAAACTTCCGGGAATATCTGAAGGGGGAGACGGTACGGATCAAGAAATACTTCTATGTCCTGCGGCCCGTTCTGGCTTGTCTGTGGATAGAGAAACACAACTGCATGCCGCCGACTGAATTCGACGAATTGTACAAGGACGCGGGACTTTCGCCATCAATTTCAGTAGAGATTGACAGGCTTCTGCTTCGAAAAATCGCAGGTGACGAGCTGGATATGGAACCCAAAATTGAGGTAATCAATGCCTTTCTTGAGCAACAGATAGACCATTGTTCGGATTTTGTTGAAGGTATGGAGATGGTGGATGTTGATGAAGATGTATTGGACGAGTTTTTCCGGGAGATGCTGGGGAGGGTATGGAAGTCAGAACCGGCCATATAATCTGTACTTGAGAACTCAAATCAAATCGCTGCAATGAAAAGTTGCGGCGATTTTTGTTTAGCTTCAATAATGCGGGAAATTCATATAGAATAGCAGAGCTTTAAAGCTGACATGGCCGGGATTGAGTCGCAGCTGATGGAGGTTTGATGAAAACGAAGTATGACCACCTGTCCAAAGAAGACCTGATAATTAAATTCATCAAACGGAATTCGGAGCGAAAGCTAGGGCTTTGTCTAGGACGGGACCGGATTTACACCCATGGAAGCTGAAGTATTGCAAACATAGTGATTTAAGTCACGAACAATATAATTAATCGGCATAGCGTGTTCACTTGTTGTAACTTATGGGGGTATTTTTAGGGGTTGATGCTCAAATTATACTTATGAAAACCTATAAATTACATTGTGTTACACAATCAGATATATCTCGGCTTCGGCACCAGAATTGACTAAAAGAAGTCCAAAGCCCTTGAGAAATCAAGGGCTTTTCTTTTTTCTTGTCCAAGTTGGTCCGGCTTGATACGCTGATATCCAGATTGTTTGGGGGCCAGTGGTTTTGACAACGGCCCCCTCATTAAAATCAGGCCCCCAACAATTCCCGCCTGAACTGATGCCCCGATATTCTATTGACTTACCAAGGTCGCCGCAGACTCCATGCTTATAATCGTTGAATCGCCCACCAAGGCAAAAAAGATACAGTCAATCCTCAACGTGAAGACCATGTCCACCGTGGGTCATTTCAAAGACCTGCCCGAGGCGCAGATCGGGGTTGATCTGGCAACGTACGAACCAACCTTCGTCTATCACGAGAAGAAGGCGAACCTGCCCAAGGAGCTTCGTGCAGCAGCGAAAGGGAAGACCGTCATGCTGGCCGGTGACCCTGACCGGGAAGGCTACGCCATCAGCTGCCATATTTACGAAGAGGTTAAGTCGGTCGCCAGGGAATGCCTGCGGATGGAGATCTATGAAGTCACCGAGAAGGGGCTGAAGGAATCGCTTGCCAAGGCGGTGCCGTTCGAGAAGACCAACACGGGCCTCTACAACGCCTTCCTGGGACGAAGGATCGGCGACCGGTTGGTGGGCTATATCCTCTCCCCGATTGCCAGCAAGAGCCTCCGCAGCAGCTACAGCGTCGGGCGGGTCCAGTCTCCGGCGGTCCGACTGGTGGTAGACCGCGAACGGGAGATCCGTGCCTTCACCTCGGCCCTGTACTGGATGCTGGATATCCAGCTGGATAAGGACGGAACGACTTTCCTGGCCCGTCACGTCAACGGCAAGTTCGCTCAAGAGTCTGACGCACAGGCCATCATCGCTGCCATCAAAGAGCAAACCCATGCCCTGGCCGAAAAGGTCGAAAAGAAAGAGGTCAAGCAGTCCCCCAAGCCGCCCTTCACGACGGTCGATCTGCAGGCCGCCGCAGCCGCCCGCCTGAAGTTCACCCCGGAGCAGACGATGAAGCTGGCCCAGGCGCTTTTCGACCACGGCACAATCACCTATCATCGCACCGATTCTGTTCGGATGGACGAAGCCTTTATCACCGAGATCCGCGAGTTCCTGGGAAAGAGCCTTGGCAGCGACTATCTGCCCGTTCAGCCGAACCAGCACAAATCAAAGAACTCCCAGGCCGAAGCCCACGAAGGCATCCGACCAACCCATATGCATTCGGTTGCAGACATTCCTGCCATTATCAGGATAGAAGGGCTTACTTCCGACCATGTCAGGCTCTACGAGATGATCTTCAAGCGTGCTGTCGCCAGCCAGATGGCATCTGCGCGCTATGACTCCACCGTCATGATCTTCGATGTGGCCGGTGAACGGTTCAAGGCCGCCGGTCGGGTGCTGATCTTTGACGGTTTTCTCAAGGTCTACGCCGAGGTTGATGAGGAAAAGGAAAAGAAGGGCGAGGAGGACAACAAACTGCAGCTGCTCCCGCCGGTAGAGGTCGGTGAGCTGGTGCCGAAGGTGCAGGAGGTTCTGGAAGAGAAGAAGAGCAAGCCGCCGGGAAGGTTCACATTGGGTTCCCTGGTAAAGGAGTTGGAGCGACTCGACATAGGCCGACCTTCCACCTACGCGGCCATCACCAAGAACATCACGGACCGCGGCTACATCAAGGAAGAGAAGGGCAGGGTGATACCCATGCCGCCCGGGGAAACGCTGATCGACTATCTCAGGGAAAACCACGCCTGGGTGATCGATTATGAGTTGACCAAGAAGATGGAAAACTTCCTGGATCTGGTTGTGGAGAACAAGGAAACCTGGCAGCGTTTTTGTAAAGGGGTTCACAACAAGATGGGATTCTCCATCCCGACGGTACGGGCTGCAGGTGGAGGACCGAGCGAAGGTCAGCTCAAGTATGCCAACGATCTTGCACAAAAAAACAGTCTCATCATACCCGAAGAGACGATTAAGAGCGGCAAGGCTCTTTCTTTGTGGATAGAAGGTATCGTTGGCAAGAAGGACCAGAAAGCTCCAGCATCCAAGGTTGTTCCAAAGGCCAGGGCAATAGCCGGGAAGAAACCGGAATAGTTTGACCTCCCCCGGCCCTGAAGTTACTTCTGCAGGTTAGGTTAAGCTGCCAGGCGTTTCCCTGTATATTGGTCCAGGTTATGGGGGATATGTCATAAAAAACCGGCCCTGATTGGGGCCGGCTTTTTAGTATCAAGGTTCTTTTACAAACCTGAATTTGGAGTTAATCATTTTAACGTATTTCCAATTACAACCCTTTCAAATCCTTGCCGGCTGAAAACTTACCGCTTTTGGATGCTGCAATCTGGATTTCTGCACCGGTCTGCGGGTTACGTCCTTTACGTGCAGCTCTTTCAGAAACACTGAACGTACCGAAACCTGGTAAAGTAATCTTATCGCCTGCCTTGAGTACTTCTGCAACTGTGCACACGAATGCGTCTACAGCCTCAGCAGCAGCTGACTTGGTAAGACCTGTTTTTTCAGCGACCGACGCTACGAATTCTGCTTTTGTCATGTTATCTCCTTGTGTTGTAAATGATGTCATTCACCAATTTTTGTGCAAACCTACCATAGTCGTGATGAAATGGCCAACATACTTATCTGTTTCACTACTCAGTTCAGCCCGTTAAGCCTGTCGGTGATTAAGTATCTCAGCTTTTTGGAACGGGTGCTTTCATGCTCTCAGAGCGGATTGCCTGCGGAATGTCAAGTGATCCGGATGCAAACAGTAGGTACATGTCTTGCCGGCATAAAGGCCATAATTACACTTGTAATTGTTTTCAGAACAACTATATAGCTCGCTGGTAATCCTTACAGTAGTACAAATCCTCGTGTCTGGTTCAACCAGCAATATCACACCGCCCTGTGCCTGCATTAAGAACCTCCTGCAAGTGAATCAAACCACCGGAATTATACCATCCAATATACAAAAATAAATATTAACTAACTATTATCGAAAGGCTGCTGTTATGAGTTGCCAAGCTCGTCAAGTATCTTACAAGCTTCTTGAATATCTTCGGGGAAAAGATATTTTGGTACATGGTTTGTTCCATGAGCCTTGGAAACCACGAACCGTGCACACGCGGAATAACTGCTGTCACAATATTCTTCTTTTATGTACCTCAGTATGACGGGACTTTTTTCCTTCAGAACATTGTAATAGGTACAGGATGATTGAAATTCGCATGTATTCATAAAAACACCCTCCGGGTCTATGTTGCAACGTCTGAATTGTAAAAGATAATAATCTATATTGTTCGATAGTCAAATATTGGAGATGGAGAATATCTGCAATTTGTTGGAAGAGGATTCCTGTGATCCCCGCAGCACCACCTGCCCGGAAACAACCTGCCGGATAGATTCACATCAATTCCATGAGTTACATTTCGCAAAACACTTCAGGCACGTAAGAGGGTCAGGAAGAAGGTCACGAGGTACATCATCTATCCCGTTAGACATGGCAATCTTATAACGTGCACAGGTGATGAAGTGCTCATTGCAGAGGGTGTTACATAAATATTCTTTTGTATGAGGATTGTCCTGGAACTCTTCTTTAAAGAAATAACAGGTATCACAAAATTCACAGGTCTCCATGATGTTATCCTTATTCAAGAAATAGTATTCAAATTAAAACTTACCATAAAATTCAGGGTAGTCAATCCGGCATCAAATTTAAATCCATCCATTTATCCAACATCTAATCAAACAAAAACGACTCCATGTTATATCTCTGTTCATCGGTCATTTCCATGTGCAGCCTGCCTTTTCAATTGTTTCAAGAATGTTTCCACAGCCGCAAAATATGCCTCCTGGTTGGCCGACAGAATGGTGTTGTGGTCACCCCGTTCAAAAACGAGCAGCTCCTTCGGCTGATTGGCCCAGTCATAGAGACGCTCGGCGTGGGAAACCGACACCAGATCGTCGTTGCGGGTATGCATCACCAACACCCGCCCCTTGAAGGCCGAAATCTTGTCGTGCTGGTTGAGACAGCTGTTCACAGCTGCCCGCAGTTCCTCCATCGTTGCCCCGACTTCGTGCGGTTCGATACGGACTAATATCCGCTCCAGCGGGTCGGCCAGTCCACTCTCAATGATCAGTCCGGCTGCCCGTGGGTAGCGCGCGGCTCCGTGCAGGGCGTAGAGCGAACCCAGGGAGCGACCGAAGAAGATGATCCTGTCCGCAGGTACACCGGATGCTGCAACGATCAGCTCTACATCGTCCAGCATGGCGGCCAGCGCAGGCAGACCGCTGGACATGCCGTAGCCGCGGTATCCGGCCAGCAGCAGATTGGCCCCCAGACCGGTCATGCGCTCCTCGAACTCCCCGATGTAATCAGCCACGCTCTCGCCGTTACCGTGGAAGTGGATAATGGTCGGGGCGTCCTCGTGCCTGTGACAGTAGCGACAGGCCAGACGGAAGCCGTCGCCTTCGACAAAGAAAGGCTCCTTAAATCGATTGGGCCAGGGGTAGAAATAGCGGCCGGAGAGGGTAGGGTGGTCAAGAAATGGATTGCTCATAATGTCGATTCCTGTCCTATCCATTATTATTGTACTTCTTTTGAAATTACCTTCAAAAGCCTTATAATACAACCATCTTGTTTGGCATCCTTGAAGCTTTACCTGTCGAAGTTTTACCTGGTTGAGATTCCTCTACGTTACTCGCTGGGAAGCGCCTGCTTTTGGTCGCGATCTCTGCTATGAAATGTATTATGCTGTCAGTTGTTTTATTTACTTGAGCGCTGTGGCGGCACTTACGCGCTACATATCCTCCCACAGGTTCTCCGGGGCTCCGTGAGGAATCGATCAGTACCGAGGACGCTGATTTCCTTCTGGAGGAGCCCTTTTCCCTCATAGATCTGCTCTGATAATCCCGGAACTTTTTTAGTGTGAAGTTGAAACCAGCGTCCTATGGGACCGGATTCTTTACAAAGAAACCTGCATCAACGGATAGCTCTTCAGCCAGCTCTCGGTTCCCTCGTAGCTGGTGAACAGGTCATTGCCGACCTGCCTGATCACGTCAACCAGCTCAAGCTGATTCAGCCAGTCATGTGGTATGGCCTGTTCGCCCAGCAGTGCACCCAGGATGTTGCCGGTGATGGCTCCAGTGGAGTCGGAATCTCCGGAGTGGTTGACTGCCATTCGCAATCCTCTCACAAGGTCCTCTCCTGCTGCCAGGGCACAGTAAAGACCGATGGATACAGCCTCTTCGCCAGTCCAGCCGACACCTAGCGATTCAACCGAATTGTAAGATTGTTTAAAGCGATCGAGCTGCCAGAGATCCAGCGCTGACCGAATAGCAGCGATTGTTTCCATGGATCCGATGCGGCCATCCAGTAAACCAAGGCTGATGTAGATGCCCTCTTCAATCGAACCACCGTTGATAATGGTTGCGATGACCGCTGCCAGGACACCGGCCGGGTAATATCCCGACGGGTGGCCATGGGTCAGGGCCGCTGTAGCACAACCGATCTCGAAGGCTTTTCGTGCCGTGCCCGCACTGTTGCCAGTATTAATACGGGCAGCCAGCAACCCGACCGGGGCGGCACGCATGACTCCGCCACACCCCTTGCTGGTATTATTAACTATACCATTGTCGGACAGGGTGCCTTCTCGCAGGGCGGAGAGACAGGTAGCGCCGGGTGCCCGTCGCCGGTGCATACCTTCTACGGCCAACAGCCAGCCGTCACAACATGTTCCAGGGTATGAAATGGCGGGTGTCTCACCCTGTGTCTTCAACCAGCAGAGGTACGAATGCCTGACTGCGCCGGCAAAGTCCGGTACTCCGCCACTTTGCCGGGCGGTTGTCCAGGCCCGCAGCAGCCCCTCGGCAGTGAAGAGGGTCATTTGGGTGTCGTCGGTTATCTTATACAGGCCTTCTTCACCCGGCACCATCTCCAGGATGCCGTCTGGACCGTATTCCCCTGTGATTTCTTCTCTGTCTTTAAACTCGACCGGCTGTCCCAGTGCATCACCAGCAGCGCCACACAATAGACAGCCGCTAAAATGTTCCCGTTTGTTTCGGTCCATCATGTTACATCTCCATGCATCTATCAGAATGTTTGTTCGAGGACATGACCGGCAGATTTTACCACAACCTGCCGGTCATGTCTCCATGTGCTCTGAAGACACTTGATGCCCTTCTCCAGCTTGCGCCCTCTGCGGTGAAATGTATTATGCTGTTCGTAGTTTTGTTTCTGCGAGAGCTGGGGCGGCAGCGGGCGAGGGAGAATTTTGAGGATAGAAGCTGATGTCAAAAAAAACAGCCAATTTAGAGGCACTATTGTTATTAAATAGATAGTTACAAGCAAAACTCTGCCGGCAGAAGTCTTGGGTGATGTGATGAGTGGCGGGGATGTACCGGCCCTTGATTGATCGGAATGATCCTTTGACAGTCGGGTGGGAGTGGGGTAATGTGAGGCACTTCTAGTAAGTTAGAAATCATTGTTGAATGATTTTGTAAACGCACTATCCTGTTTATCAGGGCAATGTTATGGCTGTGGGGCTGAGATGGGATTGGGGAAAACAGCATCTATGTAAAATGCCGCTGAACCGGGAAGAATGCCGGTTGGGCGGCTTTTTTGTTTTGGTAGTTTCTTCTTGTGTAACTTCAATTGTAACTACAGCTCTGGTGTGCTACCATGAAATTCATATGGGATGATTATATCATTCAGAAAAGGTGATCGTTATGAAAGGGAAGCATACTTCAACGTCTTCGCGCACTGATTTGGAACGGGTTACAAAGATGAAGGACGAGGAAATCGATTATTCCGACATCCCGCCACTTCGAGACGATTTCTTCAAGGAAGCCCATATTCGCTGGCCGGAGAAGAAAAAACAGGTAACTCTGCGTATAGATCCGGATGTGATCGAGTTTTTCAAGATGCAGGGAAAAGGTTACCAATCCATGATCAATGCCGTATTACGCAAGTATGTGGAGGCGCATAACCACTGATAATAGGCCTTTGAACTGCGGTGAATGCCAGTTGGACATTGCTCAGGCAGCAAGCTACCTGCAGGATCACCGAAGGAGGCAGTAACATGGCACTGATGACGGAATATCAAAAAGATTTGATAGAAGCACTGAAAGACCCCAAAGAGGCAGCGGCATATCTGAACGCAGCTCTCGAAGAGGGAGATAAGGATGCCTTCCTGCTTGCTCTTCGCAATATTGCAGAAGCAAACGGCGGCATGAAGGCCGTGGCAGAGAAGGCGCACCTGAACAGGGAAAGCCTTTACCGTACACTGTCTAACCGCGGAAACCCCGAAATCCGCACATTGTTCAATCTACTGCATGGTGTTGGTTTGCGTCTGAGTGTGACGCCGGAACAGGTGACAGTGTGATTTACCAAACTTAAATCAGTAAAGGAAATCGGGGAATGTCCCTCTTTTCCCTCTGGCTGCTTCCGGCATCGGCATGAACAGAAATGGAGATAATCCGCTGATGAAAAAGAACCTTATTTACGTTGACACGTCTGTGTTTGGCGGCTGTTTTGATGAGGAATTTTCCGAGGACTCTGCTGCTTTTTTTGAAATGGTGCGGTGCGGAATTCATTCTATCCTCATTTCGGATGTTGTGCTTGAAGAGCTTGAAGAGGCACCTGCGCGGGTTAAGGATCTTGTCATGTCACTGCCGGAGCAGTCAGTTGAGTACATATCGGTATCCGAAGAGATCATCCGGCTGCGTGATGCATATCTCGCCGCAGGGATTCTGGGGCCGAAGTGGATTGACGATATGACACACGTTGCTGCCGCAACCGTATGCCGTGCGGACGCGATAGTATCATGGAATTTCAGGCATATTGTCAGGCTGGATAAAATGAAGGCATATAATCAGGTGAACCTTCTGAACGGATACGGAATTCTGACTATCATCTCTCCGAAGGAGGCGGTTACTCATGGCGACGACTAAGGATTTTGACTGTATCGGCTTCAAGCGGGCCGCGCAGGAAAAGATATACGAACAGATCAAGGGCATGACTCCAGCCGAAGAAATTGCCTGGTTTCGTCAAAAGGTTGCCCATGGTCCTTTCGGGAGTTGGGCGGAGCACATGACGTCACGCACGTCAGCCACTCCCGGTCCACTCCACTGCAGCGAACCTGAGGAGCCATATAACGACAGCAAGAATGATCCTTCCTGATGAGGTAAAAGCGGGATGATCGATCATCTCACCAAAGCAAAGCGTTCGTGGAATATGAGCCGGATTCGTGGTAAGAATACGAAGCCGGAGATGACTGTGCGAAAGGCGCTTCATGCCGCAGGATTCCGGTTTCTGACATTAGGTAAATAAAGGCCTTACGGATTTTCTGTATGGCCTTTTGTATTCTGGTGCCGGATGGAGTTACATTCCTTCTCTGGATAGTTATTCTTACCGGGTTTCCTTTGACAGGCGGGGATTGGTGGAGTAATGTGAGGCAGTTTTTATGTTATGGATGTGAGGATGGAATGCGATTGGAAAAATAGCATATATGTAAAAAGCCGCTGAACCGGGAAGAATGCCGGTTGAGCGGCTTTTTTTGTGTTGTAATAAGTTGCACGGAAATATTGAGGCAATCTTTTGAAACAGCAGATACCCCACGGCAAATACGAAGCCCTGCTTGATGAATACCTTCGCGATGTTCTGGCATAGCACCCGGAATTGCGGACCGTGTTCGGAAAGATCGACCCGGAAGAGCAACCGGGGTTGTATGCTGCCTTTGTGGCAAAAGTGCTGGAACAGGCTCTCCGCGAAGAATCAGACCCGGAAAAACGGCTGGCGCTCTGCAACCGGATTCTCGGTCAGGTAGCCGATGAGCCGGGTAGGGGGCATCTGGAAAAACACCGCTTGATTCCGCAACCCAAACCGATCCTCCTTGAAATCACCCCGCCGCACTACGGCACACCAGGTATCCCGCGCCCCCATACTTCGCTGGTAGAAAGCAGCCTCTTCACCGGTTCCCCCCGAGAGCCACAACTGGTCCATGAATTACACGAAGAGATGCGCTCTGCCGATGGCGTGGACATCCTTGTTTCCTTCATCAAATGGTCTGGCCTGCGCCTGCTGATGCCGGCCTTTGAGGATCTGCGTGACCGTCGAATACCGGTGCGCCTGATAACAACCTCCTATATGGGGGCCTCCGATGCCCCGGCGGTAGAGTGGTTGGCCCGCATGCCGAACATTGAAGTAAAGGTCTCCTACGACGTCGAAAGAACGCGGCTCCATGCCAAAGCGTACCACTTTCGGCGTAACTCCGGCTTTTCCACCGCCTATATCGGTTCAGCCAACATGTCACATGCGGCCATTACCAGCGGCCTGGAATGGAATCTCAAGCTCACGGCCCAGGATATGGGGCATATCCTCGAAAAGTTTTCCGTCGAGTTTGAGACCTACTGGAACAGCCGCGAGTTTGAACGATTCGATCCCGAGAATCCGACCCTGTTCCGCACCGCCATTGATCGTGCCCGCAATCCCAGATCAAACGGTCCGGCAGTCTTTTTTGATCTTCGCCCCCATCCGTTTCAAGAGCGTATCCTTGAGGCGCTGGAGCGGGAGCGGAACAGCCATGACCGATGGCGTAACCTGGTGATAGCCGCCACCGGCACCGGCAAAACAGTAGTCGCCGCCTTTGATTTCAAACGGTTCTTTGATCAGAAGCAGCGCCAATGCCGACTGTTGTTTGTGGCCCATCGCCAGGAGATTCTCCAGCAGGCCCAGGCCACCTTTGCCAATATCCTGCGCGATCAGAACTTCGGTGAATTGCTGGTGGGCCAGTTTCAGGCCACACGCCTGGAACACCTCTTTTGTTCAGTTGGCATGCTGGCCAGTCGCCGTCTCTGGGAGCAGGTGGGTAGCGACTTCTACGACTACATCGTGGTTGACGAGACCCACCACGGCACCGCCGCCAGCTATCGGCCGCTCTTTGATCACTTTGCCCCCCAGATTCTCCTTGGCCTGACCGCTACGCCGGAGCGGATGGATGGCGACAATGTGGCCGCCGACTTTGGCAACCGCTTTGCCGCCGAGATTCGTCTTCCGGAAGCCTTAGAGGAAAAGCTCCTCTGTCCCTTCCATTACTTTGGTGTTGCCGACCCGATCGCCCTCAATGAGGACAAGTTCTGGCGTAACGGCAAGTATGATGCCTCGGCCCTGGAAAACGTCTATGTGCTGGATAACGTCAGCGCCAAGCGGCGCGTTGCCGCCATTATTGAGGCGCTCCATCGCTATGAACCCGACCTTACCGTCATCAAGGGGATCGGTTTCTGTGTCACCATCAAGCATGCCGAATTCATGGCAGAGACCTTCACCGACTTGGGAATCCCTGCCGCTGCCTTTGTTTCAGGTATAGACGGTGATCGTTGCAGTGAGTTGCTGTCTAATTTGAAAAACGGCCGGCTCACCTTCCTCTTTACCGTGGACAAACTGAGTGAAGGGGTGGACGTCCCGGAGATCAACACAGTACTGTTTCTCCGTCCCACCGAGAGCCTGACCGTCTTCCTCCAACAGTTGGGACGCGGCCTGCGTCATGCACCGGGCAAGGACTGTCTCACCGTACTGGACTTTGTCGGCCAAACCCACCGCCGTTACCGGGTTGATACCAAACTGAAAGCGCTCCTCCCCCGGCTTCGCTTTTCCATCGACAAGGAAGTAGAGCAGGATTTCCCCCACCTTCCGGCCGGTTGTTCCATTCAGCTCGACCGCCTCTCACGGCAGTACGTGCTAGAGAACATCCGCGAGAATCTCGGCAAGTTGAATGTGCAGGTTCCGGACCGGTTGCAGACCTTCACAAGCGAAAGCGGGCAGAAGCTAACCTTTGGCAACTTTATCCGTTACCACGATTACGATCCTGAAGTGTTGCTGATCAAGGAAACATGGTCAGAGTGGAAAGCCAAGGCGCTGTTAGGCCCAATTCCCAATGATCCGGACCTGGCGAGGCTAAACAAGACCCTCGTGCGCGCCGCCTTTATCAACGGCCCGCGGGAAATTGCCCTGTTACGTGATGTCCTCGCCAAGGTTGCCCAGGGGGCCGTTGATGAGGCGCTGACGATAGCAGGGGACTCCGCCATGTCTGTGTACTATCGAATCTGGGGGGACAAAGGGAGCAGTCTCGGCATTACCTCTCTGGACGATGCCTTCCGGCGTCTGGCGCGCAACCCGTCGATCCTGGCCGATCTGGATGAAATCCTGGCCTGGGCAGAGGACACCACCGAGGTCAGTGGCCTGATTCCGCAGCTCCCCTATGCCTGCCCGCTGGAGCTGCACGCCCATTACGGTGGCAAGGAGATTCAGGCGGTCTTTGGCCGGGCAAATTTGGAGACAGCCGGGCAGACCGGTGTGGGTTCGTTTCATTTTGCTGATGTAAAGACCTATGTGCTGTTGGTCACCTTTCAGAAGACCGAAAAGGAGTTCTCACCGAGCACCATGTATGCCGATTATCCCATCAGCAGGGATCTCATGCATTGGGAGTCCCAAGCGAATACCGCGCAGCATCACACTGACGGGCAGAACCTGATTCACCATCAAGAGCGGGGTTACACGATCCTGGTCTTCGCCCGCGACCAGAAGAAACGGAACAATGTCACGGTTCCGTTTACCTATATGGGGCCGGTGGATATGGTTAGTTACGAGAGCGAACGGCCGATCAAGGTGGTCTGGCGGCTCAGGCATTCGATGCCAGTGGAGATGTTTGAGGATAATCGGCGGGGTGGGTAGTCTTCTTTATGCGAGGAGGACTTGCCACACTTCGTGTCAACATGCTCCCAAAGCTCCTTTTCGGAGAAACTTAATTATCGGAGGTAAGTAAATGGCCCTGAAATATCCTAGAGGTGCAGAGTGGCGAAAATGGGACCTCCATCTTCACACCCCAGCTTCGTATGACTACGAAAATAAAAGTGTCACAAATGAAGACATTATCGATGCCATAGTTAAGAATGGAATTTCTGTAGTTGCAATTACTGATCATCATATAATTGATGTTCAACGAATCAGAGAGCTGCAACAAATTGGAGTGGCAAAGGGGGTTACCGTCCTTCCTGGTATTGAATTCTTATCTGATGCTCGTGGCTCAGAGCCAGTTCACTTTATCGGAATATTTTCAGAAGATTGCAAATTGGATTATATATGGGGGCAATTACAAAATAAAACAGCAATTAGTAGAATATTAAGTGAATCGAAAAAACCGAATGGAGTCTATTGTGATCTTATAGACACAACTTCATTAGTTCATGAATTGGGAGGTATAGTAACTGTTCATTCAGGGCAAAAGCATGGCAGTGTAGAGACTATAACGAACTCTTTACAGCATACTATGGCTCAAAAGGAAGATATCGCCAGAAGTGTCGATTTCTATGAACTTGGCAAGCCAGAAGATCAAAAGGGTTATATCGAGGTTGTGTTCCCATTTATCAAGAAAAGGCTTCCAATGGTTATAGGCTCCGACAACCACAACATAAATGATTATAAATTAAAGGTGAACTGTTGGTTGAAGGCGGATCCTTTATTTGACGGGTTGAAACAAGTTGCTATAGAACCTGAGGGACGGGTTTTCATCGGAGAAAAACCATCCTTGCTTGACCGGCTCTCAAAAAACCGAACTAAATACATCAAAGAGTTGGAAATCACTCAAGCAGAAGGGTATGACGAAAGGTACGGGGTCTGGTTTAAAAATGTTTCTGTCCCCCTCAATAGTGAACTGGTTGCGATTATTGGAAACAAAGGCAGCGGAAAAAGCGCAATAGCAGATGTAATTGCGCTTTGCTCAAACTACCCATCAGGGTCGGACTTTTCGTTTTTGACTCCAGAAAAATTTAAGAAAAAGAGATTGGCTGAAAACTTTAATGCTGCCGTCGTCTGGGAAAGCGGCAAGGTATCTAAAATTAATTTACAGGACCAATCGGCGATTACTGATCTGCTTGATGTCAAATATCTGCCTCAGGGGCAATTTGAACGATTAACTAATGAAATTCGTACAGTTGAAGAGTTTCAGAATGAAATAGAAGGGGTAGTTTTTTCGCATATTCCTGACTCTGAAAGGCTTGGGACTTTATCATTCGGTGAGTTGATCGAAAAAACCACCTCGTCAGCAAATTTAGAACTTGAAATGTTCAAGGGTGAAATTCGTGAGATCAACAAGAAGATTATTGAGTTGGAACGAAAGTCTACAACCGCATATCGTTCCGAGATTGAAAACAAGCTCAAGAAAAAACAGGAGGAACTTGCAGCTCTTGTTGAACCCCCTCCTGTTTCTGACCCGAATGAAGACCCTGAAAAGAAGATCCAAAATGAGACGGTTAATAACAAAATAAACGAACTTAAGGAGAATATCCAAAAGTTACAAACTGCAGTTCAGGCCGCCGAGGATCAGAAAAAAAACGCGTTGGAAACTCTCCAATTACTTAAAACCATAAAGTCTGATGTCAGGCAAAAAGAGATTGAAATCGGTAAATTTATTTCTGAGAAGGAGCTTGAGCTCACTGGGTTTAACGTAGATGTTAAAAAATTGGTTACCATTCAAACAGATTTCACCGAGCTCGACGCGCTGATTTTTGAAAAGGAAGATAGCTTACAAAAAGCAAAAGAGTTGCTTGGGGAAGTGGCTGCAAGCGACGAATCGACACCTTTACCAGAGCAGTTGGCAGGTATAGAAGCGCATCTAAAAGTTGAGAGGTCTAAGCTTGATATCGATCAACAGCAGTATCAGCAATATTTAACTAACAAGGATAGCTGGCATAAATTAAAAGATGCTATTATTGGCTCAGTCGGAGTTTTTGATACGATTGATTACTACAAGGTAGAACTTGAATATTTGTCTGCAAGTCTAAACGATGAGCTGGAATCAAAATACGAAGATCGTAGGGTTGTTGTCAGAAGTATTTTCGACAAAAAACATGAAATTATAGCTGTTTACAAAGATGCTCGTAATCGACTCAATGCAATTATTGAAGAGAACCAAGACACACTAAAGGACTACAAAATTGAAGTTGACGCATCTCTCGTTAAGAAGGGGGACTTCAACACTAGGTTTTTAGATTTAATTCTGCAAAATAAAATGGGAACATTCCATTCAAAAGAAGGCGGCGAGGCGCAGCTAATTGGGTTGTTGACCGAAATTGATTTTGATGAAAAAGAGGATGTTATTTCGTTACTCAACAACATAGTAAATGCTTTGCGTTTTGATAAAAGGAGTGGTCAAAAAAATACACCACGAGCCGTTTCTGATCAAGTTAAAGACATACAAGCTCTGTATAATTATCTGTTTATTTTAGGGTTTTTAGATAATAATTATCAGCTTAAACAGGGTGATAAAGAGTTTGAACAGCTTTCCCCTGGTGAGCGTGGAGCCTTACTTCTTGTTTTTTATCTTCTTCTCGATAAGAACGATATCCCACTTGTCATTGATCAACCTGAAGACAATCTTGATAATCACAGCGTGGCCACTATACTAGTTCCTTTCATTAGAGCTGCAAAGAAAAAACGTCAGATTATAATGGTCACTCACAACCCAAATCTAGCTGTTGTATCTGATGCAGAACAGGTTATTTATGTCGGTCTTGACAAAGAAAGCAACTACACGTTTTCAACAGTTTCAGGAAGCATAGAGGACAAAGAAGTAAATAAAAAAATTGTTGATGTTTTGGAAGGTGCGATGCCAGCATTTAATATGAGAAAGTTAAAGTACTATGAATAACCACAAAATTAGGGAAATGGCTGGTGTCGGGCTTACAAGATGCTAGTTGATGCTAGTTGATGCCGTCCGCTTCAATTATATCGACTGTACTGGGAGTCTATGACCAACCTCACCACCTCCATCAAACACTTCGCCTCCCTCAACCGCGACAACTAAGGCAATTATGGGAGGAAAATAGGGACGCTCCCCCTTATTAAGAAGGAGGAATGCCATTACCACTGCCGAGGTGGACGCCAAATCCATTACAATCGGCCTGAACGCTTATATCAAACTTTAATGTGAGAACCAATGCCTGAACAATCATTCATACTCTGGATCGTCGGTGCAATACTTGCTGTAACCGGTTTGTCAGGACTGCTGCTGCCAATCGTACCCGGTGCGCCGCTGTTATTTCTGGGGCTGCTCTTCGGGGCCTGGGCGGAAGACTTTCACTATATCGGGGTCTGGACTCTGCTGCTCCTGGCTGGAATGGCCGCACTGACCTACGTAGTGGAGTTTGCCGCTTCCATCCTGGGGGTCAAAAAGTATGGCGGTTCGCGAAGGGCCATGGCGGGTGCTGTCTTGGGAGGGATTGTAGGATTATTTCTCGGGATTCCTGGGATCCTGCTCGGTCCGTTTGTTGGAGCTGTTATAGGAGAACTGTCGCTGCAGCGCAGCCTGAATCAGGCAAGCCGGGCGGGTTTTGGTACCGTGGTAGGGCTGGCAATCGGAGTGGCAGGCAAACTCGCCATCGGTATCGCTATGGTTGGACTTTTTCTGTTGATACGTTTTCTTTGAAGCTATCATTATGGGAGTTACGGGGTTAGCTTACTTAATTCCTCATCCAAATTGAGCACCGACAACAAATGCATTTCTCAATACGAGACATTGCCAAGGTTGCCACACGAAAGTTGCTTGAGGAGGCGCTCGCCAATGCAGCCTGACAACTATCTGCACAAACAAAAAGATTTCCGCGACGCTGAATAAAGCAGGAAATTGCATCACTCTGTCTATATCCTACTTGTTCCACTCTCGTATGTGCTACAATTATCTCTAATGTGACACATAAATAAATTGTCAGGAGAAATTGCCATGATGAAGCTGTCTATTCGCGAAGCACGCCAATCATTGTCGAATATCGAGCAAATTTTATCACTGGAAGGTACAGTGACCATTACCAAAAGAGGTAAAGAAATTGCGCGAGTTGTTCCTATCAACAGAATGGTTTCTATCCCGTCACATTGCAATCTCCGTGAGAAAACCCTGCGTCAGAAAACAGGAAGCGAACAGCTTATCAGAGCTGACAGGGATGAGAGATGAGTAGGGTTTTTCTGGGGACACAGTACCGATTACAGCTATTCGGATTTGAAGGTGGAAATTAAATTAGGCAGAAGGAAAAAACTGTCAAACAAAATCAAGATGTGATATATCATTGATATATACCTGAAGGAGGCTCTCGATGAATAAGACTGCTAAAATATTTCAGAACGGTCGTAGTCAGGCGGTGCGTTTGCCAGCTGAATTTCGATTTTCTACCCATGAAGTTTTCATTGAACGGCAAGGCGATTCAATTATTCTCAGGCCTAAACCAGAGAATTGGGATGATTTTTTCGCGCAACCTTCAAAGGTGCCAAAGGATTTTCTTTCTGACAGAAATGATGTCCCTCCTGAAACACGGGAGTTGTTTTGATGCGCTATATGCTCGATACCAATATTTGTAGTTACATCCTCAAAAATCACCCTACTGCAGTAAAGCAGAAATTCGAAGAGGTTGGAGCCGGTAATATATGTATCTCAGCAATTGTACTTGCTGAGCTATATTACGGCGCAGTTCGCCATCCTAAAGGTGTTGTCATACGTCGCGAAATTGATAACTTCGTATCGAGATTGGTCGTCATTCCTTGGGATGAAAACGCGGCAGATCATTACGGAGCGATCAGGGCTTCTCTGGAAAAGGCCGGGACTCTTGTGGGTGCCATGGATATGTTGATAGCGGCCCATGCCAAGAGCTGCGCCGCGACACTTGTAACCAACAACCTGAGAGAGCTTGAAAGTATCAAAGGGATGACGTTATTAAACTGGGTTTAGCAGGTTCGCTTATGCTGTAGTTACGAATTTAATATGACGCAACACACGCGATTTAAGGCCCTGGACGCATGTTTTACACGCAAAAAAGGTTACAGCGTACATGCTGAAACCTTTTGAAATTGATAAAAGACGATCTCCATGCGTATTGTTCTAGATCATTGATCGAGATCTGTGTTCACCAGGGGAATTTGGTTTAATGTAATTATTAATTCTGATGATAATGTATTGATTATCTTCATGCTGCCTTCCCCATCTTCTCTTGTCCTGTCTCTTGCATTCCATTCCCTGATACGCAAAATTATATCCCTTGCTTTGGGAATACATTCACACTCGTAAGCTATGTCGGCGTCATCTTCAGCAGGAAATTTGCACTCGATATCGGAAAGAACACGTTCTAAAATTGTCACAATTCCTTCAACGCGCTGACGAGAGGCTTGAGGTAATTCGCTTAGTAAGTCTTCAATTGTGTTAGTCACAGTAACCTCCTTTATCCTGATTATATTTCAACATTATCACTATTGACGTGTTTAGTGGAAAACATAAATGATTACATTAGTGAAGATATCGGCAGGGCATGGAAAACGGTATTGTTGATCCTGAAGGGGAGTACCTTGTCCCCGTAATAAAACAGCACTCCGTGGAGAAATTTGTCCTTGGCATACTCTGCAAAAATTGATAACCCTGAAAAATCTTCCGGCTTAGCAAGGGCAGCAGCCCATGTTGCCCAAGGTGGTCACAACATAAATACACGATTATTCGTTGACGGAAGTATTTTCGAAAGGTACACAAGGAAGAGCTCAAGGTTGATTGGGAACTGGCAGTAAATGGAGATGAACCATTCCGAATTCTGAGGGTCAGGGGGTTCCCATGAAGAAGTGCAGAAGGTCAAAAAGTCGTTTATCCGGCCGAAGGGGCCCATTCTCTCTGCATTTCCATTACATCCCTTACTGTCTCCATTAGTTCTGTGACGAGAAAGGGTTTAGGCAATACCCTTGATATTCCGATTTCCTTCGCCAGACGGACAAGATTCGGTGAAATCATGCCGCTGTCCATGATTATGGGCATTTGAGGTGCCAGCTCCAGGCCTTTCCTGGCCAGTTCGAGTCCGTTCAACCCCGGCATGTTGTAATCGGTAATCATCAGGGAAAAGGTTCTTTCCTTTATCTGCTCAAGTGCTTCTTCACCGCTCTCTGCACCGTAGGCCACAAACCCTTCGCGTCCCAGAACTCTTTTGACCAGTTCCAGCACTATTCTATCATCGTCTACAACCAGTATATCTTTCATGTGTTTCACCTCCGTTGACCTGTTTTCGAGCAGGCGAATTTGCAGTAGATTTCTCCTAAGTCCGACAGGCTCCTAAAGGGAACAGCTATCCGAACATGCGTGAGCCGTCCCGTTCTCCGATTCGATATCGTGCAGTGTTTCCTTGGTAACGGCATCCTCGTTGTCGGATGCAGTGAAGAACGTAGAAGCCGTGCCAGCGCCGACATGGCTGTTGACTCCGGTGAAAATCCCCTGGTTTGTCAGACCGGATCCAACACCAAAACCTGTGAACAATGCGGCCGTTCTTATGGCAACCGGCTCCGGACTGACGTTAACGGGGATATCACTGCTTCCGTATCCCGTGGTGCTGAACATAAAAAAACTCAGAATTGAAATAAATGAAATTTTAAAAATACCGTTAACCGGCAGTTGAGCTTTCCGTCCCTCAGATTTCTTCATAAAAAACCCCTTGTAAACTCTGTTACTGATCCAAAACTTTTTGCCCTGTTCCACCCAAATAATATCGGGTGCGATGAACAGGAACATGACTAAGAGAAAGCATATAGCCTGCCAATTCCCGAAGAAAAAACAGAACGCTGGAATAGCGCGCAATAACAAGGTATTAGGCGGTAAGGAGAGGGCGTGGAGTTGATTGAATTAAATAGTATGGCCACGGTTTTCCGTGGTAACCGCAATAAGTTGAGGGATGTTTTGTGGGGAGGGGAGGCTGGGGGGAACCCTGCCAGTCAGGCTCCTAGGGATTGAATACAAGACGCCGGCCCGGTTTCAGCGCTCCGGCAGAACTCCGGCGTCCCGCAAAAATCCGGCGATGATCCGGTAAAACTCGCGCCAATCCGGCGGGCAGTCATTGTGGCCGCAGGAGAGTTCCACCAGCCGGGCGTCGGGAGCCAATCGCTGCAGTTCACGGCTGTGCCGGGGCGGCACCAGGGTGTCTCTGATTCCGTGGAAAAGCAGGACCGGCTTGCGGTAGGCGGCCAGTACCGCACCGTTGTCGAATACATCCCGGACGAGAAAGCCGGGAACCAGGTAACCGCGGGCAAATGACCTGGTGGAGGTGAAGGTGGACTGGAGGATCAGGGCCGCGCCCGGTCGCCGGGCGGCCAGGGCGCAGGCGGCGGCGCCCCCCAGCGAGCGGCCGAAAAAAACGATTCTTTGAGGATCGACCTCCTCGCGCTGCAGGGCGGCATCATAGGCGGCGACCGCGGTGGCGGTGATGCTCTGCTCGTCGGTACGGCCGGGTGCGCGGCCGAAACCGGGATATTCCACCAGCAGCACTCCCATCCCCATTTCCCTGAATCCTTCGGCCTGTTCCGGCAGATAATCGATCACCTCGCCATTGCCGTGAAAAAAGATCACCAGCGGCCGGCGTTCTCCCGCCTTCCGTTTGAGCGGGGGCATGAACCACGCCTCGCTCCGCCCGGCGGCGCTTATGACCGCGACCGGTTCGATCCCGGCCGGCGGCGGGCCGCTCACCCGGACGGAGCGGCCCGGGTAGAGCATCTGCCGCTGCACCAGGAACAGGAACAGGGCGTACAGCCCATAGGCGAGCAGGGCGAGAGCGGGATATCTGAGCATGGGCGATGCGGGCATGGCAGTTGTCCTGGGGCGCGGCGGTGCCGCAAAATATCCGGTGATGTATAGAAAGATTGTCGGAAGTATACCACCATCAGTTCGGGGAAGAACAGTGGGATGTCATCACGTCGGATGACATGATTTGGAATGAGGTTCTTATGCCGGGCCTCCTCCGCAAACTCACCCTTTCGCCAGGGATTATCTGCGATAGGTGATACGGTAGATGGCGCCGGCCTTGTCATCCGAGACCAGCAGACTGCCATCGGGCATGACCTGCAGATCGACCGGTCGCCCCCAGGCGGTGCCGTTTTGGAGCCAGCCTTCGGCGAAGACCTCGTAGGAAACGGCCCGGTTGCCGTTCAGCCGGACAAGGGTGATACGGTATCCCAGGGGAACAGTGCGGTTCCAGGAACCGTGCTCGGCGATGAATATCTGATTGCGGTACTCGGGCGGGAACAGGTTCCCGGTGTAGAATCTCATCCCCAGCGAGGCGACATGGGGGCCGAGTTCCTGTTCGGGAAGGGTGAATTCGTCCTTGCGGTGCCCCTTGCCGTACTTTGGATCGGCGATCCCGCTGCCGTGCCAGTAGGGGAAGCCGAAATGCAGGCCCATGACCGGGGCGCGGTTGAGCTCGTCCGGCGGCTGGTCGTCCCCCAGCCAGTCGCGGCCGTTGTCGGTGAACCAGAGTTCCCTGGTGACCGGATGCCAGTCAAATCCGACCGTGTTGCGCATCCCGCGGGCGAAGACCTCCAGCTGTTTCCCCTGCGGCTCCATGCGCATGATGGAGGCGAAACGCGGGTCCTTGGACTCGCAGATGTTGCAGGGGGCTCCCACCGGGACGTAGAGCCGTCCGTCGGGGCCGAAGCGGATGAACTTCCAGCCGTGGTGGCCTTCAGTCGGGAAGCTGTCGTTGACCACCACCGGTGCAGGCGGGTTTCTGAGCCGTTCCTCGATGCGGTCGAAGCGTATGATCCGATTGATCTCGGCCACGTACAGGGCACCGTCGCGAAAGGCCACGCCGTTGGGCGAGTTGAGCCCCTTGGCGATGGTGATCACCTCGACGGCGCGCTGTTGGCCACCCGAGGCAACCAGTGCATAGACCTTGCCCTGGCTGCGTGTGCCGACGAAGAGGGTGCCCCTGCTGCCCAGCGCCATGGAGCGCGCCCCCGGTACATTGGCGGCGTAGACCTCAATGGCGAAACCCGAAGGAAGGGTGATGTCAGCCGGGCGAAGAGCGGCCGAGGCACAGGCGGATGCCGATGCCGCAACCAGCAGCAGGCCTGGCAGGACCGGGCGACGAAGGAATGTGACAATGCTTCTGATCAAGGCGGGCATGGCGTGCTCCTTCAAGAAACAATGACGCTCGCATGATACCTTTAAAACTCCTTCAGGTTGCTGAACTCACCCCAAGCCAGGAAATTTTGCGGCGCCAGCACATAATCATAGAGATTGTCCATGATATTGAAATGCTTCTTCTCTTCATTTGCAATTTTGAGCAGGAGTTGTTCGGTTTCGGGATTGACTTCCTTTTTCGCCATATCCTCATAGAACCTGACGCTGTCGGCCTCTATTTTCCGGGCATGCTGGTAACCGTCCAGGGATTTCTTCAGACTGCCGACAATGTCCTTGTCAGCCGCCATCTCCTCGAAAAGGTTTTTGGCCTTTTCAAGCACCATGCTGTCGGCCATTTTCAGGTTCGTGCCCGCTTTAATGGCCCGGATGACTTCGAAATGTTTCTGCTCATCCGCCGCCAGGCTGGTGAATATGCTTTTCAGCCCGCTAACGGTCGTCTCGGCCGCCAGCTTTTCGTAATACGCCTTGCCGTCCTGCTCCATTTTCATGGCGAAATCGAGGATATTCATAATCATTCCCTCCGTTTGGTTGACGATTCACTATATCGCCTGATCTTCGACAATCCTACCATACTAAAGTCGTAGCGCAATCCCGGCCGCAAGAAAAGGGCCTGCCCGGTACTTAGGAGTCTGTCGGACTAAGGAAATCGTAACTAAAATTCGGCCGGGCGAAAAAGAACTCTTTACGGACGGAAACCTGTTAATTCAGTTCGGAGGTGTGTGGTAACAATCGCGGGGATCTTCGGGGGTAATATAAAATGATCAAAATACAATGTGATGTTGAACGTGTTCGTATCCCTGAAACTACGATTAATATTTTGATTCAAGCATAACCTGAAGCCGCGACAGGGCAACCCGCAATTTCAACTCCAGTCTGTCGCTGTTATTCCCGCAGTGTAAATTCTCAAAATCAGTCCGGTGTACCAGCGCGCTTACCAAATGATCCTTGGTGGACATGTGCAAAAGATACACATCCAGGCACCCGACCGACTGGCCCTCGATTACAGACACCTTTGACAGCTGTATTCCCATTTGAGCGGCAAGATTGTTAGCATAATCATGAATCATATAGTGCCGCCCCCGAGAAAAATAATTATTCAAAAATATACAGGAGGGCTTTTTAATAAACAATACAATTGTGATTGAAATAAATTTTTATTCGAAATTGCATTCAAGACGCTTGTTCCAGGCACCTTGCCGGATGTTTGCGGTGACGCATCACAGTGAAATGACTTGCCTGAGACACCGTGATATCACTGTGACAGTATTGGATGATGCGATGTTCTGCAACAGTGTCCTCTTCTAACTAGGTCTGTTACCTGACTTTTCCTGTTGTTCAGCACTACATTCCAATAAAGGCATGATGTTTGCTGGTAAATAAATCAACGTCTGACAATTTTGATGTCTGCCGTAACTCAACCGATGTAGATCACGTATCATCACATAGTATTGACCTCATTGAAAAATGGCAAACCCGGAGTAATCCGGGGACGCAAAGCCGCGAGTCCTTGTATCAAGGATAGTCGGGTTACCCAATTGAGGGCTTTTTACCAAGCCCTGCTCTCCTGTCGAGAGAAGGGCTTTTTGTTTTTCAGTGCCGGGGACCGTAAAAATACTACACACAATGGAAGGGGAGTTGTAGTGAAGAAGGTATTACTTGTAGTAGCCCTGCTTACCCAAAATGCCTTTGCCGCGGATGTCATCGAATTTAAACATAATGTCGAATTCGATCATCAAAGTCATAAAATGGATAAAGTCGGAAAATGTGTTGTGTGTCATGAGCAAAAACCGGGAAAAATTGCAGGATTTGGCAAGACCTGGGCACACAAGAACTGCATAGACTGTCATGACCTGTACCAGGAAGGTCCGCGACGATGCGGAGGCTGTCACAGGCATACCAGCAATGCCTGAGAACGTACTGTTTCAAGACGGGAATATGTACTGTAATTACGTGATATAAACGATTGCAATTCAGATTGCAGCGTAATGGCGGGGGCAGGCAGTTCACGTCCGGCTGTTCTGCAGCCAGTGCCGCAGACGCAGCAGTCCCTGCTCGATGGAGACCTCCGGATGATAACCCAGGTCGCGGCGGGCGGCGCTGATGTCGAACCAGTGTGATGTCGCCAGTTCGTGGGCCACGAAGCGGGTCATGGGTGGTTCTCCTGACAGATGGAGCAGGCCCCAGAGCCCTTCGCAGATGCAGCCGGCGGCATAGGCCAGTTTTGGCGGGATGCTGCGAGTAACCGGCGGGATCTCTGCGGCGGCCAGGATACGGTTAACCATCTCCCAGAGCGGCAGCGGTTCTCCGTTACTGATGAAATAGGCCCTGCCGGCTGGCGCGCTTCCCCAGGCCAGGTGGTCGGCGGCCTGCAGGTGGGCGCGGGCGGCATTGTCCACATAGACCGAATCCACCAGGCAGGGACGGTCACCGATCCGGCGCAGCTTACCGGCGCGTCCTTTGGCCACGATGCGCGGCACCAGGTGGTTATCGCCGGGCCCCCAGATCAGATGGGGCCGCAGGGCTGACGTAGACAGTTCCGGAGAGTTGGCCGCCAGCACCAGCTGTTCAGCTTTCGCCTTGGTGGCCGGATAATGGGCCTCGTAGCGGGCCGGGTAGGGGAGCGACTCGTCACCGCTCTCCACATCCCGCCCGTCAAAAACCACGCTGGGTGAGCTGGTGTAGACCAGTTTCCCGATCCCGTTGGCCCGGCAGGCGGCCAGTACGTTTTCCGTGCCGGAAACATTGGCCGTATAAAAATCGCTGTAACTTCCCCAGATACCGGCCTTGGCCGCCACGTGAAAAACCGCGTCACAGCCGGCTGCCGCCCGGATGACAGCCTCACGGTCTCCCAGATCGCCCCGCACCTGTTCCACGCCAAGAGCCGCCAGCGCCGGATACGTGCCGCGGGAGAAACTGCGTACCTCGTCGCCCCGCTCGCGCAGCATGCGAACGATCACGCCGCCCAGAAATCCGCCACCGCCTGTCACTAATGCTTTCATACGGTTTCAGTTGTTCGGAGTTCTTCCAGAAGTGCCTGGGATGATGCGGGTGTCAGCGGGCCGAACAGCCGTTCACCGACCATCACGGCCGGGGCGTTGCCGCAGTTGCCCAGACAGCAGCAGGGGAGCAGGGTGAACAGTCCATCGAGAGTGGTTGTGCCGGTTTTGATTCCCAGCAGTTTTTCGAATTGTTTCAGCAGGGTCTCTCCCCCCATGCTCCAGCAGGAGATGGAGTCGCAGACATGGATGACATGCCGCCCCACCGGGCGGCGGTAGATCATTTCGTAGAAGGTGGCCAGCTCTTCCACCTGCAGCGGAGACAGGCCCAGTAGTTCAGCCGCCTCCCGGACGGCTTCGTCGGTCAGCCAGCCGTAATGGCGCTGCAGCTCCTTCATCACGTCAACCGCTGCCTCGCGGGGGGTGACGGCCTGTTGGATGCGCTGCTCAAGTTCATGTCGGAGCGGTTCAGGGATCATGGTCAGGTATTATATGTGCTTTGCGCTGTGTAGCAAGCGGAAACTGCCCGACCCTGGCCCGCGTTGTTCACGGGCAAACCGCCAGCTTTCCATCTACCAGATCGATATGCAGGGTGCCGCCTTCTCCCACGTCACCGGCGATGATCGAGCGTGCCACACGGGTCTCGACCTCCCGCTGCAGGTAGCGCTTGAGCGGTCGGGCGCCGTAGACCGGATCATAACCGGCCTTGGCTATGAATTTCTCGGCTTCGTCGGAAATTTCAAGTGTTACCTGCTGTTCCATCAATCGCTGCTTGAGCTGTTCCACCAGCAGGTCGGCAATCTTTACTACCTCGTTCAGATGGAGCGGTTTGAAGAGCACTACATCATCGACCCGGTTGAGGAATTCGGGACGGAAGCTGCTCTTCAGCTCGTTCATGACCGCGATGCGGGCGCTCTCGCGGATGTCGCCGTCCGGTGTGATCCCCTCCAGAAGGTGATGGGCGCCGATGTTGGAGGTCATGATGATGACCGTGTTCTTGAAGCTGACCGTCCGGCCGTGGCTGTCGGTGACCCGGCCGTCGTCCAGGATCTGCAGCAGGATATTGAAAACATCCGGGTGGGCCTTTTCGATCTCGTCGAACAGCAGCACGCAGTAGGGCTTGCGCCGCACGGCCTCGGTCAGCTGCCCTCCCTCTTCGTAGCCCACATAGCCGGGCGGTGCTCCGATCAGCCGTGAGACGGCGAATTTTTCCATGTACTCGGACATGTCGATGCGCACCATGTTCTCTTCCGAATCGAAGAGCGCCTCGGCCAGGGTGCGGGCCAGTTCGGTCTTGCCGACCCCGGTCGGTCCGAGGAAAATGAACGAGCCGATCGGACGCTTGGGGTCCTTGATGCCGGAGCGGGCCCTGAGCACGGCATCGGACACCAGTTGTACCGCCTCGTCCTGGCCGATGACCCGCTGGTGCAGAATATCCTCCAGCCGCAGCAGTTTTTCCCGTTCTCCCTCCACCAGGCGGGTGACCGGGATGCCGGTCCAGTGGGCCACGATCTCGGCGATCTCGTCCTCGGTGACCTCCTCCCGCAGGAGTTTCTGGCTGCCCTGCTTTTCGTTGAGGGTCGATTCCTCTTTGATGAGGGCTTGTTCCAGGCCGGGCAGTTCGGAGTATTTCAGTTTCGAGGCCTGCTCCAGGTTATAGGAGCGTTCGGCCTGTTCGATGGCGTGACGGGTCCGTTCGATCTGTTCCCGCAGCCCCTGGATGCGCTGAATGGCCACCTTCTCGTTGTCGTACTGGGCCCGCATGCTGGCCGCTTTGTCCCGGTCAGCGGACAGGTCGCGCCGCAGGGTCGCCAGCCGATCCTGGCTGGCCTTGTCCTTTTCCTTCTTGAGGGCCTGCTCCTCGATCTCCAGCTGCATGACCCGCCGCGAGATGGTATCCAGCTCCGAGGGGAGCGAGTCGATCTCGGTGCGCAGCATGGCGCAGGCCTCGTCCACCAGGTCGATAGCCTTGTCCGGCAGGAAGCGCTCGGTGATGTAGCGGTTGGAAAGGGTGGCGGCCGCTACCAGGGCGGAATCCTGGATCTTGATGCCGTGGTGCACCTCGAAACGTTCCCGCAGGCCGCGCAGGATCGAGACCGTGTCCTCCACGGTCGGCTGCTCCACCATAACCGGCTGAAAACGGCGCTCCAGGGCGGCATCCTTCTCGATGTACTGGCGGTACTCGTCCAGGGTTGTGGCCCCGATACAGTGCAGTTCTCCCCGCGCCAGCATCGGCTTGAGCATGTTGCCGGCGTCCATGGAACCCTCGGCCTTGCCGGCCCCCACGATGGTGTGCAGCTCGTCGATAAAGAGGATGATGCGCCCTTCGGCCTCCTTGATCTCGTTCAGAACGGCCTTGAGGCGTTCCTCGAACTCGCCGCGAAACTTGGCCCCGGCCACCAAGGCGCCCATATCCAGGGCAAAGACGGTCTTGTCCTTGAGCCCCTCCGGCACGTCACCCCGCACGATACGCTGGGCCAGTCCCTCGACGATGGCGGTCTTGCCGACCCCCGGTTCACCGATCAGCACCGGGTTGTTCTTGGTTTTGCGGGACAGCACCCGGATAACCCGGCGCACCTCTTCGTCGCGGCCGATGACCGGATCCAGCTTGCCGCTCTTGGCCATCTTGACCAGGTCGCGGCCGTATTTCTCCAGGGCCTCGTAACTGGCTTCCGGATCGCTGGAGGTCACGCGCTGGTTGCCGCGCACATCGGTCAGCGCGGTCAGAAATTTCTCCCGGTCCATGCCGGACTGTTTCAGCAGCTTGCCGGAGGGGGTCTTGTCGCCCTCGGCCAGCAAAGTCATAAAGAGATGTTCGACCGAGACATACTCATCCTTCAGGCGTTTGGCTTCACTCTCGGCTGCCACCTGGATGCGGTTAAGGCGCTGTGAAACGTAGATCTTGCCCGGCTCCGCCCCCGGACCCGAGACGTGCGGCCGCCGCTTCAGATCATCCTCAACCGCTCTGGTGAGGGACTCGGGCTGCAGATCCATCCGCTGCAGCAGACGGGGGATAAGCCCATCCGGCTGATTGAGCAGAGCCCACAACAGATGCTCTCCGTCCACCTCCATATGTCCCAGGGTAACCGCCTTGTTCTGTGCTTCCGCAAAGGCTTCCTGCGACTTTTGGGTCAGTTTGTTGAAATCCATGGCTGATCTTCTTTCCTGAAAACTGTAATGCTCTGCCTACCTTATGAGGTAAGCATGCCGGGAGGCAAAGTCAAGAGACCGGAGCAGGGGGGGTGGTTACTGTTGTCAGACGGGCGATGATGTGCATGAAATTGCGCGTCAAAAACGGGTGCAGGTCGGTTCCTATCCTGTCCAGCATCATGCCACCGATCTGGCGCACTCCCAGGGGTTCCCGGTATGAGCGGCGGGTGCGCAGCGCATCGAAAAAATCCGAGATCATGGTCATATGACTGCACAGGTTAAGCTGCCAGCCGGCCTTTACGGTTGGGTATCCGGTCAGGTCGTATTTCATGTGGTGTTCATAGGCGGCGGTGACGGCCAGGCGCGGCACTCCGGGTGTTTCCAGCAGGCGCCGGGCACCCAGAGTGGGGTGTTGTTTCATGATCTCGAATTCCTCACGGGTCAGAGATTCCTTTTTGGTGATCAGTTCCTCGGGGATATACAGCTTGCCGATATCATGCAGCATGGCAGCCAGGCCGATATCGTGCAGCAGCTGACCTTCGATGCCCAGCGCCGTGGCCTGTGCAATGTTGAGGATGCAAACGTTGGTGGAATGGGTGAAGGTATATTCGTCGCTGCCGAGCAAGGCCGCCATGGCCAGCATGGCGTCGCCGTCCTGGCGGAACGCATCGATAAAACCGGTGACTAATTCGGACATCCCGGCGATTTTGAGTTTCTGCCGGGCGTGGGCCGCCTCGTAGATATCCATGAAACGGGCCAGTTCATGCTGCGGCATCTCTTGGATTTTTTTCAGATCCGATTCAGAAGTACTGTCAGCGGTTGTCCCTGCTCCAATTAAACCGGTTTTGATACCGACGTTGCCGGTTGTAACATGCTCACTGGCGATGACGGCAGATGTCGAACTTTGACTGGCAAGGGCTTCCACCAGTGCTGTGACCTCATTCAGCGTCAGTCCAACCGACAGCTTCAGGAGGCTGACCCCGCGGGATGCCATGATATCCGAAAAACGGTTCAGGAAGAGGCATGATTCCTGGTGTTCCCCATTGACGATCAGTTCGCCGTCTACTGCAATGATCGCAACCTCCGGCACATCGGCCAGTACATCGTTTATTGCCGTGAAAGCCGCTACGACCAGCCTGGTCACCTGCTGGTGCCCCATGCCGTAGAGCGATGCATTGGCAGTGTTGGTAAGCATGTGGCGGATGAAATCCTGTACGGTGTGGATATCGGTCGTCATAGCGGTTTTCCCTGCATGATTTTCAGTGTTTCGCGGGCCTGGATCGCAATCGCATCTTTTCCGGTGCTGAGGCGTTCCAGGAGCGGTGCTGCCGCTTGCAGCGGATGACGCTCCAGGGCCCGGATGATATCGCTTTTGAGGCTGTTGAGCTGTTTTCCATGAAACAGGCTGCGGGAAGCAAGTATTCCGGCAAACACAGGCAGTGCCTCAATGCGGCGCATTTCTGAAAGAGACGCTATAACAGCGCTCTTGAGTTCGCATTCGGCTGGTGACAGTCCGGGTCTGCCGAGCATGTCCAGAAGTTTGACGTGGATTTCCGGAAGCCTGCTCTTGTCAGCCAACTGGACCGCGGCCATCTGCAGTTCGCGGTCCGGGCTGTCCAGGTCGCGCAGCACCTGACGTTCCGCAGCATTGTCTTTGCGCATGATCAGTACGCCGAGCGCTTCCTGACGGATCCGGATGTTTGCATGTCTTGCCAGGGGGCGGATCAAGGGGATGACCGATTGGTCGTTCTGGTTCTTGAGAATGATCAGCAGATTACGCAGCACGAACCATCGATCGTCATCCAGGCGTCTGGCTATCGGATCTACGGTCAAGGGGCCCATTTCGATCAGCCGGTCCATCATGAAGCGCCGCAGCGACATGGTTTCTTCCGTGGCCAGATGATCAAGCAGAACTTCGATGAACGGGCTGCCAATCAGGCTGATCAGTTGATGTATGTCCCCGTAACGCGGCTTGCCCCAGATTGTCAGGCCGTCGAGTATCTCGTCGAGGAATTCGCGGCGGGTATAGTTTTCACGCAGATGGTTGCGGATCTCGTCCGGCAGGGAACTGTCGGAAGCACGTTCGATCATGGCAATCAGCTGCCAGTAGCTGCCCGTCTGCAGGTGATAGGCGAACATGTCATTCAGATTCTGGATCAGCTGTTCGCGCTCTTCCGGAGAGCTGTCGACGGAAGTGACGAGGTTCATGATGATATCGCTGATCTGGCTCTCTAAGTGCGAGCTTTCAATTGTGGCCAGCAGTTCGCCGATGTTGTCGGGAATGCTGCGCGGAATCTGGTTCTCCAGGATAATGGTATTGAGCGCCTGTTGGTAATCGTCCGGTACAAACTCTTCTGCTGCATGTTCCAGAAAAATTTCACGCACCGTGCTTTTGACCGAGCTCGTATCAATCGGTGGCGTGTCTTTGCCCTGTTTCGTTGCCCGGTCAGACAGTTTTTTCAAAATCAAGACGATTGTGGGAGGTGATTTTATCTGGTTGTCGTTGAAATCTTGAAGTATTTCCAATGCTGCTCCGGATGTCAAGGCGTGGGCAATACCTTCGGCCACCGACGTGCCGTCCGGCATTTTCAGCTCAAAGGTGCTGCTGAGGATCTGTCTTCGCAGATCCGGATTGAGTTTTGAAATAAATGCAGCCAGTTTGTCGTAGGGAATGCCGCCCTTGTCTCCGGGTGTCAGTTGCGTGACCCCATAACGGATAAATTTTGTTACGGCGCGGAGATAGTCATCAGGGTCGGTGTCGGTGGTATGGTTTTCATAACATCCATTCAACGCGGTTGCCAGCAGTCCCGGATCCATGTCGGCATCATATTGTACGTTTGAGATAGAGGCCATGCTGGTCATTACGGCCTGGGTAAAGCGTTCCCAAAAACCTTTGTCGATACCCGGATCAGGTGTAGTACTGCTGTCGTCGTTTTTAGAGTCGAACAGGTCATAGGTGATGGGCTGGATCGTCATTGCTGTTATTCGGGCTTTATTCCAGAGTGCTTCAATGCCGCCATGACGTTTGACTTCCTCGCGTTTGAGACTGAGAATCTTATAGAAATTTTCCAGTTCACGCGGGGTAAGTCCGCTCTGCAGGGTAAGCAAGGCAATTCTGTGTTCAAAAAGGACGCGGGCAAAGTCACGGAAGACAATGTTTGCCTTGTCAAGACTTGTTTCTCCGACCATCAAGGTGTCCTTGGCAAACCCGAGAGTCACCTGATCACGAGCCTCCAGGAGGCGCTCGTAGTGAAAAAAAACCTTCTGGAACGAGGCAACAATGAGCGGATGTCCTTTGGGATACGAATTAAAGTTTCGGCGCGAAATATTAAGTTCGACGATCAGGGCTGAGAGGGCCTTGATATCGATGTCGGATGCCGATATGTCGTTCTGCGCTTGAGTGTCCATACGTGTATGGTCTGCTAACACATAAAATATACAGTGCTTCTTACTACAAAGTACACCGTAACAGTATGTAAATACAAATTTAATTTTCATCATTTTGGGAGATGAATATAATTGCAAAGCAGGGAGGAGTATGATTAATTCACTAAATCCGGGTGGAACAATAACAGGAGATATGAGATGAGGACTAACAGGAGTTGCGGAGTTCTGCTGCACCCCACATCACTCCCCGGCCCTGGCGGAATCGGGACTCTGGGTGACGATGCCAGAAGGTTTATAGATCTGCTGGCCGGGATGGGGATGTCCTGGTGGCAGGTTCTGCCCCTCAATCCATCCGCGTGCGGCAATTCGCCTTATTCGGCTTTTTCGGCCTTTGCAGGCAATCCTCTGCTGATCGATCTGGATACCCTGGCCCGTGAGGGTGACCTGTCGAAGCAGGACCACACAACAGTTACTGCTGCGGAACAGGTCGATTTCGGAGCACTCATCCCTGCCAGACATGAAACCCTTCACAGGGCGGCTGCGGCATTTTTCGCCTCCGGAAGAACCGGGCGCATGGAAGATTTCTGGCACTTCTGTGACACAGCCCCCTGGCTGCACAATTATGCCCTCTTCATGGCTCTGAAGCAGCGCTATAAGGGCAAAAGCTGGTGTCACTGGCCGAAATCCGCCGCTCTGCTGAATGCGGAGATGTTTGAAAAAGCCTCGGTGGAACTGGGGCCCGAGATCGGTGTACAGAAATATCTGCAATGGCAGTTTTCCAAACAGTGGAGTCACCTGCGCACATACGCTGCGGCACAGGGTGTATCA
The DNA here is from genome assembly GCA_016650295.1 of Desulfuromonadales bacterium. Taxonomy (GTDB): domain Bacteria; phylum Desulfobacterota; class Desulfuromonadia; order Geobacterales; family Pseudopelobacteraceae; genus CAIPTY01. The sequence continues at coordinate 68,433 of JAENWA010000068.1, read as the reverse complement.
ATCATCGGAGATATCCCGATCTTTGTTGCCTATGACTCTGCCGATGTCTGGGCCAACCGTGATATCTTCTTGCTGGACGAACAGGGAAAACCAACGGTCATGGCCGGTGTTCCACCCGATTATTTCAGCAACACCGGCCAGTTGTGGGGTAATCCGCTCTATGATTGGGATGTGCTGAAAACGCGGAGATATGACTGGTGGATAGAGCGCTTCAGATACCTGTTTTCCCAGTTCGACTGTATCCGTGTTGATCACTTCCGTGGCTTCGAGGCTGCCTGGCATGTCCCGGCCGGCCATAAGACCGCGGTAAAGGGCAGCTGGGTTGCCGGCCCCGGAAGGCATCTGTTCGACGCACTGATTTCGGCATTGGGCCCGCTTCCGATCATTGCCGAGGATCTGGGTGTTATCACACATGAGGTTGAAACCCTTCGGGATGCCTTTGGATTTCCGGGCATGAAAATCCTCCAGTTTGCTTTCGGCTCCGGTCCGGACAACGCCTATCTGCCTCATAATCATATCAAGCGCTGTGTCGTCTACACCGGTACCCATGATAATGACACCAGCGCCGGCTGGTTCGCGGATCTGACTGAACAGGAGCGCTGCGAGGTGCGGGATTACCTCGGCTCTGCCGGCGATAATCCGTCTGATGATCTTGTCCGTGGGGCACTCATGTCTGTGGCTGATACGGCCATTGTTCCATTTCAGGATATGCTCGGACTTTCATCTGCTGCTCGCATGAACATACCGGGCAAGGCTGAGGGCAACTGGGAATGGCGCTTTACCTGGGACATGGTTGACAAAGGCCTGACGGAAAGATACCGCCGCAAACTGGAGCTTTTCGGAAGGCACCGACATCAGCCGGTTTAATTTTCTTGACAACAAAGCCGCATTGCATATACTAGCTTGCTTTGTATTTTAACGTTTATTTGCCTGCCTTACTGGATTATCAAGTGAAGATACGAATTGACCATATCAAGAACAAACCCTATCTGTTGACCGTGGATAAGCCGGTTGCAAACTTCCCCGTGCTTCTGCAGATGCAGTCTGATGGCGAGTGTGTTTTCCGCGGCAATGTGACGGCTGAAATAGCTGTGGAGCGCGAATTCGATCATCTGAAGGCATCCGGCAGAGTTCAGGTGCCGGTTGATCTTGTCTGCGGACGCTGTCTTGCAACATATCAGTCGGTAATTGATTCGAGTTTCAGAATCATCTTTCGCAAGGAAACCGCACGACAGAGCGAAGTTGAAGACGAAACCGAATTGTGCGATGATGATCTGATCGCATCCACGTACAGTGGTGATGAAATCGACCTGGCCCATGATATCGAGGAACAGATTTCCATGGAGGTTCCCTTCAAGCCCTTGTGTGACGAACAATGCAAGGGGATTTGTCCCGTATGCGGGGCGGATCTTAACATATCCGGATGCTCGTGTTCGAAAGAGCCGGTCAATCTTAAATTCAGTGCGCTGAAAGATTTCAAGGTGTCTCGATAAATAAAATGGTGGCGTCACCGTAACACCACCGAAAAAAGGAGAATCAACATGGCAGTACCTAAGAAAAAAACTTCCAAATCCCGCAAAAACATGAGGCGTGCTCACGACTTTCTGACCCCTCAGCAGATTTCCGTCTGCCCCCAGTGCAAAGCCCCCAAGCTCCCCCACCGCGCCTGTCCGAGCTGCGGTACGTATAAGGGTAAAGAGGTCATCGACCTTTCCAAAGCGCAGTAACACATCCCACTGCTGTGTCATTCCCGGGATTGATGAGAGTTGCGCTCGATGCAATGGGTGGTGATAACGCACCTGCCATCGAGGTGGAGGGGGCCGTGATGGCCTGCCGTGAGTTCGGCATTCCGGTTACGCTGGTCGGTGACCGGACATGCCTGGCTGCCGAGCTTGCCAAGCATGCTGCCACGGATCTTGACATCGATATATTCCACGCCAGCGAAGTTATCGGAATGCATGACTCCGCCTCTGATGCGGTGCGGAAAAAGCGCAATTCTTCGGTACGGCTGGCTTTTGATCTGGTCAAGGACGGCAAGGCCTGCGCAGCGGTAAGCGCCGGCAACTCCGGAGCCACCATGGCTGCCGGCATGTTCGTGCTCAAACGTATCAACGGTATCGATCGTCCTGCCATTGCCTCCATATTTCCAACCCTTAACGGCAAGACCCTCGTGCTTGATGTCGGCGGCAATGTCGATTGCAAGCCGATCCACCTGGCCCAGTTTGCCATCATGGGAGAGGTGTATGCACGCTATGCCATGGGAATTTCAAATCCTTCAGTTGGCCTGCTCTCCAATGGCGAGGAAGATTCCAAAGGAAACGAGCTCACCCGTGAAACCAACGCCCTGTTACGGGCCACTTCTCTTAATTATTCCGGATATGTCGAAGGCCGCGATATCTTCAAGGGCAGTATCGATGTGGTAGTCTGTGACGGTTTTGTCGGAAATGTGGTGCTCAAGCTGTCGGAAGGCCTGGCTGATGCCGCCGGCAAGATGCTGAAGAAAGAGATCCTGAAAAGCTGGGTTTCCAAGCTGGGCTATCTGTTCGTCAGTGGTGCGTTCAACCGCTTCAAAAAGATAGTGGATTATTCCGAGTACGGTGGGGCACCGCTTCTGGGCATCAACGGCGTCGGCATGATCTGTCATGGCGGTTCCAACGTCAAGGCCATCAAAAATGCCATTCGCTTTGCCCATGAATACGCCAGAAGCGGGGTCACCGAACATGTCTCGGAAATGCTTTCGGAGAATGCCGTTGTCAATACCCAGCGCGACGATCAGAAAGTCCAGGCTTCAGCGTAATGGTGAGATCGAGAATCACGGGAACCGGCTCCTGTCTGCCGGATAAAATACTTACCAATCTCGACCTGGAACGGATAATCGATACCAGCGACGAATGGATCACCTCCAGAACCGGCATCAAAGAACGCCGGATTGCCGAAGAAGGTCAGTTTACCTCCACGTTTGCGGCCGAGGCCTCGCGGCGGGCGCTGGAAATGGCCGGCATCAAGGCCGAAGAGCTTGATCTGATCATCCTCGGCACCGTTACTCCCGATTTTCCTTTTCCGGCCACCGCCTGTATTGTTCAGCATGAGATCGGTGCGGTTAATGCCGCCGCCTTTGATCTTTCCGCGGCTTGTTCCGGCTTCATCTATGGCCTTTCCATTGCCGACAAGTATATTCGCACCGGTGATGCAAAAAAGGTGCTCGTTATTGGTGCCGAGGTTCTCTCCCGGGTTGTTGACTGGACCGACCGCAATACCTGCATCCTGTTCGGTGACGGTTCCGGCGCGGCGGTTCTTGAGGTAACGGAAGGCGACAGCGGCATCCTCTCCACCCATATTTTCAGTAACGGCTCATTCTGGAATACCCTGTACCAGCCCGGCTGCGGCAACAGGAATCCGGCCACGAACGAGCAGACTCTTCTGGATCGCCTCTGTTATATCAGGATGGAAGGGAACGACGTGTTCAAACATGCGGTCCGGGCCATGGAGGAGGCGGCCTGCACCGCCCTGACCGCCAACGGCATGACTCCCGCCGACGTCTCCCTGCTTATTCCTCACCAGGCCAATCGCCGCATCATTGACGCCACAGCCAAGCGGCTCGGTATTGCTGCCGATGATGCCAGGCTTTTTGTTAATCTTCACAATTACGGCAATACATCGTCTGCTTCCATTCCGATTTCCATTGACGAGGCCAATCGGACCGGTCGAATGAAATCAGGGGATAATGTCCTGCTGGCCGCCTTCGGAGGCGGTTTTACCTATGGATCGGCCCTGATTCGCTGGTAGCCCGGAGTTCCCGCGTTACAACCAACCTTTGAGCTTGAAAGGTCTACACCAATGAGCAAAACGGCATTTATTTTTCCCGGTCAGGGATCACAATACCCGGGGATGGGCAAGGATCTGGCCGACACTTTTTCGGTTGCACGCCGGATATTCGAAGAAGCCGACGATGCTCTCGGCATGAAAATTTCTGCACTCTGTTTCTCCGGCAGCGAGGATGAGCTCAGGCTGACTGCCAACACCCAGCCGGCCATCCTGACGGCCAGTATTGCCGTTTTGAGGATCGTGGAGCAGGAAACCGGCTTGAAGGCCGATTATCTGGCAGGCCACTCCTTGGGCGAATTTTCGGCGCTGGTCTGCTCCGGGACACTGAACTTTGCCGATGCGGTCAGGACAGTACGCGCCCGCGGTACCTTCATGCAGGAGGCGGTTCCGGTCGGGACCGGCACCATGGCCGCCATGCTCAGTATCGAGAAGGATGAACTGGAGGATATCTGCCGCGAAGCGGCTCAGGGCGAGGTTGTGTCGCCGGCCAACTTCAACTCTCCCGGGCAGATTGTGATAGCCGGCAGCACGGCGGCAGTCAACCGGGCTATCGAGATCGCCAAATCGCGCGGTTTCAGAAAGTCCATGCTCCTGCCGGTCAGCGCCCCCTTCCACTGCGCCCTGATGAAGCCGGCTGCTGACAGGCTTGCCACGGTGCTTGATGCGCTGCAAATGGCCGAGATGAGATTGCCGGTCGTTGCCAACGCCACCGCCGCACCGAACTCCGACAGTGGTCAGGTCAAGCCGCTCCTGGTAACTCAGGTCTGCGCTCCGGTCTTGTGGGAACAGTCTGTTTCAGAAATGAAAGAACGTGGGGTCACACGATTCATGGAGATCGGACCCGGCAAGGTGTTGAGCGGTCTGGTCAAACGCATCAGCAAAGAGGTTGAGACCGCCAACATTGGGGATCTGGACGGATTAAAGGCTCATCAGGGATAATCCAACATCAAAAGCAGGAGGTGTATATGCTTGATATCAATGAGATCATGAAGATACTTCCCCATCGTCCTCCCTTTCTTCTGGTGGACCGTGTAACCGAGATCGAAAACGGCAAGCGGATTCTGGCCTTCAAGAACGTGACCATGAACGAGCCCTTCTTTACCGGACACTTTCCGGGGCATCCGGTTATGCCGGGGGTGCTGATTGTCGAGGCACTGGCACAGGCGGCCTGCATACTTGCGATAGTGTCGTCCGACGAAAGTGTCCGCTCAAAGGTCACCTATTTTGTAGGGATCGAAAATGCGAAGTTCCGTAAGCCGGTATTCCCCGGTGACCAGCTCAATCTGGAAGTAGAAGCAGTTTCGTGCCGGCGTGGCATCTGGACGTTCAAGGCCTATGCGCGCGTTGACGACAAGCTGGTGACGGAAGCTGAACTCAGGGCGACCTTTGCTGATAAAATATGAATTACAGTTGGTTAGCTAGTTAAACAAAAAGGAGCTGATTATGCCGAAAGACAGAGTAGCGGTTATTACCGGAGCTTCCCGTGGAATAGGCCGGAGCATCGCATTGGCCCTGGCTGCGAAAGGCGCTACAATTGTGGCTGTTGACATGGATCAGGAGGCAACCGAAGCAGTAGTGGCCGAGCTGCAGGCTGCCGGCACGAAGGCGCTGGCGGTTGTCGGCAATGTGACGGCACCCGCGGATGTCGAGCGTATGATTGACGTCGCTATGGAGGCCTTCGGTCGCGTCGATATCCTGGTTAATAACGCCGGGATCACTCGTGACGGGCTGCTGATGCGCATGAAAGATGAAGATTGGGACGCTGTCCTGAATGTGAACCTGAAAGGCGCCTTCCTGTGCACCCGGGCTGCCTTCAAGGTTATGAGCAAACAGCGTTACGGCCGCATTATCAATATTGCGTCGGTTGTCGGGCAGATGGGCAATGCCGGCCAGGCTAATTACTGCGCCAGCAAGGCCGGTCTGATCGGCCTTACCAAGTCGAACGCCCGTGAACTGGCCAAACGCAGCATCACGGTTAACGCCGTTGCACCCGGCTTTATCGCAACCGCCATGACCGACGCCCTTTCCGAAAAGGTTCGTGAGGAGCTTACAGCCCAGATTCCCCTGGAGCGGTTGGGGAGCGCCGATGATATTGCCAATGCCGTGGTCTTTCTGGCCGGCGAGCAGTCCGGGTATATCACCGGACATGTGCTATCCGTCAATGGCGGCATGTACATGTAATTCCAATTCTAAATCAAGGCGCTATCTTCGTTGGCTCGTATTCAGGCTCCTCAACGTACTATTTTGTACGCCTTCGTCGCCTCAATCCTCGCCGCCTTGATTTCATCCTTGATTTTGAATCGTGAATAAGCCGGACGGCAAGAAAATAAAAATTGACATTTAGAGCGTTCATGCTATTTAAACAAATCTGGCTAAAACGAAAAACCTGAACAGGGTTACTATCACACGGAGGTGAAACATGTCTGACATTGCAAAACGCGTTAAGGAAATTGTTGCTGAACAGCTGGGTGTTGAAGAGTCACAGGTCGTGACAGAGGCTTCATTCATGGATGATCTTGGTGCAGACTCTCTTGATACGGTCGAGCTGGTAATGGCCCTTGAAGAAGAATTCGACCTGGAAATCCCCGATGAGGATGCAGAGAAGATCCAGACGGTCAACGATGCCATCGAATACATCACCGAACACAGCTGAAAATGAGAACGGGAGAGGGGAGATGCTCCCCTCTTTTCATTTCTGCCCGCAGTAAAAACATCAGTAATACCCAGGGAGTCATACACATGAGAAGAGTTGTTATAACAGGAGTCGGCGCGGTTTCCCCGCTTGGTACCGGTAACGCCGCCAACTGGGATGCACTTGTCAAAGGTCAGTCAGGCATCGGTCTGATCACCCGTTTCGACGCTTCGGATATGCCGGTCAAGATTGCCGGTGAGGTCAAAGGCTTCAATGCCGAAGATTTCATTGAAAAAAAAGAAATCAAAAAAATGGATCTTTTCATCCAGTACGCCATGGGCGCCGCCCATTTTGCCATGGAAGATTCCGGTCTTGTCATAAATGAAGAAAACGCCGAGCGCGTCGGCGTTCTTGTGGGCGCCGGACTGGGCGGTCTTCCGACTATCGAAAAATATCATGACGTGCTGAAAGAGGGGGGCTACCGCAAGATCACCCCGTTCTTCATCCCCATGCTGATCATCAATCTGGCTCCCGGCCATATCTCCATCAAGTACGGCGCGAAGGGGCCCAATATTTCTTCGGTCTCGGCCTGTGCCACCGGAACCCACTCCATCGGTGATGCCTATCACATCATCAAGCGCGGAGACGCGGATGCCATGATCGCCGGTGGTACGGAGTCTGTCGTGACCCCGCTGGGGATCGGCGGATTTGCCGTCATGAAGGCGCTGACCGACAGCCGCAACGATGATCCAACCCGCGCATCACGCCCCTTCGACAAGACCCGTGACGGTTTTGTCCTGGCCGAAGGCGCCGGAATTGTTGTGATGGAAGAATACGAGGCCGCCAAGAAGCGCGGCGCCAAGATCTATGCCGAGGTGGTCGGCTACGGTATGACCGCCGACGCCTATCACATGACCGCACCGGCCCCCGGCGGCGAAGGTGCCGCCCGCTGCATGAAGATGGCCATGAAGAATGCCGGCGTCAATCCGGAACAGGTTACCTACATCAATGCCCATGGCACCTCGACCCCCTTTAACGACCTGAATGAATCGCTGGCTATCAAATCGGCCTTCGGCGATCACGCCCACAAGCTGATGGTTTCGTCCACAAAATCCATGACCGGCCACCTGCTGGGTGCTGCCGGCGGACTTGAAGCGGTGTTCTGCTGTCTTGCCATGGAAAAGGGCGTCGTGCCGCCGACCATCAACTACGAGGAGCCGGACCCCGAGCTCGATCTGGATTATGTCCCTAATACTGCCCGTGATGCGGTGCTGGAATACTCCATGAGCAACACCTTCGGATTTGGCGGAACCAACGCTACCCTGCTGTTCAAAAAGGTCTGAGATGAAGATCGCATTAGGCAGTGATCACGGCGGCTACAGTCTCAAACAGTCCCTGGTTCCTTTTCTGCAGCAGCGGGATATAGAAGTGGCCGATGCCGGCACCAACTCTGAAGCTTCGGTCGATTACCCCGATTTCGCTGAACGGGTTGCGCTGCTGGTTACTCAAGGCGAGGCGGATGCGGGCATCCTGGTGTGCGGGACCGGCATCGGGATTTCAATTGCCGCCAACAAGGTCCCCGGCATCCGTGCCGCACTTGTGACGGATACCTTCATGGCCCGCATGGCTAAAGAGCACAACAACGCCAATGTCCTCGTGTTGGGTGGACGGGTGCTGGACGAGCAGAAGGCCTGCGACTTGGTGGGTGCCTGGCTGGATGCGACCTTTGAAGGCGGGCGACACCAGGGTCGTCTAGACAAGATCACTGAAATTGAAATAAAGTACAGGTAATCCAGTTAGATTGCTGTAGTTTCAGGAAGCGGGACTGTAGGCAGGTCCCGCTTCGTATTTCTACTTTGCACACCATTTTGAAGGAGCTGCACATGTCAATTCTATCGCAGTTTGACCCGCAAGTTGCCGAGGCCATTCAACATGAGACTGAACGCCAGGAACACAACCTGGAGCTGATTGCGTCCGAAAACTTTGTCTCGGAAGCGGTACTGGAAGCACAAGGGTCGATCATGACCAACAAATACGCCGAAGGTTATCCCGGCAAACGCTATTACGGCGGTTGCGAACACGTTGATGTGGTCGAACAGCTGGCCATTGACCGCGCCAAAGAGCTGTTCGGCGCCGAGCATGCCAATGTCCAGCCCCATTCCGGTTCCCAGGCCAACATGGCGGTCTACTTTGCGGCCTGCAAGCCGGGCGACACCATCCTGGGCATGAACCTGTCCCACGGCGGACACCTGACGCACGGCAGCCCGGTCAACTTTTCGGGGAAACTGTTCAAGATCGTACCCTACGGCGTTTCTCCCGAGACCGAGACCATCGATTATGAAGAGGTTGAGCGCCTGGCGGTCGAGAACAAGCCTAAAATGATCGTGGTCGGCGCCAGCGCCTATCCGCGCATCATCGACTTCCCGGCCTTCCGCGCTATTGCCGACAAGGTCGGTGCGGTCGTGATGGTGGATATGGCCCATTTTGCCGGCCTGGTGGCCGCAGGTGTCCATCCCAGCCCGGTCCCCTATGCCGAGTTCGTCACCACCACCACCCACAAGACCCTGCGCGGACCGCGCGGCGGCATGATCCTCTGTCGCGAGGAATTCGCCAAGACGGTTAATTCGCAGATCTTCCCCGGCATCCAGGGCGGCCCGCTGATGCACGTCATCGCGGCCAAGGCGGTGGCCTTCAAGGAGGCTCAGCAGCCCGAGTTCAAGGTTTATCAGCAGCAGATTGTCGACAACGCCAAGGCACTGGCTGCCGCTCTGACAAAGAGAGGCTTCAAGCTGACCAGCGGAGGCACCGACAATCACTTGATGCTGATCAACTTCTCCGGCACCGAGATCACCGGCAAGGCCGCTGAAGAGGCGCTGGACAAGGCCGGCATTACCGTCAACAAGAACACCGTGCCCTTTGAAACCCGTTCCCCTTTTGTCACCTCCGGTATCCGTGTCGGCACACCGGCTGCAACAACCCACGGCCTGAAAGAAGCCGAGATGGAGCTGGTGGCCGGTTTCATCGCCGATGCCGTTGCCAATATCGGTAATGACGGGAAGCTGGCCGGGATTAAGGTCCAGGTCAACGAAATGATGAAGAAGTTCCCGCTCTACGCCCAACGGCTTGCCTAATTTAACTTTTTCTGGTAGTTACGGAACCCACCGGAGATACCGGTGGGTTTTTTTATGTGTATGGAAAAGGAGTCGAGGGGATGGACAACAAGCGATTCTTGAACCCGTCTGAAACCATTTCGGCGATCATCACCAGCGGTCGCCGGGTGCTGAACCAGACCTTCGGCCGCACCTTTGTCCTCAGTCTGCTGGCCGGATTCTACATCGCCTTCGGGGCCCAGCTGTCCACCGTTGTCAGTCAGGATACCGCCCAGTTCTGCGGACAGGGTATCGCCCGTCTGCTGGCCGGGAGCGTCTTCTCCATCGGCCTGATGCTGGTGGTGGTCTGCGGGGCGGAGCTGTTCACCGGCAACAGCCTGCTGACCAGCGCGGCGCTGCACGGCGAGATTTCCTGGATCAAACTGGCCGAGAACTGGCTGGTGGTGTTGGCGGGCAATTTTATCGGTTCGATCTTCTTCGCCTGGCTGATGTTCGAGTCGCATCTGTGGGAGTCGGGCAGCGTTGCCGAACAGGCTGTCAGGATTGCCACGATCAAGAGTTCGCTCTCCTTTCCGGTGGCTTTTATCCGCGGTCTCCTCTGTAACTGGCTGGTCTGCCTGGCGGTCTTTATGGCCACCGCTGCCCGCGATATACCGGGCAAGCTGCTGGCCTGCTACATCCCGATCATGACCTTTGTGGCCAGCGGCTTTGAGCACAACATCGCCAACATGTACTTCATCCCCACCGGACTGATGATCTCCGCCCGGCAGGGTCTTTCCAATCCGGCACTTACCTGGCAGGCTTTCTTTGTCAACAACCTGCTGCCGGTGACCTTGGGCAATATCGTGGGGGGCGTGGTGTTCGTGGCCTGCGCCTACTGGTATGTACACAATCAATCCGGCCGCAGGACGTAATCCGCGCAGGCGGCCTGATTGACTTGCCCCTGCCGTTCTGCTAGAAAGATACATCCGTTTTATCTCAAGGAACCCCATGGACAATTTTCTCTTCAAACTATCCATCATGCTGGTGCCGGGCATGCTGGCCATCGTCTGCCACGAAGTCTCCCATGGTTATATCGCCTGGCGTTTCGGTGACCCGACGGCCCGCATGATGGGGCGCCTGACCCTCAATCCCATCAAGCATATCGATATCGTCGGAACCCTGATGATCTTTTTTGTCGGCATCGGCTGGGCCAAACCGGTTCCGGTGGTGTATGAAAACCTGCACAATCCCAAGCGCGACATGATCTGGGTGGCAGCGGCCGGACCGATTACCAATATCCTGCTGGCAACCATATCGGCCCTGCTCCTGCGGGGCATTGTGGCATTCGGCAGCCCTGTGTCGCCGGGAACGCCGCTGGCCATGATCGTAGAGCCGCTGGTGCTGATGCTGGCGTTCTCGGTGTATATCAACCTGCTGCTGGCCATCTTCAACATGATCCCGTTACCGCCGCTGGACGGGGGTCGGGTCATGACCGGTCTGCTGCCCTACCGTCAGGCCAATGCCCTGGCCCGCATCGAGCCCTACGGCATGATCATCATCATTGTCCTGGTCTTCTTTACCAATATTTTTTCGTATGTCATCTCTCCGCTTCTCCAGATCGGCGTCAACCTGTTGGCCGGCCCCCAGAGCGGGCTGGTGATGGGCGTAACCCGGCTGATGATGCGATAACCCCAAAGGAGTTTACCTGAAATGAAACAACGCGTAGTCAGCGGCATGCGACCGACCGGAAAACTGCACATCGGCCATTATCACGGTGTCCTCGAAAACTGGGTCCGAATCCAGGATGATTTTGACTGTTTCTTCTTTGTGGCCGACTGGCATTCCCTGACCACCGAATATGCGGATACCTCGGGCATCCGCGACAGTATCCGCGAGATGGTGCTGGACTGGGTGGCCTTCGGCCTCAACCCGGACAAAAGCGTTGTCTTCCGCCAGAGCATGGTGCCGCATCACTCGGAGCTGAACCTGGTGCTCTCGATGATCACGCCGGTTTCCTGGCTGGAACGCTGTCCGACCTACAAGGAGATGCAGGACAACCTGGAGACCAAGGACCTCTCTACCTTCGGATTTCTGGGCTACCCGGTGCTGATGGCGGCCGATATCATCCTCTACAAGGCCACCAGGGTGCCGGTGGGACATGACCAGCTGCCGCATCTGGAGGTTACCCGCGAGATTACCCGGCGCTTCAACTACCTCTACGGCAACGTTTTTCCCGAACCAGAGGCCCTGTTGACGCAAACCCCCAAGCTGCTGGGGCTGGACGGACGCAAGATGAGCAAGTCCTACGGCAACTCCATCTATCTGTCCGACACGGCCGAGGATACCACTAAAAAGGTTCTGTCCATGATGACCGATCCGGCCAGGGTGCGCCGTGCTGATCCGGGTGAGCCGGATGTCTGTGTGGCCTTCAACCTGCATCGTATCTATGTCCCTCAGGAGAAGCTGGACGAGATTATCCCCGCCTGCCGCAACGCCACCATCGGCTGCGTGGAGTGCAAGAAGATTTTGGCCGGCTGCATGAACGAACGACTGGCCCCATTCAGGGCCAAACGCGTGGAACTGTCCCTGAAGCCGCAGTTTGTAGACGACCTGCTGGCGGACGGCAGCCAGCGGGCCTCGCAGATCTCCGACTCGGTCATGGCCGAAGTCCGCTCGGCGCTGAAGTTCTAGGATGATCTCCGGTCGCGAGGCTTCTGCATACAAGGGGCGCGAGGAATCAGCGACCATGCTGGACGGCTTTCATGACGGCTACAGCGTGCATCTGGACAAGTTCGATGGGCCGCTGGACCTGCTGCTGCACCTGATCCGCAAGAACGAGCTGGATGTCTGTGACATCCCGATTGCGGTCATCACCCACCAGTATCTGGACTATATCAAGCTGATGAAAGACCTCAACCTGGAGGTGGCCGGAGATTTCCTGGTCATGGCGGCGACCCTGCTGCAGATCAAGTCCCGGATGCTGCTGCCGGTTGATGAGCCGGAAGAGGGTGAAGAGGAAGAGGGCGATCCGCGAGCCGAACTGATCCGGCGGTTGATGGAGTATCAGCAGTACAAGGAAGCCGGCATGGTGATCGGGGCCCGGGCGCTCTTGGGGCGCGAGGTCTTTGTCCGGACATGCCCGGATCCGCTGTTGACGGCGGCCCGCAGCGAGGAAGGCCCGCTGGAGGTCAGCCTGTTCGATCTGGTGGATGCCTTCCGTGTCCTGCTGTTGCGCATCCCGGCCGAACATTTCCATGATGTGGACGCTGCTGAAACCTTCAGTATTGCCGATTGCATCAACGAGATCCTGTCGTTGCTTCAGGAGCGTGACACGCTGCAGTTCGATGATCTGGTCCGGGATGACTTCACCCGCGAACGGGTGATTGTGGCCTTTCTGGCCCTCTTGGAACTCTGCCGCCTCAAATTGATACGTATATTCCAGAACGAGCATCAGGGCAGCATCTGGTTTGTTCCTTCCGTGGCTCAGGAACCTGCCGATGAACCTCTTGAACAGTCAGCAGCGGAACAATGACCTGCGCTGCCGTTAGCAAATCAAAGGAATAAGCATGTCGTTATCAGCCATCCTGGAATGTCTTGTCTTTACCGCGGAAACGGCCCTTTCGCTGGACCGGCTCTGTGATCTGCTGCCCGAATTCGAGCGGGTCGAGATCAAATCCGCTCTGTTCGAACTGGCCGCTTTTCACGAGGGCCGGGCAGGGGGGGTGCATCTGGCTGAGGTGGCCGGAGGCTGGCAGTTCCGTACGCGGCCGCTTTTTCAGCAGTACGTTATCCGCCACATCAAGGCCAAATCGGCCAAATTTTCCCAATCCTCTCTGGAGACACTGGCGATTATCGCCTATCGTCAACCAATAACCCGCGCCGAAGTGGAACACCTGCGCGGAGTGGATTGCGGCGGGGTATTAAAGACGCTTCTGGAAAAACGATTGGTGCGGATCCTGGGCAAGAAGGATATTCCCGGTCGGCCGCTGATCTACGGAACATCGAAAGAGTTTCTTGAAGTATTCGGGCTTAAGGACTTGAAAAGCCTGCCGACTCTCCGTGAAATACAGGCTCTCGATGACGTGCCTCGATATGAGAAGCAGGAAGAGTTGCCGCTGGGGCAAAATGACAGTATACTTGTTGAAGAGGATCCGTCGCTTTTCGAGACCTGAACAGGCAGGAGGTGCCCCCATGCAGCGTCAAGCGGTTGTGGCAGGTCAGTTCTATGCGGGAAACAGCCGGCAGCTTCGGGAGGATCTGACAAGGCTTATCCCCGAAATATCCATCAAACGTTCAGTGATCGGCATCGTTGCACCGCATGCCGGCTACATCTATTCCGGCGCTATTGCAGGCCAGGTCTATGCAGCCATAGAAATCCCCGCCACGGTGCTGATCATCGGCCCCAATCACCACGGAGACGGTGCTGCTGCGGCGCTCTATCCCGACGGCGCATGGCTTACGCCGCTCGGCACGGTTTCCATTAATCCTCGCTTCAACGCCCTGCTTCAAGAGCATGTCCCCTTTGTACAACCGGATTCGCTGGCCCATCAGTCGGAACACTCGCTGGAGGTCCAGGCGCCCTTTATCCAGTACCTGCGGCCGGATGCGACCATCTGCGCCTTGTGTATCGGTCATGGCGACCATGCCGCTGTCCGCCGGATAGGGGAGGGGATCGCCGCTGCGATTCGGGCATACGACGGTGATGTGCTGATCGTGGCCAGTTCCGACATGACTCACTATGAATCGGCCGAATCAGCCCGCCGCAAGGATGACCTGGCACTGGAAAAGGTTCTGGGCTTTGATCCGGAAGGTCTGCTGCGAGTCTGCCGGCAAGAGCATATCACCATGTGCGGTGTTGTGCCGACCGCCGTCATGCTGGTGGCTGCCGGTGAGTTGGGCGCTACCCGTGCCGAACTGATTGCCTACGGGACCAGCGGCGACGTAACCGGAGACAATCGTCAGGTTGTCGGGTACGCGTCAGTTTCGGTCTGGTAGCCTCCCCGCCTAACCTCGCTATCGCCCTGAAGTAAATTCAAATAACAAGCCATCTGCACCTGATATGACAAGGGTAGCTACGGCCTTTCTGCCATGCGGCGTGAAGGCCGTTTTTTATAGCGCTGTCCAGTATCGAACAGATTGACAATCCGAATTATAAATTGTATACAGTATGCATTTTTACCCTGTCAGTACATCCGGACGGATACACCATACCAACGAGGAGGAACATCGATGATCGAAGCTTATCTGCAGCATGAAATTGAGCGTTCAAAACAGGGAATCCCGGCACTGCCGCTGACACCCGAGCAGACCACGGAGCTGTGTACATTGCTGTCGGCACCACCCGCGGGAAAAGAGGAGTTCCTGCTTGGCCTTATTACCGACCGTGTTTCCCCCGGTGTTGATCCGGCCGCCAAGGTCAAGGCCGAGTTCCTGGCCGGGATCGTTTCCGGGGCAGCCACCTCTCCGTTGATTACGCCTGTTGCCGCCATCAAGCTGTTGGGCACCATGCTGGGCGGCTACAACGTGGCGCCGCTGGTTGCTGCTCTGGAAAACGCCGAACTGGCCGACGAAGCCGCCTGCGCCCTGTCCGGCATGACCCTGGTCTACGACGGTTTCGAAAAAGTTGTCAAGCTCTCGGCTACTAATGCTGTTGCCAAGAAAGTCCTTGAATCCTGGGCCGCCGCCGACTGGTTCACCAATAAACCGGGTCTGGCCGAGATCATCAAGGTCAAGGTCTACAAGGTGGAAGGCGAAATCAATACCGATGACTTCTCACCTGCCGGCGACGCCTGGAGCCGTCCCGACATCCCGCTGCACGCCCTGGCTATGGGTAAAACCCGTTTCCCGGACGGTCTGGCAAATATCGCCAAGTTCCGTGAAGACGGTTATCAGGTTGCTTTTGTCGGCGATGTCGTCGGTACCGGTTCCTCCCGCAAATCCGCTTGCAACTCGGTTCTCTGGTATATCGGTCAGGAAATTCCCTGCGTTCCTAACAAGAAGACCGCCGGCGTCATCATCGGCAGCGTTATCGCCCCGATCTTCTTCAACACGGCCCAGGATTCCGGCGCCCTGCCCCTGAAAGCGGATGTTACCAACATGAATACCGGTGACGTGATTGTCATCAACACCAAAAAAGGGGAGATCTCCACCGAAGCCGGCGAACTGCTCTCCACCTTCCAGATCGCTCCCAACACCCTGGCCGACGAATTCCGCGCCGGAGGACGTATCCCGCTGATCATCGGACGCGCAGTTACCGACCGCGCCCGTGCGGCGCTGGGCCTGGGCGCTACCGATATCTTTACCTTGCCGGTCAACCCGGTTCCCAAGGCAGGGCAGGGGTATTCCCAGGCGCAGAAGATGGTTGGCCAGGCCTGCGGAGTAGAAGGCATCCTTCCGGGCACCGCCTGCGAACCCAAGATGACCACGGTCGGATCACAGGATACCACCGGTCCAATGACCGCCGACGAACTGAAAGAGCTGGCCTGTCTCAAGTTCCTGTCGCCGATGTTCATGCAGTCCTTCTGCCACACCGCAGCCTATCCGAAACCGGCTGATGTCAAGATGCACAAGAACCTGCCGCAGTTCATCACCGAACGTGGCGGCGTTCCGCTCAAGCCGGGCGACGGCGTTATCCACTCCTGGCTGAACCGACTGCTGCTTCCCGACACCGTCGGTACCGGCGGCGATTCCCATACCCGTTTCCCGATCGGTATCTCCTTTCCGGCCGGTTCCGGCCTGGTGGCTTTTGCCGGCGCCATGGGATTCATGCCGCTTGACATGCCGGAATCCGTTCTGGTCCGCTTCAAGGGCAAACTTAACTCCGGCATCACTCTACGCGATGCGGTCAACGCCATTCCGTACTGGGCCATCAAGCAGGGCCTGCTGACAGTTCCGAAGAAGAACAAGGTCAATATCTTCAACGGCCGCATCCTGGAAATGGAAGGTCTGCCCGACCTGTCCGTTGAGCAGGCCTTCGAGTTGACCGACGCCGCCGCGGAACGTTCCGCTGCCGCAGGCTGCATCAAGCTTTCCGAGGCTTCGGTGGCGACCTATCTCCGTTCCAACGTGGCGTTGATGAAGAAGATGATTGAGGACGGCTACCAGGACGCGAAGACGCTCCAGAACCGTATCGATGCCGTCAATGAATGGCTGAAAGCACCCAAGCTGCTTGAAGCCGACGCAGATGCTGAGTATGCCGCAGTTATCGAGATAGACCTGGCCGAGATCACCGAGCCGATTCTGGCCTGCCCGAATGACCCGGATGATGTCAAGCTGCTTTCCGATGTTGCCGGTACAGAGATCCAGGACGTGTTCCTCGGTTCCTGCATGACCAACATCGGTCATTTCCGTGCAGCAGCCGAGATCTGGCGCGGCAGCAAGTTCAATCCGGCGGTCCGTACCTGGATCTGCCCGCCGACCCGCATGGATCAGCAGAAGCTGAAGGATGAGGCCTACTTTGCGATCTACAGTGCCTTCGGAGCCCGCATCGAAATCGCCGGCTGCTCGCTCTGCATGGGCAACCAGGCCCGCGTGCCCGATGGAGTCAATATGTACTCCACCTCGACCCGTAACTTCGACGACCGTATCGGCAATGGCGCCAAGGTTTATCTCGGTTCCGCCGAACTGGGCGCGGTAACGGCCCTGCTGGGCAAGCTGCCCGAACCGGCTGAATTCCTTGCAATGTACAAGGAAAAGATCGAGCCGAACATGGATACCATCTACAAGTATCTGCAGTTCGATGAGATGCCGGAATATAAGTAAGGTATCATGAAGAAAAGCTTGAGGCTGAGAGGCTGAAGGCATACTATGACCCCCGTCCGGCTTTGCCTGGGCGGGGGTTTCTGTTTTCTAGTTGCTTTTGTCTATGAATGTCTGAAACTCCAACCTGACCCCGGCATCGTGAAAGGAAGCTATGTATCTCGTACAAATTCTGTTGCCGCTTTAC
Source organism: Desulfuromonadales bacterium (assembly GCA_016650295.1). GTDB lineage: Bacteria > Desulfobacterota > Desulfuromonadia > Geobacterales > Pseudopelobacteraceae > CAIPTY01. Next base: position 50,939 of record JAENWA010000068.1, on the reverse strand, counting down.
GATAATGACGGCCAGCCCTTTCCGCAGAATGAATATGAACAGGTGCGTGATGAGTTAACTGAGATGTTTGGCGGCATAACCACCTATGTTCGGTCTCCTGCCAAAGGTTTATGGAAGGAAAGTAGTACGCTGACGGTTCATGACGATATCGTCACCTATGAGGTAATGACCGAGCCCTTCAATCGAGAGTGGTGGCTGACCTACCGCGAAGAGCTTGCTGTCCGCTTCCGCCAGGAAGTTCTGATCATACGGGTCAGTGAGATGCAGCTTATTTAATGAACCATCCGGTATTAAACAGGCAATTTCTACAAGGCCACATATCTCTGGTCAATCTCCAAAACTGGTATGCACACTGCGCGCGCTCTCGATCCAGTCATGATCGAGAGGCACTGTCTTGCGTTTACCGACGATGTCCTTGAGTTCTACCGGTTCGACACCATCTCCCCGTGCCGCCACCATCACGCCGAAGACGCCTTTATTGATCAGGTCGGCACAGGTCGTACCCAGGCGTGTGGCCAGCAGGCGATCCCCCGCCGAAGGTGTTCCCCCCCGTTGCAGGTAACCCAGGATCGTGAGGCGTGATTCCAGTCCGGTGAGTTCTTCCAGCTGTTGGGCCAGATGCAGGCTGTTGCCCGGCTTGTTATTGGCAACCCGCTCCTGGGCCTGCTGTTTCTGTTCTTTCTTCTTGCTGTCTTTGCTCTTGCCCGCCTCATCCCGTTTGGCGGCGACTTGGCGGGAAACGGCCCCTTCGGCCACGGCAACAATGCTGAAGCCCTGTCCACTGTGACTGCGCCGCAGAATTGCCGAAGCCACATTCTTTACATCATACGGTATTTCAGGAATCAGGATCACATCGGCCCCGCCGGCGATTCCGGCCCCCAAGGCCAGCCAGCCGGCTTTGTTTCCCATCAGTTCCAGAACGAGAATGCGATGATGGCTGTGGGCCGTGCTGTGCAGCCGGTCGATGGCCTCCGTAGCGATCCCGAGAGCGGTATCGTAACCAAAGGATACGTCGGTCAGGACCACGTCATTGTCGATGGTCTTGGGCAGCGTAATCACGTTAAGGCCCTGTTTCATAAGGTGGTAGGCGTTTTTTTGCGTACCTCCACCACCCAGGCAGACTAACGCGTCCAGGTGGTGCTTGCGGTAGTTGTCTACAATGACATCGGTCATGTCCATCAGCTTGCCGGCCACCGGCATGGCATAGGGTTTGTCACGGCTCGTGCCCAGAATGGTGCCTCCCAATGTGAGAATGCCTGAGAGAGCATCCGAATCCAGCAGTTGTGTCCGGTTTTCCATCATGCCGCGAAAACCGTCACGGAACCCGATCACCTTCATTCCATAGCGCCCCAGAAGGGCCTTGCCGATGCCCCGGATGGCCGCATTCAATCCCGGGCTGTCACCACCGGACGTCAATATGCCGATCATTTTACTCATGGCTGGTTATCCTTTCATCTGCCAATTTATACCTGCGACCTTTACGACACAAGTATACCTGATGAACTTCCAGTTCTGAAGTAATAGTAACGTCCTGATTCGACAATCTGCGAGGACATGGGGGGACTCCTTGGAAATGTATTTATTGTCCCAAGATACACCTGGTTTATCCCCAAAGGGCTAAATCAGGAACCCATGCAGGCTATTATCTATTGACTCGTTCTGGACAGATGATACATTCTGCTTGAAGCGTTCTGTAATCCCTCTGAGCAGTCTTGAATTCCCAAGGAAGGTTGACCGGCATGTTCGACTGGTTTCACGATAAAGAAGATACGTTGACGGAGTTTCAGAATAGTGAGGCCGCCTTTGCCCATGCCTGTACGTTGCATTATCCGCTATTGCTGAATGCACGGATACCAGCCTTGGTGGTGGGGGAGGGGCGCCGCGGAGCGGAGGGGGAACATTGGTATCGTCTGCGCCTGGCCTGTCAGGAGGGGGTTCTCGATATCTGGGGGCCGACTCTGCCCGAAGCGCCAGGACACCCGGAGGTTGGTGATCTGGTGGCCTTCCGCATTGTCAGATTTGCAACGGAACTGCCGGAAGACGCCAGTCTTATCGGCTACATCGAATCGCGGCTGGAGCCGGTTCTGAACAGCAGGAAGGGTTGGCGCATAGCATTAAGTTTCAGATCTGACAACCTCAAACCTGAGCTTCACCTGTGAGGCATGAAGCCCAGGTAACTCGTCTGTACGGCCGTCAGCATTCGGCCGGCAATGTGTTGTCTATGATCTCGATAATCTCACGGTACAGGGCGATTGTAACAGCGATATCCACCCATTTGTCAATTACGGAGCGCCCCAGGGAAATTCCGTTGACCAAGGTCCCGGATGTGATGAAAATCCCTGCCACACGCAACTCATCATCCGTCAGCATATAGATCCCGAACGAAAACACGAGTGCCATAAGGCCCAGCCAGGCGGTCTGCGGCCCGCGCAGCGGATTTTCCAGGACTGTCAGATAGTCGATATAATAGCGGATCAGGCTGCGGACCCGGCGCATGAACGCCGCTGTATCACTTTCACCGCTGACAAGATAGGTATAGTTCAGAAACTTTGATTCAGCTATTTTTCGTTCACTTTTTTTGCGCTCGCTCACATATCGTTCTATGGCATCATCAATAGTGTTTGTCGTCATGGGACACCTCCAATTACGGATGGGAAGGATCTGAACTTCAGATGCTTCATTTACCGTGTCCAGGCTCATTGCATTACTTCATTGCTGCATCTGCTTGCCATGGACAAAGTTTACCATAGTAATATAAAAAAATCATGCGATGAAAACAGTTGGGTACACGTTACTTCAAGCTCGTTCGGAGGTGCCATGCAAGCTGTGGATGTGGCCGTTATTGGAGGCGGGGTGGTCGGAACAGCCACGGCAATGGCCCTGTTGGAAAGATATCCCGGCCTGGAGGTGATAGTCCTTGAGAAGGAAAACCGACTGGCAGCCCACCAGACCGGCCATAACAGCGGAGTCATCCATTCCGGTCTTTACTACCGTCCGGGTTCGCTCAAGGCGCGTACCTGTGCCAGCGGACGTGATGCTCTGTACAGTTTTTGTGAGGAGCACGGCATTGCCCATGAACGTTGCGGCAAGATTGTCGTCGCCACCAGCGAAAATGAAATTCCGGCCCTGGACTCGCTGGAACTACGGGGGCGTGAGAATGGTCTGGAGGGGCTGGAACGGCTGGACGGGCAGGGACTGCGCAACTGCGAACCCCATGTGGCAGGTATTGCGGGGCTGTTCGTGCCGCAGACCGGCATCGTGGATTACACTGCGGTGACCGAAGCCTATGCGGATGTCATCCGCAGTCATGGCGGCCGGGTGCAGACCAAGTGCCGGGTGGAGCTGGTCACCCGCCAGCAGCGGGGCTTTGTACTCGCAACTGCACAGGGCGATCTTCCTTGTCGCTGTATTATCAATTGCGCCGGCCTGCAGAGCGATATCATAGCCCGCCTGTGCGGTAGTGCCACGGATGTACGGATAATTCCTTTCCGGGGAGAGTATTACGTTGTTGATCAGCACCGACGCGATCTGGTCAGAAACCTGATCTATCCGGTTCCGGACCCGGCCTTTCCCTTTCTGGGCGTGCATTTCACACGTATGATTGACGGGAAACTGGAGGCCGGGCCCAATGCAGTTTTGGCATTCAAGCGGGAGGGGTACGGGCGCTTCAGTTTTTCCCTGCGGGATACACTGGAAATGATCATGTTTGCGGGATTTCGTAACCTGGCCCGACGCTACTGGCGGGTGGGCATGCAGGAATACCGCCGTTCATTCAGCAAAGCGCGGTTTGTCCGTGATTTGAAACGACTGGTGCCGGAACTGTGCGGAGCAGACGTCAGGCCGGGCGGGGCGGGGGTCAGGGCCCAGGCCGTGGACTGTGAGGGGCGACTGCTGGACGATTTCTGCCTGCTGGATGGCGACGGTATGATCCATGTCCTGAATGCACCGTCGCCGGCCGCGACGGCCTCCATCAGCATCGGACGAACCATTGTCGATCACGCAGCAAAAATTTTCGCACTGGAGGCACGCTGAGTTCCTATCTGTTGCAGACTGCGAAATAGAGTAAGGAATAATAATGGATCGTTCATCCCGCAACAGACTTACCGAACGGCTCTTGCCTCAGTTCCCCGGCGAGACACTTTTCGAACGCTTGGCCCGAAGCGTCTGTCGGGCCGGCTGCCTGCCCCGCAAGGAACTATATGAGGCCTGGGAGGTGGCCAGACGGATACGGCGCCGCTTCCGGGGGGGCAGAGTGGTTGACATGGCTTGTGGACACGGGCTGCTGGCGTACATCCTGCTTCTGCTGGACGACAGCTCTTCAACAGCCTTGGCCGTGGATCGGCGTATCCCGAAACAGGCCGCGAAACTGGCCGTTTGCCTGGAGGAATGCTGGCCACGTCTGGCCGGTCGGGTGGAGTTCGTGGAGCGGGATCTGATCCAGGTGGCGTTGCAGCCTGACGATCTGGTCGTTTCGGTGCATGCCTGCGGCGGACTGACCGATCTGGTCTTGGAACGGGCCATGATGGTCAGGGCGCGGGTAGCGGTACTGCCCTGTTGTCATGATCTGGATACCGGCGACATGGGCGGCCTGCAGGGATGGCTGGATGGGCCGCTGGCCCAGGATGTGCTCAGATCCACCCGTCTGCGTGAGAGGGGTTACCGCGTATATACGCAGCAGATTCCGGGCGACATCACGCCGAAAAATCGCCTGTTGCTGGGGGAGCCGCTTAGCCCATGACCGGAGCAGGAAATGAAATTTTTTATCAGTATCCTGATAATGGACGGAAGCAAATAAATAACTTGACAACCAGTCGGCAACATGCTGAAACATGTGTGCTATTTTGTATGCAGTATACACAAAATCATACTTTGAAATGAAATGATATAAAGAGGGGGATGTAGATCATGACCACGAACAGGAAACAGTCGTGCAGTATTTATTTTATCGTAGCTGCACTGATGTTGCTGGTATTCTTGCTTTCCAGCCCGGGTGGTAAAACATGTGCGGCTGCTGATAAATCGAGTGTTCCGAAAGATTCGTGCACGGCCACGGAATGCCACGACAAAATGGTGAAAGAAAAGTATGTTCATGGTCCGGTGGCCACCGGAGAATGTAGCGCCTGTCACAAATCGGCCAAGAGTATGTTCAAGCAGAAACACTCCTTCGAAAAGATTCAGAATACCGGCAAGCTGTGTGCGGAGTGCCACGAGCGCCTCGATACGCAAAAATTCGTGCACGCTCCGGTCAAAGAAGGTAAATGCTTCTCCTGCCATGATTCCCACCAGTCTCCCAACAAATTTCAGCTTCGCGCCGCCGGTGCCGAACTCTGCTTCAAATGCCATGACCGATCCATTATAAAAAGAAAATTCGTCCACGGTCCGGTTGCCGTTGGAAGCTGCACAACCTGCCACGCCGTGCATCAGGGGGATTTTCCCAAACTTCTGAGAGCCAGCGCCAACGCAGTCTGTTTTGAGTGCCATACCGACAAGGCTGAGGCATTCAAAAAAAAGAAATTTGCACATGCTCCGGTCCGGAAATCATGTATGCAGTGCCACAATCCCCATAGTGGAGAGTTCAAATATAATTTCATAGCTGACGGCTCACAGGATCTCTGTTTTACCTGCCATAAAGACAAGCAGATGAATATCAGTACGGCAACTGTCAAGCACAAGGGACTGGTAACCGAAAAAAAATGCCTTGCCTGTCATGATCCGCATTTTTCCGATTACGTCAAGCAGCTGACCATGCAGCCGGCTGATCTGTGCATGAGCTGCCACGATAAGGCTTTTTCATCCGCGGCCGGGAAGGTGGCAAACATGAAAGAGATGCTCAGTGAAAATACCGTGCATCATGGCCCGATAAAGCAGAAAGACTGTTCAGGTTGTCATAATACCCATGGCTCCAAAAACTTCAGGATGTTGCGCGAGAATTTCCCGCCGGTCTTTTATTCGGGATATGACCCGGAGAACTACAAGCTCTGTTACATGTGCCACGAAAAAACACTTGCCAGCGATGAAAAAACTACGAAAGTGACCGCATTCAGAAACGGCGACAAAAACCTGCATTTTATCCATGTCAATAAATCGGTTAAGGGGCGCACCTGCCGGGCATGTCATGATGCGCACGCCACTAACAATCCGCGCCATATCAGGAATTCAGTTCCTTTCAATACCTGGAATCTGCCGGTTGGTTTCGAGAAGACTGAAAACGGCGGCCAATGTCTCCCCGGTTGCCACAAGATGTATATATATGACAGAAAGCAGGCTGCAAAAAATATCTAGGAGTCAGTCGGGCTTAGGGTAAATCTATTGCGATTTCCTAAGCCCGACAGTCTCCTGGCACCTGGCACCTGGTTGCGCAATGGACCTCTCAAATACATCACAGCTGTTTCAGCAACGTAAGTCAAATTCTGGTGTCTGCCTGTCATGCGCCTGCGTCCTTCTGCTTGTGCTGACGGTCACGCAGGTGCCGGCTGCCGGCCCGGAAAAGGCGCTTGTTGCTGATACCCCGGCAAAACAGTCGGCCGTATCCCCTGTGGGAAACCTTCTCGACGGGGAGATACGCGGCCTGAAGGAGCAGATTGCAGCAAAACCCGCCGATTCAGTCCTTCATGCCCGATTGGGGTACCTCTTTTTAAAAAAGGATTCACTGGATGAAGCCCAGCATTCGTTTGACGAGGCTTTGAAACTCAATTCCCACTCCCCTGCCGCCATGACCGGGCTGGGTATTGTCATGTCGCGCAGAGGTAATATCAAGGAAGCCGAGCAGACGCTCAAGAGCGCTCTTGTGCAGAACCCCAATCCGGTCAGAGCGCATTATGAGTTGGGACGGATTTACGAAAAGACCGGCAATTTTGAAAAGGCAATTGCGGAATACAAAGAAGGTATTAATAAATATCAGCAAGGACGAAAATAAGCGATTTTTCTCAATTCAGCCCTTAAGTCTACCGGTATCCGGTCTCTTCAGGCGAAGTCAACCACGTTAACCAGAATAGGCAGACCTTTATGATAACTGTGCGGACAATCTGTTTACCCAGATGACAAAATTAATCAGGACCATCCACGCATCCCGTTTCGGCACCCTCAAAAAAACCTTGCTGCTTTCCGCACTTTTTACGTTGAACGCGCTCTTCATGTTCACACCTGCCGCGGCCACGCTCCAGCAATTGCACGCTGGGATGGAAGCGCCGGACTTTTCGTTGAAGCAGATTTCCGGTGAATCAAAAACTTTTGCCGACCTGAAAGGTGAAAAACTTACGGTTCTGATCTTCTGGTCAACCTGGGACACCAAGTCGGAAAAAGCGCTGGCAAGGATGCAGAAACTCTTCCAGATGTATCGTGAACAGGGTTTTTCGGTTGTCGCCATCAATGCGAACGGACAAAACATTTCGGATGCGGAACTGTTGCAGATACGTGCGACAGCTGACAGGCTAAAGCTCTCGTTTCCGATTCTTATCGACCAGGGGCTCGGTTATTTCCACGATGTCGGGGTTATTGCACTTCCCACGACGATAATCGTCGACAAGGATCGGCTTATCAAATATGAGATGTCCGGTTACCCTCTGGTGGGGTCGGAAGAGATGGCGGATTTCATTACAGACTCGCTTGAGGGGAAGAAGCTGGCCGTAGTCGCCAAAAAAGGATATCAGCCAAACAAGAACGCGCTTCGGCTCTTCAATATGGGCAGGAACACGTTAAAGTCCGGGCGCATGGCGGATACCGCCGAAATGTGGTTCGTGAAAGCTATCGAGGCTGATCCCAAATTTGTTCTGCCGCACATTAGTCTGGGTATCTTTTATATGGGGAAAGGGGATACCGCGGCGGCCAAAACCCAATTCAAGGAGGCTCTGGCCAAAGAACCGGAAAATGTCATCGCCCTGTGTGAATCGGCGCTGCTGATGTTCAATGACGGAAAGTTTGACGAAGGGCGCTCTGTTCTGGAGGGAGCTCTTAAAATTGATGAGTATTATACTCCATGTTTTTATTATTCCGGCTTTGCCTATGGTAAACAGGGGAGGATGGATGAGGCCCTGAAGATGTTTGACGAAGCGGCCAGGATTAATCCCATGGACTATAATATTTATTTCTTCAAAGGCCGGGTCTATGAAGAGCAGAAAAAACTGAAGGAAGCTTCAGAGGCATACCGGAAAGCCCTGGAGACGGCCTTACCCGTTAATTAATCTTTCCACCGCCCATGTCCTGTTTCGGTAAGAAGCACATTTTTCGTTGATGGGACAGAAAAACATCAGCATTGTACATGTTGTCCTGCCACCAATTTTTTCCTCAGAACGACAAACCCCTGGATACTTTTCTTATATCGAATTAATGAGCTTGTAATACTCGGTCAGATTCCGGACGGATTCCAGGGTTATTTGGAACAGAATCCAACTGAGCACAACTATCACTAGTGTGAGTCCAATTTTCCAGCCTCGTGTGGTCTTCGGATTCAGCCAGACGAGCGGCAAAGCCAAAGGTCCAATACTGCAGACAGCGAAGATCACAAATGATTTTCGGAAATACCATTTGACGCTGTTTTCTCCAGGGCGCGGGAGAGATGAGGCGTGAAGAAACTCGCGGCAGTGCTTGCATTTTATTGCCGCGTCTTGAATCTCTTCAGCACAGAAAGGGCACTTCTTCATAGCCATTTCTTTCTGTCGAATGAATTGTTACAACTGATTCAGAAATTGCCTGTACATTTTAGAAGATTCAATGTAGGCCCAAGTCCGTATTGGGTCAAGCGCAACAAAATAACGCCACGACAAATTTAAAATCTTGCAGAGCATTGATAGTCTGATAAAATCAAACAAACAGTTTATATTGTGAAGAAGTTTGAACAGGTTCAGTGACTTCGCGGATGTTCCGCAGTCATGTACAAAATCACATTTAGGGGGAGATTATGAAACAGCATTTGAAACTGGTTGTTGGCGTTATGATTGTATCGGGTGCCGTTATCCTGGCAGCCTCGCCGGGACAGGCTGCGCAATCGATGGGCGAAATAAAGTTCAAGGAGCATTGTACGGCCTGCCATGCCGACGGGGGGAATATCATCAAGCCGGACAAGACCCTTTCCCGCAAGGACCGTGAAAAGCACGGCGTCAAGAATGCCAACGACATTATCAAGCTGATGAGGAAACCAGGGGAGGGGATGACTACCTTCGATAAGAAAACAATCACCGACAACGATGCCAAAGCGATAGCGGAGTACATTATCAAAACCTTCAAGTGATCAGGTTTTGCCGGTCAGTATCGTGCTGAAATTTGATCATCATCGAAAGGAGACTCTACTGGGAAACATCAATGGATATTATCGTCACCTGACGCTCAACGACCTGAAGAAACTCTGGGCGTCCATCACATCGATCGGCCCGTTGGGAAATGCTGACGTGCCGATTGATGTGATGGGCACTATATGGCAACCTCCGTGCACGCTACGAGTGCCGTCTCATCACGAAGAGATATACAATCAGCAGGAAGGGGAGTGTCGAAAAGGCAGCCTCCAGGTTGCCGTGGAATAGTTGCCATGTTCCAAAAGCCACCAGAAAGAGTACAAATACAAAAAGCAGTAAAAGTGGTATTTTTTTCATTATGTTGGAAGTATCCCCTTCCATTATTGCATTAACTTTTTGACGACCAGCTGTATACCGCCGGATTCCTTCTCAATGGCGGACTGACGTTCAGTCGGTGTCATGAGCGCATGCAGGTGCTTGCGGGCGCGCTGCTGGCTACCGGCCACGGTTTCTACCATCTTGCAGAGGATGCCGACCGGCAGACCTTTACGGTATCCCTCCACAAGCCGTTCTATCTCCTCGCGCTTTTGCGTGTCGTTCCAGGTTTTGTAAAGTGAAGCGCCAAAATCATTCTGCGGAAACATGTTTAACCTCCGTTTTTGTATTCAGCCTTCTTTCTAACATACGTCAGGCCATTGCCGAACGTCCACTGTTTTTCGATTGCTGCAGCATACGCTTGACTGAATCCGGTCTTACCTGATAATTTCGCTGTTCAAATCTTCCACAAGGAGCGCAGTTATGTCCATCACTCCCACCATTGTTATTCTGGACGGCTATACCATAAACCCCGGTGATAATCCATGGAGCCCGGTTGAGGTTCTTGGCACCTGCATAATTCATGACCGGACCCCGCCTGAGCTGAAGCTTGAACGCGCACGGGAAGCGGACATCATACTGACCAGCAAATGCAAGCTGGACGCAGCAACACTGGAGGCGCTACCGAAACTGAAATATATCTCGATGCTGGCCACCGGCTACAATAATGTGGATGTTGCAGCTGCCGGTAAGCGGGGAATTCCGGTGTCCAATGTCCCGGCCTACTCAACGGAATCAGTTGTTCAAACAACTTTTGCCCTGCTTCTGGAGCTGGCCACTGCCGTGGGTATTCACGATGCTGCAGTCAAGGCCGGAGAGTGGGTGCGCTGTCCGGATCATGCCTTTTGGAAGACCTCTATCCTTGAGTTGGACGGACTGACATTAGGCATCGTCGGCTACGGTACTATCGGTCGCGCCGTGGCGCGGGTCGGTGCTGCTTTCGGAATGCGGATTATCGCCTACAGCCCGCGTATCCCGCTGGATCCTGGACCGACGAACGTCCGTTTTGTCTCACGTGAGGAGCTGTTCGCTACCGCCGACGTCGTGACGCTCAACTGCCCCCAGACAGCTGATAACGAAGGCTTTGTGGATTTAAGACTGTTGGAGGCCATGAAACCGTCGGCTTTCTTGATTAATGTGGCCAGGGGAGGGTTGGTGAACGAAGCTGATCTGGCTCGGGCGCTTCAAAACAAGATTATTGCCGGAGCCGGTCTGGATGTTGTGGCCTATGAGCCGATGCGGGCGGACAATCCGCTTCTAACGGCTCCCAACTGTATCTTTACCCCGCACATTGCCTGGGCTTCGCTGGCGGCCCGCAAACGATTGATGACCATTGTTGCTGCAAATGTTTCGTCATATCTATCCGGTGCACCTGCCAATGTTGTCAATACACAGTATTTGTAGCAACCAATTCTGCTTGTGTTTATTTTTTCGCCCGATTTGTAATAAGAGCATAAACATTCATAAAAAATGGTTTTATAATTTCCAACTTTAAAGTATAAATAAACCATATTTATGTTTGAATAAAGGGGGTATTAGAATGGGAAAAGCATTATTTTGTATGTGTTTAGTCTTATCCATTACCGCTCTTCTGGCTCAGCCGGCAGTCGCTGCCGTACCTGCCCAGGAAGTTGTAAAGATCGGCCTGAATTACCCGGAAACTGGGCCCTATGCCAAGCAGGGTCTTGATCAGCGCCGGGCTGCCGATCTTGCGGTGGAAGATATCAATGCGGCAGGAGGGATTCTTGGCAAAAAGGTCCAACTGGTATATCGGGACACCAAATCCAATGCCAAGATTGCCAGGGCTAACGCAACCGAACTCTATGACAATGAAGGTGTACCGATGATCTTCGGAGGGTCTTCCAGCGCGGTGGCGATTGCCACGGGGGAGGTGGCACTGCAGAAAAACCGGCTGTTTTTCGGAACACTTACGTATTCTACGGAAACCACCGGCGAATACGGTCATCGTCACATCTTTCGTGAATGTTATGATGCGTATGCAACCGGGAAGGTCCTGTCCGAGTATCTGAAGAAAAACTTTTCCGGTAAAAAATACTTCTATATCACGGCGAATTATACCTGGGGCTGGACGACCGAATCGGTACTTCGCAACTTTACCAACACCAAGGACATCACGGCCCATCCCGAAGTCCTGACCGAGTTAGGGGCCAAGGATTTCAAAGAGGCTCTCAAGGAGGCCAAGGAGAGCAAGGCCACTGTGCTTGTGTTGTCACTTTTCGGGCGCGACATGGAGATTGCAGTCCATCAGGCTTATGAAATGGGACTGAAAAACCAGATGCAGATCATTGTTCCAAGTCTGAATGATGATATGGCCCAGGGAGCCGGACCGGAGGCGATGGAAGGTGTTATTGGAACTCTTCCCTGGATCTGGAGTGTACCGTTTACCTATAATTATCCCAAAGGCATTGCCTTCGTAAAAAAATTCGAAGCGAAGTATCAGCGTTATCCAACCACTTCAGGTGCTTCGGCGTATGTTATTATGCAGGAGTACAAAGAGGCGGTAGAGCGCGCGAAAACATTCGAAACCAAGGCGGTAATCAAAACCCTGGAAGGACATTCCTACATCGGACTGAAGGATGAACAGCAGTGGCGGGCATGGGATCATCAGTCGCTTCAAACGGTCTACGCCGTTAAGTGCAAACCGGCCGCAGAGGTCAAAAAAAGCAAATATCAGCAGGATTATTTCGACATTATCAATGTTATGAAGGGTGAAGAAGCTGCCGTTGACAGAAAAGAGTGGAACGAAATCAGGGAAATGGTCGGTATGAAGCATGAGTTGGATGAGTTTTCAGAAAAAAAATGATATCATGATAGTTTTATAATTTATCAAAAAAAACTCGCTTATGCGGGTTTTTTTTGGCGGGTGCCGGCCACGTTTATTAGCGTTGCCATGATGACAGCCGCTACTTGTTTAGTACACTTACATGTATTAGACAATTCTCTAGGAGTCTGTCGGACTTAGGAAATCGTAGCGAAAATTCGGCTGAACGCGACGAACATGTCTCGGCGGAATGCGATCCCGACAAGGTTGTGCGACTGACTGAAAAGTGATAAGAAATCAACTCGCCGGCATTATATTTCATGTTGACCCGTATATAAACTCTCCGATATAGATATCAATATGATCAAAAGTTTTATCATCATAATCACAACTGTCTGGCTGTCTTTCGCTTCGTCAGCTGTGGCAGACGAACTTGCGGTTGGCCGCTTCAGTGCCGACGGGTTACGTGGCTGGGAAACCAAGAGTTTCAAAGGGCTCACGGACTACCGTCTGGTCCGGGAAAACGACAAAATGGTTATCAAGGCCACCAGTCATGCAGCTGCCTCCGGCCTGGTCAGGAAAATCAGTTTTGATCCGCAAAAATTCCGTTATCTGCATTGGTCATGGCGGATAGTCCATACGATACCCGAAGGTGATGAAAAAACAAAAACCGGTGATGACTACGCTGCACGGCTATATGTAGTTTTCAGCGGTCGCTATTTCTGGCAGACAAAGGCGATCAATTATATCTGGGCGAATCATCTGAAAACAGGAGATTCTATTCCCAATGCCTATACATCCAACGCGATCATGGTTGCGGTTGAATCAGGAAACGATAAAGCCGGACAATGGCTTGTTGAGGAGAGGGATATCTTTTCAGATTACAGGCGCTTATTCGGCTCTGATCCCGGTCAGGCCAGCGCTATCGCCATCATGACTGACACCGACAACACCGGTAGCGATGCCACGACCTGGTACGATGATATTACCCTTTCAACCAATCGGTAACGGGATGACGTTACCGATGCTTTCCGTCATTATACCCACCCTCAATGAAGATGCTCATCTGTCGGCGCTGCTGGAAAAGCTGTTAGCTCAAAAAGATATAACTCTTGAGATTCTTGTCGCTGACGGAGGTTCCACGGATGCCACACAGTCTATTGTAAATTCATTCAAAGCTAATTTTGTGAGCAGTGAGCGGGGTCGCGGCGCGCAAATGAATGACGCAAGCCGATTAGCTGTCGGCGACTACCTCCTGTTTCTGCACGCGGATTCGGGTATTGATGACGAGAGACTTCTCTATAATGCAGTTAATGCATTGATCCGGAAAATAGACCTGGCGGGGAGCGATGAAATAGCCGGACATTTTTGTCTGCAATTTATGCGTTCAAACAGATCAAACGCCATGTCCTACCGCTACGCCGAGGAAAAGAGCGCTTTCAACCGTTCCGGAACGACCAATGGTGATCAAGGGATGTTGCTGACAAGAGATTATTTCAACCGTCTTGGCGGCTTTGATGAAAGTCTTCCCTTTCTCGAAGATCAACGAATGGCTGAAAAGATCCGTTCTCAGGGTGCATGGATCACCCTTCCCGGATACCTGAAAACATCCGCACGGCGCTTTGAAAAAGAAGGTTTCCACCGTCGCTATATCCTGATGAGCATGATGATGGGGCTGTATAATACCGGTGAGCATACTTTTTTCACTCGTGCGCCGGGGGTGTATCAGACGCAGCACGAGACGGGCAGACTCCTGCTCTCGCCGTTTTTTGGCATCATCAGGGATATGATGCAAAATGATTGGGGAATCAGGGGGACCATCGATGTATTTTACCGGCTTGGGCGCTACATTCGACAGAACTCGTGGCAGATGTTTTATTTTATAGATATTCTGGCGCGGCCTGTTCTCGGGCCGAAACGATATCCATTTCTGAGATTTCATGACAGGGTTTTCGGACCGCTGACAAACTTTCGAGTATTCAACTCCATTACCGGTTTGTTGTGCTTTATCTGGTTTATGGGGATTCTTGCGCCGTATTTCCGGCTGCGCGATTATAATGAGTTATCGTCCCCATGCTGATCGAAATCTCTCTGTTGCAGTAGTACGCTCCGTTCGATTACCCCCCAATATTGAAGTCCGCCGCGTTTGTTGACTTGAACCGGTATTTAAGCGTATAATTTATAGTTCTATGAAATCGAAGAACCTTTACATTGAAACCTTCGGCTGCCAGATGAATGTCAACGATTCAGAACGGATTGTTTCCATGCTGGCCGATGCGGGGTATTCTCCGGACCCGGTGCTGAAAAAAGCGGATATGATACTGCTTAATACCTGCAGTGTGCGCGGAGGAGCCGAAGAGCGGGTCTATAACCGGCTCGAAAATCTGCGGGTTCTAAAAAAAGCCAACAGGCGTCTGGTGATAGGTGTCGGTGGCTGCGTTGCCCAGCATGAGGGCGAGCTTCTGCTGGAAAAGTTTCCCTGGGTTGATCTGGTGTTCGGGACGCATAATCTGCATCTTCTGCCGGATATGGTCAAAGCGGCGGAACAGGGTCAGCGACGCAGTGAGACCTCTTTTATCGATAACGATCAACGTCTGGAGCTGTTTCCGGCCGTTCAGGAGAGTTCACGCGTCAGCCGGTTTGTTACGATCATGCAGGGCTGCGACAATTTCTGCTCCTACTGTATCGTACCCTTCGTAAGGGGCCGTGAGGTCAGCCGCCGTTCGGATGAGATCCGGGAAGAGGTCAGGCTGCTGGCGGAAAGCGGAGTCAAGGAAATCGTTCTGCTTGGGCAGAATGTGAACTCCTACGGATTGAATACTCCGGATCAGCCTTCTTTTGCCGGACTGATCCGGCAGCTTGCTGAAATTGAGGGGATCCGGCGCATCCGTTTCACCACCTCGCACCCCAAGGATATGTCTGATGAATTGATCGCCTGCTTTAGTGATATCCCGAAGGTCTGCGGCCAGATTCAATTGCCGGCCCAATCCGGCAGCAATGCCGTTCTGAAACGTATGAACCGCGGCTATACCCGGGAAAGCTACCTGGATAGAATCAGGGCGCTTAAATCGGCCCGCCCCGGTATCGTTATCACCGGAGATATGATTGTCGGTTTTCCGGGTGAAACCGAAGAGGATTTTGAGCAGACCATGGCGCTGATTGAAGAGGTGCGTTATGCCGATGTGTACTCCTTTGTATATTCGCCCCGCCCAGGCACCCGGGCTGCCGAGTTTCCGGAAGAGATCACCCGAGAGCAGAAACAGGAGCGCCTGGAGCGTCTGCTGAAAGTGGTGAGACGCATAACCCTTGAAATTAATTCCTCATTCACCGGCACAATCCAATCGATACTGGTGGAAGGCTTGGGGAAACGGCCCGGACAGGTTTCCGGTCGAGCCGATAGCGGCAAGACGGTAAATTTTATCGGATCTCCTGATCTGATCGGTAGCTTTGTGGATGTCAGGATAGTTGCGGCATACCAGAATTCTCTCGCAGGAGAGATAATTTAATTTAGGCATTGCATGAGAGGTTTCATGACCACCGAATCCACCCCTGTCTCCAGTAACTTTCTGCGGGCCATTATCGAAGATGATCTGGCAAGCGGCAAACATGAGACTATCGTCACCCGTTTTCCTCCCGAGCCAAACGGCTATCTTCACATCGGTCATGCCAAATCCATATGTCTGAACTTCGGTCTGGCCAAGCAATTTGGCGGCCGTTGCCACCTGCGTTTTGATGACACGAATCCGGCCAAGGAAGAACTTGAATATATCGAGTCTATCAAGGAGAACGTCCGTTGGCTCGGTTTTGAGTGGGGGGATCATCTGTATTATGCCTCGGACAACTTTGAGCAGCTCTATCAGTGGGCCGAATATCTGATCCAGCAGGGCAAGGCATATGTTGAGGAGCTTTCAGTTGACGAGATCCGCCAGTATCGCGGGACACTGACCGATCCGGGCAAGGAGAGTCCGTTCCGGAACCGCCCGGTCGAAGAGAACCTTGATCTGTTCCGTCGCATGCGGGCCGGGGAATTCCCGGATGGCGCCAAGGTGCTCCGGGCCAGGATTGATATGGCTGCCCCCAACATGAACCTGCGCGATCCGGTCTTGTATCGTATCCTCCATACCCCCCATCCTCACGTCGGGGATGCCTGGCGCATCTATCCCATGTATGACTTTGCCCATGGTCAATCGGATGCTATCGAGGGCATCACCCATTCGATCTGCACCCTTGAGTTTGAGGATCACAAGCCGCTCTACGAGTGGTTCCTTGACAATCTCCCGGTTCCGGGTCATCCGCGTCAGTATGAGTTTGCCAGACTTAACCTGACCTATGCGGTGATGAGCAAGCGCAAGCTGCATGAGCTGGTACATCAGGGCATCGTTAATGGTTGGGATGACCCGCGCATGCCGACGTTGTCCGGAATCCGCCGGCGCGGCTATACACCGGAGGCGGTTCGAGCCTTCTGTGAACGGATCGGAGTCGGCCGGGGCGATTCATGGATTGATCTGTCAGTCCTGGAAGAGTGTGTCCGTGAGGACCTGAACGAACGGGCTCCGCGCGCCCTGGCTGTGTTGCGGCCGCTCAAGGTTGTCATCGACAACTATCCGGTGGATCAGGCAGAAGAATTCGAGGCTTCCAATCATCCCCAACAGCCTGAAATGGGCAGCCGCATGATCACGTTTTCGCGTGAATTATACATAGAACAGGATGATTTTGCTGAAAACCCACCCAAAGGATTCTTCCGTATGACCCCCGGCAGTGAGGTGCGGCTGCGTTATGCCTATATTGTGCGGTGCACCGGAGTGGTCAAGGATGAGTACGGTTCTGTGATTGAGGTGCATTGCGAGTATGATCCGGCTTCACGGGGCGGTTCGGCAGCCGATGGCCGCAAGATCAAAGGCACCATTCACTGGGTCTCGGCGGCCCATGCCTGTGATGCAGAGATTCGGCTGTTTGACCGGCTGTTTACGGACCCGAATCCGGACAGGGGAGGGGCCGATTACAAGCAATTCCTCAATCCGGATTCCGTGGAGATTCTCACCACTGCAAAACTGGAGGCAAGCCTGGCTTTGGCAGATGCTGAGACCCGCTTTCAGTTTGAGCGGCAGGGCTACTTCCGTCCGGATACACAGGATTCGTTGCCCGGCAGGCCGGTTTTTAACCGGATCGTAACACTCAAAGATGCTTGGAACAAGAAGTAATACATGAAAGATATGCGGTTAACTAAATGAATAAAAAAGCATTTAAATCAGGATTTGTTTCAATTCTTGGCCGGCCCAATGTCGGTAAATCGACCCTCCTTAACGCCATAATCGGCGAGAAGATCGTTATTACCTCGAATAAGCCGCAGACCACCCGTAACCGTATTCAAGGCATTCACAATATCACTGACGGCCAGATTATATTTATCGATACGCCGGGAATTCATGCCTGTCATTCCCGATTGAACAAAGGCATGGTGGATGTTGCCATGTCAGCGGTCAGCGGGGTTGATCTGCTGCTGCTGGTTGTCGAGGCCGGTACTGCCGTTGATGCCGGCATCGTCAGCGAAGTTCTGACCGGCATTACCACTCCGGTCATACTGGTGATTAATAAAATCGATCTGTTGCCGGGAAAAGGTCTCCTCCTTGAGAAAATTACCGCCTGGTCTGCCTTGCATCCTTTTCGTGAAATTGTACCGGTTTCAGCAGACGGCGGTGACGGCATAGAAGTTCTGGTTGAGGCCATCAGCCGGTATCTTCCCGAAGGACATCAGCTGTTTCCCGATGACATTCTGACCGATATGCCGGAAAAATTTATTGTGGCCGAAATGATCCGTGAGAAGGTCTTCCGCTTGACTCGCGACGAAGTACCCTATTCAACCGCCGTGGAAGTAGAAAGTTTTGTGGAGCGCGCAAACGGAGTCATCGCCATTGCCGCGGCAATTATCCTGGAACGGCCCACCCAGAAGGGGATCGTCATTGGAAAACAGGGCGAGATGCTTAAAAAGATCGGATCCCAGGCCCGGCATGATATCGAGCGCCTGCTGGATACGCGGGTATTTCTGGAGTTGTTTGTGAAAGTGGAAGAAAACTGGAGTGAGCGTCCTTCAAAGCTTAGAGAGTATGGATACGAATGAAACCAATTGTAGCAATTGTCGGACGCCCGAATGTGGGCAAATCAACTCTGTTTAACCGTCTGCTCGGTCATCGCCGGGCCATGGTTGACGACACCCCCGGTGTGACACGTGACCGCAACTACGCAAACATCAACCGTTTTGACAAGCCATTTATCCTGATTGATACCGGCGGATTTGAACCGGTTACCTCTGATCGCATGCTGCAGCAGATGCGTGAACAGTCGAGTCTGGCGATGGAAGAGGCGGATGTGATCCTCTTCATGATGGACGCCCGGACCGGACTCACTCCAGCAGACGTCGAGGTGGCGCAGATGCTGCGTCGGGTAAAAAAACCGGTTTTTTACGTTATCAACAAGGTTGACGGCGACAAACTGGAAAATGAATCGGCCGAGTTTTACTCTCTGGGTGTTGAACAGCTCTATACGATCTCTGCCGAACATAACCGGGGTGTGAACGACCTGATTGAAAACCTTCTGGATGTGTTTCCGCCGGCTGATCCCCATGATTCCGATACCGAACTGACAAAAATAGCTGTGGTCGGCCGGCCCAACGTAGGTAAATCTTCACTTGTCAACCGGTTGCTGGGTTTTGAACGGGTGGTAGCAAACCCGACTCCCGGAACGACCCGTGATTCTGTAGATACGCTCTTTCTGTGCAACAAGAAACCATATCTGCTGATCGATACCGCCGGGATTCGCCGCAAGGGAAAAACCACCGAAAAACTCGAAAAGTACAGTGTCGTGGATTCACTGCGCAGTATTGAACGGGCCGATGTAGTTCTGATGGTTATTGATGCCGAAGAGGGGGTCACCGAACAGGACGAGCGCATCGCCGGGTATATTCACGAGGCCGGGCGCGGCTGTATCTTTGTCATCAACAAGTGGGATGCCCTGCCAAAAGACAACGCCACCTTTGGTGCGTATACTGAAAAAATCCGCTACGGCTTCAAATATCTTGCCTATGCCCCGATCGTCTTTGTCTCGGCTTTGACCGGCCAGCGTACCGGTAAGATCATGGCTACCGTCGATGAGGTTATGGAACAGTATATCCGCCGCGTATCGACCTCCGATCTGAACCGTGTTTTTTCCGAGGCCATCGAGACCCATCATGCGCCGCTATCCCATGGCAGACGGGTCAAATTCTACTTTGCTACCCAGGTAGCCATTCGACCTCCAGCATTTGTAATCTTCACCAATCAGCCGGAAAACATCCATTTTTCATACGAACGTTACATCGTGAACCGCTTCCGCGAAGCGTTCGGTTTCGGCGGAGTTCCTCTGCGGCTCATGTTCCGGGGAAGAGACAAAAAAACAGCCTCAGGCTAACCCTTCCAGGTACCGGGCAACGAAGCTAAAGGCTTTACTTTGAGCGTAACAATGGTCTATTATTAGTCCGTTTGTACCTATAAACAACATCTGCAGCAGGCAGTTGCATAATTTTCCACCACACATGCAGCATACATTTCCAACCTACTCAACACACAGGACATGAGCGCATGAGCCTCGTCGGAAACCTTGAAGAACTTGGGCTTGGCGAAATCCTTCAGATCGTGGGCCTCAGCAGAAAGACCGGTGTCCTCTTTCTCCATTGCGAGGGCAGGGAGGGCTCCATAGTTTTTCGTCAGGGACAGGTGGTCAGGGCCACCTCGTCCACGTTCCAGGAAAGCCTGGGAGAAGTGCTGATCCAAAAGGGTGTAATCGATCTTGCCGTCCTCCGCAAAGCCCTTGCGTTCCAGCAGGAAGAAGGATTTCGTGAGCGTCTGGGGACCATATTTATTAAAAACTTCGGGATCTCCAGCGAGGTTGTCGAGGATATTATACGGGAGCAGATTGAATACGTAGTATTTACCCTGTTTTCATGGCAGGAAGGAACATTCGAATTTGTGACTTCCCATCACATCGATACGATCGATGGTACTCGCTTGGATCCGCTTCAATTTATGCTTAGTCAGGGGCTGAATTCCCAAATTTTGGCGATGGAGTGTGCCCGCCTGCTCGATGAAAGTGCTCATGCGGCCGAGACGGGATATGCGCCCGGCGAAGGGATCAACCGCAGCGGGGCTGAAGCAGATTTCGATCTTGACGTTACTTCTGCCGGAAACAGCTACGCTCCCAGCCTTCCATTGAACATCAAAATGCCGCTGATTATAGTTGATGATGACGAACCGACGCTAAAGGCTGTTTCAGAAGGCATGCGCCAGCTGGGCTATGATGTGTATGCCATGACGCGTAGTGAGGATACATTGATCAAGGTTGATGCCTTATGCCGTGGAGGTGAGCATCCAACTATTCTGGTCGATCTTATCATGCCTAAAATGGATGGGTCCGGTGTTTTGGGCGGCCTTGAGCTGCTTGACCTTCTCCACAATAATTTCGATGATAACCATATTATTATTATGACTGATTACCGCCATGCCGATGCCGAGGAAAAGGTGCTGGACATGGGCTACAATTTTATAGTGAAACCTCGGCGGGTTGAAATCGATAATGAGGACGTTTTTCAGAATTTTCTCGGGCTGTTATACGACGAAGTCTGCCGAGTCGAGTCTGGCGGCGAATTGCCTGAACGGCAGAAAAGCTTTAATCTTGGCGATGAAATGCGAATTGAGATGGGCGATGTCGATCACGCACCGGTAGTATCAGAACAGGAAAACAGCAGCAGCTTGTCGCTGTTGCGAGGCATGTTGGAGGAACTGAACAATCCCGACCTGCAAGGGGGAGTTCTGCTGCTTGTTTTGCGTTTTGCCTCTGAATTCCTCAATCGGGCGATCGTATTTCTGGTGCAGGACAAGGTTGTGTGCGGAGCCGGACAATTCGGCATTTCGGAAGGCAAGACCTGCGGCGATGAGATGGTTCGTGCCATCCACTTTCCGCTGGAAACCGATTCAATGTTTACTAAACCGTCCCGGACGTATCAGCCGGTTTCTTTTGTACCGCATCCAAGCGCGCTTGATGCCCATATATTTGAACAACTTGGCGGAGGGGTGCCGGAAGAAGCATATATCGGCCCGCTTGTCAGTCAATCGCGTGTGATCGGCTTCCTGTATGGAGACAATCTCCCGGATAAACGACCGGTTGGAGACACCGAATCACTCTCGATCTTCCTTTCCCAGGCCGGTGTTGCCATGGAAAAAAGTAATCTTGAAAGACTGCTTCATGAAAAGGTCACACAGTGAGCACAAAGAAAACCATCCTGATTGCCGACGACTCGCCAGCCATGCGTGCCCTGCTGGTATCCACGATCGAGGTCCTTGGCGACTATCGAATTGTTGAGGCCTCCAGCGGCTTTGAGGCACTTCGCCTTCTTCCGAGGGAACATGTTGATTTGATCCTTACCGACATCAACATGCCGGACATTAACGGACTTGAACTGATCAGCTATCTTCGAAATAACTCCAATTACCTCACTGTCCCGGTGATCATTATCTCTACCGAAGGCAGCCTGAAAGATATCGAAAAAGGTAAACGTCTCGGGGCTAATGAATATCTGATCAAGCCGTTCAATCCGGACAGGCTTCAGGCTCTCATCTCCTCCTATCTTTGTATCTGTCCTTAATCAACCCAGCCCGAATTATGAGCCAACAAAGTGTATCACACAAAGCGGTTAAGGAATTCCTGGCAGAGACCGAAGAGATTGTTGAACAGCTCGGTTCGCAGTTGGCCGATCTGGCGGACATGGCCGACAGAGGTGAACTGAATCCCGACCTGCTGAATAGCATTTTCAGGGGGGCGCACTCCCTGAAGGGATTGGCGGGAATGTTTGGCTATACCGATATTACCGAGCTGTCCCACAATATGGAGAATCTGCTGGACATCCTGAGGCTCGGCAAAATCAAGCTGAACCCGAACCTGATGGAGGTGCTCTTCGGTTCCCATGAACTCTTGACATCGCTGGTGCGATCTGTTGAAGCCGGTCCTTCGGCTGCTCGAACAAGTGAAATTTCCGCCTGCATCTCCAGGATTAACGCCTGTCTGTCGGATCACCCGGAAACACCGACCGATGTATCGCCGATCTTGCAGCTTGGTCTTGACGGACGTGTCCTGGGAGCTTTGACTGAATATGAGGAACATCGTCTGTTGTATAACCTGAACAGAGGTAATACTATCTTCAGCGTACACACCTCCTTTGAGCTGACAACCTTTGATCAGGATTTGGGCCAGGTTTCAGACATCCTTAAAACGTGTGGCGAAGTAATCAGTACGCTCCCCAGCATGGGGAATAATCAGGAAACGCATATAGATTTTGAAATTCTTTTTGGTTCAGGCAGGTCTTTGGATGACGTGAAGAATCTGTTCGAAAATAATGCCATTTACGTAATCCAATTGGAAGCGAGGGGCAATCCGGAAACAGGCATTCATCCGCCTCCATTGCAGCCGGTACACAGCACCGATGTCTCTTTGCACGTTACAGCACAGCAACAACCGTCCGCAATGTCTGTCGAGACATCTTCTTTAGCCGCGGATGACGCTACTGTCTCGGCAAAAAGCATGAGCCGTACCGTGCGTGTCGACATCGGCAAGCTCGACGATCTGATGAACATTGTTGGCGAGCTCGTCCTGGCTCATTCCGCCATTTCCGGTGTGGCTGTCCGTATGCGTAATGAAGGTTTTTCACGCATGGCCATTGACTTGAACAAGGCCGCCAAAGGTCTTGAACGGAAGTTGACCGATCTGCAGAAAGGGGTCATGGAGATTCGCATGATCCCGGTTGGACAGCTGTATGAAAAGATGTCCCGTATTATCAGGAAGATGTCCCGCGAACAGGGTAAGAAGGTCGAACTCAGGTTTTTCGGGGCTGATACGGAACTTGACAAGCTGATTGTTGAAGACATCTCCGACCCGATGATGCACATCATTCGCAACGCAATTGACCATGGCATTGAAACGCCTGAAAAACGGGCAACTCTGGGCAAGGATGAAAAAGGTACCATTCGCATCGCTTCATATCAGAAGGGTAACCATGTCGTTATCGAAGTGGAGGACGACGGCAGCGGCATCGACCTGGACAAGGTCAAGGCAAAAGCCCTTCAGGCTGGTCTGATAACGGATGTAACCGCGATTTCTGACCGGGAGGCGATTGATTTCATTTTCATGCCCGGTTTTTCAACCAATGACAAGGTCAGCGAGGCCTCGGGGCGCGGTGTCGGGATGGATGTGGTCAGAAACAACATCGCGGCCGTTTCCGGGATAGTCGATGTCGAAACCAGCAAAGGAGTCGGATCGCGCTTCATTATCACTCTGCCGATCACACTGGCAATCATCAAGGCCTTGATTATCACCTGCGCCGGCAGAACGTACGCACTTCCCATAACCTCCATACTGGAATCGCTGCTTTTGACGGATGCCGACATCAAGACTGTTGAGCGCAAGGAAGTCATCCAACTGCGTGAGCAGACTCTGCCTCTGCTCAGACTCGAAAGTTTCTTTGGCATACATCGCTCAACGGAGCGGCTCGCTGAGTTCTATGTGGTGGTGGTCGGAGTTGCGGAAAAACGTTTGGGGATTGTCGTGGATGATCTTCTGGGGCAGCAGGATATCGTCATCAAATCGCTGGGAGAGTCGTTCAGGCGTTTCAGGGGCATTTCCGGGGCAGCAGATCTCGGAGACCAGCGCACTATCCTGGTGCTTGACGTGGGCAGCATGATCAATGAAACCATGAGAGCCGGTAACTGAAAGGTATGTACAAGGATTATTTCGGTTTCAGGGAAAAACCGTTCAGCAAGACCCCTGACCCACGATTTCTTTTTTTGAGCAGAGGGCATGAAGAGGCGCTTGCCAGGCTCGAATTTGTTGTCGAGGAACGTGAGATTGCGGTTTTGACCGGTGAAATAGGGTGCGGCAAGACAACTCTTTCACGAGCGCTTATGGACAGGCTCGGTGATGGTTATCGTTTCTGTTTCATTGTCAATCCCCGTCTGACCACCATCGATTTTTTGCGCACAACCGCCAGATTGCTTGATATAGAAGTACCGGCCGCAACAAAAGACGGCCTGCTCGGACAGATCAATGCCGCGGTCTATCGGAGCTGTCAGAACGGGATCTGTCCGGTTTTGGTCATCGATGAAGGTCAGGTTATTGATAATGATGAGGTTTTTGACGAGATTCGCCTGCTGACGAATTTTCAGCTTGATCATCAAAACCTTATGTCAATCCTTATCCTGGGACAACCGGAGTTGCGTGTGATGCTCTCCTCATCCCGTTTCGAGCCGTTACGCCAGAGGGTTGCATTGAACTATCACCTGCAAGCGCTGTCGCTGGAAGAAACTATGGAGTACCTCGATTTCAGGCTGGAAACAGCGGGCGGCACAGCGGGCCTCTTCACACCTGATGCTGTTCAACGCATATTCGAACTCACCGGCGGGGTCCCCCGAAAGATCAATTCCATGGCTACCAATGCCTTGCTGGTGGCATACGGGTGTGATGCCGCATTGATCGATTCGGCGATTATCAACGAGATCAAAGACGAATTGATGATGTAGGTGTGACCAATGGACCTGGCTAAAATAAGACAAAAAGCCTGTCAGGAGCGGGAAAACCGTCACCTGGAAGAGACTCCGCCTTTGACGGATGCACTTCAGGTGTCCGCTCCGCTGTGTGATGTCGCGCCGCCTCAACACGTATCAGATGGGAATGACAGTATTGAACGTGTCGAACCGGCACCTGTCACCACACCATCCCCTGCTGTTCTGCTGAACGTGCTTCCATCCGGTTACATTCCCAGAGACCCTGTCGAGGTTATCCTGGCCGGTCGGGAGGCTTCCGGGTGTGACGAATATCAGACGGAGACAGAGGAGGCACAGTCTGATGCCCGTGCGGAGGAGTATCAGGAGTGTCTCTGTTTCCGGGTATCCGATGAAGTGTATGGCATCAATATCATGGACATAAAGGAGCTCATCAAGCCACGGGAGGTTACTGAAGTTCCCCGGGTGCCTTCCTTTGTGTCCGGAGTCATCTCTCTACGCGGCATCATCATACCGATTATCGACATGCCGGACCGCCTTGGCCTTGCGCGAAAGACTGTTACAGGGCGTGAACGGGTAATTGTTGTCAGGCACGATGAGTCATTCAGCGGTCTTCTGGTAGATGAAATCATCCAGGTAGTCCGTATAGCAGCGGGCTCCATCGAGGCGGCTCCAACTGTTCTTGAAGGAATAGACCGTGATTTTGTTACAGGAATAGGCCGGACCGGCGGCCGGATGATCATCCTCCTCAATCTTGAAAATATAACTGACATACAATTGTATTGAACAGGAGCAGGTATGCACAAGAAGCGGATACTCATTATTGAGGATGAAGAGAGTCTTCTCAAACTGGAAACCATTCTGTTAACAGTCAAAGGCTATGCGGTTTCCGGTGCATCTACCGGTAAAGATGCCATGGTGAAACTTGCCGATAAAATGTTCAATCTTATTCTGCTGGACCTCATGCTGCCTGATATTGACGGATTTGAGCTGTGCCGCTTCATCAAACAGAATCCCCGTACAGCTCAGGTTCCGGTAATCATACTGACAGCCAGGAAAGGCTTGGATGATCAGGAACGTGGCACTTCATGCGGCGCGGATGCCTATCTGACAAAGCCGTTCAAGTCGGCCATGATTATCGAGGTCATAGAGGGGCTGCTGCGTGGCAGCGGAGTGAAGCCCTAGACCATGGACAGAGATAACCGGTATATCCAGCTGGCATGTTTCAATCTGGGTGAAACCCTCTTTGCCGTCGACATCATGCGAATCAGGGAGATCATTCTCCCGCAGAAACTCTCTGCTCTTCCCGGAACCTCGCAGTTACTGGAGGGTGTCATTAACCTGCGCGGAGCCGTAATCCCGGTTATGGATATGCGCAAGCGCTTCGGCATATCAGCCGCACCTGACTACAGGACAGGCAAACTGCTGATCGTATCCCTTGCCCGTCAGAAACTTGCACTGGCCGTCGATAACGTTATGGAGGTCATTACGGTACCGGCCGTGGATATTAAGCCGCCGCGGGATATCATCGCAGGATTCGGCTTAGAACATCTGCTGGGCGTATGCCTTTCCGATGATCGAGTTTTCATGATACTTGATATTGATTCTCTTCTTGGAAATTCCGGGCATCCAGTCAGTATGAACTCTCAAGCCGAACAGGGTTAACCATCATAATAAACGTGATTCATAAGCCTGCTGCCGTGTTGATTTTATTGCCAAACACTAACATTTCAGGAGAACAGATCCGGTGAATATTTTGCAGGACATTCAGGTTGCCCTTCAATCCTCGGATGAAGAAGTACGCCGCAGGGCTATTCAGGATCTCAGAGGCAGACCTTTGCAGGACACCTGCATGTTGTTCTTCAGTGCCATGGGCGATGAAAGCTGGCGGGTCCGCAAAGAAGCGGTCGAAATCTTTGTCTCTTCAGAGCCGGGAAAAAATATGGTTGTCGAGCTGCTTGAACTGCTCCGCAACGAGGATAATGCCGGTCTGAGAAACTCCGCTGCCGAAGCGGTTTCACGGATTGGAGAACCGGCGGCGGACGCCTTGATCAACCTTGTGACTGACGCCGACGCCGATGTGCGGAAACTCGTACTGGATATCATGGGCAGTATCAATTCCCTCGATTTTGTTCCGGCTCTTCTGTCCGCTCTCCGGGATGATGATGTTAATGTAGCGGCATCGGCGGCCGAACATCTTGGTAATCTCGGAGACGCGAGTACGGTACCCGAGCTGATCAAGGCCATTGTATCCAACGAAGATGACATGTTCCGTTTTATTGCATTGGCCGCTATCGGCAAACTGGCTGTTCCCGCCCCCGTACCGGACGAGATCAGGCAGCTTGCCGGAAAGGACCTGCTTCGCAAGGCTGTCTATGAATGTCTGGGAAGCATTGCGGACGAATCCGCCGTTTCATTGCTTCTGGAAGGGCTGGGAACCCATCAGAAAAGCAGTCGCAAGGCGGCTGTCATGGCGCTGTTCCGGATCTATTCCCGATCCGGCGCAGAATCCCGCCTCGTCATGGAATCAGCCTTGAAGTGTCTTAAGGGCAGCAATCTTGTGTCAACTCTGGTTGAGATCTTTGATCCGGGGGACCCGGTACTTGGAGAAGCGCTTGTTGCTCTCCTGGACGTTATTGGAGACAATCGCTGTATCGAGATTCTTCTGCAGGCTTTTGGTAACGAAAGACTTTCCGGAGCAGCCATCAGGGCGCTCAGAAATCTTGGACCGGCCGGTGTTGAAGCCTTGATCTCACGTTTCTCTGCTGCCGACGCAGCTTCACGTTCTGCGATCTGCATGCTGATCGGTGAGTGTGCCTATCAAAATGGCGGAGTTATTTTACATGATGCACTGTGTGATCAGTCGGCAATCGTCCGCAGGGCGGCGGCCGAGGCGGTCGGCAAACTTGGCCTGGCCGATTGTATTCCCGGAATAGTCCGACTGCTTGATGAAAGCGATCAGGAAGTCAGAAACACTGCAGTCGCGTCTCTCAAGTCATTGGCGCTGATCGACTGGAACAGCGTACAGGCTGTGGCAAACCAGCTTGGCGATTCGGGCCGACCTGAACAACGATGCAGCGCTGCTGCCCTGTTTGCGGCTCTTGGAGATGGTGACCGGCTTTCACTGCTGGTAAAAGACGAAGAAGCCATGGTTCGGCAGGCGGCCGTTTTCTCTATCGGCAAGCTTCGGCTTGCATCGGCCGACGGAATCCTGATGATTGCCCTGGCTGACGAAGAGCCCGATGTACGTATCGCCGCGGCAGAAGCACTGGCGGAGGTTGGGGATGCAGGGGGCGTAATGGCCTTGACCCATGCCCTCAACGATGAAGATGCCTGGGTTCAGTGCGCCGTTCTGAAGAGCCTGGCCCGAATTTATCCGGGAGGCACACTGGATGCCGTACAATCGGTTTTCCCCCGTGCTGACGGTTTTTTGCTGATCACCTGTCTGAAACTGCTTGAGGAACTGGATTGCGATATGGCGATGGAGCTTGTCGAACAGTCCCTCGACAACAGCGATGAAGAGGTCGTAAACCTGGCTCTGTCAATCATCGGCCGCCGATCTCATGATCGTATTGTACCGTATGCAGGTCGCCTTTTGGCTCACCAGAACCGGGAAGTGCGCATGGCTTGTGCCAGAACCGTTTCACTACTGCCTGCATCACAAGCCGGTACCTTACTGGTTCAGGCACTGGAACATGAAACAAATGATCTCGTTCGATTACAACTGCAGGAACTGCTGAAAGGCCTTACATGACCTTCGCACCGTATGCGGAACATAGTATGAACGATGAAGATTTCCATCTGCTGAGGGACTGCGTCTACAGTCACTGTGGTATTTTTTTTGACAATGATTCCAAATATCTTCTGGAAAAACGCCTTGCCAGACGTTTGACTGCCCTCAACCTGCCTTCTTTCCGCGATTATTATCATTACCTGAAATACAATCGCAAGAAGGACCAGGAACTGATGGATATCATGGATATCCTCACGACCAATGAGACCTACTTTTTTCGGGAATCATTCCAGTTGAAGGCCTTCACCGATGAAATCATCCCCGAATTGATTGCGAAAAAATCAGAGAGCGGCCTGCGCACCCTTCGCATATGGAGCGCGGGATGCTCCACCGGAGAGGAAGCCTACACGATTGCCATGCTGCTGCACGGAACCACGGAGTTGCGCGGCTGGAAGATCGAGATCATCGGAACCGATATCAGTCAACGGGTGCTTCATCACGCCCGTCGGGCGGTGTATGGGAAATCGTCTTTCCGGGCAACCGATGAAGAATACATCAAGCATTTCTTTATTGAACAGGATGACGGCTTTAAGGTGTGCGATGAGATCCGCGACCTTGTCACCATCAGTCATCTCAATCTCTTTGATGTAAACCGCATGTTCATGCTGGGCAGGATGGATCTGATATTCTGCCGCAATGTCATTATCTATTTTGATCTGGCGGCCAAAAAACGGGTGGTCGAATCCTTTTTCAATTCCTTGAATGACGGCGGCTATCTGCTTCTGGGACACTCGGAGTCGCTCATGAATGTAACGACTCAATTTACCCTGCGCCATTTCAAAAACGATATGATTTACCAGAAACCGGAACGCACGAACGGGGTGCGGCCATGAGCAAGGCCAGGGTGGTGGTGGTAGACGATTCGGCCTTCAGTCGCCGTACCATTACAAAGATACTGGAAGGGATCAGCGACATCGAAGTGGTAGGGTTTGCCGCCAATGGTGAAGAGGGCATTCAAAAGATTATCGCCCTTAAGCCGGATCTTGTGACGCTTGATCTGGAAATGCCGAAAATGGATGGTTTTACCCTGCTGCGAATTCTGACGACCCGTTTTTCGGTTCCGGTGATTGTAATCAGTGCCTTGAGCGAAGCAGACAAGGTCTTTAAGGCACTGGAGTTGGGAGCGCTGGATTTCGTTGCGAAACCGTCCAGCAGTGCCTCAACGGATTTGTTGCAGATCAGGGATGACCTGGAGCAGAAAGTTCTTCAGATTATCAACCATATACCAAAAGACTTCCGCCGTTTCAGTCTGCCACCGTCCGGAGAAAACCGGATCAGTACCCCTCTTCCACGAAGAGTACGCCCGCCAGGCGGGGCGCGCCAGGCAACAATCGACCTGGTGGCCATCGGCTCCTCGACAGGCGGGCCGCCGGCACTACAGAGTATTTTTTCATCATTTGAACAAAAGTATCCTTTTGCAGTGGTTGTCTCACAGCATATGCCGGCAGGTTTTACACGGGCCTTTGCTGATCGCTTGAACCGTTCATCCGCCTTTGATATAAAGGAAGCCGAGGATGGCGACCCGGTCCTTCCGGGACGGGTGCTGATCGCGCCGGGCGGCATGAACATGATCTTTGAGGTGTGCGGTGGTCAGGTAACAGCCCGGATCGTGCCGCCAACTACTGCCGACCGCTACGTGCCATCGGTGGATGTGATGCTGGAATCATGCGCCGGTATTTACCGGAAGCGCATGATTTCCGCCATCCTGACCGGCATGGGCAATGACGGCAGCAAGGGTGTCCGGGCGGTTCACAAGCAAGGCGGTTTTGTAATAGCGGAATCCGACGAAACGGCAATCGTCTATGGCATGCCGCGCGAGGCCGTTGCAACCGGTCTGGTGGACAGGGTCGTTCCCCTTCATCGGGTTGCCCGTGAAATACTCATACGGGGCGAATTTATTTGAAGTATAAAGATATATTACATACTGGAAACCGATACGCTGTATAAATCAAACTGTAGTGCCAAGAAAGGAACAGGCTGTGGATCAAAAGTACACCCCCGCTGACATAGAACAGAAATGGCAGACCTACTGGGATGAGTCAAAAACATTCCGGGCTGTCGAAGATACCGAAAAAGAGAAATACTACCTGCTGGAGATGTTTCCCTACCCATCCGGAAGAATCCATATGGGGCATGTGCGCAACTACTCCATCGGTGATGTCGTCGGCAGATTCAAGCGCATGCGGGGATTTAACGTTCTGCATCCCATGGGGTGGGACGCCTTTGGCATGCCGGCCGAGAATGCGGCCATACAGAACAAGAGCCATCCGGCCAAATGGACCTATGAAAACATCGCCTACATGCGGGGACAGCTGAAACAGCTGGGGCTTTCCTATGACTGGGACCGTGAAATAGCTACCTGCGATGTGGAGTATTACCGCTGGGAACAGAAAATCTTTCTGGAGATGTTCGCACGCGGGCTGGCCTACAAGAAAACTTCTTTTGTCAACTGGTGCCCGAAATGCGAAACCGTACTGGCCAACGAGCAGGTGGAGGATGGCGGCTGCTGGCGTTGTGACACGGATGTGCGCCAGAAAGAACTAGACCAGTGGTTTTTCAGGATCACCGATTATGCCGAGGAGCTGCTGGAGTGGACTCATAAACTGCCCGGCTGGCCGGAGCGTGTTCTGGTCATGCAGCGTAACTGGATCGGCAAGAGCTTCGGCTGCGAGATCAACTTCCCGCGAGAGGATGGCGCGGGTTCCGTCAAGGTCTTTACGACCCGCCAGGACACCGTCTTCGGCGCGACCTTCATGTCACTGGCCCCGGAGCACCCTCTGGCCCAGGAACTGACCACCCCCGACCGGAAGGATGACGTGGAAGCCTTTATCGAGAAAGTCAGGAAAACCGAACGCATCAAGCGCACGACCGAAGACCTGGAGAAGGAAGGGGTCTTCACCGGTTCCTACTGCCTCAACCCGCTGACCGGTGTGCGGATGCCGGTCTATCTGGCCAACTTCGTGCTGATGGACTACGGCACCGGTGCGGTCATGGCTGTTCCGACCCACGATCAGCGCGACTTCGAGTTTGCAGGAAAATACTCCCTGCCGCTTCAGGTTGTCATACAGCCGGAAGGGGAGACCCTGGATACGGCTGCAATGACGGAAGCCTACACCGAGCCGGGCATCCTCTGCAACTCGGGCAGTTTTGACGGCCTGCGCAGTGATGACGCCAAAGAGGCCATCGCCGATTACCTGCAGG
Organism: Desulfuromonadales bacterium; assembly: GCA_016650295.1. GTDB lineage: Bacteria > Desulfobacterota > Desulfuromonadia > Geobacterales > Pseudopelobacteraceae > CAIPTY01. Next base: position 18,983 of record JAENWA010000068.1, on the reverse strand, counting down.
AGAAAGGGATCGGCACCAAGACGGTCAACTTCCGTTTGCGCGACTGGGGCATCTCCCGCCAGCGCTACTGGGGCAATCCGATTCCGGTCATCTACTGCGACGTGTGCGGCGTGGTGCCGGTTCCCGAACAGGATCTGCCGGTAACCCTGCCGGTGGATGTCGAATTTACCGGTGAAGGGGGCAGCCCGCTGGCCCGCCTGGATTCCTTCGTCAATGTAACCTGCCCGATCTGCGGGATCGCAGCTCGGCGCGAGTCGGACACCATGGATACCTTTGTGCAGTCCTCCTGGTATTTCCTGCGTTATTGCTGTCCGGACCTGCTGGATGGCCCGCTGGATCGCTCAAAGGTTGACTACTGGATGTCCGTGAACCAGTACATCGGCGGCATCGAACACGCCGTCATGCATCTGCTGTATGCCCGCTTCTTCACCAAGGTCCTGCGGGACATGGGCTACATCACCTGTGACGAGCCGTTCATCAACCTGTTGACCCAGGGTATGGTCATCAAGGACGGCGCCAAGATGAGCAAGTCCAAGGGCAACGTTGTCGATCCCGATTCCCTGATCAGGAAGTACGGGGCTGATACGGCCCGGCTCTTCTCCCTGTTTGCCGCGCCTCCCGAGAAGGATCTGGACTGGAGCGACCAGGGTGTCGATGGTTCTTTCCGTTTCCTCAACCGCGTCTGGAAGCTGGTCAATGATCGACTCGACCTGGTGGCCCGGGCCGGCGCTGTTGATACCGCTTCCCTGACAGCGGAAGAGCGTACCCTGCGCCGTGCCGTACACAAGACCATCCGCAAGGTGACCGAGGATATCGAGGAGCGTTTTCACTTCAATACCGCCATCGCGGCTGTGATGGAACTGCTCAACACACTGCAGTCAACGGAACTGGCCTCGCCGCAGTTTGCCGCCGTCATGAAAGAGGCGCTGGAGAGCATGGTGCTCCTGTTGGCCCCGTTCGTACCGCATATCAGCGAGGAGTTGTGGCAGCGGCTGGGTCACAGGCAAAAACTTTCCGCAACCGCCTGGCCTGAATTTGACCGCGGTGCGGTGGTGGATGAAGAGGTGCTGGTAGTCGTGCAGGTAAACGGCAAGCTGCGCTCGAAAATCACGGTGTCGGCCGGGACGGATCAGGAAAGCCTCAAATCGGCAGCCCTGGCGGATGATAAAGTTAAACCTTTCCTTGAAGGAGTTCAGGTGCGCAAGGTTATCTGCGTGCCCGGCAAGCTGGTCAATATCGTGGTCGGGTAGGGTGGCAATGACAGCAGGAGAGAACATGACCGGAACTGCGGGAATGAACCGTTGGGCGGGCTTTTTGCGGCTGCTGGCCGTGCTGACGGCATTGATAGTACTGAGCGCCTGCGGCTACCGTTTCGCCGGTTCCGGCGGCAACCGGCTGGCTTCGGGTCAATCCCTGTGGGTCTCCTTTATTGGGGTAGAAGCCAACAATTCTCCTTCCTCTGCCCAGACCGTGCTGCGACGCGCCCTGCTGGATGAGGGGCACGCCCTGCGGGGTCTGGCCCCTTCCGGCAGTGCCGAAAGCGCCGATCTTCGTGTAAAAGGGGCCTTGAGGTCCTATGCATCCCGCGCCATGTCCTATACCGCGCTCGACCAGGTCAGGGAGTACCGTCTGGCGATCGAGGTGGAGCTGGAACTGTACCGCAGGGGGGAAACAAAACCCCTCTGGAAGGGTACCCTCCAAAGCTACCAGGATTATCCCTCCAATAAAGACCTGTCGCTGCAGCGCTCTGCCGAAGAGGCCGCGCTGGCTGCCGCTTCACAGATCCTGGCCCGGAAATTCCTGATGGCAGTGGAACAGTCATACTGACATGACCGCCCAGGAATTTGAAACAGCCCTCAAAAAGGGAACCATACCGACTATCTGCTATCTGTACGGAGAAGAGTCCTTTCTGGTTGAGCGGGCCGTGCGGCTGCTGCTTGACCGGGCGATCGATCCATCCCTCAAGGACTTCAACTTCAATGTCTTCTATGGCAACGAATCCAAGGGGATCGACATCGCCGATGCAGCCCAGACCCTGCCGATGTTTGCCGAACGCCGGGCCGTGCTGGTCAAGCGGGCGGAAAGCCTCACCGCCGCAGCCTGTGAAGCGCTGCTTCCCTACATCCTGAATCCTGCGCCCGGTACCTGCCTGATCTTTACCGGCGCCAAGATTGACCAGCGCAAGAAGTTTTTCCTTGAGTTGAAGAAGCATGGCTGGCTGATAGAATACAAGCGCCTGTACGACAATAAGTTGTCCGCATTCATCCAGAGCGAAGCCACGGTTCACGGGAAGCCGATCGATAGCGCGGCGGCTGATTTTCTCGCTTTTCTGATCGGCAACAATCTTCAAGAGTTATCATCCCAGATCGAAAAGCTGGTGGTCTTCGCCGGCAGCCACCCCCGCATTACACTGGAGGACGTGCGGGCCGTTGCCAGCAGCAGCAAGGCGTTTACGGTTTTTGAGCTGGCCCGCTTCATGTGCGTCAAGGATGTACCCAATGCCTTGAAAAGTCTGGACACGCTTTTTCGGAACGGCGAGGAAACACCCATGATGATCGGCGCCCTGGCGCGGCATTTCCGGCAATTGTGGCGGGTCAGGGAGATGCTGGACCAGAAAGCAGCCAAGCCTGATATCGGCCGGGAAGCGGGCATCAACCCCTATTTTCTGGATGACATGATCACCCAGGCCAGGAATTTCGGCCGGGGAGAGCTGCGAAACATATTCACCGAACTCTACCGTTGCGACCTGGCCTCAAAGACCGGCGGCGGGCAGCCCTACACGCTGATGCACGGGCTGGTGATGGGGATCTGCTGTGGTTGATTCTAATAGCTTGTTCAAGCATACAGTTTAACGAAAAGGGAACATACCGGCAGGTAGTTCCCTTTTTTTGTGCGATATATGCCGGCACTCACGAAAAAGCGCCCTACTGAAAAACAGATTCGGGAACTTCGGTGAATGTAATCAAATTGCAACTGGTGTCGCCAGACAATCCAATCTTGTCCACGACCAAAAGTAGGCGCCTCTAGGCGAAGACATGAAAATGGAAAACGGATTATTTTTAAAGGATGAATGCTACGCAATTCAGGGAGCTATATTCGAGGTATACCGCGTAATTGGATGCGGATTTTTTGAACCGGTCTATCAGGAATGCCTGGAAAAGGAGTTCCGGTTTAGAGGTATCCCATTCGTGGCCCAGCTGAAAGCCGTTATTTTTGATACATATTTGCCGCGACGTGGCCCACCATATACGGCAGTTATGTCAAGCATGACGGATTCCGCTGGCGGCTTTTCCTTCATGACACACGTTATCCTCCCCATTTCCCCCTGATATTAGTCTCTTGCAATCCCGAAAGCCATAGCCATTTTCCGGCACATTAGTTGCGATATCCAGAAGGCCATGCTGCACACGTCAACCTCATATCAGAAACAGCAAGGTTGAAAAAAACAGGATTGATCCATTACGACAGCCTACTAACCAGGTACAAAGGAGGATTCAATGAAACACGTATCAAAAACAGGAATAATGCTGTTCGCTGTGGTCATTGCGGCCACCGGAATCGTTGCAGGATGCGCTAACGTTCCGCTTCGCACAGAGGCGTCAACATCGGGTATCCGTGCCGCAGAGGAGGCGGGTGCGGCCAAAGTGCCGCAAGCCTCGCTTCATTTGCTGCTGGCCAGGGAGGAACTGGAAACTGCCAAGAGGCTGGCCGCCAGTGGCGAGAAAGAGAAGGCCGATTCGATGCTGATGCGGTCTGAAGCCGATGCCGAGCTGGCTGTCTCGCTCTCGCGCGAGGATGCCGAGAAGACAGAAGCCATGGCAGCTGTAGAGCGTGCTCGCCAACTCCGGAAAGACAACCGATAACCCAAAAGGGGACTTACATGAAAACAATGCACTTTTTTATCATGGTCGCGATGGCTGCGGCCTTCGCAGGCTGCGCAACCGTAGCGCCCAACGAACTCCTCAACGCCCGTTCGGCCTACCAGACTGCGAGTCAGGGTCCGGCGCAGCAGCTCGCGCCGGCGGAATTACATAAGGCCCATGATGCACTCAACCTGGCGGAGCAGTCCTTCCGGAAAGAACCGGATTCGTACAAAACGAAGGATCTCGCGTACGTTGCCCAGCGCAAGTCCGAACAGGCGGGGGCGATCGGAGCCATAGCCGCCTCAAAGGCAAGAAAAGACAGTGCGAACACCGATTTCCAGACCAAACAATCCGAGTTGGTACTGCAGGGGAAGAAGGACCTGAGTGACTCCGAGAAACGTACAGCCGACGCACAGGCTGAAAACGCCAGGCAGGCCGCGCTCACGTCAGCCAAGGACAAATCGGATGCCGATTACCGGATGCAGCAAGCCGCGATTGCGCAGGGCAAGATGGACCTGAACGATGCCGAGAGGCGGGCAGCCGGAATACAGGCTGAACTTGAAAAACAGGCTGCGCAGAAACAGGCTGAACTTGACAAGCAAGTCGCGCTCCAGGCAGCCAAGGACAAGTCGGATGCCGACATCCTCAAAGGGCAGCAGGACCTGAGAGATTCCGAGAAACGGACGGCCGATGCGTATGGTGAACTTGCCGCGCTCGCCTCGCTCAAGGAAGAGCAACGCGGACTGGTCCTCACGCTCTCCGGAAGCATCCTGTTCCGCTCCGCCGAGTCGAACCTGCTGCCCCAGGCGCGGGTAAAACTCGACCAGGTGGCCAAGGCGCTGCTGGCGATCCGCGCACGCAATCTTATCGTCGAGGGGCACACCGATTCACAGGGCTCCGACGCATACAACCAGAGTCTTTCGCAACGTCGGGCCGACGCGGTCCGCGATTACCTCGTACAGAGCGGCTACCCGGCCGACCACATCCAGTCACGCGGACAGGGCGAAGGCAGCCCGATTGCCAACAACACTTCAGCTGAAGGGCGCGCCAATAACCGCCGCGTCGAGATCGTCATCGAACGTGAAAAATAGACAGCCAGATAATAGTCTGGAAGTGAGATATACATGAACAGGGGCGCGAGAAGGTTTTTATCAAACCTCCTCGCGCCCTTTAGTATGAATCCTGAATCTGTGACACCTCCCTTGCCGATCAGAACACCCGATTGATCAAGCGCGACGAGGTCAATCGAACCAGAGTGCTGTGTTTGACCGGGTTCATGGTCGTTCTGGGCGTTATCAGCGGCATGAAGGCCGTGGCAGAGAAGGCGCACCTGAACAGGGAAAGCCTTTACCGTACACTGTCCAACCGTGGGAATCCCGAAATCAGCACATTGTTCAATCTGCTGCATGGTGTTGGTTTGCGTCTGAGTGTGACGCCGGAACAGGGGGGATTTTAAGTAGGAAGTATGAATTATGAAGGCTGAAGGATTATTTTCATAATTCATATTTCATCCTTCATAATTGCCGTTATGATCCTTTGACAGGTAGGTGAGGGTGGGGTAGTATGAGGCGGTTTTTATGTTGTAGGTGAGGGGATGAGATGGGATTGGGGAAAAGTGCATGTATTTAAAAAGCTGCTGAACCGCGAAGTATGCTGGTTGGGCGGCTTTTTTGTTTTAGACCGGGACTCATAGTTAATGATTGAACTTGGAGATATTTATAGAATCAGGAAATTGGGAGGTATCCCTGATTTCTTACAACTGGCTGAAAAAAATTGGCGTATTTTTGATGGTGTTTTGTTGTATTTCAACTGGTTAACGACGAAATTCTGCCGGCAGAAGTGGCGGTTTGTAATGAGTTGAGGAGTTGGACGAGTTGAAAAGTCAGTGCCAAAGTATAATGTGATGTTGGAAAATAATTGGACGTTATTTTGATGTGATGTGTTATAAATCACACAGTTATCACAAATTTCCGGGCACCCGGAAATTTGGTTCAGCAGCGTAACATGGGGCCGGAAACAGGGCAGGGCGGTGTTGATTTTTTGAATGTGAAGGACGTTATCCAAACCAAGTTTAGAATCTCGTTGTCAATATGACTCAATGAGGTATAATATTCATGAAGCCGGAGTTGATAACCGTTGTCGAAACCGCTTCTTCATGCTCGATGCGAAATCCTGCATGAGCGATGAGGAGCGGACCGGGGCAATAAACATGATTGCTGCCAATCCGGAATGCGGTGATATTGTTCCCGGTGGCGGAGGCATTCGTAAAGTGCGTTTTGCCATCGGTGGTAGAGGGAAAAGCGGCGGTGTGCGGATCATCTACTATTTTCACAATGAACGGGTTCCAGTGTTCCTTTTGGCGGTATTTGCCAAAAACGAGCAGGCAAACCTGACACGGGCGGAAACGAATATGCTGGGCAATGCAGCCAAAATGCTTGCCCGCAAGTACGGGGAGTAAGAATATGGTACGGATAGCGTTTGAAAAGATCATGGCAGGAATGGAAGATGCGTTGGCGTATGCGGATGGCGATGCTTCACGGGGAACGATACATCAGGTGAACGTTGCGGATGTCGATATTACGCATCTGCGCGAAAAGCTCGGATTATCACAGGACCGGTTTGCCGCCCTGTTCGGGTTGAGCGCCAGAACGGTGCGCAACTGGGAGCAGGGTGTCCGCCATCCTGAAGGTCCGGCGCGGATTCTGCTGCAGGTTATTGACCGTGAACCGGAGGCGGTTATGCGGGCGTTGCATGTGGGTGTGCAAGAGATGTTTGATTCGCAAGCCGGATTGAATGTTGCCGAGGGAAAAGTTCCCTATCGGGCGAAGCGTTCCAAGTGGTCAACCGATTAGAATGAGGAATGTCTGAAAGTCAAACCTGACCCCGGTGGATGCCCTGACCCCGGTGGATGCCCCGGAAATTGGGCTTGAAATTGAGTTTGCGGTATGAGAATGGTTGTGGATGTTTGAGGTTTGAGAGATTGGACGGATGGGAGCCGATGTGTTCAGTAGGAAATGTTGACATGGGGTTAAATATATTTATTGTCCCTGAAATATTTCCAATTCCGTAGGGGCGATCCCAGAGGGTCGCCCTGGTGCTAACGGCAATAATGTTGGATATTGCAACAAAAGGCGGGCGAGCCGTTGGCGTCGCCCCTACGAAACATTAAAAAGGCAAACCCATGAAACAACCAAAAGAAAACTTCCTGCTTGATCGGGTTGTCCTGATCCTGGAGCAGGCTCGCACCAATGTTGTCAGAGCGGTCAACAGCAACATGGTGACGGCCTATTGGCTGATCGGGCGTGAAATTGTTCAGGAACTCCAAGGCGGCGATGAACGGGCGGAATATGGCAAGCAGGTGATTGAGAATCTTTCTAAGCAACTGACCCAAAAATACAGTCAGGGGTTTTCAGTGGCCAACCTGAAAAACTTTAGACAGTTTTATTCAACCTATTCTGACCGACTTGAAAAGAAAAGCTACCCACTGGGTAGCCAATTGCCTTCACCGCCTGAAATAAGCTACCCAACGGGTAGCAAATTGAGTGATCAGCAAATTCTCCACCCAACGGGTGGAAAATTGACAGTGACAGCGCAAAAAGGTCGCCCAGCGAGTGACGAATCTGCTCCCTGTTTCAATCCTCACCTGAGCTGGTCGCACTATCGGGCACTCATGCGGGTTGTCAAACCGGATGCCCGTGATTTCTATGAGCGGGAGGCCATCCAATGCTGCTGGGATAAACGGTCGCTGGAACGACAGATACATTCGCAGTATTACGAACGAATTCTTAAAAGCCAGAACCCGCAGAAAATGATTGAAACTGCACGTCGGGAAATTGTACCACGCACGGAAAGCGTTGAGACCTTGAAAAATCCGTATGTCCTGGAGTTTTTAGGGTTGTCGGAAGTATCTACGTTGCACGAGAAACAGCTTGAATCCGCAATCATCACCCACCTGCAAACCTTCCTTCTGGAGCTTGGCAGGGGTTTCGCTTTTGTCGCTCGCCAGAAACGGATGCGCTTTGATGATACCGACCTCTATGTTGATTTGGTGTTTTATAACTGTATCCTCAAGTGTTATCTGCTGATTGATCTTAAAATGGGTGAGCTGTCATACCGGGATGTAGGGCAGATGGACGGCTATGTCCGTATGTTTGAGGATTTATACACTGCTTCGGACGACAACCCCACTATCGGCCTAATCCTCTGTGATAAAAAAAATGAAGCCGTAGCAAAGTATTCTGTGCTGAGTGACCGCAAACAGATTTTCGCTTCGAAGTATATGCTGTACCTGCCAACCGAACAGGAATTAGAGATTGAACTGGAGCGGGAACGGAAGTTGATTGAAGCTCATTTGGCCGAGCAGGATGAGAAATGACGTTTACCGTTTAGCGTTCACCGTTTAGCGTTCATGGTATATGAGCCGGATTCGTGGTAGGGATACAGAATATAACAACAAAGAATAGTGGAGATGTCTCGCTTTTTCCGCTTTTTTCTGGGGCGGCAGCGGGCGCGGGTGAATGTGGTGCGTGAACGTCCGCCGGTTTATTCGGGGATGATGAGTTACGAGAAGGCCGCGCGGAAGTTGCCGTATCTGGGGTTTATGTTCGAGATGCCGATTGTTGTTGCGGGGGTTGGGGTGAGTGGGAGTTAAATATGCTGTGCAGTTCAAAAAGAGGTGATACATGAGTTCAAGTTCAGATAGTGCCGGATCTCGCGCATGCTGGTTCCTTGGGGCTTCATATGGTGGAACTGACGACCAGGTGACAAGATTTCTGAATGATGGGATTTGGGAGAGCGGCTTTAAAGATAAATATTTTGACGTTGTGAAGTCAATAAATCCCGGAGATAGGATTGCAATAAAAGCCACCTATACTCGAAAACATGGTCTTCCTTTTGATAATCGCGGGCAGACTGTCTCGGTTATGGCAATTAAAGCCATTGGTGAGGTCACTGGAAATATTGGTGATGGTCGTAACGTAAAGGTTAATTGGACAAAAGTCGATCCACCCCGAGAATGGTACTTTTTCACCTATCAAAGGGCCATCTGGCGAGTAGTACCTGGAGATTGGGCCACAGACGCTTTGATTGATTTCACCTTTAATAATAAGCAGCAAGATATTGATAGGTTTCGTAATGCTCCGTTCTGGAAAGAACGTTTTGGCGATGCCCCATCAGGAAAACACCGCTTTCAATGGGCACGATTTTATGAAGACATAGCAAATAAGCTTCTGAAGTTCAGAGATAATAGAGAGGCTCTTGTCGCGGGTATTCACGGGATAGCTGGACGAGTAGAGGGACTTTCAAATCTCCAAGATCAGTTCTCTGACAACACGACTGGACCGCTTAAAGACATATGCCCTTTTACCGCGATGGGGATATTTAATCGAGGCATTACGGACTCTAACCGAAAAAGCATTGCAAAAGAGTTAGCAGCTTTCCTGGGAGTAGTGGAGTCTGTTCCAGAATCATTTGAAGGAATTCCCATTCTGAACAATCAGAAATCATGGTTCTTTGGTTACGAAAAAGACCGGAAGGCTGATGACATTGATGCTCTATGGCGCATTTTTGCTAGCGCAATTCAGTTTTCTGAAACTGAGGACCCCGATGTAAGATCATCTTTTATTTACGCCTATGACGATGTATCTCAACGGTATGGTGTAGGATGGAATTTGACCATGGGGCTTTATTGGATACGGCCTTGGATATTCCCGACTCTTGATAGTCAATCTCGCTTGTATTTAGAAGGAAAACTAAGAATCCAGATTGGTCAAAATGGTCCCAAGGGGAGATGCAGTTCATCCGATTACTTAACTACTCTGGAAATGCTTGAGACCCGTTTTCGAGAGGAGGCGTTCCCCGTTCACTCATTCCCAGAACTGTCCTTAGCAGCATGGATGTATAAAGGGGATACCGCCTCACCTATAAAAGGATGGCAAGAACTTCTCCTGAAATGCATAAATGAGCATTGTAGCCAATCTGGAACAAGATTTTTTTCGTTTCAAGACTTGTTGCAATACTTGTCTGTTTTTACCGAAGCATTTCCAAACAACAACACCCCTGAAAGTACCCTTGCAAGACAATTACAGATTTTTCGAGACAAGGGAATTATCAACTTCATAGACAATAAAGGAAATTATGAACTGATCCACCCGAGTACCATTTGTGGAGAAGATGAAAATGTAGTTGTTGACACTGAGGCTGATGAAGAAATCATCGCACCCCCTATAGAAACTTATTCGATAGATGACATCTTAAGAGAGGGATGTTTCCTTGAGCGAACGCAATTGGAAAAAATGCGTGAGAGGCTTCGGACTAAAAAGAACATTATCCTCCAAGGTCCTCCTGGCACGGGTAAAACGTGGCTTGCAAAGCGACTTGCATTTGCTTTAATGGGACAGCGCAGTGAAAGCAAAGTACGCCCGGTTCAATTTCATCCCAATCTCTCTTACGAAGATTTTGTTAGAGGCTTTCGGCCCTCCGGAGATGGAAAGCTATCCCTTGTAGATGGACCTTTTATGGAAATGATCAATTCTGCGCGAAATGATACGGCGATTCACGTTATTGTAATAGAGGAGATAAATAGAGGTAACCCAGCTCAGATATTCGGTGAGATGTTGACTCTGTTGGAGGTCGACAAGCGGACTCCGAGTGAAGCCATTGAATTATGTTATCGCCGATCAGATAATGAACGAGTATATATTCCGGGAAATCTCTATGTAATTGGTACGATGAATATAGCTGATCGATCGCTTGCCCTCGTAGATCTAGCGTTAAGGCGTCGCTTCGCGTTCATTGATCTTGATCCAAAATTCGGGCAGATTTGGCTGGACTGGGTTAATAAGCAGTGTGGAATTGATCTGGAGGTATTGAAAGAAATTGAAAAACGAATGCTGTCGCTGAACGAAGAAATAACGGCAGATACTAGTCTTGGCCCTCAATTCCGTATAGGGCATAGTTATGTTACACCACCCTTCGAAAATCCGATTGAAGATGGAAGAGAGTGGTTTAAGCAGGTAGTGGAGACGGAGATAGGGCCTCTGTTGGCAGAGTACTGGTTTGATGCCCTCGATAAAGCACGGAAAGCCCGTCAACGTCTTATAGATGGATTCTAACAATGGGTTTGGAAACGGCATCGAAAAAATCTGAAGACCAAGACAACGTGAACTATATTGGTCGGATTCCTGTCCGAAATATGTGGCTTTTGATGCTGTACGCTTCTGAGCTGTTTAGGCACATAGACAGGACAAAAATTGATGTAGAAAATAACCCTGACGAAATTCCAGATCTTATAGCGGAGTTCCTTGTTCGTGTTGTTGAACGCAGACTTATGAGGAACCTGAGTTTTGGTTATAGGCTTCGTTCCGCTGAATTAGGCCGCGTCAGAGGAAAGATTGACCATCTTATAACTGAACGGCATCAACTGCTCGAACGCGGTAGAGTTGCGTGCCGATTCGAAGACTTAACTATTAACACCCCTCGAAATTGTTTCGTTAGAGTAGCTCTTGAATCTATATCTAAAATCGTCAAGCGACCAGAATTAGCACGCCGCTGCCTGTCACAAGCGAGCACTCTGAAGCAGATTGGAGTTACTGGGGAAAAGCCTAGTCGATCGGTAATGAGTACGGATCGATTTGGTCATCACGATTCGGATGATCAGTTAATGATTACGGTGGCGAAGCTTGCATTTGATTTAGCGTTACCTACCGAATCACTTGGAAGCAAGCTCTTGGCTCTGCCGGATCGAGAGATTTCATGGGTTAGACGTCTTTATGAAAAAGCGGTAGCAGGGTTTTATGATGTAGCACTGACACAAAACGGTTGGCGTGTTGAGCCGGGGAAATGTCTTGACTGGCTAATCGAAGAAAAAACGTCAGGAATTGACAAAATTCTGCCATCGATGCGTACAGATGTTATCTTGAATCACAAAGAAAGTGGGCAGCGGATTGTTATCGACACAAAATTTACTTCGATTGTAACGAAAGGATGGTATCGGGAAGAGTCCTTGCGAAGTGGGTATATTTATCAAATTTATGCCTACCTCAGATCCCAAGTCGGGAATGGTGACCCTTTAGCCGAACATGCCTCAGGATTGCTCTTGCATCCATCGATTGGTGAAATGGTTGACGAGTCTGTAGTAATCCAAGGGCATAATATCAGATTTGCAACTATTGACCTTGCAGCTAGTTCTGACATTATTCGTACTCAACTATTGAAAGCCATTGAAATTCCTAACTGTGTTCAGTAAAGCTAATTTGGATAACATATTAATGTCCACACTCATCCCCAGCATAACCACCTGCAAATTCGACACCCCCGGCGAGCGCCGCTTTGCCCGATTGCTTGAGGCAAAGCTGGAAGACGACTACCTCTGCTGGTACAACGTCCCCATCGGTACTTCCCGACTCCATCCTGATTCTATTATTCTACATTCCCAACGTGGCATTCTCATCCTGAAGCCCCCTGCCGGGTCAGGCTTTGAATATGGTGATTAGCCCATGATTTATGACCAGCTGAGAGAATGACAACATGAAACATCAATACTTCGGTGATATCAACGACTACCGGAAATATGGCCTTATCAGGGCCTTGAATGGTGTAGGATTACTGCCAACGTACCTCTGTTGGATGCTCACACCGGACATGTCTGGGAACACGGACGGTAAGAAACTATCGTACCTCTCCAACCCTAAAATCTGGCGTCACTTTGACCCGGATCTCTTTGACTTTCTGCAAGATGAAATTCAACAAAACGCCCGAGTGATCAATGAAAGCACTCTTGGCGGGCTTCTTCCCGGCACTCGCTTCTTCTTCCAATTTCTTCAAGATGCCGCTGAACTCCGAGCAGAATATTTCAAAGAGTTATTTCACAACCTTCCTCGCAACGGCGGACTTCTCTTTTTCGATCCTGACAACGGCCTGGAGGTGTCATCCAGTCGCAAAGGAACAAAAGGCTCCTCAAAATATCTGTATTGGGATGAAGTGGTAACTGCGTATGAGTCCGGCCATTCCGTTCTGATTTACCAGCACTTCCAGCGGGTTAAGCGAAAACAATTTATTCGGAAAATTTCCGAAAAAGCCACGGCGGAAACAGGCGCAACGATCTTTGCCTATGTCACTTCTCACGTGGTGTTCTTTCTTCTGGCCAGACCGGAACATCTTGACCACTTTCGGGATGCCAATGAGAAACTTGCACAGCAGTGGCATTCTCAGATTGTAGTCATTTCGAACGAGGACGTAGTGATTCAGCCAACCTGCCCATTCTGCAACCTCAACCCCACCAGCATCATTGCGTCCAACGACCACGCTCAGGCAGTGTACGACAACTACCCCGTCACCCCCGGCCACACTCTTATCATCCCCAAACGCCACATCACTTCGTTCTTCGAGGCCACCAGGGAAGAACAGGCAGCCATGCTTGATCTTTTGGCGGAGATGCGTCTGCTACTGCTGAATCCCTCCCAGCCTCCCTTTGCGAAAGGGAGGAGTCAAATCCCCCCCAACCCCCCTTTCTTAAAGGGGGGAGTAGAAGCGGTACCCGACGGTTTCAACATTGGCATCAATGACGGTGCGGCCGCCGGCCAGACGGTTATGCACCTGCATATACATCTGATCCCGCGATATGTCGGTGACACGACTGACCCACGCGGCGGGGTGCGCTGGATCAAGCCCGAGAAGGCGCCATACTGGAAACAACTATGACCGAGCTTGCAACCTACATCCATCAGTTCGCCCATCTGCGTCGGGCCAATGCACGGCAGGGGCATTATTGCGGTACGACGCAAAAGAAGGCCCCGCACAAACCGATTTTACTGCTGGCCGTGCTGGATCTGGTGGCTCGCGGTGTCATTACCTCTTCATTCATCGAAGTCACCGGGGATCTGATAGAACTGAACGACCTGTTCAACCTCTACTGGCGGCGTGTCATGCCCTTGGGGCAGACCAGCAGTATTGCCTTCCCTTTTCCACGTCTGAACAGTGAACCGTTCTGGGAACTGGTACCGCAGCCGGGATGTACCATAACTCCGGCATTGATCGGCAACACCACATCGGTAAGCTTCCTCCGCAAATATGCCCTTGGCGCAAGGATGGATGAGGACCTGTTCCGCATCATGCAGATACCCGAGGGGCGTGAAGCACTGCGGGAGACACTTCTGCAATCGTGTTTTTCCGAAGATGCCTGTGTTCAATTGCGTGACCAATCGGTCATCAACCGTGAGGCATTCGACTACAGCCGCCTGTTGGAGGAAAAATCACATCTGCCACTGGTAAAGGAAATCCTTGAGGCGGATAATTACCGTCCTGCTGCTCGTGATCAAGGCTTCCGCAAGATTGTCGTCAATACCTATGACCATCGCTGCGCCATGTGCGGTATCCGCATTGTCACACCGGATGGTTATACGGCTGTCGATGCGGCCCATATCATCCCGTGGAGAGAATCGATGAATGACGACATCCGCAACGGTATGGCGCTTTGCAAGCTCTGTCACTGGGGATTTGATTGGGGAATGCTGGGTGTTTCCGACAGTTACACGGTCATTACTTCAAGCTCGATCAGCATGGTTCCGAACTTTGCCGGTCCCCTGCAGACCTTGTCCGGGCGAGGGATTCTTCCACCACAGGATGAGGCCATCTGGCCGGCCAGGGAGTATCTGGCAGAACACCGAAAACGTTGGCGATTGTAAGCCGGAAGGGGGAGTTTCGGGTCATCCAACTTAATTCGTCATCCAAATAGAGCCTCGACATCAATCACCGTTCTCAAAACGAGACGTTAACGATGCAACCCCATGAAACCACAACCTGTCTCTACTGCACCTTCGATCCTACCCGCATCATAGCGACGACAAAGCAATGATGAAGGATGAATTATGAAGTATGAAACTCGAACTTCACCGGCCACCATGTTTGGTCTGGTGACTGGGGCCTGAATAGGGAGCAATCGCCTATTAGCAAACAAAACAGGATATTACAAACCCTTGTCACTCTTTTTCCCATGTGGTACTGTTTCAGCAAGATTGAACCAAGATGAGGTGCTTACATGATTGACCGTAACAATCCACTCATCCGCGAGGCCACCAGCCTTCCTTCGCTGGACAAACTTCAACTTGTTGACTATCTCCTTGAATCCCTTGATATGCCTGACGCTGAGATTGAAAAACTTTGGGCCGAGGAATCTTCCCGTCGCTGGGAAGGGTACAAGACCGGGGAGATAGGTTCTGTTTCTACTGCCGAGGTCTTTGAAAAATACAAACCATGAACAAGCGGTCACCATAGTTAGCTGTTCAATCTCTATGAATTCTGAAACTCATACTTCATAATTCATTCATCATCCTTTGAAACCCCACGCTCCATGCCGATCATTACAACACTATTGACAACACTCTTTACCGCATGGTTAAATGTGTCATAAAGAATGTTCCGGAGGTGCGCAATGACGTCTATATCTGCCAATGATCTGAAAATTAAAGGGGTATCCGTAATTGAAGCCATGCTTGCCTTACAGCCGGAAGCGGTTATTTCCGTTCGCGGTAAGGAGCGTTTCGTAGTTATGGATATGGACCATTATCATTACCTGCGTGAATGCGAACTGGAATCAGCTCTGGCCCAGACCCGTGCCGACCTTGCAGAAGGGCGCTTTGTCAAAGGGAGTGCAGAAGATCATCTGGTCCGTCTGAAGGGTGCGTGATGAGCTGGTCTCTGGTTTTTACCGAACAGTATGAAAAACGAGCCGTGCGTTTTCTGAAGCGCCATCCGGAACTTGAAAAACAGTATCTGAAAACCCTGCAACTACTGGAGGTCAATCCGTTTCATCCCTCATTGCGGCTGCATCCGCTGTCAGGGCGGCTTTCCGGTTTACACTCGGTTTCAATAAACCTGTCCTATCGAATCACTCTTGAGTTTCTGCTTAATGACCAGGAAATTATTCCGGTTAACGTTGGCGACCATGATTCGGTGTATTGATATACTGGAATGAAGAGGCGGGAGTTCCAAGGACAGTTTATTTAATTCAAATGGCGTCTGATCAGCCGCCATTGCTGATTCTGCCAAATCCCAGCTACGTTAAGGCTTTGCACAAGTTCTTTGTGCCCATCAGGGGCGGTCGCATGTAGCCGGGGTATTAACAGATCACCTACTATCCCCGGTTTGACAATCATCCGTGAATCGTTCATAGTCTGCAATTATTTTCGATGGAGTTGCAATGAGCAGAGATCTCTCCATAACCCCTGAAAAACTTGATGATGATATCCAGCTGGACGCCACCCTGCGGCCGCGGGCCCTGGCTGATTACATCGGCCAGGAAAAGATCAAGGGCAACCTGCGTCTGTTCATCGATGCCGCCCGGGGCAGGGGAGAGGCCCTTGATCACGTCCTGCTTTACGGCCCGCCGGGTCTGGGCAAGACGACCCTGGCAAATATCGTGGCCTGTGAGATGGGGGTCAACATCAAGTCCACCTCTGGGCCGGTCATCGAGCGCCCCGGCGACCTGGCCGCCATTCTGACCAACCTCCAGCCCCATGATGTGCTCTTCATCGATGAGATTCACCGGCTTTCCCATGTGGTCGAGGAGATCCTCTATCCTGCCATGGAGGATTTCCAGCTGGATATCATCATCGGACAGGGCCCCAGCGCCCGCAGCATCAAGCTGGATCTGCCGCGCTTTACCCTGGTGGGCGCCACCACGCGGGCCGGCCTGCTTTCTTCGCCGCTGCGCGACCGTTTCGGGGTCATCTCGCGACTGGATTTTTATACACCCTCCGAATTGTCCATTATCATTACCCGCTCATCCGGGATCCTGGGGATGGAGATCGAACCGGAAGCGGCCGCTGAACTGGCCCTGCGCAGCCGCGGGACGCCCCGTATCGCCAACCGCCTGCTGCGGCGGGTGCGTGATTTTGCCCAGGTTCGTGCCGATGGGGTCATTACCCGCGAGGTGGTTCGGGAGACCCTCAAGCTGCTGGAAATCGATGCCATGGGTTTTGACAATATGGACCGCATGATCCTGCTGACGATCATCGACAAGTTCGGCGGCGGGCCGGTCGGCCTGGATACCATTGCCGCGGCGATCAGCGAGGAAAGCGACACCATCGAGGATGTCTATGAACCGTTCCTGATCCAGAACGGCTTTCTCAACCGCACCCCGCGCGGCCGCATGGCCACTCCGGCCGCCTATCTGCATTTCAATCGCCTGGCCCCCCAGGCCCCCCAGGGGAAGCTGTTTTGAACATGCAGCAATTCTTCGAGTTCCCTGTTAATGCCCTGTGTACCTTTGACAGCTTCGTTGCCTGTGACGGTAATGCCGGCGCCCTGGAGTTCTCCCGCCGCATCGCCGATCCGGATGATTCGGAAAACCTGCTCTATCTCTACGGCCCGTCCGGTTCCGGCAAGACGCACCTGCTGAAAGCGATCGGACAGGTCATGGGCTGCCCCTATCTGACCTGCCGTGAACCATTTACTGCTGACAGTCTGTTTGGCCGTTTTGCTTCGGCGGAGGCCCTGATTGTGGATGACCTGCAGCTGCTGCCTGATGATGCCGGGCTGCGGGCAGCCCTGTGGCAGATCTTCAACGACTTCCATCTTTCCGGCCGCAAGATCGTCATGGCCGGCCTGTTACCGCCCCGTGAGCTGCCCTATCTGGATGACCACCTGATTTCGCGTCTGCTGTGGGGTCTGGTGGCGCGGGTGGATGTGTCCGACGACCACTCCCGCCAGATGATTCTCCGCAAGATCGCCGTTGACCGGCAGGTACGCATACCCGATGACGTGGTTGATTACATCCTGATGACCACCTGCCGCGAGGTCGGCGACCTGATCAACGCTTTCGAAGCCCTCTACCGCCTGTCCATGGCCAGTAAACGGAGGATAACGCTCCCATTGGCCCGCGAAGCTCAGGTAAAGGTAGAGGTACATTCGGTATGAGCAGGCGGGGGAGTTCGACGGCAACCATCCTGACCCATTCTCTTACCAAGAGTTATGGCGATTTGACCGCCCTGAACGACTTCACTCTTGAGGTGGAGCAGGGCTCGATCTTCGGCCTGCTGGGACCCAACGGCGCCGGCAAGACCACCCTGATCCGGATCCTGACGACACTGATGCGGCAGAGCTCGGGTGAGGTGCTGATTGAAGGGCTTGATCCCCATACCCACGGTCGTGAGATCCGCAGCCTGATCGGGGTGGTGTCCCAGGAAAACAGCCTTGACCGCTACATTACGGCCCGCGAGAATCTGGAGCTGCATGCCCGGCTGCACGGCATGGAGGCCGGGCATTACCGCCGGCGGATCGATGAATTACTGGAACTGATGGGGTTGGCGGGACGTCAGAATGATATGCCCGACACCTATTCGGGCGGCATGCAGCGCCGGCTGGTGGTGGCGCGTGCCCTGCTGCACGAGCCGCGGGTGCTGTTTCTGGATGAGCCGACTACCGGTCTGGACCCCCAGTCCCGCCGGGCGGTCTGGGAGTATGTCCGCTCCATTTCCGGCAGCATGACCATCTTCCTGACCACCCATTATCTGGAAGAAGCTGAACAGCTCTGCGACCGGATCGCTATCATGGATCACGGCCGCCTGATCGCCCTGGGCAGTTCGCAGGAGTTGAAGGACAAGCTGGCGGGAGGAACGGTTTATCAGATCGATTTCAGTGAGCATACCGAGCGTTATGCGGCTTTGCTGCGGGGGATGTTCTGCGTGAAGGAGATTGAGGTCCTGGAGCAGGCGGTCTGTGTCAGCCTGGAATCCTGGGAGTGCCTGTCGGAAGTGGTCACAGCCCTGAACGGCGCCCCGGTGCGGCGGATCTCGCTCAAGGAACGCACCCTGGAGGATGTCTTCATGGATCTGACCGGCACAGGGGTGCGCGAATGATCCTGCGCGGTTCACTGGCCATCTGGCGGCGCGACATGCTCGTCCTGCGCCGCAGTATCCTCTCCGAGCTGGTGGCGGTGGTGGCCTATCCGTTGACCATCTACCTGGCCTTCGGCGTCGGTATGAAAGGCTATATCGGGCTGGTGGACGGTGTGCCCTACAGCCTGTTCATCGCGCCCGGCCTGATTACCATGACCGCTGTCAATGCCGCCTACAACGAGAGTGTCTGGAGCCTGTGGTTTCACCGGCGGGTGCAGTTCACCAT
>JAENWA010000067.1 GCA_016650295.1 Desulfuromonadales bacterium | reverse complement strand
CCGCACTCTCCCCCCTTCGGTACGGACCTGGATGTCCTCTCCAGCGGGGAGCATGTCGGCAGCCGCGCTGTCAGGGACTTCATCACACGCTGGGCGAGGGAGGGGATGCTGCAGGCTTCCTTCCACGGCCATATCCATGAGTCGCCGGACGTCTCCGGGTCGATATGCACGGTGATCGAAGGCGTGCAATGCTTTAATCCGGGACAAAACGGCGGCCCCACGGCGACATTGAAATATCTGCTGTTCGAGATAGAGGGAACAACGGTCTCAGCGAATCCAGCAGTATTGTACGCTGATACAAATTAGGATTCAATGGGCTGATTGCCTCAGGAGGCCCGGATGGGTAACATATCCCGTCAGTTCAGATCCGAAATGAAACTATTGCCGTTCATGCTCGGCAAACTGCTGGGCGGCATCATGGCAGTAATCGGTTTCACGGCAGCGATCTTAATCGTTAACTGGAAAGTCGGTCACTCGCTCGGAGATGTCCTGCCATCTGCTCTTTCCGGGGTTTTGGGCATCATCATCTTCGTGCTGTCATCCCGGCTGATGACCCGGCGTCTTTCTGAACGCCAGGCTGATACCGTGAACTCCGACGACCGTAAGCGCATGAGCATGCTGTCATGGGCAATTTTGCTGCTGCTGGGGGTATTATTACTGCTTTTCACCTATCTGATTACAAGATAGTTTAAAGGCGATTCTTTATAAGATTACCAAGCTATTTTATCTTTGTGTCTCACTCTCCGTCTTTCGGTGTTGCCCTCGACGTTCTCTCCAGCGAGGAGCATGTCGGCAACCGCGCTGTCAGAAAACTTCATCACACGACAGGGGAGAGTCGGAATGCTGCTGGCTTCCTTCCATAGCCATTATCCATGAGTTACCTGAAGTTTCCGATTCAATAAGCACAGTGATCGAAAGCGTGCACTGCTTCAATCCGGAAAGGGTAGACGGGTCAGGCTTCCAGGATGTGCGCTCGTTACTTGTGGTTCTCATTATTTTTGTGTACTATTTGACTTCCATTTTTTCGCCCAACTAATCTACAGGAGTTTTTATGTATAAATTGATGATCCGCACGAGTTTTGCCGCTGCTCACAACCTGATCAACTACCAGGGAGATTGTGAAAACCTGCATGGCCACAACTGGAAGGTTGAAGTGACGGTAACCGCCGATGAGCTTGACAAGGCCGGCCTGGCTGTTGACTTCAAGGTGCTGAAGCGTGAATCCGGAGTCATTATCCAGGAACTTGACCATAAATACCTGAATGACAACCCGGCCTTCAGCAACATCTCACCCTCCTCCGAGCACATCGCCCGCTATCTGTATCAGCGTATCTCGGAACGGATCAACAACGATATTATCAAGGTTGATTCGGTTACCGTGTGGGAATCGGACAATTGCTCGGCCAGTTATTATGAGTGATGCGGTCTGCATCAGCGAGATATTTTCTTCGATCCAGGGAGAAGGCTTGCTGGCCGGCAGGCGGCAGATCTTCATCCGGCTGGCGGAATGCAATCTGGACTGCGGATACTGTGACACCGACCATGCCGGGGGGGATACCTGCCGCGTGGAAATCAGCCCCGGTTCGTCGAAGTTCATGCTTCTGTCGCAACCGCTGCTCCTTCATGATGTCCTGATGATCCTGGAGAACTGGTGTTCCGGTCTGCCGGGGGCGCATCACTCGATCAGCATAACCGGTGGAGAGCCGCTCTTGTACGCGGACGGCCTGAGTCAATGGCTGCCCGAGCTGCGTCAGCTGCTGCCGATTCACCTGGAGACCAACGGCAGCATGCCCGGCGCCCTGGAGCGGGTCGTACAGCTGGTCGATTATGTCAGTATGGACATGAAGCTACCTTCCACATCCGGATGCACGGAGCATCTCTGGAATCTGCACCGGGAATTTTTGCGCGTAGCGCAAGGCCGGAACGCTTCGGTCAAGGTTGTTATCTGCGATGATACCCTGCAGGACGAGATCGATCAGGTCTGCGGCATTATCGAAGAGGTGGATCGTGCAACCCCGCTGTTTCTTCAACCGTTGTCTCTGGTGGAGGGCGGGATCGGCATCACGGTCGGGCATCTGCTGCGGCTCCAGGAGACCGCCTCGGCGCGTCTGCCGGATGTACGGGTGATCCCGCAGATGCACAGAATGCTGGGGGCCCTGTGATCATAGAAGAGATGACCATGACCGGCTTCGAGGCCGGCCTGGCCCTGAGCAGGACCGTCCTGATACCGTTCGGTTCCGTGGAAGAGCATGGTCCCCATCTGCCGCTCTCCACCGATACCCTTGAGGCCTATGAAGTCTGCAAAAAGACTTCCCAGCGGATAGAGCTGTTTGTGGCGCCCCCCATCCATTACGGGAACTGCCGTTCCACCGCCTGTCACCCCGGCACCATCTCCATTTCAACCGCCACCCTCAAGGCACTTTTTACGGATATCGTCACCTCCCTGCGGAGTCACGGTCTGCGGAATTTTGTCGCGCTGACCGGTCATGCCGGCGGGGCTCACCGGATGGCGCTGCAGGATGCCGGCGAGGAGCTGATTGCACGTTTTGATGATATTCAGGTGGCCGTATTGACCGAATATGACTTAGCCAAAGATGAGGGGCAAGGACTGATCGAGACAGCCGGTGATGCCCATGCCGGCGAGATAGAGACCTCGCGGATACTTCATTCCCATCCCCATCTTGTCACGGGGAGTGCGCCCCGTGAATTTCCTTCCTTCCCGCCCGGTATCCTGGTGCGGGACAAACGTCGCTACTGGCCGGGTGGTGTCTGGGGCGATCCCGGCAAGGCCACGGCTGAAAAGGGAGCCAAACTGGAAGAGCTGGTGGTAACCAGACTGGTCGCCCTGGTCAAGGAACTGGAAGGGATGGACCATGCCGGACACTGACAAGATCATCAAGGTCTGTCCACTGGGCGGCGGTATTCAGGCCACGGTCACGGACGCCACCAGCCATTATTTCGGCGGGTATTATCACGTCCGCATCCGGGTCAGTGCCGATGTTCCGGTCTCGGCCGCAGCTTTCTCCGTCCCGGCTGACTATCAGGATGCCATCACGCGTCTGGGGAGTTCGGTCCGCCTCTACAGGACCCTGGAAAAAATGGCGGTGCCGGAGGGCGAGATCGACAGCGTTCGCCGACACCTGCTGGAATCATTCGATGCCAATGTCCTGCCCTATCTTCTGCGGGATGATTTTGCCGACAGCTTTGTGCTGAGTGAATACCGTAAGGCCCTCAAGCAGCGGGCGCCGTTTCAGCGGTATCACCTGTGAACGAGGCAATAACAACCATAGATTCGCTGGCCTTTGGCGGCAATGGCGTCTGCCGGATCAACGGCAAGGTCTGTTTCGTACCCTTCAGCTGTCCGGGTGACGAGCTGCGGATTGCCATAACGGCTGAAAAACGTTCCTACCAGCTGGCCCGGATCGTCGAAGTGCTGGTTCCATCTCCGTCTCGGGTTACACCGCCCTGTCCGGTTTTCGGCAGTTGCGGCGGCTGCTCCTGGCAGCATATCGATTATGCTCAACAGCTGCTGGCAAAGCGGCAGATCCTGGCCGATACGCTTTGGCGGGGCGCACGGGTGGACGGTGACCTCGTCAGGCCGGTGCTCCCCTCACCATCCCAGTACGGTTATCGCAGCCGCGTACAGTTCAAACTGCATACGGCTGCCGACAAGCTGCGGATCGGATTTTTCCGGAATAACTCCCATACGGTGGAGGATGTCGGTCAGGGGTGTGCCATCGCCCTGCCGGTCATCAACCAGGCGCTCTCCTCTCTGCGAGCGGTGTTGGCGTTGTTTCCCGAAAAATCGGTCATACCGGAGATCAGTATCAATTGCGCTGAAAATGGCGCTGTGGCGGTGATCAGCTATAACGGGCGTGACAGCGCGGCTGCCGCGGCATTTTTCCGGGAGCAACGGGCCGACCTGTTGCCCCTGAGCGGACTGTTTCTGGACACGGGCCGTAAGACCGGTTTGCAGAACCTGTACGGCGACGAACAGCTGACCTACACACTGCCGGCTGTAAAGTCCGAAGGGCAGCCCTGCCGGCTTTCCTATCGGCCGGATGGTTTCTCCCAGGTCAACCAGGATCAGAACAGAGCCATGCTGGAGGTTGTCAGGCGGCTGGCCGCTTTTCAAGGTAGAGAGAGCGTACTGGATCTGTACTGCGGCAACGGCAATTTCTCGCTGCCCATCGCCCGCGATGTTGCCGATGTCCTGGGAATAGAGGAATACGCCGGCTCCATTGCTGCTGCCAACGCCAACAAGCTGATGAATAACATCCGTAATGCCGAATTCATCTGCTCGGATGCTGTTGCCGGTGTCAAGCGGCTTGCCGCCGAGGGGCGGCGTTTTGATTCCATCATTATCGACCCGCCCCGAGCCGGAGCTGCCGGGCTGGTTCAGGAGCTGTACCGCCTGAATCCTGACCGGATCATCTATGTCTCCTGTGATCCGAGTACCCTTGCCCGTGATTGCGGGCTGCTGGCGGACAGCGGCTATCTTGTCCGGGAGTGTGTACCGCTGGACATGTTTCCACAGACCTATCATCTGGAGAGCGTTACCCTGCTCCGGAAAAAATAAACGAGGTATATTGCATGAGTTTTTTGAAGAAATTGTTTTCTGCCCGCGGTCCGGAAGATTATCTGAAAAAAGGGGACACCCTCTTTGCAGCGCACAGTTTCTACGAAGCGCGGTCGGCCTACGAGTCCGGACGGGATGCCTGCAAGGACGGACAAGACGATATCGCCCGGACCCTGGAAATGAAAATTGCCGGGACAAAGTGCGCCATGGCTGAACTCAACCTGCATGAGGCGGAGCATGCCCTCCGCCAGGGCTTGGCCGACAAGGCAGTCGAACATCTCGAACTGGCAAAAACACTGACCGATGATCCAAAAATACGGGAAAAGGCGGATTCCCTGCTGGCCGAGATGCCTGAAAAACACAATGATACAGTAGAAATGGCGCCAACGTCAGCCTCCTGTTCCTCCTGTTCGCACGGGGCAACCGATGATCACGACGTCCCGCCGGATATGGATACAGACCTTCCTCTGCTGGAACATTACGACCTGCTGATCCACCAGCTTCCGCCGGAGATGTATGATCGCTACTCCTCATTGGGAGAGAATTTTGCATGCATGTTCATCGCGGCAAGCCGGGACAACCATCAGGAAGCATTGGATTTACTTGAAAAATGGTTTGACGGCTCACATCGTGACATCTATTGTTACGAAAAAGGCAAGATTCTGCATCGACTGGGCAAAATCAACGAATCGGAAACTTTACTGCGCCGGTCGATCAGTGAAAACAGCCGTAATCCGCTGGCACACCTCGGGCTGGCGCTTTTGTTGCTTGAAGACAACCGTCTCGGGGAAGCGGCCGGACAGCTTGAATACATGATCGCCAACGATCTCTTTGCAGGTCAGGCTTTGATGATGCGGGGAGAGGTGTATCAGCTTTCAGGTGATACAGATGCTGCCATAAAGCTGTACGGCAGTCTGCTTGAGACTCCGCTGGCCCGGGCCGCGGCAGAGAAGCTGCATGAATTACTGCTGGAGTGCCATCGGCAGCCGGAAGCGGCTCACATATTCAAGCGTTATCTCAGTAAATGCCAGCATTAAACCCTGTTAGATATGCACTACTATCATGTCTGTATCCGGAGGAACTGAAATGAACAAATCCGAACTCGTCGAACAGTTGGCCATCAAAAAGGATATTTCCAACAAACGCGCCGAAGAGATTGTCAACCTGGTTTTCAGTTCCATGACCGAGGCCCTGACCGAGGGTGACCGGATTGAAATTCGCGGCCTGGGCAGTTTTATTATCAAGGAGTACGAATCCTATACCGGCAGAAATCCGAAGACCGGTGAGCCCATAATGGTTAAACCCAAGAAACTCCCTTTCTTCAAGGTTGGCAAGGAATTGAAGGAACGAGTTCTCGGATAGGTCTGTCCCGGGTCTGCCCTGTTCCTGTCTCCCTTTAAAATCTGCTGCAACAGCCGGAGCATCAATAATGCCTCTCAGTCTGATTGAAGGCGCCCTGGGTGGTATCGGTCTGTTCCTGCTAGGTATGCGTCTGATGTCAGACGGTATCCGCACGGTAGCCGATGCCCGTGTCAGGCGTATTTTTTCCCTGTTTACATCGAATCGCCTCTATTCGCTTCTGTTCGGGATTGCCATGTCAATGGCTGTCAATTCGGGCAGTGCCGCGGTTATTTTCACTATCGGTCTGGTTAACGGTGGAGTTCTGAACGCCTTTCAGGCCATGAGTGTCCTGGGCGGTATCCTGATCGGGGCTTCACTGACCCTTCATCTACACATTATCCCCCACAGCCTGATTGCCACCCCTTTGGTATTTATCGGCGTTCTGCTCAAATTCTTCGCAAGGCGGCGGCGTATGGCCAATGCCGGTGATCTGCTGCTGGGCGTGGGTCTGCTGTTTCTGGGACTGACCCTGCTGGAGGGGAGTTACCGCCCGATTGACCATCACCCGCTCTATGAGCTTTTCAGCGGCATCTTTTATCGTATGACCGCCCTGGCGGCGGTTTTCGGAGCAGTCGTATCATTTCTGGTGCAGTCGGCTGCTTCAACAATAGCGATCATCGCTTCACTGATGAACAACCATCAGATCAGTGATGCAAGCTCGGCGGCCATGGTTGCGGGCGGCCTGGTCGGTGTTGCGGTTATGGGCAATCTGGCATCTGTGGGGGGCAATTTTATCTCACGACGGGTTGCCGTGGTGTTTTTTACGCTTTCTTTAATTGTCGGGCTGCTGTTTGTTCTCTTATCGCCACTGCTGGCAGACGGCACAATTCCCGGATTTTCGGCAATTGCCGGAAATAACGGCAAAGAGCTCTTCTCCCGTCTTGCATGGCTGCATACAATCGTCAGCATGTGTGCAGCCATCTGTTGTGTCGCCCTGAGTGGTCCGGTTTCGCGTCTGCTGGCATCATCGGAAGGTGCCGATCATACTAATCATGGAGTGGATTCCGCCCAGCCCTGCGCAAGTTATCTGGACCTGCGCATCATCAACACCCCTACCATAGCCATAGAACAGGCCCGCAAAGAGGTTGTACGGATGATGAGCGTGACCTCCTTCATGTTTGGGGATGTACGCGAGATTCTTTTCGAGTTTGATTCACGCAGGGCTGAAACCATCCGTCAGCACGAAAAAGTCCTTGATTCACTCAATCATGAAATCACCTCGTACCTGGCCCTGCTTTCCCGTTCCACGAAGAGCCCCGAGATAAGTTACGAGATCCCCGGGCTGCTGCAAACTGTTACGGTTCTCGAACATATCGGAGATCGCTGTGAAGAGGTGCTTGACGACATCCTGGCACGCAAGGTGGCCGGCGTCATCTTTTCCGACGATGCCATGGCTGATCTCAAATCCCTGATCGCTACCGTCGGCGATGTCATGACCGCTACCGAAGATACGGTCAGAAGCGGCCAGCCGATCAGCGTTGAGGACCTGCATCAGATCAAGCTTGCCACCCGCAGCAGTTTTGATCGTGTCAAACAGGCCCATTTTGACAGAATCAGCTCCGGTGTCTGTCTGCCGCAGGCCATGATGCTGTTCAACAATATGTCGTCAGCGATAGTTGCGATTGCGGAACTGTGCTGGAGTATTCTGGGGATGCCGGTACGGAGGGCTGAATGAGCATCAGACGCGTAGCGGCCATAGATTTCGGTACCAATACGGCCCGCCTGCTGGTGGCCGACCGTCACCCGAACGGCAGTTTCGAGTATGTCAGGATCGAACGGGAGATTGTTCGCATGGGAGGCGGATTCGACCGGGTCACGGGGTTATCCGCCGAGGCCATTCAGCGGGGATCGTCGT
Source organism: Desulfuromonadales bacterium (assembly GCA_016650295.1). GTDB lineage: Bacteria > Desulfobacterota > Desulfuromonadia > Geobacterales > Pseudopelobacteraceae > CAIPTY01. Next base: position 35,435 of record JAENWA010000067.1, on the reverse strand, counting down.
GCCTGGGACGTTTTGCCGAAATCATGGAGAGCTATGGGGTATCGAATCCACGGGCGGTTGCCACCAGCGCGATCAGGGATGCCGCCAACGGACGTGAGTTCGTGGAAGCAATCCAGCGCCAGACCGGTATAAGGCTGGCTGTTATCGATGGGCACCAGGAAGGCGCCTTGACCCTGGCCGGCGTTATTGCGGGACTGGCGGAGCGGCGGGACAACCTGATGGTCTTCGATGTGGGCGGTGGCAGCACGGAATACACCCTCTCGCATGGCGGCAGCGCTGAGTTCATCAAAAGCCTGCCCTTGGGGGTGGTGCGGCTGACGGAAGGGAAGGGCACGCCGGCGGAGATGTCCGAAAAAATATGCCGTGAACTCGATCAGCTGACCCGCGACATTACCCGCTCGAACAGCGCTGTCACGCCTGAAAATACAGTGCTGATCGGAACCGCCGGAACCGCGACGACCCTGGCGGCAATCAGCCAGCAGATGGCAACCTATGATTACCGCAAGGTGCATAGTTCGGTGCTCGGTATCGATGAAATCCGACGGATTTACTCGCTGCTGCTGCCGCTTTCCCTGGAAGAGCGTGTGGCAATACCGGGATTGGAAAAGGGGAGGGAAGACCTGATTATCGCCGGCACACTGATTACCCTGCATACCATGGAACGCTTCGGTTTCAACAGGTTTACCGTCAGCGACTTCGGTTTGCTGGAAGGGTTGATTGTTGTGGATGAACTGCCGGTTTGAGTCCGAGAAGTTTGACCATATAAAATATTCCACGGAAAAACAGGTTTGATTTCAAACAAATTGCATTCGATTCGATGTTTTAGTACAGTGTCGATTCTTGATCTGAAATCCACTTTCTCTCGGGGCTGGTGTATATGACCAAGCTGGACTCCATTCTTGCCGCCAATACAAATTTTGTCCGGCCCAATGCCTTTCCGCCATTGCCGAAATCTCCAAAAAAGCAGATTGCCATTTTTACCTGCATGGACACCCGTCTGGTCGATTTCCTCGAACCGGCCATGGGGCTCAAGCGGGGTGAAGCCAAGGTTATCAAGAACGCCGGCAACACCATCGTCGATCCCATGTCCGGCGCGGTTATCCGCAGCCTGGTAGCCGGAGTTTTCATGCTGGGGGTGGAAGAGATCTTTGTCATCGGCCATCGTGACTGCGGCATGGCCGCCATAGATGCCGAGTCGGTCAAACGCGACATGGTCAGGCGGGGTATCTCGCCGGATGTGATCGATATTCATGTGCCTGACTTGAAACAGTGGCTGGGGGTATTTGCGCACCCCATCGAGAACATTGAACGTGTCGTGAAGATAATCCGGCATAACCCTTTGATTCCGCAGGATGTTCCGGTTCACGGGTTGCTGTTTTGCCCTAATGACGGTCACCTGGAAATTGTGGTTAACGGGTATACCCGCGAGAACTTTGCCGACGGGTTGATTGCCGAACAGCCGGATACGGTCGGCATGGCAGGCTGCTGCGTATAGTTTTTCAGCGGCATGACGCCGCCAGTGATTTTTATTGAGGTGACACCCACATGTTTTTCAACGAAGAATTTGAGACCTTACCCCGTCCGGCGCTGGAGGCGCTACAGTTAAAGCGGCTGCAATCAGTGCTTGAGCGGGTGTATGCCAATGTTCCGTTTTACAAGGGATCATTTGACAAGGCCGGCATCAAGCCCGCTGACATAAAACACCTGGCTGATCTACAGCGCCTGCCGTTCACCACCAAGCAGGACATGCGCGATTCCTACCCCTATGGCCTCTTCGCTGCCCCGATGGAGGAGATCGTCCGCATCCACGCCTCCAGCGGTACTACCGGAAAACCGACCGTGGTCGGCTACACCCACAGAGATATCGAAATCTGGTCCGAATTGATGGCGCGCTCTTTTGTATCAGCCGGCGCCCACAAAGGGGACATCATCCATAATGCCTACGGCTACGGCCTGTTTACCGGTGGTCTGGGTGCGCACTACGGCGCCGAACGGCTGGGGGCATCGGTTATTCCCATTTCCGGCGGCAACACCAAGCGTCAGATCATGATCATGCAGGATTTCGGTTCCACCGTTCTGACCTGCACACCCTCCTACTCCCTGTTCATGGCCGAGGAGGCCAGGGCCGAGGACGTGGATTTTAAAAACCTCAAACTGCGGGTCGGCATTTTCGGGGCCGAGCCCTGGTCCGAGGCCATGCGGGGCGAGATCGAGGAGAAACTCAACCTGGCCGCCATCGACATCTACGGTCTTTCGGAGATTATGGGTCCGGGGGTGGCCATCGAGTGTATCGAAGCAAAAAAAGGGCTGCACATCTGGGAGGATCATTTTATCCCCGAGATCATCAACCCGGAAACCGGCCAGCTGGTGGCGGAAGGCGAACGCGGTGAACTGGTCATCTCCACCATCACCAAGCAGGGCATCCCGCTGATCCGCTACCGTACTCGCGACATCACCAGTATCACCTACGAGCCCTGCATCTGCGGCCGCAGCCATGCCCGCATCTCCCGCATGAGCGGCCGGTCCGACGATATGCTGATCATCCGCGGCGTGAACGTCTTCCCGTCTCAGATCGAGGCCATACTGGTCGGCATCGAAGAGGTCGAGCCGCATTATCTTCTGGTTGTCAACCGTGTCGGGAATCTGGATACGCTTGAGGTTCAGGTGGAGGTTGATGAGCGGCTCTTCTCCGACGAGATCAAGATACTGCAGAAGCTGGCTAAGCGGATCGAGAAAGAAATCAAGGACATGCTGGGGGTTACCTGTACCGCCAAACTGGTGGAGCCGAAAACCATCCAGCGCAGTGAAGGCAAGGCCAAGCGGGTTATCGACAACAGGATTCTATAGAACTGGGACCGGTGACCAGGGACCGGGGATCGGGAGAGTCAAAAGCTTTTTCTCGCTCCCTGATCCCTGATGCCAGGACACTATAAAGAATGGGACCAGGGACCAGGGATCGGGAAAGTCAAAAGCTTTTCTTGTACCTGATCACCGATCCCTGATCCCAGATTTAAGGGAGGTTCAACATGAAAGTCGAACAGATTTCCATCTTCATCGAAAACAAATCCGGCCGGCTGGCGGAGATCACCCGTATCCTCGGTGATGCCGGCATCAACATCCGGGCCCTGTCTCTGGCCGATACCTCGGATTTCGGTATCCTGCGTCTGATTGTCAACAATGTGGAGACCGCTAAAAAGGTGCTGAAGGAAAAGGGCTTTACCGTCAGCAAGACCGAAGTGGTAGCCGTTGAGGTTCCCGACCGTCCCGGCGGCCTGTCAACCATCTTGCAGACCCTGGATTCCGGTCAGATCAATGTGGAATACATGTACGCCTTTGTCGAGCATTACAGCGACAACGCCGTGATCATCTTCCGCTTTGACGAAACCGATAAAGCCATCGAGACACTTAAGTCCACCGGCTTTACCATTCTTGAAGGCGATCGGCTCTACAGCCTGTAATCACCTAATTCAAAAGGGGGGAGTATGATGAAACGTTTTCTGGCAGTATGCAGTGTTGTGTGTATTGGTCTCCTGACGACCACGGCGGCTTTTGCCTCCGGCACCATCAAGATTGGCGGCCTGTTTGCCGTGACCGGTCCGGCGTCATTTCTGGGGGAACCGGAGAAAAAGACCCTGGAGCTGCTGGTCAAGGAAGCCAACAGCAAGGGGGGTATCAACGGCGTGAAGCTGGAGGCGGTCATCTATGATACCGCCGGAGACGCTACCAAGGCCGTGCAGCTGGCCACCAAACTGATCAAGGACGACAAAGTCTCGGTCATTATCGGGCCAAGCACGACCGGTGAATCCATGGCGGTTATCCCGGTGGCCGAAAAAGAGAAGATCCCGCTGATTTCCTGCGCTGCGGGCATCAAGATCACTGATCCGGCCAAACACTGGGTTTTCAAAACCCCGGCCAATGATCATATTGCCGCGGAAAAGATCCTCAACTACATGACCAGACAGAAGCAGAAGACGATTGCTCTCTTGACCGTTACCGACGGCTTTGGTTCCTCCGGGCGTGAACAGATCAAGGTACTCGCCAAACAGAAAGGATTTACGATTGTCGCCGATGAGGTCTACGGACCCAAGGATACCGACATGACCGCCCAGCTGACCAAGATCCGCGGCATCAAACCGGATGCCATCATCTGCTGGGGCACCAATCCGGGACCGGCGGTCATCACCAAGAACGTCAAACAGCTGGGCCTCAAGGTGCCGCTGTACATGAGCCACGGCGTGGCCTCCAAGAAATTTATCGAACTGGCCGGCGTTGACGCCGCCGAAGGTGTCATGCTGCCGGCCGGCAAGCTGGCGATCTATGACGTGCTGCCGAAAAATGATCCGCAGTACAAGCTGCTCAAGGAGTATGACCAGGGCTATAAAAAAGATTACGGCGTTGAGGCCTCCACCTTTGGCGGATACGCCTATGACGCCTTCCTGCTGGTGAGCTCGGCGATTAAAAAGGGAGGAACCGCTCCGGAGCAGATCAGAAACAATATCGAGCAGACACAAAAACTGGTCAGCATCTCGGGGGTCTTCAACATGTCTCCCAAAGATCATAACGGCCTGGACTTGTCTGCCTTTGAAATGGTCAAAATTGTTAAGGGCGACTGGACGTTAGCAAAATAGTGTTTTCAAAATAACTCACCGCGGAGGATAGTTATGCGCTTTCGATGTATTCAGTTTTTTTCAGCTGTACTGACCCTGTTCGTTGCACAGGCAGCGTTCGCAGCCGCTCCGATCAAGATCGGCGCACTCTTTGCGGTTACCGGCCCGGCTGCGTTTCTGGGCGAGCCGGAACGCAACAGCGCCAAGATGGTTATTGACGAGATCAACAAGGCCGGTGGCGTCAAAGGTCGCAAGCTTGAGCTGGTTGCCTACGATACCGCCGGTGATGCCACCAAGGCGGTGCAGCTGGCCACCAAGCTGATCAAGGATGACAAGGTGGTGGCTATTATCGGACCGAGCACCACCGGTGAAAGCATGGCGGTAATTCCGGTTGCCGAAAAAGAGCAGATTCCCCTGATTTCCTGCGCAGCCGGCAGCAAGATCACCGATCCGGTCAAGAAGTGGGTCTTCAAGACCGCCCAGAACGATGCGCTGGCTGTCGGAAAGATCTTTGACTACCTCCAGAGGCATAAACAGACCTCCGTTGCCATCCTGACGGTTTCCGATGGCTTCGGATCATCGGGGCGCGAGCAACTCAAGGCCCAGGCCGCCAAATTCGGTATCACGATTCTGTCCGATGATACCTACGGTCCGAAAGACACCGACATGACCTCGCAGTTGACCAAGATTCGCGGTTCCAAGGCCCAGGCGATCATCTGCTGGGGCACCAATCCGGGACCGGCGCTCATCGCCAAGAATGCCCGTCAGCTGGGCCTGAAGATCCCGCTCTACATGAGTCACGGTGTTTCATCCAAGAAATTTATCGAATTGGCCGGTGAGGCTGCCGAAGGCATCCGGCTGCCGTCCGGCAAGGTGCTGGTGGCCGATGTGCTGCCCAACTCCGACAGCCAGAAAAAATCCCTGATGGCCTTTGTCAAGGATTACCAGAATCACTATAAAGCCGAGGGCGATCATTTCGGCGGTCACGCCTGGGATGCGGTCATGCTGCTGAAAGGCGCCATCGAACACGGCGCGGACAGCCCGGCCGCCATTCGTGACCAGCTGGAGAAAACCAGTTCCTTTGCCGGTATCGGCGGTACCTTCAATTATTCTTCCCAGGAACATGCCGGGCTTGGAAAGGATGCCTTCGTGCTGGTGGAGATCAAAAACAAAGACTGGGTAATTGTGAAATAATCAGTTATACAAATGTACGTGTCATGTAGGGGCGAACAACCGTTCGCCCCTACATTTATGAGGTGCCATGCAGTTCGATCAGCTACTCCAATATACCCTGTCGGGCCTGTCAACCGGCGCCATCTATGCCCTGATCGGCATCGGTTTTTCGATCATCTATAATGCTACCGGTATCATCAACTTTGCCCAGGGCGAGTTTGTCATGCTGGGCGGCATGCTGACGCTCTTCTTTCTGGAGGCCCTCAAGCTGCCGCTGTGGGCAGCCATTCCCTGCGCCGTGGCAGCCTCGACCGTGGCGGGCCTGCTGTTCGAGCGCCTGGCCATCCGTCCGCTGCGCCAACCGACCCCGATCAACCTGGTCATCATCACCATCGGCGGCAGTATCTTGATCCGCGGCCTGTCCATGCTGCTGTGGGGTAAGGACACCCACGCCATCCCGCCCTTTTCCGGTGACGACCCGATTGCCATCGGCGGCGCCACGATCCTGCCGCAGCATCTCTGGATCCTGGCCATTACCGTGATCATCGTGGCTGCCAACAGGTTCTATTTCTACCACACCATCAGCGGCAAGGCCATGCGGGCCTGTGCCTACAACCGCCGCGCCGCCGGCCTGGTGGGGATCGATGTGCGCCGGATGGTGCTGTTCTCCTTTATCATCAGTTCCGCCATGGGATCGATAGCCGGCATCATCGTCGCCCCGCTGACCATGACCGCCTATGATGTGGGCGTCATGCTTGGTTTGAAGGGTTTCTGCGCCGCAATAATCGGCGGCATGAGCAGCGGCCTGGCCACTGTGGTCGGCGGCCTGCTTCTGGGGGTTCTGGAATCCCTGGGGGCCGGTCTGATCTCATCCGGCTACAAGGACGCCATCGCCTTCATCATACTGCTGCTGATCCTGTTCATCCGTCCCCAGGGACTGTTCGGCAAGGCCGAATCGGAAAGGGTGTAGCCGGTGAATCGCGATATGCTCAAATTCCTGGCCTTTGCAGGTATGATCCTGCTTGCGCCGTTATACTTCAAGGGCGGCTACCTGATGAACGTGCTGGTGTTCGTCGGTATCCATACCATGCTGGCCATCGGCCTCAACCTGCTCTTGGGATATGCCGGCCAGATCTCCCTCGGACACGCCGGTTTCTTCGGCCTGGGCGCCTACCTGTCCGGTGTGCTGACCGCTACTTACGGTTGGAATCCCTGGCTGGCCATGCCGCTGGCAGCCCTGATGGTCGGCGCACTGGCCTTTGCCATCGGTTTCCCGATCCTCAAGCTCAAGGGGCATTACCTGGCCATGGCGACCCTCGGGATGGGCATCATCATCTACATCGTCTTCAACGAAACCGTTGAGCTGACCGGCGGTCCCTCCGGGCTGTCCGGCATTCCCAACCTTGCCGTCGGCAGTCTGACCTTCGACAGTGATGTTAAAAACTATTACCTGATCTGGTCCTTTACCCTGGTTACGATCCTGCTGACGCTCAACCTGGCCAATTCAAGGGTCGGTCGCGCCCTGCGGGCCGTTCACGATTCGGAGGTCGCCGCACGGGTGATGGGGGTTAATGCTCGCCTGCTCAAGGTGCAGATCTTTGCCCTGTCGGCGCTGATTTCGTCCATTGCCGGCAGCCTGTATGCCCATACCATGACCTTTGTGTCGCCGGCCTCTTTCGGTTTCAACTTCTCAGTGGAACTGCTGACCATGGTGGTGATCGGCGGCCTGGGCAGCATCTACGGCTCCTTTCTGGGGGCTGCCCTGCTGACGTTGCTGCCGGAGTTCCTGCGGGCGGCACAGGACTACGACATCATCATCTACGGCGGCCTGCTGATGCTGATGGTCATGTTCATGCCGGGCGGTCTGGTGCGGGGCGTCCCGGACCTGTTCAGGAAACTGCTGAAGAAAGGGGGCGCCAACCATGCTTGAAGTCTCCGGCATTACCCAGATTTTCGGCGGTGTCACCGCCCTTGAAGATGTTTCCTTCACGGTAGCCAAAGGTGCCATCACCGGCGTGATCGGCCCCAACGGCGCGGGCAAAACCACACTCTTCAACATCGTCACCGGTATCTACACCCAGACCGCCGGCCGCGTGTTTCTGAAAGGCAGCGATGTCTCCGGACTGCCGCCCGAGAAGCTGGCCCGCCTGGGCATGGTTCGCACCTTCCAGAACATCGAGCTCTTCGGCGGCATGACCGTGCTGGAAAACGTGATGGTCGGCCTGCACACCCGGAGCAGCAGCGGGCTGCTGGCCTGTTCCCTGCGCATGCCCTGGAGCCGGCTCGAGGAAAAGAAGATCCGCGCCGGTGCCCTGAAGTGGCTGGAATTCACCGGCATTACCGATCTGGCCGACGTCACCGCCGGCAATCTCCCCTTTGGCAAGGGGCGGCTTCTGGAGATTGCCCGCGCCCTGGCCGTGGAACCGGAGATCATCCTGATGGACGAACCGGCCGCCGGGCTCAACAGCCACGAAACCTCGGACCTGGCCCGCTTGATCCAGCGCATCCGCGATCTGGGCATCACCGTCGTCCTGGTGGAGCACGACATGGAGCTGGTCATGGATATCTGCGACCGGATCGTGGTGCTGAACCTGGGGCGCAAACTGGCCGAGGGGACACCACGCGAGATCCAGGAAAACCATGAGGTCATTGCGGCCTATCTGGGGGATGACACCTGATGCTGCGACTGAAAAACATAAACACCTACTACGGCAAGGTCCACGCCCTCAAGAACGTCTCGCTCCATCTGGCCGAGGGGGAGATCGTAACCCTGATCGGCGCCAACGGGGCCGGCAAGACCACCATTCTCAACACGATTTCCGGCGTCACTCCGGCCGCTGCCGGTGAGGTCGTCTTCTGCAAGGAACCGGTTCAGGCGCTGCAGCCGGACCGGATCGTCAAGCTGGGCATCTCCCAGGTGCCGGAGGGACGGCAGGTCTTCAAGCCGCTGTCGGTGGAGGACAACCTGGAGCTGGGCGCCTACCTGCGCTACCGCAGCCGGGAATCCAAAGCCGCTATCCATGAGGATATGGAGCGGGTGTTTGCCCTGTTTCCCCGTATGCTGGAGCGCCGCAAGCAACTGGCCGGCACCATGTCGGGCGGCGAACAGCAGATGCTGGCCATCGGCCGGGCTCTGATGGCCAAACCGAAGCTGCTGCTCTTGGATGAGCCCTCCATGGGGCTGGCGCCGCTGGTGGTGCAGGAGATCTTCCGCGTGCTGGATCAATTGCGCCGGGAGACCGGCACCACTATCCTGCTGGTGGAACAGAACGCCAAGGCAGCCCTGAAACTGGCCGACCGCGGTTACGTGCTGGAAACCGGCAAGGTCATCATGGAAGGGCCGGCCGCGGAACTGATGGAAAACGCCGAGGTCAAACGGGCCTATCTGGGCAAGGATAAGAAGGAAATCTGGGAGCGTTAAGCTCCCTTTTTTTTGCTTCCGGCTCTTGACGGTTTCCTTGACAATCAGGATACCTTGATGTAATGACTTACTATGAAGGTCATATGACCCACATTGGATAAGGAATTATATATGCTCGAAGCGCTGTTTGGCTCTATAAGCTGCGAAAGGGTGCTCATCTTTCTTGTTGCCAGGGATGAAGGATATGCGCGGGAGATTTCGAGTTTCTACACGACTTCGCTTGCCCCTTTGCAAAAGCAGCTCGACAAGCTTGAATCCGGCGGCGTGCTTGCCAGCAGAACCGTCGGGCGTACCAGGGTGTATGTCTTCAATCCTCGCTACCCGTTTCTGACTGAACTGAAAGCATTCCTTGCCAAGACGCTTTCTTTTTACGATCAGGATCTCCAGTCAAGGCTGCTCCTCGACAGGCGGCGACCGCGCCGCAGGGCAAAACCGTTATGATAGCGCTTGCAGGATTGTCACTCGGAGAACTCACGGCCTTTGTTGCCGATCACCTGCGCACCAGGGGCATTGACGTCGTGCTGGTGGGTGGCGCTTGCATCTGCATTTATTCGGACAACAAATAATGTTCACCCAAAACAAACCGCCCTACAGCATCACCACTTCCATAGTCACCCAGGTAGCCCAGGTCAGCGAGGCTGTCGGGCGTCTTTCGGCGCTTGAGGCAGAATCCAAAACACTTCGCCTGCGGCGCATCAACCGCATCCGAACTATTCAGGGTTCGCTGGCAATTGAGAGGAACACACTCAGTCGATACACCCGGACAAAACCGCAGCGGTGGGTCCACTATGAATGAAATAATGGCTGTCTGTGACAGGCTAGAACACCATCTTTCTTCTGCTAAAATAGCTGGTAAGTTATTGGCGACAGCGGCAGTTGCAGCAATCGCTACAGGGGAGGCTGTATGACAACACTACGTCATTTTGCCGGACAAAATCTTTCTGTTCCTGCCGGCACCTCCTGGTATCTCGCCGATCTAGGCGAATTTCGTGGCAAGCAGGAGCTTTACACGCGGCAATCTCCCCAGAGGCTGAAGGCGCTACGAGAGCACGCCATGATTGAAAGCGCCGTGTCGTCCAACCGGATTGAAGGTGTATCGGTCGAACCGGCGCGGGTAAAAGAGGTGCTGGTCGCAGCAAAGCCTTTGTTCCGGGATCGTGACGAGGAAGAGGTGCGTGGCTACCGCGATGCCTTGCAGCGCATTCACGAAAATATCGCTCAATTGCCGATAAATGAGGCGTCCATCCGCGAGCTTCACCGGCTGACTCGTGGTGTGATTTGGGACGCCGGACAGTACAAGGAAAAAGATGGCGATATCATCGAGCACTCTGCTGATGGACGGGAACGGGTACGGTTTCACACGGTTTCCGCCAAAAACACCCCTGCTGCAATCACGAACCTGGTTCAGGATTGGCAGCACTGCCTGGAGGAGCGCTGGATTCATCCGCTGATTGCGCTGGCGGCTTTCAATCTCGATTTTCTCTGTATTCATCCATTCAGGGACGGCAACGGGCGCGTGTCCCGGCTCCTCCTCTTGTTGCAGTGCTACCATCTGGGGTATGAGGTGGGGCGCTACATCAGCCTTGAGCGACTGATCGAACAAAACAAAGAGCGGTACTATGAGACACTTGAACAGAGTTCACAAAGATGGCACGAGGGTAAGCACGATCCCTGGCCGTATATCAATTACCTGCTCTCTATCCTCAAGTTGGCTTATCACGAGTTTGCAGAACGTGTCGGCGAGATCAAGGCACCACGCGGCACCAAGACGGAACAGATACTGACTGCTATCAATCGCGTTTCAGGCGGGTTTACATTGACACAACTGGAGCAAGCCTGTCCCGGAGTCAGTCGGGATATGATCCGCCGTGTGTTGAGAGAGCAGCAAACAGCAGGGTCCGTTGAGTGTCATGGACGAGGTCCGGCGGCACGCTGGGGAAAGAAAGGGTAATTACCTCTTAGTAGGGGTAATAATAAAGGTAATATGGATTGGAGCAGCACATGAGCGATTTTTCCCGCTTTCCCCAATCACTACGGTGTTCGCGGCAGGCAGACCTTATAACTCAGACAAAATATTGACAAACCACCTCAAATCCATCACTATCTGGCTAGGTAAACTGGCTAGTTAGGAGGACTTGGTATGCCGTCTCATTCATGGCAATTGCAGGATGCCAAAAACCAATTCAGCAAAATAGTTGAAGCCGCGCTGCATGGCGAACCTCAGCATGTGACCCGCCGTGGACGTGAAGTGGTTGTCATTGTTGCGGCGGATGAATATGAACGGCTTGAGAAACTTAAAGACATGGCTATGCCGCGTTTTGTGGATCATCTGCTCGCGCTTCCCAAGGATGATGGGGAATTTGAGAGATTACCGTTCAAATCCCGTGAGGTCGAATTCTGATGTGGCTTCTGGATACGATGGTGATTTCGGAACTGCGGAAACGTACCCCTGATCCACATGTGCTGGCCTGGCTATCGTCTGCGCCGGAAAAGCAACTCTATCTCAGCGTGGTGTCCATCAGCGAAATACAGCGGGGGATTGCCGTGCAACGCACCAGGGATGCGCAGTTTGCAGCTCGTTTGCAATCCTGGTTTGATACCTTGATGAGAATCTATGGCGATCGTGTGTTGCCGATTACCCCGGAAATCGGCTGTCTCTGGGGTGAGCTTACCGCATCCGTCGGTCATGACGGTGCTGATGTGATGATTGCCGCCACCGCGCTTCATCATGGTTTGGTTGTGGTAACCCGGAACGAGCGTCATTTTGCCCCGTTTTCCGTTTCGGTTCTGAATCCGTACACCAACGTAACTTCTTAAGTAGCTTTGGTTGCTTCTCGTTACCAAGCTCTAGCTTGGAAACGCACCGGACTTGCAAGCTTCAGCTTGCCGAATTCAAAGGAGTCAAGCTGGAGCTTGTCGTGCCATTGCGTTACGCAGCAGGAGCTGCGTAACGAGAACAAACCTTTGATTTTCCTCTGCGTTACTCTGCGTACTCTGCGGTAAATGCTTTTTTTAGGTTGAAATATACATACGATGGTTGAAAGGAAATACATGACACGCGACGAAGCACGCAACAAAATCATATTTGCCCTGGATGTCAACGGCCTGGAGGAAATCGACCGGTTTGCCGGGTTGCTGTCCGGCAAGGTCGGCATGTTCAAGGTCGGCAAGGAACTCTTTACCTCCTGCGGCCCGGAGGCGGTCCGGACCGTCCAGCGCCATGGCGGCCAGGTTTTTCTGGATCTGAAATATCACGACATCCCCAATACCGTGGCCAAGGCCATGCTTGAAGCGGCGCGCTTGGGTGTCCAGCTGGCCAACCTGCACGCCCTGGGCGGGGCCGAGATGATGGAGACGGCGGCCACGGCCGTACGCAAGGAGTTTGGCGACCAGCGTCCCCGGCTGCTGGCGGTGACGATCCTGACCTCCTCCACGGAAGAGACCCTGCGGGGTGTCGGTATCGATCACCCGATCCGGGATATGGTCGTACGGCTGGCCAAACTGGCCCAGAACGCCGGCATGGACGGCGTGGTGGCTTCGCCGCTGGAGATAGAGCTGATCCGGGCGGCCTGCGGACCGGACTTTCTGATCGTTACACCCGGTGTCCGGCCCTCCTTTGCCTCGCTTGACGACCAGAAGCGTATTATGACACCGGCTGAAGCGGTGTCAGCCGGGGCCGACTACCTGGTGATCGGCCGACCGATTGCCAAGGATGCTGACCCGGCCGTGGCAGCGGAATTGATTTCCAGCGAGATCGTGGAGGGGCGCCCATGAAAGGTGAACTGATATTCGGCGTCAATCCGGTCAAGGAGTCCCTGCAAGGTACGCGGGGCGCATTCAATCTGTATGTGCAGATCAGCGCCACTGACCATCGCGTGGAAAAGATCATCAAGCTGGCCGAAGAGCGGGGTGTGGCGGTCCATCGCAAGGAAAAGCAGGATCTGACCCGCATGTGCGCGTCGTCGCATCACCAGGGCCTGGCGCTGGAGGTGGAACCCTTCCGCTATACGGAGCTGGAAGACCTGCTGGCATCCGTGACCCAGACCGGCGCGAGCGGATTTCTGCTGGTGCTGGACGGCATTCAGGACCCGCACAACCTGGGCGCCCTGATCCGCTCGGCCGCCTGCGCCGGGGCCGACGGCGTTATCATCCCCAAAGACCGCGCCTGCGGCATCACCGCAGCGGCCGAGAAGTCCTCGGCCGGCGCCGTGGAAACGATTCCGGTGGCGCAGGTCACCAACATCGTTCAGACCCTGGAGACGCTCAAGAAGTCCGGCTACTGGATCTATGGTCTGGACGGCGAAGCGCGGCAGTCGATCTATGGGGTCAAGTTTTCGGGGAACACGGTGCTGGTGACCGGCAGCGAAGGGGAGGGGATACGCCCGCTGGTCCGCAAACAGTGTGACGTGGTCATGTCGATCCCGCAATACGGCGGGGTAGGGTCGCTGAACGCCTCGGTCGCCGGGGGGGTCGCCCTTTTTGAAGCTGCCCGCGGTGTGCGCGGCGTCTCGAACTCCTGACAGTATGTCTTCCGGTGATCAAGATATGTCATTACAAGGCAACCTGGAACATTTCCCGATAATAGACGTCATTCAGTTGCTGAATGGCGCCAGAAAAAGCGGAATATTGCGGCTCTCCAGCGCAAAAGGGGAGAGCCAGCTGGTGTTCCATGATGGTGATCTGGTCAGTGCCAACTACCTCAATAACCGGGTACGGATCGGACAGGTTCTGCTGAGTGCCGGCGCCATTACGGAAGAACAACTGGCCCGGGCCCTGGATATCCAGAACAACGCCGGTGATGACCGCAAGCCGTTGGTCATCACCATGCTGGAACATGACCTGGTCGATGAAACAGCTGCCTATAACGGCATAGAATCCTTGATCGAGATGACCATCGTCGAGGTGCTAACCTGGAAAGAGGGGCAGTTTTCACTGGAAATCGCCAGGAGCGACAATACCGGCAGCTACTGTTTTTCCCGGACAAAGTTTCCGCAAAGAATCCTGCTGAATGCCCAGGGGATCCTGATGGAATCACTGCGAATCTTTGATGAAAAGGTGCGTGACGGCACCATGGAAGAGATCCTGAGTATTGCCGGGGTCAGTAACCTGGATCTGGACGCGGAAAAACCCGGCGGCAACAAACCCGCCATTTCATCCGGCTATGACAAGGAGGATGTCTCGTCGGCACTCCAACTGCTGCTTGATGAACAGCGTACCATGATTCAGCGCAGCAGCGATCAAAGCTACCGTACCCCGGATGCGGTCAAGAAACTGATTCTGGACGAATTCCCGACTGCCGCGAATGATCAGAAAAAACAGTTATTCGCGTTTATGGCGGGTTCCAAACTGGAAGAAAGTGTAACGGCTGCCCCTCCATCCATTGCGGTGATAGTGATTACTCCGTCAGAGCCGCTCTCGACCATGGTTCGATCCGCCTGTTCCCAGCAAGGTGTTTATGCGGTTTCAACCGACAATATCGCCACACTTGACATAAATATCAGGCTGCTGATGTGCCAGACCTTGCATCTGGTTATTTTTCTGGATGTACCCCATGACGAATCCCGTCAGGATACGGTCCGGATCTGCCGGGAGTTGCAGAAGAAATACCCGCAGGCATCTCTTGTTCTGCTGGCCTGTGCGCGCTTCTGGGATGCGCAGGGCCTGCAGGCGCTTGGTTCAGGGGTACGATCTCTCATCCCGCGCCCCTGCAAGGAATGTTCGGAGGCGACCGCGGTGCAACAGGCACTGGTATTCTGCTCGGAGTTGGGGGCTTTTCTCAGGACCCTTTCGTTGGAAAACAGCAGCGGCGATGATCAGCGCTTTTTCAGCTGCATCTCCCGCTTGTGCGGTTGCAAGACACGTTCAGAGATATCGGTTGCCATCCTTGAATTTCTGGCCGATTCCTTCGAGAGGGCAATTGTCTTTACCGTGGAAGGCGGCGAGCTTGCCGCGGAACACTCTTTCGGGGTCAAGGGGGCCAAAGCCGAGGGGATCACGCCGCTTGCCAAGCTGCGTATCCCGCTTGACGATCAACAGGTTTTTGAGGATATCGTCAAATCCGGCCAAATGTACTATGGTTTTTATAGCGATTCGACCTGTCCGCATGAGCTGTACCGTACCATCGGCCGGCCGGAAAGCCCGGAAATACTGCTCTTCCCCTTCATACGCGGAAACACGGTTGCAGCGTTCATCTATGCCGATTTCGGGCCGGAAATAGCTCGGTTTCCATCCCTTCACTTTGTTGAAGCACTGCAACAATACACCACCGCTCAGATCAGCGTTTCGGCCTATCGTCAGAAGCTGAAATCCATCATGGATGCAACAGCAAAATAGGAACCGGGCATGAGCGACCAACAACCCACCGATATCCTGCACGGGATTACGCTGAAGACGATTGTGACCGAACTGGAGGCCGAATATGGCTGGGAGGAATTGGGCCGGCGCATCGAAATCCGCTGTTTTACCCATGACCCGAGCATCAACTCCAGCCTGAAGTTTCTGAGGCGAACTCCCTGGGCCAGGGATAAGGTCGAGGCGTTGTACCTGCTGTGGAAGATGGAAGGAACCAATCATGATGGATAGAGAACTGTTCTGGAAAGCCACTGATCAGTCTGCCCGGCTGGCGGAACTTATCAGTCTGGAAGGTGCGGACAGGGAAATTCCACTGCGGCGGGATGTCCGCTCTCTGGGGCGGCTGCTGGGAATGGTCATCAGGGTGCAGGCCGGAGAGCAGGCCTATCTGGCCGAGGAGGAGCTCCGTCACCTGGCGATTCAACACCGGCAGTTGAACGACAACCAGGGGGAGGCCTGCCTTGATTTTCCGGGCGAGCGGGAACTACAGGAGAGGGCGGAGGGGATTATCGGCAGGATGAGCGTGGCCGAGGCCTACCAGATCGTCAAGGCCTTCTCCACCTACTTTGAACTGACCAATCTGGCCGAGACCAACCACCGCAAACGGCGGCAGCGGGCCGCCCGACTGGTGAGCGATGCAGCGGACAAGCCCGGCTCCCTGCGCGGCACCCTGCTGCGCATGCAGCAGAACGGGATCAGCAGTGAGCAGGCCCTGTCATGGTTGCACCAGGTGCAGGTCGTGCCGGTCTTCACCGCCCACCCCACCGATGTGGCCCGGCGGGTGGTCCACTTCAAGCGCCGCCGCATCGCCCGTGAACTGGAGGCGCTTGACCGCCTGCCGCTGACCGATGCCGAGGCCTGGCAGAGGCAGACCGCCATGCAGGCCGAAATATCCGCTCTCTGGCAGACCGACGAGGTGCGTCGCCGCAAACCGACGGTGCTGGACGAGATCAAGATGGGGCTCGACCACTATCCCGATTCGCTGATCGCGCCGTTACCGGCACTTTACGAGGATATGGCGGCTGCCTTTCATGAGGTCTACGGAGTGGACCTGCACCCCGCCGAACTGCCGACCGTGGTCCGTTTCGGTTCCTGGATCGGCGGCGACCGGGACGGCAACCCCCATGTCAGCGCCGAATCCACCCGCGAAGCCCTGCAAAAGGCGCGCGAAACCATCCTTGCTGACTACATTGCCGCCCTGGAAGAACTGCGCCGACTGCTGACCCCGTCGTCCTGTCGGGTGGCCGTATCCCCGCCGGTGGTGGAGACGCTGCGGCATTATCACGCCACCCTGGCCCTTCCGGAGCTGGAGAGCGAGGTCATCCCGGAATGTGAGCAGTACCGGCGCCTGGCCGGCTGTATCCTGCATCGGCTGCGCCAGACGCTGCGGCTGCCGGATCACCCGGATGCCTATCCGGCGGCTGACGGCTTCAGCAGCGACCTGAGACTGATCCGGGAGAGTCTTGCAGCCGGAGACGGAGAACGGCTGGCCCGTTCCCTGATCGACCCGCTGCTGCGGAGGATCGATACCTTCGGCTTTCACCTGCACAGCCTCGATATCCGCCAGCACGCCAAGGTTCATGCCACAGCAATAGCCGAACTGGCCGCCGGAGCGGCCACCTGCTCCGAATCGTCAGCCGTGCTGCCGCCACCTCCCTCTGCGGCAACCGCAGAGCTGGTTGACACCCTGCGGGGCATAGCCGAACTGAAGCGGCGCTTTCCGCCGCAGGCTATCCGGAGTTATGTGATCAGCGGCGCCAGCTGTGTGCAGGATTCGCTTTCGCTGGTCTGGCTGCTGGAACTGTGCGGCGTGCGCGTTGCGGCGGACACAAGCGGTGACCCCGGCCTGATGCCGGTGCCGCTGTTCGAATCCATCGAGGACCTGCGCCAGGCCCCCCGGATCTGCCGGACCCTCTGGAGCTCGACCGGCTACCAACCCTTTCTTGATTCCTGGGGCCGCCGGCAGGAGGTCATGCTCGGCTATTCCGACTCCAACAAGGATGGCGGCATGCTCACCAGCGGCTGGGAGATCTACAAGACCCACCGGGAGTTGCACCGGGTCGCCGCTGAGTGCGATATAAAGCTGGTGCTGTTTCATGGCCGGGGCGGAACAGTCGGCCGGGGAGGCGGTCCCACGCACCGGGCGATCGTGGCCCAGCCGGCCGGGGCCTTCAGCGGCTCACTCAAGATTACCGAGCAGGGCGAAGTGATCAACTGGAAGTATTCGGATGCCTCCCTGGCCCAGCGCAATCTGGAGCTGATGGTAGCCGCATCCCTGGAGTCCCTGGCGCTTTGCAGTCAAGAGCAGCAGCCGACCGGCGCCGGGTGGGAGCAGGCCATGGAAGCCTTGTCAGCGGATGCCTACGCCTGCTACCGGCAGCATATTGCCGAAAATCCCGATATCATCCCCTATTTCGAGCAGGCGACGCCGGTCCTGGAGTTCGAACTGGCCAAGATCGGTTCGCGGCCGGCCCGCCGCGGGGCCACCCGTGATCTTTCCGACCTGCGGGCCATTCCATGGGGTTTTGGCTGGATGCAGAGCCGTCATGTGATCCCCGGCTGGTTCGGGGTCGGGTATGCCCTGGAGCGCTTTGCCGCCGGTCGGGAAGGGGCACTGGGGCAGCTCCGGGAGATGATGCGCGGCTTTCCCTTCTTTACCGATCTACTAAGGAACGTGGAACTGGCCCTGACCAAGGTCGATCTGCCCCTGGCCCGCCATTACTCGGCCCTGGTGCCGGACGGGGAACTGCGTGAACGGGTTTTCGGCCTGGTGGTCGAAGAGTACCAGCGCACCCGGCGCATGCTGCTGGCGGTCTGCGGACAGACGCGTCTGCTGGAGAACAACGCCCCCCTGGCGCACTCCATTCGTCTGCGCAACCCCTATGTAGATCCGCTCAGCCTGATCCAGATCGAGCTGCTGCGGCGCAAACGGGCAGGGGAGGAGAGCGAGGAGTTGAACTACGTCCTGGCCGCCACCATCAGCGGCATATCAGCAGGATTGCGGAATACCGGGTAAGTAAAATGATGCGAAACGAGTCGTTACAGTGTGGATATTACGATATTGAATGCGCTTGATTTAAAGCATTTACCGCAGAGGACGCAGAGGTTCGCAGAGTAAAAACAAGCAGTTAGTAATAAAGATGTCCCCTTTTTAGTGTTTGTTGTTATTGCTGTAACAGCTTGTTGATCTTGGTTTCCTCTGCGTCCTCTGCGGTTAAACTGCCGTTTACAGGATAAACCTTTTGTCAGCTGGAAGACCGGGGTGTATCATGAAGGGTAGATACATACATAAAGGAGCAGGTCATGAACCAGTTTGAAAACAGTCAAACCAGCACCGGACTCATTGTCAGGCAGAATACATTGGTTCGTCAGGTATACGCCTGGATGGGGCTTGGGCTGGCCATTACAGCCATCATGTCACTGGTGACGATCTCTTCACCGGCAATCTTCGAGGCAATAGCCGGGAACAAGCTGGTGTTTTACGGCCTGATTATCGGTGAACTCGCCTTGGTGTTTACCCTGTCCGCTGCCATCAACCGCCTGAGCGCCTCAACGGCAACCATGCTCTTCCTGGCCTACTCGCTCCTGAACGGCGTGACACTCTCGGTGGTTTTCGCGGTCTACACCGCCGATTCCATCGCTTCCACCTTCGCCGTCACCGCTGCCATGTTCGGCGCCATGAGCGTTTACGGTTATATGACCAAAAAGGATCTGACCTCCTGGGGCAGCTTCCTGTTCATGGGTCTGATCGGTATTGTGATCGCTTCGGTAGTGAACATCTTCCTCAACAGCAATGCCGTCTCCTGGGTGGTTTCCGCCATCGGGGTTGTCGTATTCACCGGCCTGACCGCCTATGACACCTGGAAGATCAAGGCCCTGGCGGCAGCGGGGCAGGAGGGGAGAAAACCGGCCATTCTGGGAGCCCTGACGCTGTATCTTGACTTTATCAATCTCTTCCTGATGCTGCTGCGGTTCACGGGCGGCAGGCGGGATTGACAGCGGACGAGGAATATTCACAAACAGCGGCCGCCGGGATTACCCCGGCGGTTTTTGCATAAAAGGCGGCCATGCAGACAACCGGAAGACCGGCTCCAAAACCGAAACACCAGCCCCGAGGTGTGGCACTGCTGTACGAGGATGCCGATATCATCGTGGTGGACAAGCCCGGCGGTCTCCTGACCATGGGGACCGAGCGGGACAAGTCCCGGACCGTGCACTCGATCCTGAATGACTATGTCCGCAAGGGTAACCCCAAGTCGCGCAACCGGGTTTACATCGTGCATCGACTGGATCGCGACACATCAGGAATCCTGCTGTTTGCCAAAAGTGAACAGGCCAAGCTGTTCCTGCAGTCCGACTGGGACAACACCACCAAAATCTACCTGACGGTGGTCTTCGGCCACCTGGACCCGCCCCAGGGGACCATCAGCAGTTATCTGGCCGAAAATGCCGCATTAAATGTTTATTCCACCCCTGATCCGAACAAGGGCAAGCTGTCGCAAACGACCTATACGCTCCTGAAAGAACTGAAAGGTCTCAGCCTGTTGCAGATCCACCTGCTGACCGGCCGAAAACATCAGATCCGTGTACACTTGGCGGAGAAGGGCCACCCGGTGGTCGGTGACCGGAAATACGGCCAGGGGCATACGTCGTATGCCAACCTGGCCCTGCATGCCCGTTCGATCACCTTCACCCATCCGGTCAACGGCAAACGGCTTCATTTCGAGACTCAGGTTCCCGCTCTTTTTACCCGGCTGGTCGGCGCGTTTGAACTGCCCGACATCTGATGTAACGATTATCAGGAAAGTTGTCCGACTACTACCTTTTGAGTGCGTAAACAGCATTATATTCGACATAAATCGAAACTTTTTGACATAAGTTTCGATTAGACGTAATATTTATCCCATGGAAACGATCTATTATCAGCTAAATCCCTGGTGGGAAGGGAACCCACCCGAGGCCGGCATTCGCCGCGAGACTTACCTGCGACCGCTTTTTGACAATCGCGACCGCCGCCAGGTGGAGATCCTGCTCGGTAGCCGCCGGGTCGGCAAGACTACTATTCTTCGCCAAGTCATTAATGAACTGCTGGCATCGGGGGTTCCCCCGCATGACATATGTTTTCTTGCGTTGGATCATCCCGCCTTGTCAGGCGCCACCATATCCGACCATTTGAAGGCATTCCGCACACTGTTCGATCATCCCCGCAACCGCCGACTCTTTCTCTTTCTGGACGAGGTTCAGGATAGTCCTGCCTGGGAGGTGGAACTTAAGTCTTTGTACGATACCGAACAGCTCAAGCTCTATTGCACCGGCTCCACTTTGGCGCTGCTGGCGCGTCAGGGTGGAAAGCTGACCGGACGGCAGATAACAACGACTATTTTCCCGCTTTCTTTCCCGGAATTTATTGATTTTCGCGGGCCGCGCCCCAAGCTGGCTGAGGATTACCGCTATGAGCGTCTGCTCCAGGAGTATCTGGTGACCGGCGGTTACCCGGAAGAGGTGCTTTCCCCCAATCCGGCCTATCTCCCCAACTTGCTGGAGGATATCCTGGCCCGCGACCTGCTGCGACTCTTTCGGGTTAAAAAACCGGCTGCTCTGAAGGATTTGGTGCGCCTGGTTGCCGCCTCGGTCGGGGGACGGACCAGCTTCAACCGTTTATCGTCGCTGTTGGGGCTTTCTCTCGACACCGCCAAGGAATATGTGGGCTATCTGGAAGCGGCCTATCTCACAGCTTCCATGGGCAAATGGACTACCTCCCATTCCGAGCGGGTTTACAGCCAGAAAAAGCTGTACTTGTGGGACATGGGGATCAAAACGATCTGCACCGGTTCGGGGGATGAGGGGGCGCGAGCCGAAAACATGGTCTATCTTGAGTTGCGGCGGCGTGGAATCGAGACCGGTTATTTTGCCGAGAGCGAACGGGAGGTTGATTTTGTAGTCGGCTCGGTGGCAGAATCGCTGCCGATAGAGGTGAAAATGCTGGATGCGATCGATCCCAAGGACAAGCGCCTTGCCGGTTTGGCGCTGTTTGTCCGCCGTTTCCCGGCGGTCCGGCGTGCCCTGGTCGTTACCCGTTCAGTCCAGGCGACTGTCCCGTTCCATGGCCTTGAGCTTCAGGCAGTACCACTCTGGCGCTTTCTGCTGGATGCCGGACGTTTTCTAAATTGCGTTACGCGATCTGAAAACGGCAGAAGAACGGATGCGTGATTGGCAGCGAAGGAAAACGATATGAAAAAAACAAACTTTGACAGCTATATTGAACAGCAGTTGCAGGACCCGGAATTCGCCGCACGTTTCAACCGGGCAGGTGAAGCTTGGGACGTTGCCCTGCAGATAACCGATCTGCGCCGTCAGGCAGGGTTATCGCAGAAAGAGCTGGCCAAACTGCTCAAGACCTCCCAGCAGCAGATCAGCCGCCTTGAATCGCCCGGTTACGAAGGGCATTCTCTCAGCATGTTGCGCCGGGTAGCCGAGGCGCTGCATGCGCGTGTGCGGGTTGTGTTTGAGGCGGATGTGGAGCAGCCCGGTTTGCACGTTGCCGAGGGGAGTGTTCCCTTTCGGGCAAAGCGCTCCAGGGTTTCAAGCACCTAACGTAAAATGCTCCAGGGTTTCAAGCACCTAACGTAAAATGATGATGCTGTGATTGACCGGCTAAAACTGGTCTCACGCTACGGCGCGACGACGCAACGAAAGGCACATAAAAACAAACTTTTCAGGTTTAAGAAAAAGCATAATGAACGGCGCACAGCTTTTTTCGGGTAACTGTTAACGGTGAACGGCCAACAGTATTTATGCTTTATGTTTGAGATGCCGATTGTTGTTGCGGGGGTGGGGTGAGGGGGAGTTAAATAAACTGTTCCCGGAACCCACTGCGACAAACGGCTCCAAAAAATAATCAGGTAAAGCCCGATGTAGTATTTAAGCCCCTTGAAAACAGGGCTTTTTTTATTGCCTGTTGTCTGATGTGGTCTAATATTGTTTGTTCCCCTTGGAGTATGACAAAGAAATACAGCAGGCCCTTGAAGCTTGGAAACGCAAATTGACCGGCATCGTCACCGGCAAGGAAAGCAAAGTCATTCCGATAAGAGCCGGGAAGAAATCAGCTTGACAGTATACCAAAAAAAGGGATAGTGTGACGTATGGAATGGACGGTGATATACAGCAATAAGGCGGCAAAGCAGTATAAGAAGCTGCCGCAATCGGTGTGCACTGCGCTTGACTTGTTGATAACGGAAATCAGATTGAGCGGCCCGGTACGTGGCAACTGGAAGAATTACAGCAAGCTTGCCGGAAACCGGCACCATTGTCATGTCAAGACCGGTATGCCAACATATGTTGTGGTATGGGAAGAATCAAGCTACGGCATAAAACTTGTGGAGGTTATATATGCAGGCACTCACGAAAAAGCGCCCTACTGAAAAGCTGGTCGAGGTACGTTTCAGGGGCACAGTCTCAAGCGTCAACAAACTGCGCCGGACTGCCAGGGAATTACATGTTGTAGACCTTACCGAACAGAAGATCACAGAAAAGGACTATTACGCACCGGAAGAACTTTCATCCGAACTGAAAATCAACCGTGCGGGTGTCTGTATCCGTGGCGGCAGGGTCAAGGAAGGTTTGACGCAAAAACAACTCGCGGAACAGATCGGAATAGCTCAGCACCATATCAGCGAGATGGAGAACGGCAAAAGGACTGTTGGCAAGGAGATGGCCAGGAAGCTGTCGGAAGTACTGAATGTCGATTATAGGGTGTTTCTCTGAACCGATAACGGTTCGGCTGATGACCCGGCGCAGGTATATCGCGACCGGGTCCACTGGTCTCGTGTACGCCCGTCATGGGCGTGAACTTATGGGGTGCAAGTCCCCTGTACATGAATCCATCACCGTCGTGAGACGGAGCAAAAGTACTAGCCGAAGGCAAGGGCGTCTCCGCGAGGAGGGGTCTGGAGGAAGCCTAAGCGCAAAGCTATGAGCCGACGAACAGAAACAGCATACAAGGCCATTATCCGGACAAGTCAGCACCACATGACGAAGTCCACGGATTCAGGAGAAGTGGGACCCATAGGGCCTAAATAAATGCTGCGGTTGTGTAGCGACAGTTCACGTTCTTATCCGGGGAGATCTGCTCCACTTTGCATTTCGCAAGAAAGGCGCGGCGCTGTAAAGGTTGCCGTGATGGAGCAGAAGTCAGCAGAAGCCATAGTAGACAAGGACTCCACCACTCATGGCGGTGTGGTGGCTGGAAACGAGCCCGGTTAGCCGGGATGGTCTCACCCTGTCGAAGGGCCGAACTTGAAGAGAGGGATGTCATCCTCTATGAGCTTTCAAGCACGTTAAACCCGACCGGGTTATTGCCCATGGAGCGCGTCATAAGGAATTCAGCTCCCCAAAATAATCACAGTTACTGCCGTCTTTTCAAAGAACTGGTTTGGAAATGACCGGCTACGGCCCGTCGCTCTTTGGGAACCGCCTAGTGCGGACCCGCATGCTAGGTGGTGTGGGGGCTGGGGGAGAAAAACCCCCGGCTACCCGATTGGGGACTCCTTGTTATTTTAGCTCTTGTCAAATGTGTAGGTTTGACACCTAATGGTGCTCCTAATGGTGCTTGGTCCAGTCAAACAGATGGCGCTTACGCGCCACGCGCCATGCTGGGCGCACACGGGGTGGGAGTTGATCGGACGGGGTTCGGCCCGGTCTAACTTCCTTGTTGGGCATACTCTGGAACAAATTTAATTTCTAGGTGGCAACCAACGGCGTGAGCATACTTTTTGAGGGTGGTTAAGGAAGGGGCATGTTTACCGACTGCTTCCAACCTTGATATCGCGCTCTTTGTTGTTCCCATGATCTCAGCGACGGCTTCCTGCGACAGACCTAGACGCGCACGAGCTGCAAGCATCTCTTTTGCCAAAGCATATTCTTCTTCCAAGTCTTCGTATGCTTTTTTGAATCCTTCACGTCTCTTGGCTTTATCAAGAAATGCAGTATGGTCATGAGTAACCGGTTGATATTTCAAATCAGCCATTTTGAACCTCCTTCAATCTTTTCCGGGCAATTTTCAGCTCCTGCTCCGGGGTGGCTTGTGTTTTTTTGATGAATGCGTGCAGAATTATGATCCGCTGTCCGACAACAAAACAATTAAATGCTCGTCCGATTCCTTCCCGCCCGCGTGGCCGCACCTCGAAGAGACCATCTCCCATTGCTCGGGAGTGGGGCATGCGGAGGTTTGGCCCGAACTCCAACAGGAGTTCGGCAATGCGAGCGAAGTCGGCAACTATACCGACAGGCCAGTTTTCGATCTCTACTTTGACTCGCTTATGAAAATATTCGATGGTGTAGTTCATAGTTCACGCCTTATGTAGGTTAGCATATTTGCTAACCCAGGTCAATTGCATCTTCTGTTTGAGAAAGTGGAGGGCTATATTTTACGGGGTGGCTATTGTAAATCTCTCTTGCAGTTTGGGCATCGTCTGAGTAACAGGTAATCGGCAATATAAAGTTCAAAGTCCAGCAACAGTGTCCAAATCACTAGAACACGCAATCCCGGTCTACATCCACATTTGCATCTGATCAGGAAAATTTGGGCTAGGAGAATCGTTGCAACGAGAGTGAATGCGGCGTAAGCGCCGCTCATATTTTTCACTGACAAGAAATAAACGATAGCAATGAGGTCCATGATTAAGACTATTGAAAGAAGGCGATAGATTATCATTCTCATGTTTTGTCCCAGCTACCGGGTAGGTCAGGGGCCTTTCGGCCCCTTTCCCCCCTCAGAACCGTACGTGACAGTTTCCCGTCATACGGCTCAAGCACTCCAAAGTAATCTCCCTGTCGGGATACCCGGCAGTCTGTCTCTTCCTCGGTTGCTGCCCCATCACGCCGCCCCAACTGCGGCGCGTCCCATGTACCGATGTTGTTGCTCGGTTCTTCTTCTCGCGAAGTATTCAGCGTGCTCCGGGTCGAAGGGATTGGCTTCACTTCTCACTTTAGCATGACGCTTGATGTGAATCTGTGTTGCCCGGATGAGTTCAACCCGGCGTTTGCCTTCCGGGGTCTTATCAACCGTGGTGAAGGTCCAGGCTTTCGGGCCGCTGAGCCAGTACGTGTACATCAGCCACCTTTTGCCTTTATGCGGATGCCTTTTCTTTACCCAATCCCACAGGTAGCGGAAAATGCGGTTGTCCACTGTTCTGAAGGTATCGCATGCAACTATGTGCCGGTGATAGTTGGCCCACCCTCTGATGATTGCATTGAGGGTGCGGATCATATCGCCGGTTTTCTTGGCCGTGAATTTCCGGATCGTTTCCCTAACTTTGACCATGAACGCCTTAATATTATCCATGGCGGGCTTTATGAGCAGTTTACCCTTGTATTTACGCGGGTTCTGTCCCAGAAAGTTAAATCCGTCCTCTATCCGCGTGATCCGGGTTTTCTCAGGGGAAAGGGTCAAGCCCCGTTCCTGAAGAAACTTCTCTAGCGCCGGTTTGATCGTCTCTTCGAGGAGTTCTTTCGTTTTCCCGGTGATGACGAAGTCGTCGGCGTAGCGGATCACGTTGACCTTGGTGCGGCGGAGAGTGACGGCCTTGACTGCCGCCTCCAGTCCGTCCAGAGTCATGTTGGCCAAAAGCGGGGAGATGATGCCCCCTTGCGGGGTTCCCGCCTTGGTCGGGTAAAGGTGGCCACCTTCAAAGTATCCTGCGTTCAACCACTGACTGAGCATGAAACTGTCCATGGGGATATGCTTCAAGAGCCATTGGTGGTTGATTTCGTCGAAACAGGCTTTGATATCCCCCTCAAGTATCCATTGCGGCGAGTACCTTCTTACCAGACTGTTGTAGCATTGTCCGATGGCGTCGGCGCAACTCCGATAGAGACGGAATCCGTATGAATTGGGATCGCCTTTGGTCTCGGCCACCGGTTGCAGGGCCAGCGCATATAGTGCCTGCATGGCGCGGTCGTGCATGGTGGGGATACCCAGGGGGCGCATCTTGCCGTTCTTCTTCGGTATGTACACCCGACGCAATGGCCGGGCTTGATATCCGCGACGGCGCAGGTTCTGCACAGCGGTCATTCTCTGCTTCGGCGTGTACCAGATTTCTCCGTCCACGCCGGGGGTCTTTCTACCTCGATTGGAAACAACCCGCTTGACGGCTATTGCTTTACCGGCAAACGAGCGGGTCAGTAACCATTGCAGGGCTTTCACCCTACCATGGCGACCTTCCCTGACGGCCTTTGCGATACGGATTTGCAGTCTTCGGACCTCTCGGCGCACTTTCTGCCAGTTGATGGCTTTCCAGCTGTTGCCGTTAGCGGAGGGCGCACCAGCTAATCTTGCGATTGTCGCCATTTGCTTTCCCTGCCTTTCGAAGATTCTCCAAACGCTCTCGCAAAGGAGCACCGGCATAGGACGTGGGCTCCCTTTCGGGCCGGGTAATGTTGCAACCCGTATCCGCCCCATTACAGGGCGGCATTCGCTTCTTCCAGCCTCTTACTCCCGCACTCCCAGCAGTGTGCCTTGCGGTTTCACCTGCCCCAACGCTCCGGAGCGGAAATACGGGGTTTCCACGTTCCACGTTTCAGACGATTGAATGGGTGACTTAGGTCCGTCCTGTACGCCGGCAGCCTATTATCCCCGCAGGAGCACCGTTACATCTCCTGACCAGCTGCTTACCTTTTGGTCCAAGCCTGTCAGCCTCATTTGGCTTGCGCGCTCATGACGGCGCGTGCGGACGTTCACTTATGTTGACCATATCACCCGGAATCCTAGCCCTCACCCAGGTTGAGGCTTCCAGGAGGGTAGTTGCCTCGCGGCTTCCACCCCTCCCGCCAAAGCGGGATTCGGTACATTGTCGGGAGGGCTTCGCACCAGCATGGATGCACCATGACAGCACGCCTCCCTAGGATACCCGCAGGGGAACACGGGGTCTGGTCAGAACCTCACTGGATTCAGCCAGACAGTCTTCAACGCGACATCGTGTCGCGACAACGCCATAAGGCTGATCTGCCCGCCCAGTTTTTCCGGGCGGTCTGGTCGAGCCGCTAGTTGGACACTTCATTTTATCTGCCGTATTCCAGTGCATGACTAATTTTATAGGCAATTTCATAACGCCTAAAACCTTTGGTTGACTTATGGATCACCAAAGGTTACTATAAGTAAAATCTTTTAGAAAGGAGTCTCACGTGGCCAAAACTTTTTTCCCATACGCCAACAAAACAGCATACATTACAGCCAGCTCACCACATCCAGAAAATACGCAGTACAAAATTTCTATAGGACTTGAAACATGGGGCGACCAAAATCACGAGGTTGTCAAAATTCAAATGGTATATGATGGTGAGGTTGCAGGTCGACGAAGCCCTTCTTATCCACTGGGAACTGATGACTTTCAAAGAGTCACCAGCAAAACTGTAGAACTCATTGCGAATCGATAACGCTATAGAATATGACTGGTAACTGGCACAACTAACGGCCACGCCGTATTTTCAGGCGTGGCCTATCAGCTATTGATTCGGCGTAGTCAAAACTTTAAAATCTCTTGAACCCTTGTACGTCTCAAACTTTTCAAAAGGAATGACTACCGCACCAGTAGCCTTAGGAATCGGTTGCAATACTTTTTTACCGGAGGGTGGAGTGGCTGTTGCCTTACCTCCCTTTACAACAATTGGAAAGTAATTGACGGAAACGAATTTCTTTGATGAAAATCCAGAATCAGATTTATAAGCATATCCATTAAAGGCCACACCTGAATATCCACCTTTAACTTTCACTTCCGTGCGTTGAAAGATTTTATATTTTATAGTGCTTAATTGTGCGAATTCGATGTAAAAAAACTGTGCATTAGGAAAACTCCCAGCATATGTTGAGGCAGCTTCCTCCGCCGACTTCCTCAGTACATCATTTTTCAGGTACGGTGAACCTGTAACCCGAAGTACTTCCTCTGCGACTACCTCCATTCGGTCTTCGTTGCCAACACTCGCGCTTAGAATGGATAGAAACCCAGCGTCCGCTGCAAATTGTCGGTCGATTATTGATTGATATACTATTTCGTTTTGAAGGATCGGCTTAACTTCTGTTCTGGCGCCTTTCAGTGTCGTGAAATACCATTTTTCAGTGGACTGCCCTCTGTCAATTATCATCAGTAAGGACTCTGGAAGAGTTGTTGGATCAATAACGTCCTGAGGAGCAATTATTTTATTAGAATATAATTCTTTAGCCTCTTTTTGTTTTTGATTTATTTGATTGTTGTAATCGTCTGCACCAATTGCTTTTTTACATGGGAAGCAGATCAAAATTGACAATACAGCCATTGTGATTAAGGAGACCTTGCCATTTGAAGACGTGCAATTTTCTGATTTCATTGATTTTTCCTCCATTTTTAGGGATTGGCCACATATATTACCAACTACGCTAATTCCAAAAAAACAAAACTATAAAATCATCTTCGCTTCGATTCCCTCCTTTTGTTCAACTCGTTTATATGCGGTTAGAAATGCATCCTATATAAGAAAAAGCATCCTATTTGGGATGATCTCGGCATCTCAAATAGGATGCGATCAAGGTATCCCATTTAGGATGCTTCAACCCATATCGGTATCCTGTATAGGATGACTTGAGGTATCTCATATAGGATGATTACTCCCCCGCCGGCCTTTAATCAAATCCATCATGATTCTATCCTCCAGTTCCGTGCCGTGAATTGGACCAAACTTCACAGACCAGCTCTTTTCCTCCGGGTTCCACTTCCCTCCCACACCCTTCAACTTCGCCCGCAGACTCATCATACGCACCACCGTGACAATAAACCTTCAGATGATGTGACAACCATCCAACGGACAGAAAACAAAAAACCGCTCCATCGGCAGCCTGCCGACACGAGCGGTTTCTTTTCAATCCTGATCGCTGCATCCCCTGCAATCACAATCCCTCCATTCAAAAAACATCCATTAAATTAAAGCAAGCTATACCTCACGCCCTTTCAAATATCAAAGGAAATGTCAGCGGTGTCCGGTTTAGTCATTGCAACAGCGCTAAAACCATGCCTTATGCCCAAGTGCGGTTGCCCGCCTCCAACTCGATTCCGAGACACTTGACAACTTGTAGTACCTTGTTCAGGCGAACGGTCTCCTTACCGTTTTCCAGGGCAGACAGAAAGGCGTAGCTGACACAGCAGACCGCAGCCGCTTCCACCAGGGTGAGACCATCGTCTTTGCGCTTCTGTCTGATAATCCGTCCAATGTCTACTGCACTTGTAATCTTCATTTCGCCCCCTAATATATACGTTCGTAAACATAATAACAAAAACAAGAAAATAACAGCATAAAATATATGATCGTATATATTATTACGTTAAAGGCCAATGAAACAAGAAATAATCTGCGTTTGTAGATGAATGTGCCGATGTATTGAACACCCTGTTAGAAACGCAGCTTGATATTTTTCTATTGCCTCATCCCTCATCCCTCATCCCTCATCCCTCCCCTCTTCCCATTCCCTCCCTGCTGTAGTAGTATGCCGGTCCCGCCGAACAGTTCGGCACGAACAACAATTGACACAGGAGCAGCAATGAGCATCAGCAACGAACAACTTTCCACCATCATCAGCTATATCATTGACGAAACCGGGCTCAAGCCCTTTCAGGTGCAGCAGACCGTTGACCTTCTGCGGGAAGGTTCGACCGTGCCGTTCATCGCCCGCTACCGCAAGGAACAGACCGGCGAACTGGACGAGGTCCAGATCCGTACCATTGAGGAGCGTTTCGCCTACTTCGGCGAATTGGAGGAACGCAAGGCCACCATCCTGGGCACCATCGCGGAGCAAGGCAAGCTGACCCCCGAACTGCAGGCCCGCATCGAGAGCACCCTCCTGAAGACCGAGCTGGAGGATCTCTACCTCCCCTACAAACCCAAGCGCCGCACCAAGGCCACCATTGCCCGCGAACGGGGACTGGAACCGCTGGCCGATATCATCGCCGCCCAGGAACTGACCGGCGGTTCGCCCGAGGATGCCGCCCTCCCCTTCGTGGACCCGGACAAGGAGGTGCCCGACGCCCGGGCGGCCCTGGAGGGAGCCGGACACATCCTGGCCGAACGGCTGTCGGACGATGCCGATGCCCGCGCCATGGTGCGGAGGCTGACCTGGAATCAGGGGGTGATGGCGTCACGGGTGGCCGGCGACAAGAAGGAGCAGGTCACCAAGTTCGAGATGTACTACGATTACCAGGAACCACTGAAGAGCGTGCCGTCCCACCGCATGCTGGCCATGCGCCGCGGCGAGAAGGAAGAGGTGCTGTTCCTGTCCCTCCTGGCGCCGACAGATGAGATCCTGGCCGGCCTGAAATCACGGCTAATCCGGGGCGAGAGCATCTTCCAGCCGCTGCTGGAGGGGATAGCCGAGGATGCCTACAAGCGGCTGATCGCCACCTCCATCGAGGTGGAGCTGCGGCTGGAGGCCAAGAACCTGGCCGACGAGGCCGCCATCCGGGTCTTTGCCAGCAACCTGCGCAACCTGCTGCTGGCCCCGCCGGCCGGCGGCAAGCGGGTGCTGGGGATCGACCCCGGACTGCGCACCGGCTCCAAGCTGGCGGCGGTGGACCCTACCGGCCGCTTCCTGGGGCACGTCACCATCTATCCCCACACCGGCGCGGCGCGGCTGCCCCAAGCCCGACAGGATCTGCTGCGGATGGTGGCGGAGCATGCCATCGAGATGATCGCCATCGGCAACGGCACCGCCGGCCGGGAGATGGAACTTTTTGCCAAAGAGACCCTGGCCGAGGCGGGCAGGCACCTGCCGCTGGTGATGGTCAGCGAGGCCGGGGCCAGCGTCTATTCGGCCTCGGACATCGCCCGCCAGGAGTTTCCCGATCTGGACCTGACCGTGCGCGGTGCCATCTCCATCGCCCGCCGGCTGCAGGACCCGCTGGCCGAACTGGTCAAGCTCGATCCCAAGAGCATCGGCGTCGGTCAGTACCAGCACGATGTCAACCAATCCATGCTTAAAAAATCACTGGATGCGGTGGTGGAGTCGTGCGTCAACTACGTGGGGGTGGATCTGAATACCGCCTCCTGGGCGCTGCTGTCCTATATCTCCGGCGTCGGCCCGGCCCTGGCCAAGGCCATCGTCACCTACCGCGACGAGCAGGGCTCCTTCCCGACCCGCAAGGCGCTGCTCAAGGTGCCGCGCTTCGGCGCCAAGGCCTTCGAGCAGGCCGCCGGCTTCCTGCGCATCCGGGGCGGCAAGAACCCCCTGGACAACAGCGCCGTGCATCCCGAGCGCTACAAGCTGGTGGAGGCCATGGCAACCGATCTGGGGGCGACCCTGGAACAGTTGACCGGCGACCCGGCCCTGGCGGCACGGATTGATCTCAAGCGTTACGTGACGGCCGAGGTAGGGCTGCCGACCCTGCGCGACATCATCGAAGAGCTGAAGAAGCCGGAGCGCGATCCGCGCAAACAGTTCGAGACCGCCTCGTTCCGCGACGACATCCGCGAGATCGGCGACCTGAAGGAGGGCATGATCCTGCAAGGGGTGGTGACCAACGTGACCGCCTTCGGGGCCTTCGTGGACATCGGCGTTCACCAGGACGGCCTGGTGCATGTCAGCCACCTGGCCAACAAATTCATCAAGAACCCCAACGATGCGGTGCGGGTGGGCGACCTGGTCAAGGTCAAGGTGCTCTCGGCCGATGCCCAACGCAAGCGCATCGCGCTGTCCATCAAGGAGGCCGAGCCGGGCGGCGGACAGCGGCCGGAGCGGGTCAAACCGGCCCATGAGACACAGCGGCCTGCTCCGGAACCAACAAAAGGACTGGATCTGAGCGCCATGGAACAGGCCGGGTTCAGAGTCAAGCGGAAATAACTGAGCGGATTCTGAAAAGCCGGATTCTCAAAACAAACGAGCCCCCGGCTGCAGATGCAATCGAGGGGCTCGTCGTTTCCTGATTAGACTGGTTTACAGGCCAAGCTGCTTGAAGAAATCATTACCCTTGTCATCCACCAGGATCAAGGCCGGGAAGTTTTCGACTTCGATCCTCCAGACCGCTTCCATGCCCAGTTCCGGGAAGTCGATGCACTCGACCTTCTTGATGTTCTCCTCGGCCAGAACTGCCGCCGGGCCGCCGATGGAACCGAGATAGAAGCCGCCGTATTTCTTGCAGGCATCGGTGACCTGCTGGCTGCGATTGCCCTTGGCGATCATGATCAATGAACCGCCCTTGGACTGGAGTTCATCCACATAGGAGTCCATGCGACCGGCCGTGGTCGGGCCGAAGGAACCGGAGGCCTTGCCCTTGGGGGTCTTGGCCGGGCCGGCGTAGTAGATCGGATGATTGAGCAGGTATTCCGGCAGCGGCTTGCCGCTGTCCATGATCTCCTTGAACTTGGCGTGGGCGATGTCGCGACCGACCACGATGGTGCCGGTCAGGAGCAGCGGCGTGGAGACCGGGTGCTTGCTCAGTTCGGCCAGAACATCCTTGATCGGCTGATTCAGGTCGATCTTGACGCCGTGCTCATGCTTGCCGCGGTACTGCTCGGGGATCAGGCGGCCCGGATTGCGGTCCATCTCCTCCACGAACAGGCCGTCTTTGGTGATCTTGGCCTTGATGTTGCGGTCGGCCGAGCAGGAGACCGCCATACCGATCGGGCAGGATGCGCCGTGGCGCGGCAGACGGATGACGCGCACGTCGTGGGCAAAGTACTTGCCGCCGAACTGAGCTCCGATACCGAGTTTCTGGGCAGCATCCAGCAGTCTGTTCTCCAGCTCCAGGTCGCGGAAGGCCTGGCCGTGCTCGTTGCCCTGGGTAGGAAGGCCGTCCAGTTCCTTGGCGGTCGCCAGCTTGACGGTTTTCATGCAGGAATCGGCCGAGGTGCCGCCGATGACGAATGCGATGTGATAGGGAGGGCAGGCGGCCGTCCCGAGATACTTCATCTTCTCGATCAGATACTTCTCCAGCTTGCCGGGAGTCAGGAGCGCCTTGGTTTCCTGATAGAGCATGGTCTTGTTGGCGGAGCCACCGCCCTTGGCCATGAAGAGGAACTTGTAGTAATCACCATCAGTGGCCAGGATGTCGATCTGCGCCGGCAGGTTGGTGCCGGTATTGATCTCCTCGTACATATCCAGGGCCACGGTCTGGGAGTAACGCAGATTCTCCTCGGTGTAGGTCTTGTAGATCCCTTTTGAGAGCCACTCCTCGTCCTTGACGCCGGTCCAGACCTGCTGACCCTTTTTGGCGGCCACGGTGGCGGTGCCGGTGTCCTGGCAGACCGGCAGGTCAAACTGGGCAGCGATCTCGGCATTACGCAGGAAGGCCAGCGCCACACCCTTGTCATTCTGGGAGGCTTCAGGATCGCTCAGGATCTTGGCCACCTGTTCGTTGTGGGCCGGCCGCAGCAGGAACGAGACATCCCGCAAGGCCTCATTGGCCAGGATGGAAAGTGCCTCGGGACAGATCCTGACAACATCCTTGTCGGCGAAATTCTCGACCAGTATGTATTTTTCCGAGCCCTCTATCTTGCGGTAGGCGGTCTCATCCTTGGCGAGGGGAAATGGATCCTGATAAACAAAGGGTTTGCTGGACATGTTCTGACTCTCCTTTCATGCTCTCTGAATGGGCCGCGCTGGACCGGTATTGTGTATACAAAGCCATGGCATACTAGTGAATAATTTATATTTTGTCGAGAGGTAAGTTACCCCGCTGTAACGATTGGATTTGACAGGTTTACTAGGGGTATGATAGGAGTTGAACTACACTGAATTTCGAGGTATTAGCCATGTTTAAAAACATTCGCGAGGATATTAATTCGGTCTTTGAACGCGACCCGGCCGCACGCAACGTGTTCGAGATCATCTTCTGCTACCCCGGCCTGCATGCTCTCTGGATTTACCGCATTGCCCACTGGTTCTGGGTGAATGAGTTTTTCTTCCTGGGACGCTTCATATCCCATCTGGGTCGTTTCCTGACAGGAGTCGAGATCCACCCCGGCGCAAAGATTGGCCGCAAGTTTTTTATCGATCACGGCATGGGTGTCGTCATTGGTGAAACCGCGGAGATCGGCGACAATGTGACGCTCTACCACGGTGTCACCCTGGGCGGGGTAACCTGGGACAAGGTCAAGCGCCACCCGACCCTGGCCGACAACGTCGTAATCGGCTCAGGCGCCAAGATCCTTGGGCCGTTTACGGTCGGCAAAGGCGCCAAGATCGGTTCCAACTCGGTCGTGGTCAAAGAGGTGCCGGAAAATGCAACGGTTGTCGGTATCCCCGGCAGGGCCGTCATGGCGCAGGAGAAAAAGGAAGAGGGCCGGGCCGACCTGCAGCATGGCCAGCTGCCCGATCCGGAGGCCAAAGCCATCTCCTGCCTGTTCGACCAGATCCGTGAACTGGAGCGGAAATATTCCCTGCTTGCACTCGAGCACGAAGAGTTGAAAAAACGGCTGGATGCCCGTCCCTGATACTGCCGTGATTTTTATCACTCCGGCAAACCTCCGAGGTATTTAAAACCCCGGAGGTTTTTTATGTCACATGCGGTCATTCTGCAACCGCATCTCCACATGAACTTGACGCTTTTTCCTAAATCTGCCATAGTCGCGCCATGATCAAACGCCAGACAACCATCAACCGCATCTTCAAGATCACCGGCATCGGCCTGCATACCGGTCAGCCGGTTACCCTGGAGTTTCTCCCCCGGCGGGAATTCGGGATTGCCTTCGTTTACAAAGGAGTTACCATACCCGCCCGATACGATATGGTGGCCGACACCCGTCTCTCGACCCTTATCGCCTGTGAGGGGGTCTCGATTTCCACCATCGAACACCTGATGGCGGCCTTCTATTTTTCCGGCATCACCAACTGTCTGGTATATATTGACGGCCCGGAGGTCCCCATCATG
>JAENWA010000066.1 GCA_016650295.1 Desulfuromonadales bacterium | reverse complement strand
GGCAGGAGCATCGGCGTTATTTTCGAGACGGCGGCCCCATTCGACACCCCGCGACTGATGGCGGAACTGGTCAGCGGAACAGTGGCCACCCTGCGGGAAGGAGAGCTGCATCCGCTGCTGGTGATCGGCACGTTTGTCGTCCATTTTCTGGACATACACCCGTTCCAGGACGGCAACGGCCGTCTTTCCCGTATCCTGACCACACTGCTGCTCCTGAAGAGCAGTTACCGTCATGTCCCATACAGTTCACTGGAGCGGATCGTGGAGGAAAACAAGGATGGTTATTACCGGGCGCTGCGGGCATCACAGAAGCTGATCCGGAGCGAAGGGGAAAATCTGGATGACTGGCTGCGTTTTTTCCTGACCAGCCTGAAAAAGCAGAAAGACGTCCTGCTCGGCAAGATTGAGCGCGAACAGTTACTGGAGAAGCTGGCGCCGCTGGAGGAAAAAATGCTGGCAATCGCCAGGGAGCGCGGCAGGATAACCATTGCCGATGCAGTAACCCTTCTGGCCGCCAATCGCAATACGGTCAAGCTGCACCTGCGCCAACTGGTTCAGCAGGGGTATCTGGAGCAGCATGGTACGGGCAAGGGAACGTGGTATTCGGTGGGGAGGCAGGTTGAAACAGCAAAGGCGGCCGATTTGGCCGCCTTCTGAATTTAGTACACTGTCCTCCGGAATTCGGCATAGGTGCCATAGGTTTTGAAATTCTCCTTGCCTTAATTGACAATGATATATTTGCGACTACACTCACCTGACACATCTGTCTCAGGAGCTACACAATGACGAAGACAAACGTATCTCAAACCCTTGACACCCTCGGCTCGATTATCAAAGGCTGTGAAGAGATTCAGGTGGTTCTTCATGGGCAGTTCGAGAAGACCAGCAACCCCAACTATCTGGCTGACTTTCAGCGGGATATCGTTACGCTGGATAATCTGAAACTCATTATTGTGACAGTGTCGGAAGATTTCCGGAGCGAAACGGTCGGGGCCAGTACGGAGCTGCTGCTGAGGATCGCCGCCAATGACTTCAAACAGAAACTGGCAAATATTCCGGAAAAGAAGACGTTGCGCAAAGAGATCGAGCGGCTTCTGAAAGATGTCCACAAAGATGTTGTCACGCTCAAGATGACCACGCCCGGCGGGGGCAGGGTTTGAAGCTTAGCGATCTTCAGCGGGGAGATAGATTGAAACTGCTAAGGCGGCCAATTGGCCGCCTTAGCAGTTAAGTACGATGTCCCTGGAATCCCTCCTGACCCCGGAGGTATCCCCTATTTCTTCAGCAGGCGATAGGGATCGGCACGGGTGAGCCAGGGGGATGACGGATACTCGGTGACCAGCCGGTCATAGATGCCAATCAGATTGGTGACATCATGGCTCTCAATGTAGCTGGCAACACCGCTCAGATAGACCGCTTCCGGCGCCAGGCTGCTGTTCGGATAGTCGGCGAGTATTTTGCCGAAACAGTCGCAGGCGGCCGAACGATCGGGGAGGTTGAATTTTGCCTGCCCCATTCCGAGAAGGAGCGACGGGATCAGATCGTCGGGGGGGTAGAACCCTAGGGTGCGGTACTGCTCAACCCCCTCCCCGTCCAGGATCAGCAGGGTAGGGGTCCATTTCACCTTGTAGCGCGGGCCTAGCACTGGGTCTGCGGACTGCAGGCGGAGGGGAATCAGGTTGTCGTTCACGAAGGAAATCACTGCAGGATCGATGTACGCGACCGCGTCCATCTGCTTGCAGCCGATTCAGCCAGGGTTGAAAAAGTCGGCAAACACCAGCTTCCCCTCACCCCTTCCCCGTGCCAGACCTTCATCAAAATCGGTAATCCAGTCGATTTGTGCCATGACGAACTCCTTTCATTGATTTGATAAAGAAAAGTATAGCAGAGCCGGGAATTATTGCAGAGCAAATCTTCGGCAACAGGTTGATGGTTACGTTGCGGGCAGATTTCACGCGCAGAGACAGTATAGGCGGCCGATTGGCCGCCTTTTGAGTTAAATGGAGTTTCGGAGGGAAAATCTTTTCATTACGTTGGAGTCAGCGAAAAGATAGTACTTTAACTTTTCGTTGTGACCGTTTTACCAATCAAAATAACAAAGGCGACCAATTGGCCGCCTTTGAATTACATATGCTATCCCTGGAACTCGGATACTCACGGCTTGAACACCTTCAGTTCCAACTCTTTGACCATCTTGAAATGTTTCGCATTACCGGTCGCCAGCGGCATGCCGTTCTCCGAAGCGGTTGCAGCAATGATGGCGTCTCCCGCCCGCATGCCTGATGACAGTCCGTATTCTTCGACATAGACCAGTGCCCGAAGGCCAATGTTTTCCGTCAACGGCAGCACTGAAAAGCGGAAATCCGAGATAAAGCGCTTCACCAGGCGAAGTTGCTGTTTGTCCTTGGCGCACTGGAGCAGCTCCATGTACGTCTGAACGGACAAAAATCGATCCTTTGTACCGTCGATCAACGCGGCAGCCTTGGCATTACCCCGTTGCACCCAGATGAATATGTCCGTATCAAAGATCATGACGCCCACCCCGCAGACGCTCCATGACATCATCTACCGCTTCGGTTTCAGCGGCATACATGTTGAAAAATTCGTGTTCGCAAACCTTGCCGGCAGTGGAATCCTCCAGAGGAATGATGGTGCCCTTCGGCTTGCCGTGGTAGAGAATGGTAACCGACTCACGCTTGTCCAGTGCGGCCAGGATGTCACGAGTCTTGTAACGCAGATCGAGAATTGAAGCGTTCATACCCATCTCCTAAATGTCTTTTGTAAGTAGACATTTTACAGAGCAAATGCGGGGTTGTCAATGTGAGTTGCTGGTAGCAAACAATTAAGGCGGCCAATTGGCCGCCTTTTTAATTACGAGTGCTATCCACCGGAATTAATAAAGGTATTTACGGGTACACTTGTGAGTAATTCCAATTGCATTTACGGGTATTTCAGGGTATTATTTCGGGTAGGAGTGTACACCTGTGATCAGACCCTCATCAATCAGCATCACTACCCGGATACTGAACCTTATCGCCGAACTTGACGAATTCAAGGGGCGCTGGGACATGCTCGGCCGTCTGGCACCGGACAAACTCACATCGCTCAAACGTGTGGCAACCATTGAATCCGTAGGATCATCCACCAGGATCGAGGGCGCCAGACTGTCCGACCTTCAGGTTGAAGCGTTGTTGGCGAATCTGGAAATGCACTCGTTCAGCTCCCGTGACGAAGAGGAGGTTGCCGGCTACGCCGAAGC
Source organism: Desulfuromonadales bacterium (assembly GCA_016650295.1). Classification (GTDB taxonomy): domain Bacteria; phylum Desulfobacterota; class Desulfuromonadia; order Geobacterales; family Pseudopelobacteraceae; genus CAIPTY01. Next base: position 298 of record JAENWA010000066.1, on the reverse strand, counting down.
CATGAATACGATCCATGATTCATGGGAGCATATCCCCTTTACCGAGAATCATATCAAACAGCTCCACGGCATTACCCTGAAATACAGCACAAAAGATATTGCCCACCGGGGAGAATATAAAACGCTTGCCAACAATGTAGAGGCTTTCGATGCCGACGGCAGGAGCATCGGCGTTATTTTCGAGACGGCGGCCCCATTCGACACCCCGCGACTGATGGCGGAACTGGTCAGCGGAACAGTGGCCACCCTGCGGGAAGGAGAGCTGCATCCGCTGCTGGTGATCGGCACGTTTGTCGTC
>JAENWA010000065.1 GCA_016650295.1 Desulfuromonadales bacterium | reverse complement strand
TTCTGCCGTGGATGGCGCGCGCCACCACCCCCTTGCCGGTGCCGGTCTCGCCCAGCAGAAGAACGGTCGCGTTCATGGGTGCTACCTGCTCGATCTGGGAGAATACACTTGAAAGTAAAGTGCTGTGACCAATGATCTCGCCAAAGTTGTACCTCTGGGCATCCTCCTGTTGCAGGTAGATGTTCTCCTCCTGGAGCCGGTCTTTCAACAGTTTTATCTCCGCATAGGTACTTTGGAGTGACTCTTCCGCCTTCTTGCGTTCGTCTACTTCCTGCTTGAGCTGTACATTGGCCCTTAGCAGATCTTCGGACCGTTCCAACACCTTCTGTTCCAGCTCCTTGTTGCTGTTTTCGAGTTTTTTGTGCAACAGCCGCACTTCCAGCATATTGTGGATACGGGTCTTGAGTTCAACCAGATCGAACGGCTTACTGACGAAATCCTTTGCGCCGGCTTGCAGGGCGCGCAGTTTGTGACCCGGCTGGGCGGTAATCACAAGCACCGGAATATATCCTTCCGTATCGATTGTCTTGAGACCTTCCATCACCTGGAATCCATCCATGCCGGGCATCTGCAGGTCGAGCAGGATCAGATCATAGCGGTTTTTGTAATGCAGCGCGCAGACCTCCTCCGAATTCATCGTTGAGGCAACGCGGATGTAGCCGGCTTCACGCAGCAATTGTTCAATCAGACTGACATTGGGTTCCTGATCGTCGACAATCAGGATGGTGGCGTTAAGAATATCGGTCTCGGAAATGATCATGTGTGTTCCTTTTGTTCAGCCTTCAGCCTATCTACCTGATGTTCCTGCTTCAAGTTCGTACTATCCCGAATTTCCGCATCCGGGCGCGAAGCGTGCTGGCGTTGAGGCCCAGGATTATCGCGGCCCCGCTCTTCCCCTCGATTCGCCAGCCGGTTTTCCGGAGTACCTGGAGGATATGGTCTTGTTCCAGATCGGCCAGGGCTTTGACGTCCTGACCGGCCGGTTCATCCGGCTGCCGGAATGTGTCGAAGCGGTCCAGCACCTGCAGTGTGGTCCCCTGGCTGGTTATTACCGACCGTTCGATGACGCTTTCCAACTCCCGTACGTTGCCCGGCCAGTGGTAATCCTGAAGCATGTGCAGAGTATCTTTCGAGACGCTGTTTATCTTCTTGCCGATTTTTTTGTTGAATTTTTCGACAAAATGATTGACCAGCAGCGGGATGTCCTCCCTGAGCTGCCGGAGCGGCGGCATAGTGATGGGGAACACATTGAGCCGGTAGTAGAGGTCTTCCCTGAACTTCCTGTTGTGGATCTCTTCCTCCAGATCCCGGTTGGTGGCAGCGATGATCCGTACATCGACCTTGATGGTGCGGGGACTGCCCAGACGCTCAAACTCGCCGTCCTGAATGACCCGCAGCAGCTTGGATTGCAGCTCCAGCGGCAAATCGCCGATTTCATCGAGGAAGATGGTGCCGCCGTCAGCCAACTCAAATCGTCCGATCTGCCGGGCATCAGATCCGGTAAAGGCGCCCCGCTCCCGCCCGAAGAGCTCGCTTTCAATGAGAGTCGCCGGCAGGGTCGTGCAGTTGACCGTTATCAATGGCCGCCCCTTGCGGATGCTTCTGCCGTGGATGGCGCGCGCCACCACCCCCTTGCCGGTGCCGGTCTCGCCCAGCAGAAGAACGGTCGCGTTCATGGGAGCTACCTGCTCGATCTGGGAGAACACGCATACGAGCGGATTGCTTTGGCCGACGATCTCGCCGAAATTGTACTTTTGGGCAAGCTCCTGCTGCAGGTAGATGTTCTCCTCATGGAGCCGGTCTTTCAACAGTTTTATTTCCGCATAGGTGACCTGGAGCGACTTCTCGGCCTTCTTGCGTTCGTCTATTTCCTGCTTGAGCTGCGCATTGGCTCTCTTCAGCTCTTCAGTCCGCTCATGTACGGTTTCTTCCATGGTGTCATATGCTTTTTGCAGTTCATCTCCCAGTTTCCTGTGGACCGTATCGTCAACTATCGAGGTAAAGATAAGCCCCTGCTTGCCTTCGATCGCATCCATCGCGACGCTCTGGAGCTGGCCGTATATCAGCGAGCCGTCTTTTCCCGTGAGTCTGATCTCACATCTCAGCATAACCTTTCGATGCATCACCAATGCGAGGTGATTGGAAAATATCTCCCGGTCGTTCGCGTTTGAAATAAAATCACTGAAGGGCCTCTTGATCAGAGCTCCCCGCTCGATTTCCAGCAGGCTTGCGCCGGTCAGATTTGCCCCCTCGATCACTCCTTGCGCATCAAAGATGAAATAAGCGATCGGTGCAAAGTCATACAGTTCGGAATAGTTAGTTCGAGATAACTCAGACTCCTCCCGGACTCGACGCAACTCTTCGTTCTGCATCTCCAGCTCGATCTGATGTACCTCAAGTTCATGAACGAGCCGTTGGGCCTCAATCTTGTTCATGGGTGCAGGTACATCTGCTCTGTTCGCACGCAGACGCTCTTCCGCCTGTCGCCGCAGTTTGGCTGCTGTTGGTAACAATATTTTGTCTTTGTCGATTCCCATTGTTGATCCCTTATTAGCTGGATGAGAGATGAGAGTTGAGGGATGAGTTAAAAACGATGAGAGTTGAGAGATGAGAGATGAGAAGTTCTCAACCCTCAACCCTCAACCCTCATCCGTTCAGCCTTCAACCTGCTTTCCGCATCTCTCATCTCTCATCCCTCATCCTTCAGTCGAGCAATTTCCGCCCTCAGCTCCGCCTCCAGCTTCTTGGCCGCGGTGATGTTCGCAAAGGTAATCACCACCCCGGCAATGACATCCTCCATGGTGCGGTAGGGCATGATGCGCACCGAAAACCAGCGCTTGTCGCCGGTCGTAATCTGCTTTTCCGAAAAGACCAGCGTCCGCAATACCTCCCGCGCTTCTTCGATCATCTCGGGATAGAGCAGGTCGCTGACGATGTCGGAAAGCGGCCGCCCCACGTCACCGGGCAGCAGTTTGAAGAGTTTGTCGGCACCGGGTGTAAAGCGCCGGATACGGAGTTCGTTGTCCAGAAAGACCGTGACGATCTCCGTGCTGTTGAGCAAGTTGCGCATGTCGTTGTTCACCCGCGAAAACTCGTCCATCTTGGCCTGCTGCTCGGCGTTCACGGTTTGCAGCTCTTCGTTCAGGGACTGCATCTCTTCCCGCGAGGTGGTCAGCTCTTCGTTGGTGGATTGCAGCTCTTCGTTGGTGGATTGCAGCTCCTCATTGGTGGATTTGAGTTCTTCCTGCGAGGATTGCATCTCTTCGCGGGTGGTCTCGAGCGCTTCGCGGAAGTGCTGGAGTTCCTGCTCCAGTTCCGGAACCCGGGCGTTGCCGGATGCAGCGCTCCGGGAGCTGCCCGAAGCCTTCTTTTCCAGGGGCGTTGCAACGTCGTTAAAGACGATCATCACCATCCCCCGCAGTGCCTCCGGCTCTTCAATGGCCCGGACCGTGATATCAACGTTCTGCGTACCGCCGTTGGTTCCGGCCTTGAGCCCCTTGACGCTGACGGCCTCTTTCTGGCGGAGCGCCTTCTGGAAGGCGTTTCCCAGTTCAAAGCGCAGCCCGTCACGGGCCATGGCGAAGATATTCCAGTTGGCCTTGCCGGCCGCCGGTTCCAGATATTTGCCGGTCCGGCCGCTGATATAGAGGATATCTCCCTTGTCATTGACCAGCACGGCCGGCGGAGAAAAGTGCTGCAGCAGGAGCTGGTCGGCAAGTGTCTGGAGATTGGCGGCTGGTTTCAACATGCTTAACTCCTTGGGAACTCCCGGCAGGGGTGGGACCAGCAAGGCCGAAAATGCCAGCGCTTCAGCCTGCAAGGCGGATTCGCGCCGCCTAAAGAGTCTCGCCTTGATGTTGAGCGGTTCGAAGAGATCGGTGAAGGTGCTGATGGCCTCGGCGCTCCCCAGAAACAGGACCCCGCCGGTGGTCAGGCTGTAGTGAAAGAGCGGAATGAGCTTTTTCTGCAGCTCCGGGGTCAGATAGATCAAAAGGTTGCGGCAGATGAGGATATCCAGCTTGGTAAAGGGGGGATCCATAATGACGTTCTGGGTGGCGTAGGTGACCATCTCGCGGATCTCCTTGCAGACCCGGTAGCCGTTCTCTTCCTTGACGAAGTAACGGCTCAGCTGTTTGGCGGATACGTCCGAGGCGATGCCGGCCGGGTAGAACCCCAGGCGGGCCTTTGTGATGGCGTCCTGGTCCAGGTCGGTGGCAAAGATCTGCAGCTTGATATCTTCCGTGGACTGGACCTGTTCCTGCGACTCCTTGAAGGCAATGGCCAGCGAATAGGCCTCTTCACCGGTTGAGCAGCCCACCGACCAGGCCCGCAGCAGCCCGCCGGTCGGGCGGCGCGCCAGAAGCGCCGGGATGACCACTCCCCGCAGTTGCTCCCATGCCTCGGGGTCGCGGAAGAAACTGGTCACACCGATCAGGAGTTCCTTGAAGAGCAGTTCTATCTCCTGGGGATTCTCCTGCAGATAGCGGACATAGGAGGCGATCCTGTTGATCTGGTGAACGTTCATGCGCCGCTCGATACGGCGGTAGACGGTGTTTTTCTTGTAGAGCGAGAAGTCGTGGCCGGTCTTGGCCCGCAGCAGGATCAGGACCTTTTCCAGAGCGCTTTGATCCTTCTCCTCCAGTGGGGGTTTGGTCTTGGTAACGAACAGGGTGTGCCGGAGAAAGTTGATGATCTGGACCGGCAGATCCTCCGCCGGGGCTACCAGGTCGGCCAGTCCGGCAATGATGGCGCTCCGGGGCATGCTGTCGAACTTGGCCGAGGCAGGTTCCTGCACCAGCGTCACTCCCCCCCTTTCCTTGATGGCCCGCATGCCCATCGTGCCGTCCGAGCCCATACCGGAGAGGATGACGCCGATGCTGTGCGCCTGCCGGTCATCGGCCAGGGAACGGAGAAAGAAATTGATGGGGAGACGCTGGCCGCGAGGCGAGGTCGGGTCGAACAGGTGCAGCACACCGTTCAGAATGGACATGTCCTTGTTGGGTGGGATTACATAGACGCAGTCCGGCTTGACCCGCATCCGGTCCGTGACCTGGAAAACCTCCATCTTGGTGGTGCGCTGGAGCAGTTCGGGCATGATCCCCTTGTGGGTCGGGTCCAGATGCTGGACGATGACAAAGGCTAGGCCGCACCCCGGAGGCACGTTGGAGAGAAACAGCTCCAGCGCTTCCAGGCCGCCGGCGGAGGCGCCGATGCCGACAACGGGAAAGAGGGTGCTCTCCTGATGCGCCGGAGGGGCTGTCGGTGATGACAGGTCCCGTGTATGTTCGCTTTTCGCCGGAATCTTTTGTTTTTTCATAACGTAGGTATACCAGAAATATCATTAAATGTGCCAAAAGTATTTTGGCAGCAAAATAGAGATATGCCGGAATTCCATTTGGATACAGTATCTAAAGCTGATGCCAGCGGGAAACCGCAGGCACCCGGCTTTCGTCCGGGATGGTGTCTGTTTCACGTGAGATCCTCATGGTTTGGGAATACAAGGTTTGAAAATGTAACGCGCAGAACCGGATTCGTAGTAGACACCTCCCCGCAAAATACCCCTCAATATGTCGCAGTTCCGCCACATACTGAGGGGGAGTGAGCCATTTTAAACAGTTCTGTTGTGGCCTCCCGCCGCCTCAATGCCCTGTTATCAATGTAATTATTATACCGATAAAACATTCCTACCCTATTGGTCACGTACTTGCTTACTGCAACCAGATACTGGACATCGTACGCAATCATTATATGCAGGATAGCGCGTTTTTCAATGTACTCAAACGAGTCACTACTGTTTTTGGAAAGGAGGGTATATCTGAATGCTGGTCAGCATCTGTTTTAATAAACGGGAAGATAGAGCGGGCTACATAGAAAAGCGGCAGTAGTAAACAATTGTGTATCAAATAAATTTTGGAAAGGGGCACTATGAAAAGTTTTGAGAAGCAAAAAAAGTATCTTGTATCCATGGTTATTATGAGTGTTTTTATCAGTATCCTGTCAGGATGCGGCGGAGGCGGAGGCGGGGTCTGGAGTGAGCCCGTCACCACCAGTTCCGTCATTGTGACTTCCACAGACCCGGCAAATGCTGAAACTGGTGTCTTCCTCAACACGAAGATCAGCGCAACCTTCAGTGGGGCGGTGGATCCAGCAACGATCACCACGACAAACTTTATCGTAACGCAAGGAACAACGGTTGTTCAAGGCACAGTGGCCTTCACACCTATAACAGCGGTTTTTTCACCATTAACCAATCTTATACCCCTCACCGAATATACCGTCACGATTACCACCGGGGTCAAGGATTCGGCCGGCAAAGCACTGGCAAATAACTATGTATTCAAATTTACCACAGGTACGACTCTGGACACTACTGCGCCCACGGTAACCGCGACCGTCAATGCCAATAACGCCATTGGCGTGCCGACCAACACCAAAGTTGGTGCAACGTTCAGCGAGGCGATGAATTCCACTACGTTCACCGCAACAACATTTACCCTTACACAAGGGGCAACGCCTGTTCCCGGTACGGTGACCTCCTCCGGCGTGAATGCGACATTTCAACCAACAAACACTCTATTACCTAATACCCTCTATACCGCAACGATCACTACCGGCGCCAAGGACCTGGCCGGCAACGGACTGGTAACCCCTTATGTATGGAGATGGACCACTGGCGGGCCGGATACAACTCCGCCTACGGTAATCGCGACCATCAATGCCAACGGTGCCACCGGCGTGCCGATCAACACTAAAGCCGGTGCGACGTTCAGCGAGGCGATGGACCTCTTAACGATCAGCACGGCAACATTTATCCTGAAGCAAGGGACAACGAATGTTCCAGGCGCGGTGACCTATTCCGGCGTGAATGCGGTCTACACACCGGCAGTAAATCTATTACCCAATACTGTTTATAACGCTACGATCACCACCGGGGCCAAGGATCTGGCCGGCAATGCTCTGGCAAGTAATTTTGTATGGAGCTGGACCACCGGTGCTGCGCTGGATACTACACCACCCAAAGTAACCCTTGAAAGCCCGGCAAATCTTGCCACTGGTGTGGCGATCAACAGCGTAGTTCGCGCAACATTCGACAAGGCGATGAACCCGTTAACGATTACCAACCAGACCTTTACAGTAACCTTCGGCACAACACCGGTTACAGCGGTGACAGGTCTGGTCACCTATGATGCGCTGACCAGGATTGCAACCTTTACACCATCAAGCAATCTGTTATCCAACACCACCTATACTGCCACGGTTACTATCGGAGCCAAGGACCAGGCCGGCAATGCTCTGGCATCCGGACTTGTACCGAATCCATGGACCTTTACTACACTCAATACAGGTTCGGGACTCGCGCCAGGCGCGGTACCGCTTGCTTCGGCAAGTACTTACGGGATCATGGCAACCTCCGCGATCACCAGCACCGGTAATACTGTAATTAATGGTGACGTTTCCCTGGATCCAGGTACCTCAATGACCGGATTTCCTCCAGGTACGGTGAACGGCTCGATACACATTAATGATTCATTCTCTGCGCAGGCCAGACTTGACCTGTTGGCCGCGTTTAACTTCGCCACAACCCTGCCACCGGGAACAACCGTCTCTGCCGGTGCGGACCTGGGCGCTTTGAATCCGGGTGGTGTTCTTCCCCCGGGCACCTATACATCCGGCAGCACGATGCTGGTCTCGACACCTCTTACTCTTGATGCAGGGGGCAACGCTAATGCCGTCTGGGTCTTCCAGATCGGTTCCTCGCTGACTACAGGAGCCAGTGTTTCGCTTGCTAACGGCGCCCAGGCCAAGAACGTGTTTTGGGTCCCTACACAGGATGCGACAATCGGAGTGGGAACTATCTTCTATGGAACGATAGTGTCTGGCAGAAATGTCACTGCTGTGACTGGCGCTACGATAAACGGCAGAATCCTGGCCGGGGCGATCAATGCCGGCACAATTGCATTGCAGAACGCTACTGTCAACGTACCTGCTCCATAAGGCTGAGATACCCGCAATGAATGCGGGCAGAAATTGAGGAGGCGGGTTGCAGTTATTGTTTCAGCCTGTCTCCTTTTTTCCTCCCGGCGCACATAAAAGGGAAACGTACAATGAACGCAATGATAACGAAGTATCCAATCGATAAAAGGAGGATTTAGATGATAAAGAAATTTTCGATGTGTTCTATCATGAAAAAGATGGCACCGGTGTTGCTGGCCTCTGTCTTCCTCTTGCCACTCTCTGCCCGGGCCGAGATCAAGGCGGGCAGTGTTGAAGTGACTCCGTTCGCGGGTTACAATTTTTTCGAAAAGAGACAAAACCTGGAAAACCAGCCTGTCATTGGCGCGCGGCTTGGTTATAATATTACGAATACGTTCGGCATTGAAGGCACCTGGGATTTTATCAAAAGCTACGTTGATGACAAATCAATACCGCGTACCAGGCAGGGACAGTTCGCAAGTCCCACCAACAGCGTGTTTATTACCCAATACAATCTCGATCTTCTCTATCACTTTATGCCACAGAGTCGTATCAATCCTTACATCACTGCCGGTTACGGAATTATCCATTATACTCCCAAGATCAATAACAAAAATTTGTCTGTTCTTGATTTTGGCGTCGGGGCAAAATTCTGGGTGGCGGAACATATCGCACTCAGGGCCGATGTCAGGGATAATATGATTTTCGATGAGCATATCCACAATGTTGCAACTACCCTGGGAGTTGTCTTTGCATTCGGTGGGACTTCAAAAGCGGCACCCTTGCCTTTGGACAGCGATGGCGACGGCG
>JAENWA010000064.1 GCA_016650295.1 Desulfuromonadales bacterium | reverse complement strand
TGCACCACCAGGTCCGGATAGCGGCGGATGGGGGAGGTGAAGTGGCAGTAGCAGCGGGAGGCCAGTCCGAAATGCCCCAGATTCTCGGCCGCGTAGCGGGCCTGCTTCATGCAGCGCAGCAGGGCGTAATTGATCATGCGCTCTTCCGGCTTTCCATTGGCCTGCTCCAGCAGGCGCTGCAGGTCGGCCGGGTTGACCCGCTCCTCCACTAGGGCGAATTCATAGCCGAATCCGTAGACGAATTCCTGGAAGTTGATCAGTTTGGCTGGGTCGGGGTTTTCGTGGACGCGGTACAGGAAGGGGATGCCCCGGTCGGTGATACAGGTTGCCACCGCCTCGTTGGCCGAGAGCATGAACTGTTCGATCAGCTGGTGCGCCAGGTTGCGCTCGGCGCGGATGATGCCCTCGGTCTGGCCGGTCAGGCCGATGATGATCTCCGGTTCCGGCAGGTCGAAGTCGATGCTGCCCCGTTTCTTCCGCATCTCCATCAGGATCAAAGCCAGCTCCTTCATCTCCAGCAGCATGGGGGTCAACGGGCGGTGTTTGTCCATGACCTCCACATCCCCGTCAACAATGATCTGCCGCACCAGGGTGTAGGTCAGACGGGCCGTGCTCTTGATGACGCTGGGATAGAAGCTCGATTCCAGCAGGGCGCCGCTGCGGTCGAAGAGCATCTCGGCCGTCATGGTCAGGCGCTCCACCTGCGGATTGAGCGAACAGATGCCGTTACTGAGGCGCTCGGGCAGCATGGGTATGCAGCGGTCCGGGAAGTAGACCGAGGTCCCGCGCAGCAATGCCTCGCGGTCCAGGGCGCTGCCGGGGGTGACATAGTTGGAGACATCGGCGATGGAGACCCACAGCCGGAAGTTGTTTTCCTCGCGGCGCAGGGCCACGGCGTCGTCGAAGTCGCGGGCGGTCTCGCCGTCGATGGTGACGGTCTGCATGCCGCGCAGGTCCACGCGCCCCTTCAGATCACTCTTGGACACGTCTTCCGGGACCGCTTCGGCCTCGGCCAGGGCATCCGTGCCGAATTCATGCGGCAGGTCGAAACGGCGGATGGCCGACTGGACCTCCACCTCGGGGTCATCGGGCCAGCCCAGTACCTCGATGATGCGCCCCTCGGCCGGTCGGCCGCCGATCGGGTAGGCGGTTAGTTCCGCCACCACCTGATGACCGTCCTGGGCCTTGCCGCGCCCTTTAACGGGGATGGCGACCACCAGGTTGAGGCGGGTCTCCTCGGGGATGACGATCGCGCCCCGGCGGGTCTCCTCATAGCGCCCGACGATGCGGCTGCTGGCCCGCCGGACGATGGCGGTGATGCGCCCGTCCATTTTTCCGCCCCCCATGCGGCTCTGCTCGGCCCGCACCTCGACCGTATCGCCGTGCATGGCGCTTTTCATGGCCCGCTGCGGGATAAAAACGTCTTCGCCGCCCCCTTCTGGTGTCACGAAACCGTAGCCGTCGCGGTGGGTGGACAGCGTCCCGCGGACGCTTTTTACCGCGCTTGCCAAGCTGTAACTGTTGCCTTTAAACCTGACCAGTTCGCCGTCATCGGCCATGTCATCCAGCATCCTTTTCAGTTCTTGTTTGACGTGACGGCCGCCGAACGAGCGCAGCAGTCCGGCAAATGGGGTCGCACCGTCCTGATCTTTGAGGATCGCCAGGATATTTTTTTTGGTAAGCTGCATAAGACCGTCCCGCCGCTGTTTTATATTGTCTGTATCTGGTGGGAATGATATGCTTTTTCCAATCAATTTGCGACTATTTTCCTGCCCCTGGATACCTGTGTGAACCGTCATTATTTCGTGCTGCTGCTCTCCCTGTTCTGCTTCCTGCAAACGTCCCCCTCGCTTCCGTCTTCCATCGACGACCCCGACCTGGCCGAATTGTCGGATACCCCGGCCGCTGCCCGATCGGCCACCCCACTGACGGCTGCCTGCGCCAGCTTTAACGAGCTCAATACCCGCATACGGGACCGCAGGATCGGCCGGCCGGCGGCTCAGACGGAATTGACCCGCCTGCTGGCCGGGGTGCGGGCGGAGTATTACCGGGCCGGGGGCCGGGATTATCCCCGCTCGGAGTGGGTTTTTCCACTGGCCGGCTACGACAGCCGTGCCATCGACGGCGGCCGACAGCACGGCTATGTACCCGGGGGCTATGACTACTACAGCGGAAACAGCCACGGCGGACACCCGGCCCTGGATATCTTTATCCGCGACCGGAATCAGGACAGCCTGGATGACCGCAGCGGCCGGCCGGTCAAGGTGGTTGCGCTGACCGGCGGGGTGGTGGTGGCGTTAGAACGGGAGTGGGAGCCGGGCAGCCCGCTGCGGGGCGGAAAGTACCTCTGGATCTACGACCCAGGCAGTGACCTGCTGGTCTATTATGCACATAACAACGGGCTATCGGTCGGTTTGGGAGAGATCGTCAGGCCGGGGGATGTGCTGGCGAGTGTCGGCAGAAGCGGCTACAACGCCGCCAAGCGGCGTTCTCCGACTCATCTGCATTTTTCGGTCTTGAAGGTGGGAAGCGGCGGACAGGTTGTGCCGATGGATGTCTACAGGGAGTTGAAGGGCGCCAGGGGCGTCACCGCACATTAAATCAATCACCCCAGGGTAAACGAAGTGGACAGCATCCGCCAGACGACTATCAGGGTGAACAGCAGGTACATGATCAATGTCGTGGCCGCCAGTCGCCGCTGGATGTTGGGAATGACCCCGGACAGGCTGCTACATGTTGAAAAGGGCATCAGCACCCCCACACCCAGTCCGCTGACCGTCCCGCCCAGCAGGGTGGCGTACAGGGCGTAGCCGATGTAGTGGTACTCCTTCTGCAGGATGCAGAAGGGGCAGTGGTGGCTGGGGAGTTCGTAGAAGTAGAGACAGATGAAGGAAACCAGCGCCGCGGAAGAGACCAGGAAGGTCAGAGCGCTCAGGGCTGCAAACAGGTAGCCCCCCCTCTTTTTCAGAAAGAAGACCATCCCGCACACAACCGTTGCAGCCATGATGCCGAAAAAAGCCGCCTGCATGGGTCCGCTGGGCAGCCCGGCGATCTCACCGGCAATGCTGTGCTTGTCGGTGCTGAAGAGGCTGCCGCAGCAGGAGGTGATTACGTCGGCCTTCAGATTGAAAAAATAGACAAACTGGAAAACAACCTCCAGCAGCACCAGCGGCACCAGTACATTCAGCAGACCGTACTTGGCCTTGATCAGCGGGTAGTCGTAGCCGCGGGTGTCAACGTGGTTGATGATCAGCCAGACCCCCGCCAGCAGGCAGTTGAGGATCTTCAGGATCAGCACCGGATAGCCGAAACTGTTGACGCCGAGGCTGCCGGCCGCGCACATGGCCCCGGTGAACTGGCTGTGCAGGTTGTCGGCGGTGAAGATGTACAGGAACAGCGATGCGATCTGAAAGAGCAGGGCATAGCTGAGGATCACGGAGATCAGGTAGGTGCGGCGTTCCAGGTTCAGCTGCAGTTCACTGCCGCTGTGCAGATCCCATTTGTCGAGGATCCAGGTGCCGTACCAGCCGGCGTAGATCAGCATCAGGCCGGTCATCAGCGATGCGATGGTCAGTGCCAGTATGGCCGGGTGCTGGATCATGACAGGCCCGAAAGGCCGGTAATACGGCCATCCCGCATTCCGATCACGGTGTCGGCCAGCTCCGAATCATAGACCAGCGGGTCGTGACTGGCTATCAGGACCGTCTTGCCCCCGGCTTTCAGGGTTCCGACCATCTCCATGAATTCGCGGGATAGCTTGCTGTCCAAATGGGCGGTCGGTTCATCGGCGATTACTATGGCGGGGTTGTTGATCAGGGCGCGGGCGATGGCCACCCGCTGCAGTTCTCCACCCGAAAGCCACTCCACCGGCGAAGCCGCATGACGTGCCACGGCGAACAACTCCATCAGTTCCAGGGCCCTCCGGCGGAATGCGCCCTGGCTCTCGCCGGTCGGGTAGGCCGGCAGCATGACATTTTCCAGAGCGGATATGCCTTTGACCAGGTTGAACTGCTGGAAGATGAAGCCGAAGGTCGTCCGGCGGATTTCGGTCAGGAAACGCTCCGGCAGGCTGGTGATATCCAGCGGGGCCCGGCTGTCGGCTCCCGTAAAAAACGAGGTGCGGATGTTATGCAGCTGGATGCGCCCGGAACTGGGGCGCGCCATGCAGCCGATCAGCGCCATGAGCGTGGTCTTGCCGGAACCGCTGGGGCCCTTCAGGATTGTCAGGCGGCCCGCTTCGACCGTCAGACTGACATCGTCCACGGCGGTGAACTGATTGTGTTTGCCGGTGTTGTAGGTTTTGGTAACATTGGTGAGTAGTATCACGATTACGACCTCATGGCGGCGTCGGGGGGTACGGTGGCTGACAGCCAGGCCGGAATAATGGTGGCTGCGGTATAGGGCAGCACCGTCAGGAAAAAGAGCACGGTCAGCTGATAGACATCTATGACAGGCGTCAGCTTGAACTGCGGATAGATGACCGACCAGCCCTTGAGGGCATGTTCAAACAGGGCGGCCGAGAAGAAGAACACATGGCCGTAGGCCAGCACAACCCCCACCAGAAAGGCCGTCAGCGATACGACGATCCCTTCCCAGAACTTGAGCAGCAGCACATCCGAGGTCTCCCAGCCGATGGATTTGAGGATGCCGATCTCCTTGCGCTCCTCGGCCGAGAGGCCGGTGGCCTTGTCCCAGGCAAAGATGATGAAGGAGAGTACCGCCACCGCCAGCACCACTACTATCATGCCCCCGCGCCACTCGAACAGCGAATCATAGGTGCGCAGCATTTCGCTTTTCAGAATCGGTCGCGTATCGGGAAACAGTTCCGCGATCTTGGCTGCCACGGTAACCTGCTCGCGCGGATTGGCGACCGTCACTGCCAGATCGGTAACCTGACCGGCAGGCAGGTTGAACATGGTCTGAAAATCCTCGGCCGACAGAACGATCAGGTCCGAGGAGATCAGCTCCGAGCTGCTGGGGTACAGATCCTGGACCGTGAGCAGCAGGGGGATGTTCCGGGAGGTTTTCAGCGCCAGCATGTCACCGGCCTGGATACGCTGGTTGCGGGCGACGCCCGGGCCGATCATGATGCTGCCCGGTTCCAGCAGGTTTTTCTCGGGCACCAGCAGGGTGTAGTTGGCGCCAAAGACCTGGTCGTAGTAATAGCCCCACAGGCGCGGGGAAACGGCCGTCACCCCGCGGATGGCGCTGATCTGCTCACCGTATGCGACCGGGATCAGATCATGGCGGCCGGCCACCATCCGCTGAACCACCATGTCAGGCGCCTCCTTCAGGATCTGGGCCGCCTCCCGTTTCAGTGCCTGCACAAAAAAGATCAGCGAGGCGATCACAAATACGATCAGCGTGTAGACCACCAGCAGCGAGAAATTTTTGGATTTTCTCCGCAACAGGGAAGAGAGCGCAAAATCAAGGATATTGCTGTGTCGGTTAAGGGGAGTGCTCATGAATCCTCTTGATGGGCGGCGTTACCAGGGAACCGGACGGAAAGTGTTCCATGGCGCCCGGATGATCCTGGAAGGGGGCAAACCTGTCGGACATGGCCGGATGGCGGGTATAGCGCGCCTCGGTAAACAGGCAGAGATCGGTCAGTTGCAGTGTCCTGACCAGTTCGGCCCGCTCCAGACGTTCGGATGCTGCCGAGATCCGGCTGAAGTGGGCGTGCACCGCAAGCAGTGCCAGCAGAAGGATGTTCACGCCGGTAACGATTGTGAAAACGATGGATTTGCGCATCAGATCAGGGCCATTGTGGGATCTATTCCATGGATTTCAGAATTGCCGGTGTCACGTCGTTGAAGCGCAGAACTTTCCTGCCCTTGTGGTCCCTGAGAAACGCCTGGGCATCGGCCTCTTTTCCAAAGGGCACCAGTTCCTTTCCCATCGGGCCATAGACATCGCTGCCGAGGACAAAAAGCGCCTGCCGGGCGTCGACCGGTTTGAGGCTGTAATAATCATTGACCGTTATGGCGGAGATTGCTGCCTGATTTTTCAAAGGGGAGTACTTCTTGATGTTGTGGTAATAGGTGAAGAGATCCTTGGCGCCGTCAAAATACAGAGCCGTGGAATCTTTAAACGTAACGCCGGCCACCCAGTCCGGGTATTTGCCGACAAACATGCCGCAGACCGGGCACTTGTCCTTTGCAGACGGTGCCGGCGCTGCCAAGGCTGTTGAAAAAGAGAGCGTCAGACAGATCAGCAGAAGTAAAGCCAGGTATTTGAATACGTGCATCGTGCGTCCTTTTACGGTGAAGAATACATCCGTCAAAATGAAGACCCGGCAGGCTAGTACCTGCCAAGTCTGAAGCCACTTCTTACATTTTATGCTCATGGGATTTCTTGTTGTGAGGCTTGTCGGCCTGTTCCATCTCGGCGGCCCTGAGCGCTTCATCGAAGCTGGCCGGCTTGCCGCCATTCTGCTTGATGAAGGCGTCGGCATCCTTCTTGTCGGCAAAAGCCCACTTGGCCACTGGCGTCATGACACCCCGCTTGCTGCCGCCGATCACCCAGGCTGCTGTCTTGGCATCGATCAGTTTTTTGCTGTTGTAGTCCGCCACCTGGTATGATTTGACGACCTTGCCCTTGGCGGCCTTCATGTCGGTTACAATGCAGTTAAGGCTGCAGGTGCCGGCGCTGCTGCCGTCTTCATAGGTGACAATCATCCGGTTGTGGCCAAATTTGGTGCGATCCATTCCGCAATGTTTGCATTCGGCCGGTGCCTCGACCTTGTCGGCCGCCAAGCAGACCGTGGCGAACGACAGAATCAACACTACGGCTATCCAGAGTTTCTTCATGTGATGCCTCTCCTCATCCAGGGTTATTTCTTGGCCTTCACCTTCACCATATCTTTTTTACATGAACACTTGCCCGGCTTCTGACTGATCGAGCCGCAGTCGCATCCATCGCCGCAGCCGCAGGCATACTTGCCTTGAGTCGGGGCGGAGAGTTCCTTGCCGTCGAGGGTGTAGAATACCTTACCGTTTTCAACCTTGTTAACGGTTGTCTTTACCAGCTCTTTTTTACAACTGCAGGTGCCATCTTTTTTTCCAAGACTTCCACAGTCGCAACCCTCACCGCAGCCGCAGACATAGATGGTGTCGCCGGTCTTGGCTTCAAACTTACCGGTTGACCCCATATCGGCAAACGCCAGAGTGACAACAGCACACACAAACAATAGTGACAGCACAAGCAGAACAGATTTTTTCATGGTAGAGCCTCCTTGTGAAATGTATTTGGAGATCAAGTCTACAAGGGAAATCCTTGGTTGTCTACTGACTTTCGTAATGCATATCAGGTCACTTATGACGAGGTTTTGTTGCCGTATCCTTTCCGACAGTCAGCAGATCTGCTTTCCTGCTTGTTGTCTTGCGCCATGCGAAATCACTAACAAATCAACGTGTTTTGTTGCAAAGGCCCCACACGAATATCAAAAAAGCGATTGACACCTGTTTCAGATATATTACACTCAAACCGTGTTACGTATATTTTATTTGTAACACAATATTACCTGATCGAATGTTTCCATGAATACGGAGGATCACCATGCATATGGCAGATGCGCTGTTGTCACCGGCTGTCGGCGGGACCATGTGGGCCGCTTCGGCTGGTATCATTGCATACTGTTCAAAGAAGGTGCGGCAGGAACTGGATGACAAAAAAGTTCCGCTCATGGGTGTCATGGGGGCGTTCCTGTTTTCTGCCCAGATGATCAACTTCAGCATTCCGGTCACCGGCACCAGCGGTCACCTGGGCGGGGGGATGCTGCTGACCATACTGCTGGGTCCTTACGCCGCCTTTCTGACGATTGCATCGGTCCTGGTCGTGCAGGCGCTGTTTTTTGCCGATGGCGGCCTGTTGGCGCTCGGCTGTAATATCTTCAACATGGGATTCTGGCCGGCGTTCGTTGTGTATCCCTTTATCTACAAAAAAATCGTCGGCACCAACCCACGTCAGTCGCGGCTGGCGCTTGCCGCGATGATCTCGGCCATTATCGGATTGCAACTGGGGCCGTTCAGCGTCGTGCTGGAGACAGTGTGCTCGGGCATTTCCGCGTTGCCGTTTTCCACGTTTGTACTCCTGATGCAGCCGATCCACCTGGCAATCGGGGTGGTGGAGGGGGTTGTGACCGTCGCTGTAATCTCGTTCGTGCACCAGGCCCGGCCCGAGATTCTCCGGGGTGTTCTGGAAGCGCGGTCTATCGGTACTCATTCGGTGCGCAATGTGGTTATGACCTTTATGATCGCCGCTCTGCTGACCGGAGGAATAGTCTCCTGGTTTGCCTCCAAAAATCCCGATGGCCTGGAATGGGCCATTACCAAGGTAACGGGTAAAGAGGAACTGGAAGGATCGAAACAAGGGCTGCACGGGGCACTGGCCTCCATCCAGGAAGCGACCGCCTTTCTGCCGGATTATGCATTCAAAAAACCTGCGGAACCACAGAGGGAAGCAGCGCAGCCTGAAGGAGAGAATAAAAAAGACGAAAGAGGCAAGCTGGGCACCAGCACCGCCGGGGTAGTGGGCGGCCTGTTGACCCTGGCAATCACCTTCCTGACGGGATTTGTTCTCAGGAGGCGGGTTCAGCCCGTCAGCAACTGCTGATGACGTGTTGATTGACTTTAATGCGGTAATAGTTTACTAACTCTTCGTACCTTTGGAGGTTTTTGAATACTGAACTGATATTTAATGAGGGCGAAATGACAGCCTGTTTCCAACATCATAAAGAGTAACAAAAGCCGCTGTAATCAGTATTTATGCTGATTCAGCGGCTTTTTTTGTAAAAACCAATTATCTCTCACGAAGGCACAGGGGCACGAAGGAAATCAAAATCAAGAACCTTTATGTTTACCCCAAAGTCATTAAGTTTTTAACTTGATTTTCCCCGTGCCTCCGTGCCTCCGTGAGAGGATAAGATTTTAAAGGAGTAGATTGTGCCTAAAGCAGTTCAAGTCACCTACGAAAAAGGCAAACTGTACGATCTGAATCTTGCCGACGTCCAGCCGGACCCGGAGCAACCGCGCAAGTTCTTTGATGAACAGGCCTTGGCCGATCTGTCGGCTTCCATTGCTGGTCATGGGGTGTTGCAGCCGATCCTGGTGCGGCAGGGGGCGGACGGGGACGGGTTGTTTATCATCGTCTCCGGAGAGCGGCGCTACCAGGCCGCCAGGAATGCCGGACTGGCAACTATCCCGGCCATCATCACCGACGGCGAACCGGCCGAGAAATCCATTATCGAAAACCTGTTGCGGGAAAACCTGACGGCCATTGAAGAGGCCGAGGCGATTGAGCGGCTGCGGGCGGTGCATGATTACGGTTTGGGAGATCTGGCCACGGCCCTGGGTAAACCCGGTTCGACTCTTTCCGAAATCCTTTCCCTCAACAAGCTACCTGCAGAGGTAAAGGACGATTGCCGCAACGATCCCAAGACATCCAGGCGCATTTTGTTGGAAATTGCCAAATCGAACACTCAGAAAAAAATGATTGCCCTCTATGCCAAATACAAGGCCAGCGGTTTGACCCGAGGTGAAATTCGGAAACAGATCGCCAAGAAAAAACCGGCGGATGCGCCGGTAGACCTGGCGTTTGTGGATCAGTTTTATGACCGGCTCTATCTGCTGGATATAGCCACGTTGAATGCCGACCAGAAAACGGCGCTCACGACCACCCTGGTTCAGCTTCGCAGCATGGAGTATCAGAAGTTGAAACAGTTGAAGAAATAAAATCCTGTAATATCAGTTTGTTGCACGTAAAAAGCTACAAAATGAGGCCGGCAAAAATCCAGGGGTCTTTTATGGGTTTGCGATTATAAATCAGTCAGTTACAGCATAATTCCCGCCCGCCGGAATTATGGGTTTTACAGTGTGCCGGCAGGGTGGAAACAGGGGTGGTAAGCGTGGGGTTTAAAAGGATGAAGTACGAAAAACATCCCATGTCATCTTGAATTTTTCCAAGTCGCGAATAATGACTTTGAAACGAAATTCCAATTTGGGAAGAGCGTTGCTGCAACAGGTGGATCAAATGTCGTCTGCTCAATAACGAGTTAGCCACTAAAAGGAGAAATAGATGAACAAGACTAGCGATGTTTTTGGAATTTCTCGTGATTTGCCACTCAATTACGTTGTTCGCGATTCTGCAGATTCTGTGTTGGTAGAGAACTTGACAAGGGATAAGCATTTGGTCATTTTTGGTAGTTCGAAGCAGGGCAAGACAAGTCTGAGAAAGCACGTACTTGAAGAAAATGATTACATCGTAATTCATTGTTCCAATAAGTGGTCAGTTTCTGACATCAATAGCGCAATTTTAAAAAAAGCGGGCTTTGAACTAACACAGTCAATGTCAAAGACGACATCTGGAAAGTCCAAAATATTTGCAAAGATAACCGCAAGTATTTTTGGAAGTAGTGCAGAAGGCGGTGGAGAAGCCGAGAGGGAAAGAAAAGAAGAAATTGTTCGAACACCACTTGAGCTTGACCCAGAAGATGTAAACGACATTATAACCGCTCTGAACTCAATTAAATTCACACGATATATCATCCTTGAGGACTTTCATTATCTCAACACAGAATCACAGAAAGATTTTGCTGTTGCACTTAAAGCATTCCATGAGGAATCAAAATATTGTTTCATAATCATCGGCGTCTGGTTAGAAGAGAATAGACTTACTGTTTACAACGGAGACCTGTCAGGGAGAATAGTTTCTATTGATGCCGATAGGTGGGAAGAGCTTGAGTTGAGAAAAGTAGTTACATCAGGAGAGACATTGTTGAATGTTAAACTTTCGGATGATTTTGTAAATGAACTAATAAGAGACTGCTTTGGCAGTGTTTATATCCTTCAGGAAGCTTGCTTTAATTGCTGCATAAAGTATGGAGTTAATCAAACCTTAGATGAAAAAATTGAAATTGGCTCTGCGAATGATGCTGATGAAATGGTAACGGCGGTTGTTGATCAACAGACCGGAAGATTTAACTCCTTCATCACTCAATTCGCAGAGGGTTTTCAGACCACAACTTTAGAAATGTACAAGTGGCTTCTACTCTCCGTATTAAAAGCATCAATAGAAGATCTTCGTCGCGGTCTTAAATATTCGGAGATTAGGAAAGAGCTTGAAGAAAACCACCCTCAAAAAGGAGAATTAAATCCTGGCAACATAACCCAGGCATTACAATCCTGTGCTGCCCTCCAGGTGAAAAAGGATTTGAAGCCGCTGGTTTTAGATTATGATCAGACCAATTTACGGCTACGAGTCGTTGACAGTGGATTTTTGATTTGGCTGAATAAGCAAAACCGCAATGACCTTCTTCTGCTAGCAGGGTTACCAGCGGGGCTAACAGCGGCGTAGACACTGACGCATCAAATCCCGTCGCGCAGGACACGCCGTGAGCCGTTGGCTGCGGCTCAATAGAGCATCAAAAAAGGATTTTTAAAAATTATGAATGAAGAACAATCGAAAATTATTCTACGAAAAGATAAAGAATGGCACTTAATTGACAGTGAGCTTTGTTTAGTTACAGATTTTCAGCCGCTTATGGGAAGCGCTGTCAAAGATGGCAAAGTGATAAGCCCTGTTGTCTCTACCCCTTATGCAGAAATTAATATAGTGTGCAAAAAAATACCGAAAAAAATAACAGGATTAATAACTCACAAGGAAGACTTTATTAATTTATGGGCGGCCTTTAAGGAAAGAGGGGTAACCGAGGAAAAAGAAGAAGTTTTGCTCTATTGGTCTATGCTCCACTATGTAAGTAATATTGGTAAAGTGTGTTCTGCTGTACTTCCTTCCGGTATGCTGCCTAAAATAGTTGTAATGGTTTGTCCGAGAGGTACTTATGAAAGCTGTCCCAATGGTCTAAAATGGCCGCCGAAGGAAGACCCGCTTGTACTTGTATATGGATTAGAGTCGTTCAGCTGGTGGATACCCGCGGTTATGAATACAAAGTTCGAGAAAATAGCACATGTAGGATAATAGAAAGCCTGAGGGGACGTACCTTTCTATTTGAGTTATGTTACGTTTAGTCACATGGAAAGGAACGTTATATGTTAGTTTAGATACAACAAAATCAATAAGTTTATCTATTATAAGCTAATTATAACAGACTAGTAGTTCTATTTGTCATCTGTTAATTGAATATATATATTCTACTAACAGGAGGTAAATAGTATG
>JAENWA010000063.1 GCA_016650295.1 Desulfuromonadales bacterium | reverse complement strand
GTAGTAAATTGCATTCATGGAAGCCTCCTCGTGGTAGTTTGATTTCGGACGGCTAGGCCGGTCCGACCGCTTGCGCTTACAAGCTATTCAATACCACCGGGGGCTTCCATTTCAACTCTTACTTATGCATTCAAACATAATGCAATTTTCATAATCGGTATTATGTCCCCGGAATTCTTATAATCGGTATTATGTCCCCGGAATTCTTACATGGACATGGAGCGAGCGAAAGGGCGACAGCTAACCACGGCGCAGACACTGACGCGGCAGAAAACCCGCCGCGCAGGTCACGCCGAGCACCGTTGGAACATGAAAATCATGAATAAAACAAAAATTATATTGGCTTCGATCTTTGTTCCACCAGGCACACTGGCCATTATTGTGCTGGCAAGTGAAGTCGCAGAAAAAAACGGAATCAAGCTATTAAGCGAGAAAATTCACGAAATGCTAAATATGCTCACATTCTGGCCGATGTACATTTACGAATTTGTGATTCCGGAGCCGATCGGTGGGTGGGAAGGATTCGATAACGACAACGTAGGCAAGTTCATTATTGCTGCTTTAGTGGCTTACTCATTCATTATCTTCGCCATCCTATACTGGCGACTGCGAAGGAGTTCCAACACGCCACTAGAGCCGATTCGCTGACGCTCCCGGCTCAGCGGCAAAGACGTTATGCGACAAAAAGGATTGATAATTCAATTATGCTAACCATTAAATCGACAAGCCTCTGTAGTACGAGAACGCAAGAAGGTATTATTCTCTTGCACGGTCTGTGTCGAACTGCGGCAAGCATGTCAAATATGGAGGTATATCTTAGCCAAGATGGTTACGTTGTACTAAATTGCGATTATCCATCAAGAGCGGACTCAATTGAAAACCTCAGTAATAAAATTATTGATGAGGCACTATCGAGTATCAAGCTGAAGAGATGCAAGCTAATCCACTTTGTCACTCATTCGCTTGGAGGGATACTCGTCCGCAGTTACTTCAGCCGCAAAACCGATTCCAGGCTGGGGCGGGTTGTGATGCTCGGCCCGCCTAATAAAGGCAGTGAAGTTGTGGATCGAATCGGAATGTGGCGCGTTTTCAAATTTCTGAATGGCCCGGCAGGTAATGAACTCGGCACACATGACCAGTCTGTTCCTAATCAGCTTGGTAGAGTGAGTTTTGAATTGGGCGTTATTGCTGGTGATCGCTCGATAAATTGGATCAATAGCTTAATGATACAAGGACCTGATGATGGGAAGGTTTCGGTCGAGCGTACCAAAGTTGAGGGAATGAAGGAGCATATTGTTGTTCACACTACACACCCGTTTATGATGAAGAATAAGAAAGTGTTACGCTGCACTCTGAATTTTCTCCGTTTTGGGACATTCAATGTCACAGAAAGTCCATAAGCATCACATTAAAAGCACCCCTTGCCCCGATTACCACACCATCGCCATGAGGATTAGAAGATGAAACCCCGCTATCGACTGCTATTGATCATTTGTCTTATCAGTGCGCTTGGATATTCCTACTGGAAGTTCGCCATCCCTACCCACCGTATCGGAATCCGTTCCGAACTGGTCATGCTGGGTGACTTGGATGACGATCACCACTGGACTGCCGCTGATCTGGAAAAACTTGACGCCATTCTTAAGAACCCTGCCGCAGCCCAAAACAGTATCGTATGGCGTATGGATATGAACCAGAACGGAATGATCGATAAAGAGGACCTTACTATCCTCCGTGCACTCATTGTTGGGGGTGGTGATCCTTACGCAGCGGAAGAAAAAGCGCGAAACAGGGATGTGCAATTTCCGCGACCTCGTGAACTCTATCGCTATGTAACGACCTCGGAATACCGATCCCGTCCGCTCTGGGCTGTTCCCTATCCACAAGCATCGGACTCGGTACTTGACTGGCTCGCAGGAGTTTCCACATCGATGAGCACGAGTTCCTACAAGGAAGCACTTGCCGCAGCGGTCTATGATGAGGCAGTAAGGTTTGACCAGGCATGGCGCAAGCGCCAGCCTCAGCTCCTGCCCATAGAGCGTGAGTACGCGGCAAAAAAACTGACGCATGTCAAAACACTCTTCCTGGCGGGCGCACAGTACGAACAGCTTCTTGCACTCATGGAATTGGTCGAAGATGCCGAGACACTCACGGTGCGGGGACAACCTGAATTTCCGCTCAAGCTCCTTACCTTTCGCGATCACCTACGAGATGTTCTCGGTTCGCCGGCCTATGCCGAGTTCAAGGCGGGCAAGCAAGATTGGCGTGCCGTGCTAAAGATCGTTTCGGGCCACCTTCAGACAGATCTCGGACTTTCCTATAATTTCGAAACACTTGGACCACCGAGAAATCTCACGCACCTTGCCAACTATCTGCAGCGCGCAGAGTGGCAGTACTACAAGAGCACCGCAGGGGAAGGTGATCTCCTCCTGCTCATTGCATATGCGCAACATGATCCACGTTACCTGCGGGCAGTTTCTCGAACCAGTAAAAAGCATCGAGATCCAAACGTAGAGAATCACAACCTGCCTATGGTGCTTCTTCTGCGGGAGGCTCTCCGCATTACGGGTGGTGACAAAAAGAAAGCGGTCGGTCTGCTTGACGAGGCAATCCGCATCCCCTACGCCTGGATCAAGTCCATTCCACGCGAAGAACTGCCCGGCTCACTTGCTCTTGACAACTTTCTGCTTCCCGGCAACAAAGAGGACGGAGCCGACAAGAGCCGGCACTGGAACGTCTTCGGTGGCGTCTGTATCTACAAGTCTCCACAGGAGGCGCTCGACTTTGCTCTCAAGCGCGAGATGCAAGATCTCCGTGATGACAAATACTCCGAGGATGCAATGCGTGAGTTTTTTCGAGATATGATCGCGGACTTAAACGGTATGTATCACGTAATGACCGTAAATTTGGGATTACTTTCGAAAGAGCGTATTTGAATTTGACGCAGTGCCTAACCAGGACGGTGGAGCAGTGAAAAGCAGCTCACCGCCCACACCGTTGAACAAAATAAATAAATTAACTTCGAGGGTGTAATGCCTATGCGAACCGATGAACAGCGCGACCACTGTATTGACGTGCTCTTGACGAGAGTTATGACTCTGGAAACCGAAGTAGCAAGGTTAAAGGGAGAACCACCCACCGAAGAAAACGTAACAGCGCAGCAAAATACGGAATTGAGCACATCTCAATCATTTCCCTTCTCCAAAATCGAACGAAAAACACAATTAAACAAACCGACTGATTCATCACTTGAAAATGCAATCGGCACCCGATGGATTGGCCGAATCGGGGTGCTGGCAATCCTCTTCGGGGTTGCTTTCTTCCTTAAATATTCTTTTGACAACAAACTGATAGGTGAAACCGGACGTGTCATGCTCGGTATTTTCTGTGGAGCCGCTTTTATCGGTGCGGGAGAATACCTTCAGAAAAAAAAGTACATGGGATTGTACGGTCAGATGTTAAGTGCTGGAGGGCTGGCTGTGCTGTATTTGGCACTGTATGCAGCCTTTGCGCTCTATCATCTGATTCCCGCGCCACTGGCAACAGCTGGCATGTTGGCGATCACGTCCACGGGAATGACTCTCTCTATACGATATTCGACCTATTCTCTGGCTGCTATTGCCCTGCTTGGTGGTTTTCTTACTCCAATCATGCTTTCAACCGGGCAAAACCAGCCGCTTACTCTGTTCGGCTATATACTGCTGCTGGACATAGGTACTCTGCTGATGCTCCGCTTCCGCCAATGGCCTTCACTTGTGGCAGCTTCCCTGTTCGGCACAGTATTCCTATATTTCGGCTGGCATTCTGAATTTTACAACAATGATCAGCGTTGGCTTGCCTTTGGTATCATCGCAGTGTTTTTTGTCTTCTATAACCTCTACATCCTTTCTTCCCGCCTGTATTCCCAAAATGCAGAATCCAAAGTAGATCAAGTTGTTATATTCGGTTCAGCGGCTTTTTTCTTTCTGGCATTTTTCGCACAGCAACATTGGGAATCAAATTGGCCAGTAAAGGTCTTCACTTTAGTCCTTGCAGGTTGTGAAATCGGCTTGGCCGAATTTGTGAGGCTTCGCACACCTGTAGTACGCTTGACTATTGCCGCCTATGCAGCAGCTTCAGTAATATTGACTATTATAGCAACCTTTGTCGCTTTGGAGCAGCGCTGGATTATGCCCGCTTTGACTGCCGAAATGGCAGCCTTGGGCTGGATCGGACTTCGACTCGATTTCCCTGTGATACGTCGCGGAGCTTATCTGCTTGGGTTGCTTGTACTATTCCGGTTTTCTGATGATATTGTTCTTTGTCTGGAGCCGTTTGAGCGTTTTATTCCTATTTTCAATAGTCGTTTTCTGGTCTGTGCTGCGGCTGTGGCTGGTTTTTATGTCCTCATAAGCTTCATATCACGCTACCGGGACAAACTGGACACAAATGAGCGCTATGTTCTCGAAATTACCTTTATCATTTCTCAAGCCCTATCGCTGGCATTACTATCGACTGAGGTCCATGACTTCTTCCGTTTCCGCTCACCCGGCCAAATTCTTAATTGGGGCTCTTCCCACTATGCCTATCAGCTTTCACTTTCAGTCCTATGGGCACTGTACGCATCACTATTAATTGGAGTAGGTATCTTCAAAAGGCTTCGCGGAGCACGTGTGCTGGGAATCCTGCTTTTGGGTGCAACGATATTGAAGGTGTTTTTTGTTGATCTGTCCTCGCTGCAAACCTTCTATCGCATCATCTCATTTATAGTGCTTGGCCTGCTACTGCTGGCCGTGTCCTACGGCTATAACAGATATAAACATTTCATCTTCGGAGAAGACCAGCCATGACAAAATTTC
The DNA here is from genome assembly GCA_016650295.1 of Desulfuromonadales bacterium. Lineage (GTDB taxonomy): Bacteria > Desulfobacterota > Desulfuromonadia > Geobacterales > Pseudopelobacteraceae > CAIPTY01. The sequence continues at coordinate 79,245 of JAENWA010000063.1, read as the reverse complement.
TAACCTATTTGCTGTTATGCGCCTTACTTTTACTTTGCGGAACAGCAGGTCTATGCTCAACATTCGATGAGCGCCTTTGGGAGAAGTATGCCGAGTTCGATACAATTTCTGTCAAAGGCAATGGGAGTCTGGCAGGAGTATATCTGGAACCGCACCTGTTCGGCGAAGTGACCGCCAAAACTCCTTTTGCCGACTTACGGATAGTGACGGACAAGAAGGAGGAGGTTCCCTGGCAAATCATATCGAGAAGGCCGGAGAAGCTAAAAGAAGAATTGCAAGCCCAGATGCGAAATCTCTCTCGTACCGAGATAGGAGAAACCTGGCTTGAACTGCTGATTGACAAGCAACCTGCTCGTGTCAATGCAGTGGAGATAATTACCCCCGAAACCGATTTCTCCCGGCAAGTTCAGGTTCTTGGCAGTCCTGATGGCAAAAACTGGAACATCCTCCGTAAAGATGGAGTTATTTTCGACATAAATCGAGGAGAAAAACTTCATCACACCCGCATTACATTTCCTCAAGCTAGTTTTCGCAATCTCGCACTTAAAATTTCCAATGGCGACGCGCAACCACTGTCTATTACCGACGTCAAAGTATTCCAGGAAAATGACTCCCAAGGGCAGACTTACACGATTCAAGGGAAGACTGATAAGCCAGAATTTAACGTTTCGCGTAAAGAAAGCAGCATTGATGTCCGCATGAACGCGGTATTTCCACTTGATCGCTTGGTTATTGCCACGACAGAGCGAAATTTTCAACGCACAGTGGAGGTACAGATCAAACGGGATAAAGGGGACTGGGAGCGTTGGGCACAGGGGACTGTTTTTAGTTTCGATACACCAACAATGCATGAGTCGCAGCTGGCTATCGACATGCCGGAGGTTGCGACCAGAGATTTTCGCTTGGTGTTCAAGAATCTCGACAGCCCACCGCTTTCCGTTACCGGTGTGAACGGCGAAGGTTATCGCAAACTACTGGTTTTCAAACAGCAAGCGGGTCAGAAACTGTACCTTTTCTGGGGCAATCCGCTGGCACAACAACCCCAGTATGATCTTGCCGGACTTATTGCAAAGCAAAAGCTGGACGAGTTGCCAATGGCCAACTTCAGCAAACCGCGTCCAAACACCAAATTTGCAGGCAACAATGCTCGCCTTCCCTTCACCGAGCGTTACAAGTATCTGCTTTATGTTGTAGTTACCATGGCTATAGCAGGTCTAATATTCGTGCAATATCGAATCTTCAGGCGAGTAGAGCAGTAACGTATGTAAAACATTTGGCGGCAACTTTACATCAGGCTGAGGAATGACAATGTCCAACTAGCGCCAAGACCGGCCAAGAAACCGCCGGTCAGGCTTTGGGCGTTATCCCTTAAATTCAGAGCATCGGAGCGGTGAGTTAATCCGCGCATAAAATTTATCAACGCTTAATCTATGTATCCCACATACGGGACGTTTGCGGTTTTTGCCATCTGACGGAGTAACCCATTTCGCGGGTCTACCACATAGCCAAATTGGATATTCGCCACAATGTTGTTCGCATGTTGCCATGACTCCCCTCCCTGCGACGGTCTCCAAAGGGATAACCAACGCTATGCACCCGACAAGCGGGTGATGCTATTACGTTGTCGCGATAAGGATAAAATGAAAATAGCAACCCATACACTCGCTCTTCTTCTGCTCGCCAGTTCTGTCTTTGCCGGTGAGCGGGAGCAGAGCATCTGCTACGGAACACAGGAAAAAGGGAAGATTGAAAAGGCGTGGCAACTGCCAAGCTCTGGAAGTAATTTTACAGCCTATAGCCGCATTGGAGTTGCTGCAGGCCGGAATTACGTGCATAGCTCAGTATATGCGATTGTTCTCGACGCGTACAAATCCTTGCAGCAGAACTTTCCCCAGAAAAAATATGTTTACGGTGAAACAGGCTGGAAAAATGGCGGGCGATTTCGCCCGCACAAAACCCACCAAAATGGTCTCTCAGTTGACTTCTTCGTCCCTGTCGTTGATCAAAGCGGAAAGTCAGTCCCTCTCCCGATAAGTCCTTTGAACAAGTTCGGTTATAGTATCGAGTTCACCTCGGACGGAAGATACCAGAACTACAAAATCGATTTTGAAGCTATGGCTGAACACCTGCTTGCCCTGAAAAAAGCGGCTGATCTAGGCGGTGTGAAGATATGGCGTGTGATCTTCGACAACGACCTTCAAAAGCTTCTATTCCAAACGTCAAAAGGAAAAGATCTTCAGGCTCAACTGACATTTTCAAAGAAAAAGCCTTGGGTAAGGCATGACGAACACTACCATATTGACTTCATCGTGCCTTGCAAGAAGTAGCGACAACCATCGGCATCAGCGGTCAAGTCGCTGGTGCCTCAGCACCGTTGGCAGACATAATTTGGAGAACATGATGGAACCAAAAACCGTGCAGACACTGTTGCACCGTCATTTTAAAGCCAAAGCAGAAAAGTGACCTGTCCGCATGAGTATACGCACTTGCAGCCCTCGCGAGAACCTGCTAGTTTTAGCGGTACTATCCTGACGGGAGATAACCTATGTGCACAACCTGCGGCTGCAGCCCTGACGAACTACTCAACCATGTTCATGACCATGACGGCCAGGAACATTCTCACCACAAACATGATCATAAACACGGCCACAAACACTCCCATGACCAGGAACAGGACCATGAACATCCACATGATCACGCACATGACCACCACGCCCACAAAGACGGCAAGCGCACCGTCATCGCCATTGAAGAGGACATCCTGGCCAAAAACAACCGGCTGGCCTCCTTCAACCGTGCCCTGTTCAAGGACAAAGGCATCTTTGTACTCAACCTGGTCAGCTCGCCCGGCTCGGGCAAGACGACCCTGCTGGAACGCACCCTGCGGGATCTGGCCGGAAAACTCAGCTTTGCCGTAATCGAAGGCGATCAGCAAACCGACAACGACGCCCAGCGTATCGCCGCCACCGGTGTCCCGGTGCGCCAGATCAATACCGGCGCCGGCTGCCACCTGGATGCCCACCAGGTCATGCACGGCACCGAGAGTTTCGACCTGGACAACCTGAATATCCTGATGATCGAAAATGTCGGTAACCTGGTCTGTCCGGCCTCCTTTGACCTGGGTGAGCATCACAAGGTGGCGGTCCTCTCGGTGACCGAGGGTGAGGACAAACCGCTCAAATACCCCCAGATGTTCCGCAACTCGACGGTCATGCTGCTCAACAAGACCGATCTGCTGCCGCACCTGGATTTTGATGTGGAAAAGTGCAAGGAATACGCGCGGCGGGTAAATCCGGCTATAACCATATTTGAGATATCGGCCCGGACCGGAGAAGGGATGGACGCGTGGTACAACTGGCTGGGTGAAGGGGCAGTCCGATAGCCCGCACGGCCATCAGCATTACCGGTATTGTCCAGGGGGTCGGTTTCCGCCCCTTCGTCTTCCGTCTGGCCGGGGAGATGGGACTGAACGGCTGGGTGCGCAACAACCCGGAAGGCGTTCAGATCGAGGCCAGCGGCACGGAAGAGCGGCTGGCGCACTTCATCCGCCGCATCCGCAGCGAAGCCCCGCCCCTGGCGGTAGTCACCGGCCTGCAGCACCAGTCCCTGCCTGACGATTTCAGCGAAGACGGTTTTACGATCCGTGAAAGCGGCGCGAGCAATCAATGCACCACCCAGGTGGCCCCGGATGCCGCCCTCTGCAGCGGCTGCCTGCGGGAGTTGTTCGATCCGGCCGACCGGCGCTACCGCTATCCGTTCATCACCTGCACCAACTGCGGCCCCCGTTACAGCATCATCACCGCTATCCCCTACGACCGCCCCAATACAACCATGGCCGGTTTTCCGCTCTGTCCGGACTGCCTGCGAGAGTACCATGACCCGCTGGACAGGCGCTTTCACGCCCAGCCGGTGGCCTGTCCGGTCTGCGGCCCGCAGGTGAGGCTGATACAATCCCCCTCCCCAACCCTCCCCCTCCTGGGGAGGGAGCATGACTCCTCCACCCAGCGGGGAGAGGTTGGGAGGGGGGATGACGCCATCCTTCAGACCATTGATCTGCTGAAAACGGGCGCAATTGTGGCGGTCAAGGGCATCGGCGGATACCACCTGGTTGTGGATGCCTGCAACACGGATGCGGTCGCACGTCTGCGGGAACGCAAGCAGCGCGACGAAAAACCGTTCGCTGTCATGGTGCCCAATCTGGAGGCCGCACGCGGCATGGCTCGGCTCGATGACATGGAAGAGCGGCTTCTGGCGTCACCGGAAAGCCCGATCGTCATTGTCCGCCGGGGCACAGACTGTCCGGTCTCAGCACTGGTGGCTCCCGGCAACTCCCTGCTCGGCCTGATGCTGCCCTACACGCCGATCCATCACCTGTTATTTTCCCCTCACCCACCCTTTGGCCACCCTCTCCCCCAGGGAGAGGGTGAAATGAGTTCCCTCGCCCCCTGGGAGAGGGATAGGATGAGGGACCACCGGCACAACTTTACAGCACTTGTCATGACCAGCGCCAACCTGTCCGACGAACCGATCGCCTTTCAGGACGCCGATGCCCTGCAGCGGCTGTCCGGTATTGCCGACTGTTTTCTGCTGCATGACCGCCCGATTCATACCCGCAGCGATGACTCGGTCATACGCGTCTTCCAGGAGAGGCCGCTCTTTTACCGTCGCGCACGCGGCTATGCGCCCCGTGCAATCCTGCTCCCTTTCCGGAGCCCGCCTGTCCTGGCTGTCGGTGCCGAACTGAAAAGCGCTGTCTGTATTGTCAAGGGGCGTCAGGCATTCCTCAGCCAGCACATCGGTGATCTGCAAAGCGATACGACCTATGACACATTCCGTCAGACGATTCAGCATATGAGCCGACTGCTGGAGTTTGTGCCGGAAACCGTCGCCTGTGATCTGCACCCGGATTACCTCTCTTCGGTCTATGCCGATGAGTCACGGCTTCCGCTGGTCAAAGTCCAGCACCACCACGCCCATCTGGCGGCCTGCATGGCAGAGAACGGTCTGGAAGGCGAGACCATCGGCCTGATTTTCGACGGGACCGGGTATGGTTCCGACGGGACAATCTGGGGCGGCGAATTTCTGATCGGTGGTTACAACGGTTTCCGGCGCGCCGGTCATTTCCGGCAGATAGGCCTGCCGGGCGGTGACGCAGCAGTCCGTGAACCCTGGCGGATGGCACTGGCATACCTGTACCAGGCAGTGGGTGAAGCCGCTTTTGTGCTGAATCATCGGATTGCCGGGCACCTTTCGACAGCGGAGAAAGAGCTCTTTTTCAGCATGCTGGAGAAGGGCATCAATTCACCGCTCACATCAAGTTGCGGCCGACTGTTCGATGCCGTGGCCGCCCTGCTGAACATACGACATTTTGTGTCGTATGACGGCCAGGCCGCCATTGAACTGGAGGCCCTGGCAGAGAAGGCTGATGACGGTCCGGCACTGCCGTACGAACTGAAATACAGTGCTGAACAGCCTCTGCAGGTCGACTTCAGCGGCCTGTTCCCGGCCATTCTGGCACAGCTGCAGGCGGGTGTTTCAACAGCGACCATCGCCTGGAGCTTCCACGCTTCCGTGGCGCAGGCCGCCACCGAAACTTGCACCCGTATTGCTGCTGAATCGGGGCTTGACCGGATTGTTCTGTCCGGCGGAGTTTTTCAGAATCGCCTTTTGACGGAAATGATATATACTGCTTTGACTCAACAGGGTTTACAGGTTTTCACCCACCGCCTGACGCCTCCCAACGACGGCTGCATAGCCCTCGGACAGGCGGCCGTTGCAGGCTGGCAGACAAGGAGAAACAACTAATATGTGTCTTGGCGTCCCGATGAAGATTCTAAGCAGGAACGGCGACTCGATTATTGCCGAGGTTGATGGAGTTCAAAAAGAAGCCAGTGTCATGCTGCTGGCTGATGATGTCGCTGTCGGCGACTATGTCATTGTCCATGCCGGCTTTGCCATCTCGCGGCTGGATGAAGCCTATGCCGAAGAGACCATTCGCCTGATGAAAGAGGTTTTCTCCCCCGAGGACATGCAATGAAATTCCAGGACGAATTCCGCGATCGAAATCTGGTCGGCATCATGGCCGACAACATCCGCCGCATGGCCCTGCAGCTGAAGCAGCCGGTCAATTTCATGGAAGTCTGCGGCACCCATACCATGTCCATCTACCTGTACGGCATCCGCTCGCTGCTGCCGGACAACGTGCGGCTGGTCTCCGGTCCCGGCTGCCCGGTCTGCGTCACCCCGGTGGGCTATCTGGACAAGGCCCTGGTCTGTGCGGCGGACAGCGACACCATCGTGGCCACCTTCGGCGACATGCTGCGGGTGCCGGGCAGCGAGAGTTCCCTGATGGAGCAGCGTGCCCGGGGCGCCGACATACGGATTGTCTATTCCCCGCTGGACGCGGTGGCCCTGGCCAAGGACAATCCGGGGAAACGGATCGTTTTCCTGGGAGTCGGCTTTGAAACCACCGCTCCGACGGTCGCCGCCAGCATCCTGGAAGCCGCCCGACTGGGACTGGCCAATTACTGCGTTCTGGCCGCACACAAGACCATGCCGGTGCCGATGGAGATCCTGACCGCCGACCCCGAGCTGAACCTGCGCGGCTACCTCTGTCCGGCCCATGTCAGCACGGTCATCGGCGGCAAGGCTTATCAGCCTCTGGTGGAGAAGTACCACATTCCCTGCGTGGTTACCGGATTCGAACCGGCCGATGTCATGCAGGGCATCGAGATGCTGCTGGCCCAGGTGCTGGCCGGTGAAAGCCGTGTTGAAATCCAGTACAAGCGGGCCGTGACCTGGGAGGGGAACCCCAAGGCCCAGGCTATACTGGAACGGGTATTCACCCCCTGTGATGCGGTGTGGCGGGGACTGGGCGTGCTGCCGGGCAGCGGCCTGAACATCCGCAAGGAGCTTGCCGGCTTCGACGCCGAACAGGTTCTGAATCTCCCCATGGCTGAAGGTTCGGAAAATCCGGCCTGCCGCTGTGGTGAAGTACTGAAGGGTAAGCTGGCGCCCTTCGACTGTCCGCTATTCGCCGGGGTTTGCACACCGGAATCTCCGGTAGGGGCCTGCATGGTTTCCAGTGAAGGCACCTGTGCTGCGGCGTATAAATACGGGAGATAGGCCAGTGGCCGGTTTTGCGCATATACTGGGCGGCATCAGACTCGGCTATTTCCATCGCCGTCAACTGGCGCGTCTGGTAGGTAAGACACCTGAAAACAGCTGCATCCTTTCGCTCAACCCCGAGACGCTGAAAGCATCCGGCATTGCAGCGCTGGCCCTCGACTTTGACGGTGTGCTGGCCCAGCACGGCGCCCCGGCACCGCGCCCCGAGGCGATCAAATGGCTGAAACAGTGCGAGTCCATCTTTGGCGGCGAACGGATCTTCATTCTCTCCAACAAACCGACCGAAGGGCGCAGACAATGGTTTGCCGAGCACTTCCCTGTCATACGCTTCATTTCGGGTGTCCGGAAAAAACCGTTTCCCGACGGCCTCAACAAAACAGGGGAACTCGCCCGAGTTCCCCTGTCCCAAATCCTGATGGTCGATGACCGTCTGCTGACCGGCTGCCTGGCGGCCATCATCGCCGGTGCACGCCCCTGCTACATTCGTCGGCCATATGCCTCATTCCGTCACCGCCCGGCTGCCGAACTTTTTTTCATGCTGCTGCGCCGGATCGAGCGCGGCTTTGTGAGAATAGCCGCCTTCTTTTAGTACGTTAGAAATTAGTTCTGCGTTTTTTTGCAGAAATAATTTCGTGAACGTTCTTACCCTGTTTATCAGGGCTGGCTTTCATTTCCCCAGCGCCTTTTCGATCCGCTCGCAGACAGTCTTCAACACCTTGATACGAGCATAATACTTGTCATTGGCCTCCACCAGGGTCCAGGGAGCGATCTCGGTGCTGGTGCGGTCGATCATATCGCAGACCGCCAGTTCGTATTCTCCCCATTTATCACGGTTGCGCCAGTCCTCGTTAGTAATCTTGAAGCGCTTGAAACCGATCTTCTCGCGCGCCTTGAAGCGTTTCAGCTGCTCTTCCTGGCTGATGGCCAGCCAGAATTTGACCACCACCGTGCGGTTGCGGATCATCTGCTCCTCGAAGTCGTTGATCTCATGGTAGGCCCGCATCCAGTCGGAACGGGGGCAGAAACCTTCAACCCGCTCGACCAGCACCCGACCGTACCAGGAGCGGTCGAAGATAGCGAAACGGTTCTTGCGGGGAATGTTGCGCCAGAAGCGCCACATATAGGGCTGGGCACGCTCCTCCTCGGTCGGGGCCGCCACCGGGATGATCCGGTACTGGCGGGCGTCCAGGGCCTGGGTGATGCGGCGGATACTGCCCCCCTTGCCGGCGGCGTCGTTCCCCTCGAACACGATCACCACCGAAATCTTCTTGAAGTCCTCATCGCGGGTCAACAGGTTGAGGCGACCCTGATATTTTTCCAGTTCGTCCTCATACGTATCCTGTTTCAGTTTCTTCTTGAGGTCCAGGGTCCTCAGGATCAGCAGGTCGTCTATCGACGGTAGCAGGGGCGGGATCGGCTCCTCGTGACGGGGTGGTTCCGGTGCGTCCAGACGCTGGCGCAGTGCATTGAGGATAACCTTGCCGATGGTCAGGTAGCGATAGCGCGGGTCGGTTCCCTCCACTATGACCCATGGGGATTCAGCCGTACTGGTAGAGCGGAGCATGCGTTCGGAAACCTTACGAAACTTGTCGTACAACTTGTAATGCTGCCAGTCCTTTTCGCTGACCCGCCAGCGGGTCTTGGGATCCTTTTCAAGTTTTTTCAACCGTTTTTTCTGTTCATCTGCCGACAGGTGCAGCCAGAATTTAAGTACCAGAGCGCCCTCGTCGCAGAGCATTTTCTCGAAGCGGATAATCCGTTCCAGGGCCTGGTCCAACTCGGCGTTCTTGATACGGCCGTAAACATTTTCTATCAACGGTCCCGAATACCAGGTTCCGACGAAGATTCCGATCTTGCCCTTGGGAGGCAGCACCCGCCAGTAACGGTACATGTGCGGACGCTCCAGCTCTTCGTCGGTCAGGTCGCGCAGGGCATGTGCCTCGATGTGACGCGGGTCCATCCATTCATTGAGAAGGTTGACAGTTTCACCCTTACCTGCACAATCCACCCCGGCGACCAGAATAACCACAGGAAATTTTTTGGACTGCAACAGGTCGAGCTGAGCATCCAGCAGCCCCTCGCGCAGTTCCGGGATGTCCCGTTTCCAGACATCCTTGCCGATCTTGTGGCCCAGCTCTGCTGATTCGAACATACAGTCCCTCCTGATTAAAGATCCAGAGATTGTAGAGCTTGCGCGCTTTGTTCAGGAATTTTTACATTCCGGATTATAAGTGTATCACCATTCAAATAAACTTCACCGGCGGGGAGCGATTTGACTCCATACAGAACTGACTCCCAGCAGGCTCAATGTGCTCTGTTTAAGTTCCCAACAGCGTCAAACTACCTGCTACACTTGAATATGAGATACGATCAATTAGAAACCGCAGGCGTACCTTTACCGCATCAACTTTTTATAGGGTTATTTTTTAAATCTTTTTTCTTGGAAAATCTCATACAAATATGTTAAAAATGGAAAGATAAAAAAAATATCAGGAGGTCGCAGGTGAAAAAATCCGTATTAGTTCTTCTTGCAATTGTGGCACTCGCCGTTGCCGGGTGTAAAGACAAGCCCAAAACCGAAGCTCCCGCTGGTGCTCCAGCCCAACAAGGTCAGGCTCCTGCCGCAGCACCTGGCGCCGACCCCCATGCCGGCATGAAAGCCCAGGAAATTCCTGCTGGGGCCGGGAAAAAAGCCAAGGTAACCCAGACAATGAATTCCGGCGGCTACACGTATGTAGAAGCTGCTGACGACAAAGGCGTCAAAGTCTGGCTGGCACTGCCTGAAATCAAGGTAGCAGTCGGGGATAGCATCGAATATCCCGAGACTCCGCCGATGGCAAACTTCCAGAGCAAGACCCTTAACAAAACCTTTGAGAAAATCTCTTTCATCCCTGGCATCAGGATCGTGAAATAAGGTTTTGTAACGGCATCAGAATTGAGCGGGGCTACTTGTTAGCCCCGCTTTTTTTTGCACGCAGTGCCTGAAGTGACGGTCCATGCTTCGGGACTATCCTGCAGACCTCACGGTAGCATTCCTCTGCCGGCTTCTTTTCGCCCATCTCGCCATACAGTTCTCCCAACAAATACCAGCCCCAGGGGTTATCCGGTTCACGCTTGAAAACTTCCCTGAACTCCCCTTCTGCCGCACGGAAGTCTCCGTTCTGCCGGTAAGATTCGCCGGCTAATACGTTTGTTGTGAAGCAATATCCCAGCTGATCTTTCTGTTTCCTGAAACGCACGGCATCGCGCGGAGCAGCGGAACCGAGAACCTTGAGTAGTCGCCGGGTATTTCGCCCGGGTTCACCTGCCGCATAGACTGCAGCCTGACGGTTTGTCCGGAAAATATTTCGATCAATATGTCCGCCGGCGACAGCCTCTTCAAACATTTGCGTACCGGGAAAATAAGCCAGGGGTGATACATAGCCGTCATCGGGTCGGGTACGCCGGATAAGTTCGATGGTGAGACGCATGTCATCCTCCGTCTCACCAGGAACATCCGTGATCAGGTATATCGACAGGTTGATACCTACTTTTCTGATCAGCCCGGCAACCCGCTCGACCTGATCAGGCGTTATCTTCTTGCCCAGCAGGGACAGAATCCGTGGTGACCCCGATTCAACGCCCAGCTGAATGCACTCGCAACCGGCACGTTTCATCCAGACCAGCAACTCCTCGTCAAGTACATTGACCCGGGACTGACAGTTCCAGAGGACATGGGCACGACCTTCTATCAGCAAACGGCAGAATTCGACCGTCCTGGCGCGGTCTGCGGTGAACGTGTCATCCCGCAACGAAAAATATATCAGTCCATACCTGGCGCGGATGGCAATCATTTCATCGACGATTCTCCGGGGAGATCGGAAGCGCACCTTACGTTCCCAGAAATTCGGTGAGCTGCAGAAATAGCAGGCTGACGGACAGCCTCGCGCAGTAAGGATAAATTCCGGCTGCAACTGAACATCAACCCCGATGGAAAAATCCAGATATTTTACCGCAGATGGTAGCTGATCAAGATTTTTCAAGGGGGGGCGTGGAGTCGTGACAACTACATTCCCATCGGACAGACAGGCGATACCCTGAACATCCTTCCATTGTGTACCCTCGTCGACGTGACGGGCCAAATCAAGGAGCGTCTCTTCCCCCTCCCCCAGCACGACACAATCTACCGGGGATGTGTCACGAAGTATGTCAGCATAGCAGAAGCTGGCATGAGCACCTCCCATAACGATTGTACAGCCAGGTGTTACGCTACGGACAAGATGTGCCAGATCCATAGCGGCATGCCGGTTGTGAGTCCATTGCGATATACCCACCATGTCAGGCTTCAGACTCTCCATATGCCGAATGACATCGGCCTCGGACCAGCCCGAATAATTTGCGAGTATCGCATCGAAACCGGCTTCCCTCAGACAGGCATGCAGTGAGCAGAGGCCCGTGGGCAGCAGGCTGATGTAAGGATCTTGACGATCCGGCATCCCGGATGTATAGGCAAGTAATATTTTCATGGCCTCAATACTAAAAAATCCGGGCCTGAATGGCCCGGATTTTTGTTATAGTCTGTCAAAAGCATGACTCAATTGTTCATGCTTGATGTCACTCCCAGCATGTCATTACTGAAGACATCACCTTCCCTCTCTTCCTCGATACCCTGGAGCAGATCATCAAAGTTGATTGCGTCAGGCACATCCTTGCCGATCCGACGGGCACCCAGATAACGTGATGTGTAATAGGGCGTGTCCATGGTGGAAATTACCACGCGACGGTCCCGGGATGAAGCGTGGATCATCTTGCGATTGCCGAGGTAGATGCCGACATGGGAAGGGAAGCGCGCATATGTTTGAAAGAAAACCAGATCTCCCTTTTGCAGGTCGCCCCGCACTACCTCGTTGCCGACATAAAACTGTTCACGTGCGGTACGAGGAAGGCTCACCTTCTGTTCTCTGAAAACCTGTTGCGTAAAGCTGGAGCAGTCCAGCGCCGTACGACTGTTACCGCCAAAACGGTAGCGAGCTCCCAAAAAACTATAGGCGGTTTTCTTGATCTTGTTGGCACCGGCACTGTTTTCTTGAAGGGATTTTGCCAAATCAACCGGGCGTTCGCTGGAGATATCCGTCAATTCTGCCAGGGTATCAGAGAATTCCTGTTCGTTGAGCAGATCACGATTGACCAGTTGCAGTCGATTGACAGCAACTGATGCGTGCGGTGTTTCCTCTGCTCCGGATGCTGCGTCCATCAGGGCAAGCACCTGGCCGGGCTTGACCCTGTTACCCTTAAGTCCGTTAAATCGCCGGATATCCGCAATCTTAAGTCCGGTCTTCTTTGCTATTTTGGGGATGGTATCACCCTTTGCAACTTTATAACTCTTCTGTTTTGCTGCAATTTTATGCTTTGCAGGCTGTGCGTCAGGATGAGAAGGGATGATAACCCGGGCACCTTTGTTAAGGTGAGTTCCACTCAGGTTATTTACCGACTTCAATTCCTCTACGGACACATGGTATTTTCGGGCGATGGAATGCAGCGACTCGCTTTTACGCACAACATGAGTCTTGGATGCTAGGACCATCTGCGGAATAGCAAGAAGCATGATGCAGAGAACTACTATATATCTGGTTTGCGCCATCGCCCCTCCTTTGTTTTAGTCTATTACAGGATTGGGGAGGTTTATATAACATCCATACAAGAATGTCAACCTCGACCTGCCGACCAACCAGAGTTAAACCATGCCTGATCTAATGCACTAAGCGAGCCAACGCAATACGGTCAACGTTTGTTTCGACGGGGTACAGCCTTGATCAGCACCGGTTCATCGCGCAGCAGCGTGACCATTTTAGACGGCGGGAGCAGATTCTTGCGATACTCCTTGCCCCTGACCAGACGCCCTGCATCGATCTCCTCGGTAGCTATTGATTCAACCCGGGAAATCTGGCCGGCCGGACCTTCCACCACAACGGTTGCCGGGTCGCTGACCACATCATAACCTCTCATACCGGGCCCCGGTGCGCCTCTCAGATCAACCCTGACCGGCACAGTTTTACGAACCTTTTTTTCTGCAAAAACTTTAATCGAAGACGGATTGACGGAAGAGACTGCCATCCCTGATGGAAGTGAAAAATCGGAGTTTTTGATCCTGACGACTGTTTGTCCTTCACGGATTCCCGACAGGTCCACGTTTGCGCTAATATCCAGTTTGGCCGGCGTGGGTGTAAGACTGGATAAAGACTTTAACTGGACTTCCAGTTCCTCGGGTGAACTCCTGACAAGGATTAACTCATCCGCAAGGCCCTGAAGCCTGACAGGGGTTGTGACCGTCGTAATCTGCCCCTGTCGGAAGGTAATCAGCGCCCAGAATGCCGTTACAATGAGCAGGAGTGCCATTTTTGGCAGCAGATTGGAGAACAGTTTCTGCCAGACTGTCAAAACGGTCTTTTCGTTGACCGGGCTGACACGCTGCTCCAGGGCCGCGACCAGGGCCGCGGGGCTGCCCAGCTTCAGAAACTCTCCGGCATCCGCCAGAGAGACCTCTCCACGCTCCTCCGAGACCGCCACAACAATGGCGTCGGTTCGTTCGGACAACCCCAGGGCAGCACGGTGGCGTGTACCCAGATATTGCGGAAGATCGGGATTCGACGACAGCGGCAGGTGGCAGGATGCCAGAGCTATTCGGCCGTCTCTGATCAGGGCAGCGCCATCATGCAGCGGGGTTCCGCTGTAGAATATCGTCTCCAGTATCTGGGGGGATATTTCACAGTCCAGCCGCACACCATTCAACATCAGATCAGCCAGGGAATCCATCCGTTTGAAAACCAGAAGTGCGCCAATCCGCCGCCCTGCCAGCATGAAAAGCGTATCTGAGATCTGCTGGAAGTGGCTGTGCTGTTCCTTCTCTCGCGGATCAAAGAAATTGCGCAGCAGGCTGAAGCGATACAGTGCCTGGCGGATCTCCGCCTGAAACACTACGATGATCAGGATGATCAGCACGGTCCCCAGTTCCTGCAGAATCCAGCTGGTCATGTACAAATCAAGAAAGCGGGTGGCAAAATAGATCAGCGTCACGACACCCAGGCCAAGCAGCACCTGCATGGCACGCGTTTTACGGAACCAGGAATAGAGCTGGTACAACAGAAATGTCATGATCAGGATGTCAGCCAGATCCTGGATACGGATAAATGAAGGCAGCACAGTGAGTCCTCGTTACTTCCCGACCGTCTTGCTGATTACCGGCCCGCTTTTTCTGATGGCCGTTGAGCGGTTTTCAAGCCCCGCCTTGGCCATCTCGTGCTTGCCGAGCACAGACCTTGTTTATCACGGGTTTGGTTTTTGCTGGTCTACGCCCCGGAATTGTGCTACACAAGGCGTCGAAAAGATTGTTATATAACACTAAATTGGCATAAAAGGTAGCACAAACCATGTTCAGACTTTCGGAAAAAGGTGAGAAAATCCAGCAGATGTTCGGCAGTATTGCCCCGCGTTACGACTTCCTCAACCGGATGCTCAGCCAGGGAATCGACCGGCGCTGGCGAAAAAAGGCCGTCCGGCTGCTTAAGTACCGCGAAGGAGCCCGCATTCTGGATGTTGCCACCGGTACCGGCGATGTCGCGCTGGAGATCGCACGGGCCACACCGCCATCGGTCAAGATCACCGGGGCGGACTTCTGCAAGGAGATGGTCGATCTGGGGCAGATCAAGGCCGCCCAGTCACCTTACGCCAGCCGGATAGATTTCAAGGTTGCTCCCTGTGAAGACCTGCCGTTTCCGAACGAGACCTTCGATTCGATTACGATTGCCTTCGGGATCAGGAATGTTGTGGACAGAAAACTGGGGCTGGCGGAGATGTGGCGTGTGCTGCGGCCGGGTGGAAGGATGATCATCCTCGAGTTCTCCACCCCCCGTTCGCAACTGTTCAGACAGATCTACTATTTTTATTTCCGGCGCCTACTGCCGGTCATCGGCGGGCTCTTCTCCAAGTATAACGCCTACAAGTACCTGCCCGACTCGGTGCTGGAGTTTCCTCCCCACGAGGAATTCGCTGCCATGATCGAGGATGCCGGTTTCCGCAGCGTCCACATCAAGGAACTCACCTTCGGCATAGCCAGTATCTACGTGGGGGATAAGGAATAATCCCCACGGATAACTAATGTGCTGTAACCTCATCAGCCTGGCTGATGACATCGGCAATCCAGGCATTTACGCTCTTGCCTGATGCTTTTGCTAATGTCAGGGCCTTGTCGTGAAGATCCTGCGGAAGACGAAGATTGAATCTGCCGGAAACCTTTTTATAGGGCGAAACACCTTCCTCGGTACACATTTCAAAAAACACCTTCAACGACGCTTCGCCTTCACGGTGAAGCCCTTCAATATCAGTGGCATAAAAATCGGCGCCACCATTCAGGCCTACGAACTCACCCCGAAACATATTAATGTCCGGATCAAAAGCAATCACTGCTCTTACTCCATTGATCTCCATCACGTTCATCATGGTCTCACCCCATTTTCTTCAAGCCATTTGCGAATACTCGCAATGGCCCCCTTGTCCGTATCCGGAGACGGATGCGGACGGTGAAACACCCTTCGTTCACCAAACAGCCGCACGCCGATGCGAGAACCTTCCCGTTCCGTAATCTCCGCGCCCAACTCCTTGAACAGCCCTTCTATGTCGTTCCACTTCACGTTTGCGCTGGGTGGATGCAAGTAGATATGCTCAAGAGTTTTACGATGCTTGCGCTTCATGAATGCATGGTGCCAGATTTTGGCTCAGGCGTCAAGATAAGCATGGTGAAACAAGGAAAAAACGAAAATTCGGTTTCTCCGGCACGTTGATTCAGACTGCAAGCAACGCAACTGCGGTTTAGCTTGACGAGGATTTTCAAGAGTATTTCGCCAATAAGTATTCACTGCGACTGCTGCGATAATCAAGGTCAGCTTCTTTGACAATGCCGATAAATTTATCGCTACGAGAAGGAAGCGCGTCCAGTGAGGCCAGAGAAGGCGCTGAAAAGAGCGAGGGATTAGCGCCGGGATCAGGAAATGGAATAATGAGCGCCACCGTGCGCCCTCGTTTTTCAATAACTAGGCTATTACACGCAACGCCATCGTTTCTGCACGAGTCATGGCATCTTCTTCAGAGACACCGTAGGCCATTACTCCCGGTAAACCAGTAATTTCAGCAATCCAGCGGCCATCTTCTTCCAGCTCCGTTTCAATTCTGTATTCCATAGTTCCTCCCTGCATTCAGAACAGGCCACTCTCCTAAACAGTAATGGAATAACATCCCATTCCATCACTCTGACATAACCTCTAACTTTGCGATAGTATCTTAATCTTTCAGACTTATTCCACTTCAACGATCAATTTGTTACGCTTAGCTAACGTTAAAGTCAAGGTTTCATCCAAAATAACGTTTAACGATCAAGGATTCAGATTGTCCTGTTTACAGCAAATCCATCAGTAAAAAAACCTGCCGGGTTTCTTGTGCCTGGCAGGTTTTATGAAATGAGGGTTTCTCGCAATAGTACGGAAAACATAATAAATGCATCGATATATTACGCCTTAAACCTGTTCTCCGTCCCGGCCGCCAGTCGCTTGATATTCTCGATGTGCCGGACGATGACGATTATCGCGATAATCATTGTCACCACACCCAGCACCCGCCCGCTCCCCAGCGCCCAGACAGCGACCGGCATTGCCGCGGCGGCAGCAACCGAACCGAGCGACACATAGCGCCAGATCAGCATCAACAGAAGAAACACAACCACAGCTATGCCAACTGCCAGCGGAGAAAGCGCCAGGAACACTCCCAATGCCGTGGCTACCCCTTTGCCCCCCCTAAACTTCAGGAACACCGAAAACACATGCCCGCAGAACGCTGCCAACCCTACCCAGGCGGCATAGTCCGGCGGCAGCGACGACAACTTTACCGCCAGAACCGGAAGCAACCCTTTCAGGCAGTCCCCCAGCAGGGTTATGACGCCCACCTTGCGGCCGACAGTACGGTACAGGTTGGTAGCGCCAATATTTCCGCTCCCCTCCTTGCGTACATCAACGCCATAGATTTTGCCCAGCAGCAGTCCGGTCGGAATCGAACCCAGCAGGTAGGATGCCGCAATCAGCAGAGCAAGAAGTATCTGGTCATGTGCCATCTGTCCGCTCATACGACCCTGTCGGTTATTTCCCTGTTTCCTTATTGGCCAGGGAGACAAAGGTGCTGCCGGGATATTCCTTCACAAGCCGCTCAAATGTTTCACGAGCCTTGGCCGGTTGTTTGGCATCCTGGTAGGTTCGCCCCAGATAATACAGCGCTTCGCCACAGCGCGGCAGCTCTTTGAATGTTTTGAGTGCTTCCTCAAAACGGGCTATGGCGGCAGTGTCTTTACCGGTTCTCTGATAAAACCTTCCCACATAGATTTCGTACTGGAACTGCTTGTCACGGCAGTCTCGAATCTTTTCGTTCACCTCGGCGGTATATTCTCCGCCGGGATACTGCCGGAGATATGACTGAAACGTGATCATGGCGTTCTTGACCGGCGTCTGGTCGGTGTCGATCCCGCTGATCTGGTTAAAATGACTCAATGCCTGGCGATACAGGGCAAAACCGGCCCGTTCATGATTGGGATGCAGCTTGCGGAAATCCTCATAGGCGACCGCCGCCTCAATGAAATCCTTGTTGAGGAAATAGGCATCGGCAATGCCAATCTCGGCCCGGGTAGTCAGTTCGGGGGACTGGTAGCTTTCCTTGACTTTTTTCCAATAGGCGATGGCGTCTTCGTAGTCGCCTTTCTTGAAAGACGCTTCTCCTTGCTTGAACATCTCGTCCGATGGTCCGTTAGGCTTTACGGCGGCGCATCCCTGAAGCAGAACAGCGGTCATAACTGCACAAAAAGCAGCTTTAAGATAATGTTTCATGGTTGTCCTCACACAGCCTTTGTCAGATAAAATAGATCAAGCGTCAAGTATGTCCCGGCCGCGTTCTTCAGCCACCAGGCGGGCGATAATACTGTGATTAAGCCACACAACCGGGGCAGCCGGACTCCACGATGCATGGACAATCAAACGCCCGGTGGACAGGAATACGATCCGGGACAGCTCGGCGCAGACAAGCTGCTTCTGGTCGGCGTGCATGCCCATCAACCCGGCGGAAGCGGCCAGCATCAGTTCGGCCTGTTCCAGGGTATTGTGTTGCGGCCAGCTGTCATACTCGACTATCGAGGCCAGAACCGGTGATGCCAGATAGTCGTTGGTCCGGGCCAGAAGATTATCAACCGTCTCACCCTCCTTAAGCATCGCCTGGCAGCGCGCGAAAACCGGAGCGGCGGCCGCAGCACCGGCCTCCCGCTGAATGGCGGTCAGCAGCGGATAGAGCGAGATCTCGACTCCCAGAAAAAGGGCGCTGGAATTGGTCTGGATCTCGGGGCAGTTGAATACCGTGGCGGTGATACCCTGTCTGGATGCTTCGAGCGCGATATCCTCCAGGCGCATCTTGGCCAGCCCCTGAACATAGGGTGTATAGGACTGCCATTGATATTCGCCGTTCACCAGAACCTCGGTGCCATGATAGCCGTAGGCGCTGTAGCAAACCCGGCCGGCCGCCGCGGAGATCTTACCGCGCAGAGCGGCGGTCTCCTCCAGCAGATAGTGGAACGTATCGGCGGTAACCTCGTTGAAGCTGACTTCACACAACCTGCCGAGTCGGCTGTCCCAGAATGCGCCTGACGACAGGTACTTGTCTCCGGTTCCCTTGAATATACGGTTGAGAAGCGGCATAAAAACCCGCGCACGGGGGATGCCCCCGGCCATGGTGTGGGCAAACAGGACATTGGCACCTGTCGGGATCAGCGTTTCCAGTTCCTGTGCCACCCCCGCCACGGCCGCACGAAAACGCGCTGTCCCGGCAGAGCGGGCCTGCTCGATGAACCCTTCGGCAAAGCTGATAGTATTCCAGTCATCCGGCCGAGCCTTTTTAAGCTGTTCGGCAACAGATGGCTGTCCTGCCACGGCTTCCATGTCAAATCCGGCCTCCAGCGGCACGTTGATGATCTTTCCACCCAGCAGGGCCTCGCTTTCGGCCAGTTCATCACTGTTCAAGGGGCGCAGGGTACCATCCGAATCACGCCGGCCGACTGTCGTACCGATAACGGTCATGCCGATCCGCTTGGCCTCGTCCACCAGACCATTGGCATAACCACGCCCGAAGAGCTCTCCTGCCAGAACCAGTACATCTCCGGCCTTGTATCCCGCGATCTCCGGCAATTCCTGCATCGCCCTGTATTCAGTCATCTATTCCTCCGCAACAGCTTCAATTTTGTTTAAAACCAAGTAGTGAGTCATACCACGAACCGCTTCGTAATGTGAACAAAAAAACGGTCGCAGAGCACGTGACATGGTTGTCGATTCGTGGTACTGTTTGGCCCATTCTATCTATCAGAGGAAGTAACAGCACGTGAACAACGACCTCATTCTCCTCGGCCACGGCAGCGGCGGACGCCTTTCCCACCAACTGCTGGACGAGCTGATCATACCCACCCTGAGCGGTGAAACTCCGGCTACCCAGAATGATGCGGCCCTGCTGGAGCCGGTCTCCGGTCGCCTGGCCTACACCACCGACTCTTTCGTGGTTGATCCGCTCTTTTTCCCGGGCGGGACCATCGGCCGACTGGCGGTACACGGCACGGTCAATGACCTGTCCATGATGGGGGCCCGGCCGCTCTGGCTCAGTGTCGCCCTGATCATGGAGGAGGGCTTCAGCAGGGGCGATCTGGAGCGCATTCTCATCGACATGCGGCAGGCCGCCGACGAGGCAGGTGTACGGATAGTCACCGGCGATACCAAGGTCGTCCCCCGCGGCAAGGCCGACAAGATCTTCATCACCACCTCGGGCATCGGTGTTATTGAACACAACATCACCATCCACGGCGCCAATGCCCGACCGGGGGATGCCGTCATCATCAACGGCACGGTCGGCGACCACGGCATCGCCGTCATGGCCGCCCGCGAAGGGCTGACTGTCGATGCGAGCCTGCAGAGCGATTCGGCCGCCCTGAACGGGCTTGTATCCGAGATACTGGCCGAGGCCGGTAACGACCTGCATGTCCTGCGTGACCCGACCCGCGGCGGTGTCGCCACCACCATCAAGGAGATCGCCCAGCAGTCAGCCGTATCAATCACCCTGGACGAGAAGGCACTGCCGGTCAGCCTGCCGGTGCGCGGCGTCTGCTCCATCCTCGGGCTCGACCCACTCTTCGTGGCCAACGAAGGCAAACTGCTGGCCTTCGTGGCGCCGGAAGCGGCCGAACGGGTACTTGCCCGTATCAGGCAGCATCCCCTGGGGGCCAAAGCCGCCATTATCGGCTTCGTATCCGAGGGCGACGCCGGCCGGGTGCGCATGCGAACCAGCGTTGGCGGCCTGCGGGCGGTGGAGATGCTGGCCGGGGAACAGCTGCCGAGGATCTGCTAGATGGGCAGGGAAAAAACACCCGTCACGCCTGCGGTTCGCCTGTTGCGGGCAGAAAAAGTTGACTTCGGCGATCACCCCTACAGCTACGAAGAGAAAGGCGGAACAGCCGTCTCGGCCCGCGAGCTGGGTGTTGACGAGCACTGCGTGATCAAGACCCTGGTGATGGAGGATGAGCGCAAAAACCCGCTGGTCGTCCTGATGCATGGCGATATGCAGGTTTCAACCAAAGAGCTGGCGCGGATCATGGGTGTCAAGCAGGTCAGCCCCTGTTCACCGGATACTGCCCAGCGGCACAGCGGTTATCAGGTCGGCGGCACGTCACCCTTCGGAACACGACGACAGATGCCGGTCTACATGGAAGAAGGTATTTCTACGCTTGAAAGAATTTACATCAATGGCGGCAAACGGGGCTACCTGGTCAGCATGACGCCGGGTGAGCTGATCCGGGTGCTGAAGCCGGTCCAGGTTTCGGTCGGAATATTAGTAAGTTAGAAACAGTTCCTGCGGTTTCGTGCAGAAATTATTTCGTTAACGCACTTATCCTGCTTGGCAGGGCGAGGAAGGAACAACCATGATCCGCAAGGCACAGATCGGTGATGTCAAGGAGATCCAGAAACTTTTGCTGACGTTTGCCAACCGGGGCGACATGCTCTCCCGCTCGCTTTCGGAGATATACGAATCCCTGCGTGATTTTTTTGTGTTCGAGGAAGACGGGAAGCTTCTGGGAGCCGCAGCACTGCATATCGTCTGGGATGACCTGGCCGAGGTGCGTTCCGTTGCCGTGGTCGAGGATGCCGGCCGCAAGGGGATCGGCAGCCAACTGGTGCAGGCCTGTATCGCCGAAGCCCGCCAGATCGGCCTCAGGCGCATCTTCTGCCTGACCTACAAGCCAGATTTCTTCGGCAAGCACGGCTTCCTCCTGGTTGACAAATCGGAGCTGCCGCACAAGGTCTGGGGCGACTGCATCAAGTGTGCGAAATTCCCGGATTGCGATGAAAATGCCATGATACTTGACCTGTAACGGCAAGGGCCGAAACTGGTTACAGGATTTTCGTCCAGCATACAAAGCAATCAATGTGGCTGCTCTCGTTCCGAGGGCGGCCATTTTTTGTGTTTGAAATGTTCTGAAAGACGGCTCAAACTCAGCTGACAAATAAATAAGGCGCCACGATGGGCGCCGAATTCAGTGGCAGGTATTTACAGAAACAATTTAGATATAGTACATGATCCGGGGGTCCATCTCCTTCTTGATTCCCAAATCATGCCCACGCTGACAGAGAGTCTGGAGCGTCATGCCTCCGAACAGCGTGTTCAGCATCGTACTGGCCTCTTCCCAGACCGACTGGGTAACGCAGTTCCCTTCAAACGGACACTCCGTCTTACGCTTGCGTACTTTTCCCGATGCACCGGCACAGTCAACCAGCAGCACATCCTGTTCGGTTGCGTTGAGAACCTCCAGCACCGTGATTTCATCGGCTTTTTTCGCCAGACAGTAGCCTCCCTGGGGGCCACGCTTGCTCTTGAGGATGCCGGCACGTTTGAGGTTCTGGAAGATCTGTTCCAGATAGCGGGGGGAAATCTGTTGCCGACGTGAAATATCCTGAATCTGTGCCGGTTTGTCACCGCAGTTATAGGCGATGTCAAACAGGGCTCTCAGCCCGTAACGGCTTTTTGTCGAGAGACGCATGTTGCCTCCGGTACATCATTTATGCTCATCAGGATGATTACTGTATCACACCGGTACTGTCAACAAAAAACAGGTTGGAGCACGACAGTTCCACACAAGAAAGCAGAAACTGGCGAGATTTATTAAACAAGCGCCCTGGCAACGGTGATGACCGTCACACCGGCTGCGCCGGCACCTTTAACTGTCCCGGCACACTCCTCCACCGTGCTGCCGGTCGTGAGGACATCGTCCACCAGCAAGACCCGGTGACCTCGCACCAGGGCCGGTTCATGGATCGCAAAGGCGCCTTTGACATTCGCTTTCCGATCCGCTGCCGCCAGGTTCACCTGCGGTTCCGTCCAGCGGATACGACGCAGATTATGACGATCCAGAGCGATCTGAAGCTGGTGGGAAAGTATTTCGCTCAGCAGAAGCGCCTGATTGAAACCGCGGCTGGACAGTTTTTTGCGGTGCAGCGGGACCGGCATGATCAGATCGTGGCGTCCGGCGAGAATGAATTCCGAAAGCCCCCGAATCATCAGGAGTCCCAAGGGCCGGCGCAGATGGGTCTTGTTGCGGTACTTGAAGGCGTGGATCAGATCACGGGCGGCCCCCTCATAGCCAAGGGCCGCCCGCGCCGAGTCAAAGCGGGGATGGGTTGTGCAGCAGCTGCCGCAGGTGTGGCTATCACCGGCGCCGATGAACGGAATGCCGCAGATCACGCACAGAGGTGCCCTGATCGGCGGCATCCGCTCCAGGCAGGCGGGACAGATATGAAGTTCACCGGCATCCGGGATACATGCGCGGCAGACATGGCAGAGCGGGGGAAAAACAACATCCAGGGCCGCTGCCAGAAAGGCTTTCAGCATACCCGGTCAGAAGCCGAGATCGGCATTGACCACCAGCACCCGCATATCCGTCATGCGCGGCTGGCGGTCTATGATGGTCGTTACCCGGCAGAGGCGGTCGGGTGAATTGCAGTCGCTGCAAAAGCCGGTGACGGCACAGGGTGTTTTGAAGTTCAGACGACGGGCATTGGGGGGCGTGGCCCAATTTTTAACACGGACAACGGCATCCTGCGGAGTGGCGCAGTACATGGCGCCAAAGCCGTTTTTTGCCAGCGAGTCCACCGCCTTCCAACATTTCTGCTCATGCGTCCAGAGAACCAGTTTTTCGGTTGCCCCCATGCCACCCCCCTATAACTCTTATTTCAGCAGTTTAACCGACTTGATAACCACTGTTTCAGACGGAACATTCTGAAATACCGAATTTTTTTTCGACTGTGGTGTATTTACGATCTTGTCCACCACATCCATTCCCCCGACAACCTTGCCGAAAACAGCATAGCCGAATCCGTCCGGATTGGGACGGTTGAGCATTGCGTTGTTGACGACATTGACAAAGAACTGCGATGTGGCGCTGTTCGGATCGCCGGTACGGGCCATGGCAACCGTACCGCGATCATTCTTGAGGCCGTTGTCGGCTTCATTCTTGATCGCAGGAAGATTTCCGGGCTTGGGCTGCAGGCTGGCGGTCAAGCCGCCCCCCTGGGCCATGAAACCGGGATGACCCGATGAAAGACCGTTCCCGCATAATAACCGCTTTTGACGTATTCCAGTAAGTTCTTGACGCTGACCGGCGCTTCCTTCTCGAACAGTTCGATCTTGATATTTCCCAGACTGGTTTCCATCTCCACCACCGGGTTCTTCCTGCCTTCGGCGCAGGCGATTCCGGCAGACAGGCACAACAGCGCAATTACAGATACAATTTTTCTGAACATACAGAGCTCCTTCATAGGGTTGGTATTGTCCCGAAACATTCGTCAGGCAACGGGAGACGTGATTTTATATGCCAAAAACGGTCCAAAGGCAACGCTTTGAGTAACTAGTAAGATCATAGCGACGTGTAGGCATCTTGCCTGCGTTTCGAGCGGATTCATGCTCGAAAACTGCTTACGGAAACAATCGGAATGAGCGTTTCTCTTCAATGGATTCTGCTACTTCTGCCAACAGGGTTTTCCGTTACAGTCGCCACCCGGCTTGTTACAGCCGCCGTCCGGTTTGAAACACTCGCCGTCACGTTTGCCGGTTTCGGGGAGACCGCTCTGTACCCGGATCTCGTTGATCCTGGACTGAATCACACTGACGTCTGCCTTGAGTGCGGCGATCCTGTTTGCATCGGGAGTGCCCTTGAGATTCTCCCGCTGAAGCTCGAAACGCTTGTTCATCATCTCCTGACGCAGGTCCAGGGTGTTCCGCATGAACTGGCGTGTCGGATCAGAGTCAGCGGCACCCGTGCCGCCGGGAGCGGCCTGATTGAGCTGGGCACCCTGGTTGCAATCGCCGCAGCCGCCATCCTTGCGACACTGGGCCAGGGCTGTGCCACCAATGGCCAGAGCCAGGGCGAGTGCTGTTACTGCTGCAAAAATCTTTTTCATAAAAAACTTCCTCCTCGGGAATGAGTGTTGTCTGTATGTAACGTGTGAAGTTTTGTTAAATCGGTGCTATTTCCCCGCGCTATGAACCAGGTCCGCCAGGCAGCTGATAAAAGTCGCTGAACTGTTGAGCGACTCCATCCTGCGGAAGTCGCTGATGCCCAGCTTGTGGGCCTCTTCACGGTATTCGATATCGATTTCATGCAGGGTCTCGATATGATCGGACACAAACGAAAGCGGCACCATCAACACCTCTGTATGTCCCTGCCCGGCCAGCTCTTTCAGCTTGTCGCCGGTGGAGGGTTCCAGCCACTTGACCGGTCCGGCCCGCGACTGGAAGGCCAGGTGGTGCGCGACACCCTCAAAATGCTCCATCACGAGCCTGACCGTCGCCTGGATGTGATCCAGGTAGGGGTCGCCCTCCGTAATGAACGATTGCGGCAGCGAGTGGGCCGAGAAAAACAGCTGCACCTTGGACCGGTCGGGAAATCCGGCCAGCCCCTGCTCGATCTTTTCGGCCAGGGCCTGGATATAGAGCGGATGGTCGTAAAACTGGCGGATTGTGACAACCTCGAAACGGGCCTTCGAAGCCGCCAGCGCTTTGTTCAGATCATTGAAACTGGAGCCGGATGTGGCCCGGGAATAGTGCGGATACAGCGAAAGCGCTATGATCCTGCTGATGCCCTCGGTTTTCACCGCTGCCAGCGTTTCCGTGGCAAACGGCTTCCAGTAACGCATGGCCACAAAGCAGCGATACCCGTCACCCAGGGACTTCTCAAGAGCGGCCGCCTGCTCTTGCGTCAGCTTCAGCAAGGGAGAACTGCCGCCGATATCCCGGTAATTTGCGGCGCTTTTAGGTGCTCGTTTCTTGACGATCCTCCGGGCAATAAAAGGTTGCAGAAAGGCAGGCCCGATCTTGATGATATCCCGGTCGGAGAACAAGTTAAACAGAAAGGGCTCCACGGCCTCCAGCGAATCCGGACCGCCCATCTGCAGGAGAACTATGGCTGTTTTTTCCGGCATGCTCATGACCTGATCATGACCAGCAGCATTTTGAAGGGTTTGACCGCCTTCATTTCATGGGGAATATTGGCCGGCATGATGATCATCTGTCCCGCGGCAACGGTATGCGGTGCGCCCTGTATCGTAACCTGCGCCTCACCATCCACTATCTGTACAAAGGCGTCATACGGCACTATGTGCTCGCTCAAACCCTGCCCGGCATCGAATGAAAACAGGGTCACCGTGCCAACCTTCTTGTCGATCAACGTCTTGCTGACAACCGACCCCTCGCTGTAGGCGACCAGTTCGCTCATGGTCAATGCATTTCCGATCAGTTCCATAAAACCCTCCTGTACGTTCGCTTTGTCAGAATCATACCCGCAGCCTGCCAAGCGGGCAATAAAAAAAGGCCGGACGCTTTCGCATCCGGCCTTTTTCCTTCTGGGTAAATTCCCTTCGACTCCGCTCAGGGAACGATCGTGCGCTGAGCGGAGTCGAAGCGCGTAAACAGCTTAGTACATGCCGCCGCCACCCATGCCGCCCATGCCGCCCATACCACCCGGCATACCGCCACCCATGCCGCCGCCGTCTTCTTTCGGTTTCTCGGCGATCAGAGCCTCGGTGGTCAGCATCAGACCAGCGATGGAGGAAGCGTTCTGCAGAGCTGAACGGGAGACCTTGGTCGGATCGATGATGCCGGCCTCGATCATGTCAACGTACTCGTCGGATGCTGCGTCATAGCCGAAGGCATCCGTGCCGTTTTTGACCTTGTCAACCACGATGGATGCATCGATACCGGCATTTTCAGCGATCTGACGAATCGGTGACTCAAGGGCAACCCGAACCACGTTGACGCCGAACTGCTGCTCGTTTACAAGCTTGAGGCCGTTCAGTGCGGAAAGAGCACGGATGTACGCTACGCCGCCGCCGGGGACGATGCCCTCGTCAACAGCTGCGCGGGTTGCGTGCAGTGCATCTTCCACGCGGGCTTTTTTCTCTTTCATTTCGACTTCGGTTGCTGCGCCGACCTTGATTACTGCAACGCCGCCGACAAGTTTGGCCAGACGCTCCTGGAGTTTTTCCTTGTCATAGTCGCTGGAGGTCTCTTCAACCTGGGCGCGGATCATCTTGACGCGGCCCTGGATGACTTCTTCCTTGCCGTTGCCGTCGATGATGGTGGTGTTGTCCTTGTCGATGGTGATGCGCTTGGCGTTGCCGAGCATATCGATGGTGGTCTGGTCGAGTTTGAAACCGACCTCTTCGGAGATCACCTGGCCGCCGGTCAGGACAGCGATGTCTTCCAGCATTGCCTTGCGACGGTCGCCGAAGCCGGGGGCCTTGACGGCACAGACGTTCAGCACGCCGCGCAGTTTGTTGACAACCAGCGTAGCCAGTGCTTCGCCGTCGATGTCTTCAGCGATGATCAAGAGCGGGCGACCGGACTTGGCGGCCTGCTCCAGGACCGGGAGGAGGTCCTTCATGTTGGAGATCTTCTTGTCGTGGATCAGGATCAGGGCGTTCTCCAGGGCAGCTTCCATACGCTCCGGATCGGTCACGAAGTAAGGGGAGAGGTAGCCGCGGTCGAACTGCATACCTTCGACGGTTTCGAGGCTGGTGTCCATGGACTTGGCTTCCTCCACGGTGATGACGCCTTCCTTGCCGACTTTTTCCATGGCCTCGGCAATGATGTCGCCGATGGTCTTGTCGTTGTTGGCGGAGATGGTGCCGACCTGGGCGATCTCTTTGTGATCCTTGATCGGCTTGGAGATCTTCTTCAGTTCAGCAACAATGGCTTCAACAGCCTTGTCGATGCCGCGCTTGATTTCCATCGGATTGTGTCCGGCGGCAACCAGCTTGGAACCCTGCTTGTAGATGGCCTGGGCCAGAACAGTGGCGGTGGTGGTGCCGTCGCCGGCAACGTCGGAGGTCTTGGAAGCAACTTCCTTGACCAGCTGTGCGCCCATGTTTTCAAACTTGTCGTCCAGTTCGATCTCTTTGGCAACGGTTACGCCGTCCTTGGTGATCAGGGGAGCGCCGTAGGACTTGTCGATAACAACGTTACGGCCTTTGGGGCCGAGGGTTACTTTAACGACGTCTGCCAGAGTGTTTACGCCTTTCAGGATTGCGTTGCGGCCATCCTGGTCGAACTTGATAATCTTTGCGGCCATGTTTTATTCCTCCATGTATGATTTTTTTATAATTTTTTTATCAATTTCTATCGGCACAGCAAAAGGCTCCGTATGCCAGGCGCCTGAGGAACGGAGCGCGAGGCGTACTTGATGTACGTCGAGCGTTCCGCGACGAAGGCAACGCCGCAGACGGACCTTTGGCGAAGCCGATCTATTCTACAACTGCCAGGATGTCGTCTTCTCTCATCATCAGAAAATCGTCGCCGTCAACCTTGATTTCGGTACCGGAATACTTGCCGAACAGGACGGTGTCGCCAACCTTGACATCCAGCGGCAGCACTTTACCGTCTTCGGTTTTCTTGCCATTGCCGACAGCCACGATCTGGCCGCGCTGCGGTTTCTCTTTGGCGGTTTCGGGGATGAAAAGTCCTCCGGCGGTCATGGTTTCTTCTTCGACCCTCTTGACGATGATGCGATCCTGTAGTGGTCTCAAATTCATGTTTTCTTTCTCCTTTCGGTATAGTGACTTCTTTGTAAAGTCGAGATAATTTTAGCACTCGAATCTGCTGAGTGCTAACACTACCGGAATATAAACAGCGACCATTCAAAAATCAAGGGGTAACTGAAGTATTTTTTTGAGGAGGCGGGAAACGGCTTGAGAATTGACAACTTGAGGAAGCTGGACGGGTACTGAGCTATCTATGGCATTCGGCATTCATTTCAGAAATAGTGACATTACGGCCTGTTACAGTGAGTCTAGACCGAGCTTTTTCAAAGCTGATTTAAACTTTATATCAAAAGTAACTATGGTGGCTCCCTTCATCGTTTTTCCTGTCGCGGCTATAAGTGCATCGCCGAAATCCGAAATTTTGGACGGCCAGAAGGAGAGCACGGCACTAAAGTCAGTTTGCTGGTAAACCTCAACACCCGGCATAGTAATAAAGTCGTGGAGCATGGCGTTGATGTTCTCTTTTGGCGTTCCATACACTTTGTCCATGACAAAAACAAATTCGGTCAATACGAACTGATGACATACAAGGGTGCACTTCAAGCGGGAAGCTGCTTCAAAAAGTGGGGCAACAATTTCCTGCTGGGACGGGTTTCTATCCGTAACAAAAGAAATAAGGGCATTGGTGTCAATAATGTATTTTTTCACCGGTACTTCTCCATCCGGTCCTCTCGTGCCGACTGGATGTCGGCAGCAATATCCCCAACTCCGGTTTTCACACTTCCACGATAACTGAGAAAATTGTTATGAACGGGATGGACAAACACCTTACCCTTTTCGACAATCCACTCCAGGGAGTCATTGATAGCAATGCCGAGTTGTTCCCGCACAGCTTTTGGAATGGTGGTTTGATATTTTACCGTTACGGTTGAGTTCATGTGACCTCCCAACATAATTCCTTACGTTTTTATGATAATGTAAGGAATTACGACTGTCAAGAGCCGTGAACAACCAACTTCTCTACAGGTATAAATTTCTGTTTGACCCCTGTCACGCCACACACTACACTTCCGCTTGTGATCAAATCTTTTGCCGACAAACACACGTCAATTTTAAGCGAGGAAATGATATGAGCATGCCGAACGAAGCCACCGGAAGGAATTGGAAAACGTGGTCATGCTGAAGGCGGCGTAATGAAGACGATAACAAACCGCCAAGGGACTTGAATTCGGCCTCATGCTTCACGGCATGGGGCCTTTGTCGTTTTTGATGGCGTTTATGGCTTTTGCCCCGAATCATCCTGAATTGACATTATTGGATAACATGCTATAAGAAAGCTCGTTTTGGAGTATACTTGTATATATGAAACCGGAGCGTACTTGACCTCCTACACCCACAAGTACCCGGAGTGGGCGCAGCACGAACATCTTTTCCACGGTAAATCCATCCGCAGGATGCGTATCGAACCTGAAGAACTTCTTTCGGTGATCGACGACTGCTTTGGTGTATCACCGGAACACCTGGAAGAGTCCCGGAAGATGGTAACCGGCGTCTTTCACTGACCGTGAAACTCCCGATTCCTCCCGCAGTCCGGGATAAACAAGGAGAAACCAATGACTGCATTTAAATATGTTGTTTACCAGGAAGACAAATATTACGTTTCGCAATGTCTGAATGTAGACGTCGCCAGTTTTGGCAAGACTATCGATGAAGCCGTTAAAAACCTTGCCGACGCTGTTGAGTTATATCTCAAAGAAGATTTGCCGGATAACAGACTGCTGTTTCACGCTGTGGGCAATGCTCTGATCGGAGAGATTGCAGTCAATGCCTAAACTTTACTCTTCGCGGTATATCATAGCAGTTTTACTGCGGCACGGGTTTTACGAGGTTTCGCAAAGTGGCAGTCACAAGAAGTTTTACAACGGTGCATCGACGGTCATTGTTCCTGCCGGAAAGCGGGAAATTCCGATAGGAACCTTTCTTTCAATAGTAAGACAGTCAGGATTGTCGCGGAACGATTTTGAATCTTGATTGTTCCCGATAAATCGGGCTTGTGAGACTACCGCAAGGTTGCAGCCCCTTGGCACTGCGATGACAAGCTGCCGGGGGACTTGAATACGGCCTCATGCTTTACGGCATGGGGCCTTTGTCTTTTGTTGATAGAGTTTATTGTTCGATTATGATCAAGAAGAACTTGCCGCACCTTCAATTAACTCCCTAACCTCACCGATCTTCCTAGCCATGGCAAATTTCCAGACACCATACGTTCCATCAGCATTGACCGCATTTACCCACCGCTGGGCTGCCTGAGTCTTGACTTCCGCCAGTTCATCAAAGCCCTTGGTTTCAAGTATCAGGGGAGTGACCTGCTCGGTCTTCAGGCGGATGATGAAATCAACTACAGAAGTACGAACGAGGTCAGGATGCTTTGAGCCCTGAGAGGTTCCAGCAACTCGCGGCAGCTATCTCCGTGCCGGTGCAGGAGTTCTTTATGGCCAGTGAAGAAGTATTGCCGCTGGATACCTCCGAAAAACTCCTGCTCGACTCCTACCGGGCCATCCCCAACAAAGAAATTCAGGAAAGCATCCTCAAGATAACCACCAACGCCACACGGCACAGTGACTGAGCCGACACACCCTCTCCTGCTTTTCCCTTTGACTTTCAGTCAGCCTCTCTGCTACAAACTTCACTACAATTGATAACCAACCGGTCTGGTGCCGAGCCCGTAAGCGGGTGCGGTTAAAAGGGAAAAGGGTGAAAATCCCTCGCTGTCCCGCAACTGTAAGGGAGTACCGATTCCGCAATATGCCACTGCCCATTGGGTGGGAAGGCGCGGAAAAGGGATGATACCCGAGCCAGGAAACCTGCCATGCCGATGCTTTCAGGAACCTCCGTGGAACGAGGGGCCGGAGCCGGATAGTTTGCACAGCTTCGAGCCCTTGTTCCTCTCCGGACAGGGGCTTTTTCATTTGAACGTTAGAAGGTATCCCGGTTATCCGGGGCAGGAGAAAACGCCATGCCACGAACAATCTTCATAACCGGCGGCGCCCGCAGCGGCAAGAGCAGGTTTGCAGAACATCTGGCCCGCCAGACCGGACCGGACCTCTGCTATCTGGCAACGGCCCAGTCACTGGATTGCGAAATGGGCGAACGCATCAAAAAGCATCAGCTGCGTCGTGGCGACGAATGGCACACGATTGAGGAGCCGCTGGAACTGGCCATGACCCTGAAAATCTATGACGGGGCCTTCAGTGTCATCCTGCTGGACTGCCTGACCCTCTGGCTGACAAACCTCCTGCTGGCCGGTGATGAACAGGATGACGGACTGGAGAATGTCATCCTGGACAAGGTCCGGCAGCTGGGCGAGACCCTGCGCAACATGACGACCCCGGTCATCATCGTCACCAACGAGGTCGGCATGGGCATCGTGCCGGAATCCCGCCTGGGGCGCGTCTTTCGCGACCTGGCCGGCCAGGCCAACCAGATCATCGCGGCGGCAGCTGACGAAGCCTGGCTGCTGGCCAGCGGGATACCATTGAAGCTGAAATAAGACCGATTAAAATTGTAACTATTCAGCACAATCAGAGCCACTTGAAAAAGTCTGTCATCCCCGAATGATTCTATCGGGGATCCAAGACCTTAAAGTCTGGATTCCCGATTAAACCCTCGGGAATGACAATCTGTTTATATCGTGCTGAATAATTACTCGAAATCAAAATTGAAGAGGCTAAAATGGACATCGTGCAAACCACCCTCGCCCGTATCAATCCGGTCAGCCCGGAGCTGCTGGCCCAGGCCCAGGCCCGGCTGGACAACAAGACCAAACCGCCCGGTTCGCTGGGACGGCTGGAGGAATTCGCCCGCCGTGTGGTTGCCATCAGTGGAAGCGTGCAGCCTGATCTCTCCAAAAAGGTGATCTTCACCTTTGCCGGAGATCACGGCATCGTCGAGGAAGGGGTTTCCCTCTATCCCAAGGAGGTCACGGCCCAGATGGTCTTCAACTTCCTGCGGGGCGGGGCCGGGGTCAATGTGCTGGCCCGCCACAGCGGGGCCGAGGTGCGGGTAGTGGATGTGGGGGTTGATCATGATTTTGAAGGCTGCGCCGGGCTGATTCACCGCAAGGTCGCCCGCGGCACGCAAAACTTTGCCACGGGACCGGCCATGACCCGTGAAGAAACCCTGGCCGCGCTCAAGGTCGGCATCGACCTGGCCGATCAGTGCAAGAGCGAGGGCGTCGGCCTGGTCGGCACCGGCGAGATGGGCATCGCCAATACCAGCCCGTCATCGGCCATGATCGCCGCCATCTCGGGCCTGACCGTGCGGGAGCTGACCCATCGCGGAACCGGCATCAACGACGCCGCCCTGGAGAACAAGATCCGCGTCATCGAACAGGGTCTGGCCCTGAACAGGCCCGATCCGGCCGACCCGCTGGATGTGCTGACCAAGGTCGGCGGCCTGGAGATCGCCGCCATCGCCGGCCTTGTGCTGGGCTGCGCCGCCAACTCGATCCCGGTGGTCATCGACGGCTTCATATCCACCGCCGGAGCGCTAATCGCCTCGGAGCTGCACCCGAATGTGCGCGACTACATCTTTGTCGCCCACCAGTCGGTGGAGATCGGCCATCGCTTCATGCTGGAGCGGATCGGAGCCCGGCCGATCCTGGATCTTGATTTCCGTCTCGGTGAAGGTACCGGCGCGGCCCTGGCCATGGGGCTGATCGATGCGGGGGTGAAAGTGCTGAAAGAGATGGCAACTTTTGATGAAGCCGGAGTAAGCCGTTAAAAGGGAACAGGGAACAGGGAACGGTAAAAACCTTTAATCTCCCCTGATCCCTGATCCCTGATCCCTGATCCCTGATCCCTGATCCCGAATCCCGAGTCCCGGAACATACTATGCGCCTCTACCTGATCGCCCTGCAATTCCTGACCATCATCCCGCTCCCCTGTGACACTCGCTGTCAGAAGGAGGATCTGGGGCGGGCCACGGCCTGCTTTCCGCTGGTCGGGCTGACGGTCGGCGGGCTGCTGGTCGGGCTGAACTGGCTGATCGAGCCCTGGCTGAACCGCTCACTGACCGCGGCCCTGCTGATCACTGCCCTGGCGGTCGTGTCCGGCGCCCTTCACCTGGACGGTCTGGCCGATGTCTGCGACGGCCTGGCGGCGCGGGGCAGCCGGGAGCGTTTTCTGGCAATCATGAAGGATTCCCACGTGGGAGCTGCGGGGGCGGTGGCGGTTGTGCTGGGGATTCTGCTGAAATGGCAGGCCCTGGCGGCGGTTCCGGCCGGAATCACCTGGCAGGCGCTGCTGCTCTTTCCCATTCTGGGACGCTCGGCCCAAGTGCTGGCGCTGGGTGGGGCGAAACATGCCCGCCAGGACGGTCTCGGCGCAGCCATCATCCAGGGCATGGCCGCCAGACACCTGCTCGTCGCGCTGGGAATAACCCTGGCGGCCTGCCTGCTGGCCTTGCCGGTCAAGGGCATGATCGCCCTGGTGGCCGTCTTTGCCGTCACACTGGTTATCAAGGGCTATTTTCAGAACCGCCTGGGCGGCCTGACCGGCGACATCATCGGCTGCATCAACGAAATCGCCGAGATAGTCGCCTTGATCGTTTTGTCCGGCGGGTATCCGCAGTGATCAGGCAACGACAGACAGAGCCGCATCAGCCGGACGTGCTGCTGGAGTCGTTCGGCGGCGGCGCAAACTCCCGTTCCTACCGTTTCAGCGGGTGTGAGTCCGTCATAACCGCACACTCGCCCGAACAGGTGGTACCGGCCCTGGCAGAGGTTGAACAGGCCGTCGCACTCGGAAAGCACGCCGCCGGTTACGTGGCCTACGAGGCCGCTTCCGGGCTGAATCCGGATCTGCCGGTTTCCGGGAAGGACTCGCTGCCACTGGTCTGGTTCGGCATCTTTTCCGAACGGCTGGATTGTACCGGCCAAACAACCTCCGGCAGTTCCGGTGACTGCCTGGTTTCGCCGCCCGAACTGGCCATTGACGAGGCCGCCTACCGGAGCGCGGTGGGCGCTATCCGCGAGGCCATCGCACGGGGCGAGACCTATCAGGTCAACTTTACGACCCGCCAGCGTTTCCGTATCACGGGCGATCCTTTCGTGCTCTACCGCAGGATGTGCCGCAATCAGCGGGCGCCCTTCTGTGCCTGGCTGGATATCGGCACACACCGGATTCTCTCGGCCTCACCGGAGCTGTTTTTCTCCCTCGACGATGACCTTCTGACGATGAGGCCGATGAAAGGCACCGCAGCCAGGCTGCCGCGAGCCGACGATGACCGGCGTCAACGCGAGCTGCTGACCGCCAGCGCCAAGGAGCGGGCCGAGAACCTGATGATCGTTGACCTGGTTCGCAACGACCTTTCCACCATCGCTGAGACCGGCAGT
The DNA here is from genome assembly GCA_016650295.1 of Desulfuromonadales bacterium. Taxonomy (GTDB): domain Bacteria; phylum Desulfobacterota; class Desulfuromonadia; order Geobacterales; family Pseudopelobacteraceae; genus CAIPTY01. Next base: position 44,598 of record JAENWA010000063.1, on the reverse strand, counting down.
GTCAAGGTGCTGTCCCTGTTCGACGTGGAGACCTTCCCGACAGTTCACCAGCTGACCTCGACCGTCACGGCACGGGTCCGGCCGGAGGTGGGTTTGACCGGCATCTTCCGGGCCCTGTTCCCGTGCGGTTCGGTCACCGGCGCGCCCAAGCAGCGCACCATGGAGATTATCAAAGGCCTGGAAACCTCGCCGCGCAGGGTCTACTGCGGCGCCATCGGCTATGTATCACCCCAAAATAATAAAAATCTCCCTCCCTTTCAAGGGGAGGGTCGGGGTGGGGATGGGGTAGATTGTACGACTTCAATGGCTTGCCAAAACAAACCCCATCCCCCTCCTAACCTCCCCCTTGAAAGGGGAGGGATGAAAGACACAAACTTTGGGCACTTATCTGGCATAGAGGCGGTGTTTTCCGTCGCCATCCGCACGGCGGTCGTGGAAACGGCCACGGGAAACGCGGAGCTCGGTATCGGCAGCGGCATCACCTGGGATTCGGATGCCGGGAGCGAATACCGGGAGTGCCTGGCCAAGAGCGCCTTTCTGACCAGATCGGCCGACCAGTTCAGCCTGATCGAATCCCTTCGCTATGACGAACAGGGCTATCTGCTGCTGGAGCGCCACCTGCGGCGGATGGCTTCGTCGGCTGCTTACTTCGGGTTTGCCTTTGATGGAAAGAGCCTGCGCGGACGGCTTATGGATGCGGGGGAACCGTTGATCGGCCCGCACAAGGTCCGGGTTCTGCTGGCCGAAGACGGAAACATATCTATCGACAGCCAGACCTTGCAGCAGCATGCCCCGGCCGCTCCCTGCCTGGTTACTGTCTCACGAAAGAGGATGAATTCCGATGATCCGTTCCTGTACCACAAGACAACCCGACGCGAACTGTACGACCGAGAGCTTCGCGAGCATCCCGATTGTTACGATGTCATCTTTCTGAATGAGAGGGGCGAGCTGACGGAAGGGTGTTTCAACTCGCTTGTTGTCGCAAAAGCGGGAGAGTTGCTGACACCAGCGCTGGAGTGCGGCCTGTTGCCGGGTGTTCTGCGGGAAGAACTGTTGGAGGTCGGCGCCATGCGCGAAGCGCTCTTGACGCTGGAAGACCTGCTGACCGCCGACACCGTTTGGATGGTCAACTCGGTACGCGGCTGGCGGGAATGTATTATTAATCCCCCCCTTTGCAAAGGGGGAAGCTAAATATTCAAGGAGAACACACATGCTGACTCAGATCGAATCCGCCCGTCAGGGCATCATCACCCCCCAGATGCAGATCGTTGCCGCTAACGAGCTGCTGGAGGCCGAGTACATCCGCCGCATGGTGGCGGAAGGCAAGATCGTCATCCCCTGGAACCACAACCGCAAACCGTCCCGCATCGCCGGCATCGGCAAGGGGCTTTCCACCAAGGTCAACGCCTCCATCGGCACCTCCTCGGATATCGTCGATTATGAGGCCGAAGTCCGCAAGGCCCTCGTCGCCCAGGAAGCCGGAGCCGACACCCTGATGGAACTCTCGGTGGGGGGCGACCTGGACCGGGTGCGGCGCGAGGTAATCGCCGCCGTGGATCTTCCGGTGGGCAATGTGCCGCTCTACCAGGCCTTCTGCGAGGCGGCCCGCAAATACGGCGATCCCAACAAGCTGGACGAGGAGATGCTCTTCGACCTGATCGAGCAGCAGTGCGCCGACGGCATGGCCTTCATGGCGGTACATTGCGGCATCAACCTCTGCACGGTCGAACGCCTGCGCAAACAGGGCTACCGCTACGGTGGGCTGGTGAGTAAAGGCGGTGTTTCCATGGTGGCCTGGATGATCGCCAACAACAAGGAAAACCCGCTCTATGAAAAGTTCGACCGGGTGGCCGCGATCCTCAAAAAATACGACACCGTGCTCTCACTGGGCAATGGCCTGCGGGCCGGGGCCATCCACGACTCATCGGACCGGGCCCAGATCCAGGAGCTGCTCTTCAACTGCGAACTGGCCGAGATCGGCCGTGACATGGGCTGCCAGATGCTGGTGGAAGGTCCGGGACACGTGCCGCTGGACGAGATCGAGGGCAACATCCAGCTGCAAAAACGGATGAGCGGCGGCGCGCCCTACTACATGCTGGGACCGATCACCACCGACGTGGCCCCCGGCTTCGACCACATCACCGCCGCCATCGGCGCGGCCCAGTCCAGCCGCTTCGGGGCCGACCTGATCTGCTACATCACCCCGGCCGAGCACCTGGCCCTGCCTAATGAAGAGGATGTGCGCATGGGGGTCAAGGCGGCCAAGATCGCGGCCTACATCGGCGATATGAACAAGTACCCGGAAAAGGGGCGTGAGCGCGACAAGGAGATGTCCAAGGCCCGCCGCGACCTGAACTGGGAGAAGCAGTTCCAGCTGGCGCTCTACCCCGAGGACGCCCGCGCCATCCGCGCCAGCCGCACCCCGGAGGACGAGGACACCTGCACCATGTGCGGCGATTTCTGCGCCTCACGCGGGGCGGGTAAACTGTTTGCGTGCGATCTGCGGGGGGATAAGATCTGAGTTCTCCCTCCCCTTCAAGGGGAGGGTCGGGGTGGGGATGGGGTAGATCCGACTTCGCTTACCAACCGTTCCCTGAGCGGAGTCGAAGGAAACCCATCCCCCACTAGCCTCCCCTTTATGCCCAGAGGGTACTTTCCTATCGTTCCCACGCTCCGGCGTGGGAACGCAGCCACAGACGCTCCGGCGTCACGTGACACTACGTTCACATCTGCAGTTTTCCCGTCAGTTGTTGCCGAATCACCCCCGTATGCACCCAACGTTACGCCCCCACAAACCATATTAATCTATTTAAAACAGATAGTTGGACTGTTGTGCCCGCAAAACCACCGAAATAATATTTGGCCGGTTTTTCGATGTGAGTTATTGTATTTCAGTCAGTTACCTCAATTTCCGAACGTTCGGAAATTGAGGTTTTGGGGGCATTGGAGAGGTTGAAAGGGGGGAGAGCAACAGAATGGCACCGGGGATCACAGCCGGATTGCCGCTGTTGAAGTCAACCGGGTAATAAACTACCTGGCGGGGAATGCAACGGCTTTTTGTCGAGTTACTGATAAGTTAAGCACGCTGATTCAGCTTTGACATGGCACAAGTACTGTCGTATAGTGCGGAACCATTTTGTTATTTTCATGTTCACAGCCTAAATATCCAAATTGGGAAGATCACCGGTTCACGCGCGCGGGGCTGCTCAACAACGAGTTGTACGATTAAAAAGGCTAATAAATGAAGCGGATTACTGACATTCCGAATATTTCAAGCGAAATGAAAGTTCTGTACGGAAAGTTCATAGATTCCGGGAGCTTTGTTGAAACCTTGCCGCATATCGATGCCTTTCTCGACAAATATCCTTATTACAGAGAAGCTTTGATTTTTAAGGCTAGAGCATTGATGGCTCTTGGCCGTAATAACGACGCCCTAAGATGTATAAAAATGGCAAAACGAATCGATAAATTCGGACTGATTGGGCGCTTTGACGAGGCTGAGATATATCTGCAAAAGAAGAAAAAGGAGCAGTCAATCGAGACCTACGTAGATGCAGTAAAATCCTACGCAACAGAACTGAAAAACGGCATCGACAGTTACACCCTTAGCTGTAAATCCGAAAGCCGGGATCGGGTAAAAGAGCTGACACGTCAAGCTCTAACGGAGTTCTTTCTGAATGACATAGAAAACAACCCATTTGAGGACCTGCTTACGGAACTGGGCCAAATTAAAGATGAGATGGAGTTCGACTGAACCGTACAACAAGGAAGATGCACCTGACCCAAAAGCCGTCAGGTGATCTCCCACACCGTTATACCCCCAAGAAAAGGAGGCGAATAAATGAGCGATCTTTTGCAATATTTGCAATCCCAAAAAACAAGTAGTGTCGGAGTTCCCATTAAGGATGTCAGTTGCTTGCTTGACGGAAGGCCAGACAATATATCTGTTACAGAGTTGAACGAGCTTGTTAAGTTTGCATCAAACCAAGTTGGCATATGGGAATCAGAATGGATGTTTTCCCCTTCCGAGTCCCCCCACCTCACAGCAAAAGAAGAATCAGAGCATTGGAGTAAATTATGGGAAACTTGGTTTGAAACTTTGTCAGAGCTTATTCCAGATATGAAAGAGCAATCTGAGCGTTTGCACAGTCTATCTGTAATTCAATACCAGCTGTCAAAAAGTGTTGATTACAATAAGGGAAGACCCTTAATAAAGCTAATTTCAGTGAGCACAGCCCAAATTGCCATTACATTAAATAAGTTGGGCATACGTGGACTTGCTCAACATCTTTACAAATTGGCGTTGTATCCAAAAGGTACAGTGGGCCGCACCATATAGTCATCAATAGGAGAATTAAAATGAATTGGGATCAAGTTGTTCAAAAAGTCACTCCTTACATCGTAAAAATCGAAACTCCATCTTGTAGCGGGACTGGTTTTCTTTGTGCCTACAATGATGATTATTCATGGTGTGGAATCGCTACTGCTCTACATGTAGTTTCTAATGCTGATGAATGGCAACAGCCGATAAAAATTCATAACCATAACTTTTCAAAAACAGCTTTCTTACCTGTGGACCAAAGAGTAATTTTCACAGAATACAAAACCGATTCAGCGATGATTTTTATTAAAAGCAGCGAGCTTGAGCTGCCAGATAGTTTGATACCACTCCGCCCCATAGACACCAGAATTAATATTGGTGCTGAAGTTGGATGGCTTGGGTTCCCTGCTATCGAGCCGTATACCTTGTGCTTCTTCGCAGGGAACGTCAGTGCTAGACGAGACGATTTGAAGTCCTATTTGATTGACGGTGTAGCAATCAATGGAGTCAGTGGGGGGCCTGTTATCTATAACACTGCCACTGATGGGGTTCAAATTGTCGGAGTAATGACCGCATACAGGGCAAACCGTGCTCATGGTGACTCCTTGCCTGGATTGTCTATTGCTCAAGATGTTTCTCACTCTCATGATGTAATACAACAAGTACGCTCCTTCGATGATGCCAATAGAAAAAAGCGCGAAATCGAGGAATCCCAAAAAGCTATAGAAGCGAATGTATAACCACGTTCTTGGACCTGCCCTGAAAAACCGGCAGCTCAAGGCCGACCCCGTTGGCCAGGATTGCAAGATAAATATCACTGAAGACATGTGAAAATAGGAGGGTTTATGAAAAAGGGATTCTTTGCATATAGCTCACAACCATCGTCATGCTCGGATGCAATTGAGTCCGCCATAACGGAAATCAATAAGTCTGGGCTAGTCAATTTAATGTCTTGGCAATTGCTCAATGTTAACGGCGTGATGATAATTAACGAAATATTGAAACAAATAGATGATTCTGATTTCTTCTGTGCAGATCTGACAGGCATAAATGACAACGTACTGTTTGAACTCGGTTATGCAATTGGTAAAAATAAACCGATTTGGTTGCTGCTAGACACATCACACACAGACTCTGTGAGGCGGAATAGAGAATTAGGTTTCTTTTCGTCTATCGGCTATGACAATTATACAAATTCACAACAAATAGTGACAGCATTCTACAAAAATCAGCCTTACGACAAAGGAGGAGCATTAGATTCACTTCTTGAACGAGCAAATATTACTGACTTTGATCAGCCTCTCCTTTTTTTAAAGAATCAGGTAGACACCAACTACAACTTAGCGATTCAAAATGCGATAACAAATTTAAAACTATCCTTTTGTTTAGATGACGCAATTGAAAATAAAGTAAATAACCTTGTTTGGTATTTAACACGCTTGATAAAATTACCGGCAGTGATAGCGGAGCTTTCTACAATTGCAAGAACCGGTTATGAAATTCAAAACTCAAAGTGTGCTACTATTTCAGGAATTGCAGTCGGAATGGGCTTGAAAGTATTGATGGTCTGTGAAGAACCATACTACAGCCCTTTGGACTATCGTGAACTACTTGCGAAGTATTCAAATTCCAAGGATTGCATAGCAAAGATTAATCCGTTTCTTCAAGATTTTAAGAATGAATATTTTCAGTTAAAGCTGAAAAAAAATCAATACAGTAACTTACAACATAATAAAAAGTTGATTCAACGGCTGGATTTTGGAGAGTTTCTGGCAGAACATGAAGGTGAAAATATTACACGATATTATGTCGAGACAATGTCCTCATCCTCACTAATAAAAAGTGAATACAATATTGTTGTTGGTCGTAAAGGATGTGGTAAAACTGCAACGATGTATTATCTAAAGGGTGAACTTGAAAGTAATAAAGCCAACTTTGTTTGCACTATAAAGCCCATAAGCTATGAGTTGGAAGGGCTTATTGATGTCATGAAAAATGTGCCTAAAGAATTTGAGAAGACCTATCTAATAGAAAGTGTGTGGAAATTATTAATTTATACTGAAATTGCAAGATCTATCTATGAAGGTTTTCAGAGACTACCTAGTTATTCAATAACTAATCCGGAACAAGAATATATTCAATTTATCGAAAATAATGATGAGATTTTTTTAGCTGATTTACACTCAAGAATAGTTGAGAAACTAACAGAAATTATTTCAACCTCTGCAACATCTGCAACTAAAGAGTCAGATTTTAAAATAAGAGTTTCGGAATTGTTACATCAGAATGTACTTGGTGAAATCAAGAAACAAATTTTTAAAATATTTCCTAAGGGGAAGAATATTTACATATTGATAGATAACTTGGATAAATCTTGGAAAGACAATAATAGTATTGAATTTCAGTGCAGATGGTTACTGAGTCTTCTTGGGGTTACTGGTAGGATAATCAGAGATTTCTCCTCAAACAACACTGGTCCTGGAATTAGATGTCATTTAACAATCTTCCTACGCAGTGACATTTTTAGACATGTTATGCTTTATGCTAGAGAACCAGATAAAATCGAATATTCTAAGCTTATTGTCGATGACAAGGAAACTCTATTTAGGATTATTGAAGAGAGATTTAGCAAGCTTAACAATGACATAATACCTAGTGAATTATGGGACACATATCTTCCAAAAGTTGTTTATGGAGAGGATATAAAAGATTATATATATAAGCGAATTATCCCGAGGCCAAGAGACATAATATTCTATTTTATAAAAATGAAAGAAATTGCTGTATTAAGAGGCCACGCAAGCTTTTTAGAGTCAGACGTAGCTGAAGCACACAAGCAATACTCGGAATGGGTATTTTCATCATTAATTGTTGAAAATGGCGTATCCATTAAACAAATGGAGGACTTCCTATATGAATTGGTGGGTGAACACGTAGTCATAGGCAAGGATGAAATCATCAGCCGAGCTAGGTCTGCTCAAATAATATTTGAAAATGAATCTGACATTGAACATTTTATTGATCACCTTGTTGCTCTTTCGATTCTAGGAAGAGAGACCAAACAAGACGAGTTCTTATTTGATTACAGTTTAGAGAACAATAAGAAAAATAAGGCGCTTGCACGAAAATTGGGGAGCAACCGATATAAAATACATGATGCACTGATCCCTGAACTGGGGTGCACTTAGATGTCTTGTCAAACAGTTTCACAGGACGATTTCGACGTGGTCAGTTGAAAGTGGAAAATTGGAAATGCCAACCATGGGTTTCACTCGGTTGCCGCAAAAGACGCGGCACCGGTGAACCCAAGCCCCGTTAATCGCAGAATAGTTACGTTTTTATTAACAACAGCATTGCACTTATGACCAAATAATATATAATTCGGTCAATTGACTGACGGAGTTATATAAAATGTACATCAAGCAGAGGCAGCTCGATAACCTTCAATCTGCGCTGAAACCGGGAAAAGTAGTCGTAATATATGGCGCCAGGCGTACCGGAAAAACGACCCTTATCCATGAGTTTTTAAAGGGAGAAGCCGAGCCGTATCTTTTGGTTAGTGGTGAAGACATTACCATTCAAAGCTATCTTTCCAGCCAGTCGATCGACAAGCTGAAGGCCTTTGTCGGTAACAACCGTCTATTGGTGATTGACGAGGCCCAGAAAATCCATAACATCGGCTTGAACCTAAAGCTGATCGTTGATCACATCCCGGATATCCGCATAATTGCAACCGGTTCATCCTCTTTTGATCTTGCCCGCAGCATCGGCGAGCCGCTCACCGGTCGAAAAACCACCCTGATTCAGTACCCTCTTGCCCAGATGGAGATCGGCGCCGCGGAACAACGCCACGAAACCGAGGCGCGTCTGGAGATGCGCCTTTTGTTCGGTTCCTACCCCGAAGTAGTGCTGCTGCAGGATAATCGGGAACGGGAGCAGTACCTGAAAGAGATTGTTTCGTCGTATCTCTATAAAGACATCCTGGAACTGGAGGGGATCAGGCATTCAGCCAAGATCGGCAAACTGCTCCAGCTATTGGCCTTTCAGATCGGCAAGGAGGTCTCCTATACCGAGCTGGGTACAGCCTTGGGGATGAGCAAGAACACGGTAGATCACTATCTTGATCTGTTGGAAAAGGCCTTTGTTATTCAGAAACTGGGTGGATTCAGCCGTAACCTGAGAAACGAGGTCACCAAGAACAGCCGCTTTTACTTTGTCGATAACGGCGTGCGCAACGCCTTGATCAATAACTTCAATCCGCTTGATCTGCGTAACGACGCAGGAGAACTCTGGGAAAATTACCTGATCATTGAGCGGATGAAACGCCAGGAATATCTAAGAGAGCCGGCCAATAACTTTTTTTGGCGCACCTATACCCAAAAAGAGCTGGATCTGATTGAAGAGCGAGGCAGCACACTGCATGGCTATGAAATGAAATGGGGCAAAGCCAGACCCCGACCGCCAAAGGAGTGGAGCGGAGCCTATCCGGATGCGACCTGGCAGGTAGTTAACCGTGAGAATTATTTGGAGTTTATCAACTGATGTGACATACGGCTCGATTCACCAACATACCGCAATTCCGGTTAACATCACAATAAGGGACTCACCATGAAAATCCTCCCCTCCGACAACTCCTACTCCACCTTCTGCGACCTGACAAGCGGCTACCGCATGTTCTTTGTTCTCCGTGAGGCGCTGCGCTCGGGTATCATCGACCGGGTGGCGGAAGGGAACTGTACGCCGGACGGGCTGGCAGAGAGCTGCGGCCTGCGGACGGAGGAGGGGCGGCGTTTCATCGAACTGCTGCTGAATGTGGGGCTGCTGGAGCAGTACGACGGCCAGCTGTTTCTCTCCCGCTTCGCCGCCACTTGGCTGGACAGCGCCAGCCCCCTCAACCAGCGCCATGTACTGGCGTTCGAAGAGTTGCTGATGGAGAACTGGGGACAACTGGGGACAGTCCTGACCGAAGGACAAGGGGCGCTGATCCGCGAGCGGCCCCAGGATGAGTACCAACGCCGATTAACGCTCTTCCAGCACGCCATGGGCGAAGCAGCTCAGGTGCGGGCGCGGGAGTTGTGGCAGGCGCTGCCCGGACTTCCGGAGAGTGGCCTGATCATCGATATCGGCGCCGGAGACGGCAGCTATCTGCGGGAGTTTCTGGAACAGCACCCCGGCTGGCAGGCCATGGCCTGCGATCTGCCGGACGTCTGCGCGGCGGCGGAGTCACTCCCCGCCACCAACAACCTGCTCTGGCATCCCATCAATATCCTGGAACCGGAAGCGCTGGCCCGCCTGGTGGAACAGCAGCGCGGCGCGGCATCCATCGTGCTGCTCTCCAACTTGATCCACTGCTACTCCCCGGCAGAAAACCGGGCCTTACTTGAACAGTTGCAGGAGCTTCCGTCAGAGGAAGGGCTGCTGATCGTCCACGACTTTTTCCGTGACGCCAACGGATTCGGAGCGCTCTACGACCTGCACATGCTGGTCAACACCTGGAACGGCCGCTGCTACAGCCTGGCAGAAACCGCCAAGCTGCTGCAAGAGAGCGGATTCGCACATCAGAGCGTGCTCGAACTCCCCTCCCGCTCCCTGGCCATGGTTGCCGCCCGCACCACCCCCTATCGGGCAGCCTCATCCCTCTTCAGCCTGAAAAGCCATGCCCTTTCCCACGGATTCTTCGCTGCCGTCGAACTCGACCCGGCCGGTATCCGCTCCGAAGCCTGGGTGCGGGCCAAGTGCAGCTACGGCTGTTCCCAGTTCGGCAGACGCTGGAGCTGCCCGCCCCATTCCATGGATCAAGCCGGCTTTGAAGAGCTGCTGGGGTGCTATTCACGGGCCCTGCTGGTGGCCGGACAGCCGCCGCTCAGGGGGTTTCAGGAGCGTCTGCTGGAGCTGGAAAAGGAGGCCTTTCTGAGCGGTTTCGGCAAGGCACTGGTCTTCAGCGGCGGCCCCTGCTGCTGGTGCGACGCCTGCCCGGAGGAGCGCTGCGCCTTCCCTGAAAAGCGTCGCCCCTCGCTGGAGTCCTGCGGCTGTGACGTCTTCGCCCTGGCCGAAGCCGCCGGCATCAAGGTCGCGCCGTTACGCAGCAGCGACGACTTTGTGCAGTACATCGGCCTGCTACTGATCGACTAAGGCCGGCCATGAAACTGCTGATCATCGAAAATCCCCGCCCCCTGACCTTCGAGCATTACAACGACGTGGCCAATGCCCCGCTCTCGGCCAGCCTGAACAGCGGCTATGCCCTGGCTGTTGCCCGGCGGGCTGGTTGGACAACGGCCCATCTGGATTTCACCTCCGGCACGGATAACCCCGAGACCATTTCCGCCGCAATCCTGGCCGAAGGCGCCGATCTGATCCTGCTGCACTGGGTCTATGCCTGGGGACATGAGAGTACGGTCCGCTCGGTGCTGGAATTATTGAAGCGTGGTGGAAGCTGCACGATCGGAGCCTTCGGCCTGTTCCCGACCCTCTCCCGCACACGGCTGATGCAGTATGCACTCGGCCTGGACTTCATCCTGATCGGAGAGTTTGAAGATACCCTGGCCGAGCTGCTGAACGGCTTCGGCCCGGGCACGCTGAAGCCGCTTCCCGGACTGGCCCTGCGCGATCTCCCCTTCGTGCCCCGGCCGCTGCCGGATGATCTGTCGCTGCTCCCGGTCCCGGATGACGTGGGGAGCAACCTGGCCTACAGCACCCTGAACATCGCCGCCAGCCGCGGCTGTTACGGCGACTGCAGTTTCTGCTTCATCAAGCCCTACTACGGCTGCAGCCGCCGCCGGGTCAGAGATCTTGCCTCGCTGGAGCAGGAACTGGAAACCCGCTTGTCCCGCAGAGCGGTTGCAAGCCTCTATTTTATCGATCCGACCTTTCTCGCCCCCGGCCAACAGGAACATCAGCGGACAATCGCTATCAGCCGGGTCGCACAGGCCGCCGGCCTCCCCTTCGGCTTCGAAACCAGGGTGGACACGGTTGAAGAGACGCTGCTGACAACCCTGGCCAAAAACGGGGCAACCTCCGTCTTTCTGGGGATCGAATCGGGCTGCGACAGCGTGCTGCGGCGTATCGGCAAACGGATCACCAGCGAGCAGATCAGCCGGGCGGTGCAGGTCGTCCAGGGGTGCGGCCTGCAGCTGAACATCGGCTTCATCATGTTCGAACCGGATACGACCCTGGCAGAACTGGAGGAGAACTACACCTTTCTGGACGGCCTGGGACTGCTGGCCGGGCATGAGCTGACCGCCAACCTGCTCTACCACAACCAGATTGTGCTGCACGGCTCACCCGCCTGGCAGCGTTTCGAAGGTGAGAAGCGCCTGCTGCTGGACGAGCGCCTCCCCTTCGAGGCGCGCTACCGCTTCAAGGACGAGCGTGTCGGTCGTGTCTGCGATGCCATGGGACGGCTGTCATCGGAATATTTCCACGGACTGGAACGCCTGCGGCAGGCGGCGGGAGACGAGTGTGACAGCTGCGGCTGCTCAACCGCTGCCTCGTCGCACGTCAGCCTGCCGGGTGACCAGCTTAACGCACTGCTAAAGGGGGCCTTCCTCGCCTTCTGTGCCGCGTCCGGTGAGCTCCCGCCGCAGGGATTCTGCCGGGTGGAGGAACGTTATCTGGGGCAATTACGAAAGATGCTGGCCTGATGCGCTTCGACTCCGCTCAGCGCACGATTGATCGTTCCCTGAGCGGAGTCGAAGGGACTGAAGTTACTGGGAAGCTCCATTTAACTCGCCGGTTCTTTTAATTTCCGGCGGCTTCTGCTAAGGTGCTCACCCATTCCAACCCCACGAAACCGGAGAAATCTATCACCATGACACCCGCTACCCGCATCCATCTCATTCGTCACGGCCAGGTGGTCGGACATGAGCAGAAACGTTACAACGGCCAGACAGACGTGGCCCTGACTGACCTGGGCGTCAAACAGTATCAACGCCTGAAAGAACGCTTGGCTGACAGTCCCGTTTCCGCCTGTTACACCAGTAATCTTAGCCGCTGTGTTATCGGCGCCGGGATCATCTGCCGACAGTTCCGCATCGAGCCGGTCCGGCGCAGTGAACTGCGGGAATTGAACATCGGCATCTGGGAGGGGCTAACCTGGACCGAAATCAAAGAGCGCTGGCCGGAGGAATGGCAGGCCCGTCTGGCGGATCTGGTACACCACCGGGTACCGCAGGGGGAAAATCTGCTGGATCTCCAGGCGCGGGTCATGCCGGTCATCAGTGAGATCGTCGAGCGGCATCAGGGACAGGAGGTGCTGGTGGTGGGGCATGGCGGCGTCAACCGCGTCGTGCTGCTGAATGCCATCGGCGCGCCGCTGGCCGGGATGTTCAACATCGAGCAGAATTACGGCTGCTACAATATCATCGATTATTATGCCGATGGCCGGGCCACGGTCAAGCTGATGAACAGTCAGGGGTAACAATATGAGTAGCAAAGCAGATTGTTTTCGAGATGAAACCATTGCGAGATGGGAAGAATTCTGCCTGACAGGGAAATCCGTTCCCCACGATGTTGTCATGGCGTGGTTTGATTCCTGGGGGACTGGAAGCGAGCTTGAAGCACCAATCTATTTTTCAGCTTGAAGATTGCAGCATTAGGTATTACAATTTAACATAAAAGTAATACTTGGGGGTGTGCCATGGAAAAGGCATCGAAAGTAACGGTAAAAGGCCAGGTACTCATACCTGGTGATATCAGGAAACGGCATCACATCGAGCCCGGCAGCGAAGTGCGCTTTGTGGAGTACGGTAATGTCGTTTGCATTGTGCCTATTGTGGCTGATCCTGTCGCCGCTGCATGGGGAATGCTGCCTGCCGAGCCGTCACTTGCTGATGAACTGCTTGAGGAGCGAAAACGGGACAAGGCCCGTGAATAACTTTATTCTGGATAGTTTTGCCCTGCTTCGTTTCATTCAGAAAGAACCGGGCAATGAACCGGTGAAGGCTATTCTGGATGATGCCCGGACTGGCAAGGCTTGCGCCATGCTGAATGTCATCAATATGGGAGAGGTCATTTATACCGTCCAGCGGCGGTTTGGCCAGCAATTCAAGCTGGATGTGGTGATGAATATCAGCCGCCTCGGCATTGTTATTCTGCCTGCACCCAACGATCTGGTCTTTCGGGCCGCCGAATTGAAAGCACGCTTTGCCATGTCATACGCCGACACTTTTGCCGTTGCCTCCGCCATTGATCATGATGCAACACTGGTAACGGGCGACCCGGTATTTCGGCAGGTAGAACAGTTGGTGAAGATACTCTGGATATAGATCTCCCTTGGCGTACTTCGCTTGGAAGCGCCTGCTTTCAGTGCGCCTTGGCGGTTCAAATGTTTTTTTCAGGATTGTGTCTGGAGGGAAATCATGAGATCAAAAGGACCTAAAACCGTAGTACTTCCCAGTGCGGCGCAGGCCGCTGCCCTGGTATCGAAGATGCGCGGCGAGGTAGACGGCAACAGCAATTACCGCTCGAAATCATTGAAGATTCACGGTCCGGTCTGCGCCAAGTGCGGCCGCGAGTTTGATGCGTCAAATATCCATCTGCTGACCGTCCACCACCGGGACGGGAATCATCACAACAATCCGCCCGACGGCAGCAACTGGGAAAACCTGTGCAACCACTGCCACGATGATGAACATTCACGTGGTGTTCTGGGGGAGTATCTCTCCAAAGGTTGAGGTTTATTTGTAGTTCATATAGATCAATCGCCCCACCAGTGCAAGCACGACGGTTATGAAAACCGGCCTGATAAAGGCCGTACCACGCTTGATAACCAGTTTTGACCCGACCCGCGCGCCCAAAAACTGCCCGATCCCCATCACAAAACCTTCGACAAAACGCACCTGCCCGACCGAGAGGAAGAACACCAGCGCCACGAAGTTACTGGTAAAGTTCATGACCTTGGTGGTGGCGGTGGCCCGCATCATGGAACAACCCAAAAGCAGCATCAGCGCCATGGTCCAGAACGAACCGGTTCCGGGACCGAAAAAACCGTCATAAAAACCGATCGCCAGACCGAACAGCAGGTAGAACGGTCCGGCCTTCATCCGGGCATGGGAATCACCCGCCCCCAGCCGGGGTGAAAGCAGAGTGTAGACCGCGATGGCCGCCAGCAGCCAGGGGATCAGCTGCTTCAGGACCGTTGCATCCAGCAGCTGCACGGCCCAGACACCCAGAGCCGACCCGATGGCGGTCCAGAGGATGCCGGCCCAGCAGTCCCGCAGCTGAACCTTCCCGGCCCGGATGAAATGCAGCATGGCGCTGCCGGAGCCGAACGAGGCCTGGAGCTTGTTGGTGCCCAAGGCTACCTGCGGCGGAAGCCCGATCCCCATCAGAACCGGGACGGTGATCAGGCCGCCGCCACCGGCAATCGAGTCGATCAGCCCGGCCATAAATGCCGCTCCGAACAGGAGCGGGAGCAGGAGCTCAGGCGCCATAGAGGGTCAACAGCCTTCCACCATCAAACTCATCCCTCATCCCTCATCCCTCATCCCTCATCCCTCATCCCTCGTCCCTCAGCCCTCAGCCTTCAGCCTTCAGCCTTCAACTCTCAACTCTCAACACGCCTTACTTACGCCTGTCCGACCGGCGGGGCACTTTCAAAAGCGGTGTGCGCCTTGTTCAACTCTTCAACCTCACGCAGTTTTTCTCCCATCCAGGCATGAAAAACCCGGGCATTCTCATAGTTCATCACGACACCGGTGTCGATGTAACGCACCATGCTTTGCCCGAGGTCGGCCGGCTCAGCTCCGGTCTCGCGTCCGATGGCGCCCTCCGGGGTGATCTCGTGACTGATGGATTCCGGCAGCGGCTGACGTTCGAGATAGAAGTTGATCACCATTTCGCCGCGCGGTGAAAAGCCCCCCTGGGCGCCATTGACATAGGACGGATTATATCCGTAGTTGAAGATGTACTTGAAGGTGATCTCGGGTTTCTTGTGACTCATTACTGTTCTCCTCATATACGTATTTGTGTGGGATATGTATCAACCTCATTCACTTATCATATTCCGCGGCCCGGATGAAAATAAAATCTTGCAAAAAGGTCTACCAGCGGATATAAAAGATAAATTAAGTCTTATTACTAAGGGGGCGTATCATGCCGCATTTCATCGTGAAACACATTATCCTGCTCGGAGCACTGCTCCTGTTGCCGTTGTCATCCCGGGGAGCAGACGCAAATCCGCGGATTCTCTTTGATCAGGGTCACAACGAGCGCTTTCTGATCGAGGAGAACGGTGATCTGCAGCTTTCCCGTCTGGCAGAGACCTTCCGGGCGCAGCTTTCACACGTCAGCTCGACCAAGGCCTCGCTCAACGACGAGACCCTGAAAGACGTGGCCGCCCTGGTCATCTCCGGCCCCTTCCAGGAGCTCAAGTCCGACGAAATCGAGGCCGTGGCCCGTTTCGTGGAGAAGGGCGGGCATCTGGCCGTCATGCTGCACATCGGTCCTCCCCTTGGTCCCCTGCTAAACCGTCTCGACGTAGATTTTAGCAACTCGGTGCTGCACGAGCGTCACAATATTATCGAAAAGGACCTGAATTTCAATGTCAAGGACCTGTCTCCCGGCCCGCTCTTTACCGGTATTACCCAGTTTTCGGCCTACGGAGTCTGGGCCCTTAAGGCTGGGGCGGGTTCCGCCGTTATCGCCCGCACATCGCCGGATGCCTGGGTTGATCTGAACGGGGACCGCATCTTGTCAAAAGGGGATGCCGTCGGTGCCTTCGGCGTGGCCGTGAGCGGCGCTCTCGGAAAAGGAGGCTTTGTTGTTTTCGGAGACGACGCCATTTTTCAGAACCGCTACCATGCCGGGGAAAACGCCACACTGGCCACCAACCTGGGCGCGTGGCTGATTGGGCGCTAGGCGGTTGAGACGAAGGACCCGATCATCGCCAAACAGGCCGCCAAGAAAAAATACTTCGCTATCATAGCCATGCATGAAAAGGGCATCCGCCGGTCGGGTGCCCTTTTCATTTGTGGCGCATCACCCTGAATTACCTTGACTTTACATAAAAAGATCTCTATTTTTAACGTTTTACAGCAGACAAGGAGTCACCATGAAACCGCTTTTTCTGAACCCACCCACCTTCGAGGATTTTGACGGCGGCGCCGGAGCCCGTTACCAGGCATCCCGCGAAGTCACCTCCTTCTGGTATCCCACCTGGCTCTGCTACCCGGCCGGCATGATCGAAGGCAGCCGCGTGGTCGATGCGCCGGTACAGAAGTTTACCCTGGAAGACTGTCTCACCATTGCCAAGGACTTCGATATGGTGGTGATGTACACCTCCACCCCCACCCTGTTGATCGATATCGAGACCGCCCGCCGCATCAAGGAGGTCAAGCCGTCCGTCGTTACGGTTCTGACCGGGCCGCACGTTACGATCCTGCCGGAAGAGTCCCTGCGGGCCGCCAAAGGGGCCATCGACATCGTCTGCCGGGGCGAATTTGATTATACCACCAAGGAACTGTGCGAAGGGCGCGAGTGGGCCAAGGTAGACGGCATCAGCTTCCTGCGGGATGGCGCGGTGGTTCACACGGCCGACCGCCCTCCGATCGAGGACCTGGATGCCCTCCCATTTGTGGCGCAGATCTACAAACGCGACCTTCCGATCAGCGAGTACGTCATTCCGCATTTCAAGAATCCCTACGTCTCGATCTATACCAGCCGCGGCTGCCCGGCCCGCTGCATCTACTGCCTCTGGCCGCAGACCTTCTCCGGCCAGCGCATGCGCACCCGCTCGCCGCAGAACGTCTATGAAGAGGTCAAGTGGATCGTGGAGAATATCCCCGAGATGCGTGAGCTTTCCTTTGACGACGACACCTTCAGCGCCGACAAAAAACACGCCCGCGCCGTTTCCGAACTGATCAAGCCGCTCGGCATCTCCTGGGTCATCAACGCCCGCGCCAACTGCGATTTCGAGACCCTCAAGATCATGCGAGAGGCCGGACTGCGGCATGTGGTGGTTGGCTACGAAAGCGGCAACGAGCAGATCCTGAAGAATATCAAGAAAGGGGTCACCAAGGCTCAGGCCATCCAGTTCACACGCGACTGCCAGAAGCTGGGGATCTCGATCCACGGCGCCTTTATCATGGGCCTGCCCGGCGAGACCCGTGAGACCATCCGCGAGACCATCGAGTACGCCAAGATGCTGGATCTTGACTCGATCCAGGCTTCACTGGCATCGCCCTACCCCGGCACCGAGTTCTACAACATGTGCAAGGAGCAGGGCTGGATCAGCTCGGACAGCTTCCTGGACGAAGGCGGGCACCAGAAATGCGTGATCAATTATCCGCATCTTTCCAACGCCGAGATCTTCAATTCTGTGGAGGAGTTCTACAACAAGTTCTACTTCCGCCCCAATTACATCGTCCGCAGTATCGGCCGGATGATTGTCAATTCCGACGAGCGCAAGAAAATGCTCAAGGAAGGCAGGCAGTACCTGGCGTACATGCGCAAGCGCAAAGCATCCGCTGCGCCCTGATACACGGCCATCTGCGGAGTTGCCTTCGTCGGTCGTCCCTGCGGCGTACCAAAGGGTACGCCGCACTCCTCGCTCCTCGGCGCCGCCGCATCTGACCATGTCTGAGGGCGCATGAAACAGGAAATGGCTCAAACATTGAAACAGATCATCATTACCTCAGACGACTTCGGCCTGTCCGTTGGCGTCAATAAAGCGGTCGAAAAAGCCTGGAAAGAGGGCATCCTGACCTGCGCCTCGATCATGCCGGGCGGCGCGGCCTTCGATGAGGCGGTGAAAATTGCCAGGCGCAATCCGGGGCTGCAGATCGGGCTGCACCTGACACTGGTCCAGGGCAGATCGGTGCTGCCGTACGCACAGATTCCCGGTCTGGTGAATGAGGCCGGCTGCTTCGGCGACAACCCGGTGAAAGCCGGCATGCGTTATTTCTTCGACAAAGGGCTTTACAAACAGATCCTGAATGAGATCGAGGCCCAGATCCAACGGGTCGTGGATACGGGTCTGCCGCTGTCGCATCTGGACGGACATCTCAACATCCACCTGCATCCCACGGTCTTTGCGTTCCTGACCGAGCTGATGCCGCGGTACGGCATTACCAGCTTTCGCCTCTCACGGGAACGGCTCTCTCATAACCTGCGCTTCGACACCGGGCGGCGCCTGGGCAAGACCACGGAACGAATCATTTTCGGCGCCCTGGTCCGTCATGCGCGGCCATACCTGGACAGGCTCGGAATCGCTTATGCCGGCGAAGTCAAGGGGGTCCTCAACTCGGGACGCATGACCGAAGCCTACCTGCTGAATATTCTGGACGGCCTGAACGAAGGGCTGACCGAGCTCTATTTCCATCCCGGCCTGCTGCCGGATGCCGAGATTTCACGACGGATGCCGGATTACCGCCATGAAGAAGAACTGGCCGCCCTCACCAGCCCGCGAGTCAGGGAAAAACTGGCTGAATTGAAGATCGGGCTTTGTAATTATCGGGGAGACACAAAAGCTTATGCTTAAGACGATCATAGTCATGTTTATTGCTATCTGTGCCGGAACCGTGGGTGACATCCTGCTGGCCAAGGGTATGAAAGAGATGGGGGACATCTCTGCCATGAACCTGCGAGGGATCATGGATGCGGCTATCCGCGCCCTGACCAGCCCCAAGCTGATCTTCGGCACCGCCATGCTGGCCGTTTTCTTCTTCCTCTGGCTGGCTGTGCTTTCCTGGGAGGATCTTTCGGTGGCCCTGCCCATGCAGGCCCTCAACTATGTGCTGGTTGCCTTTCTCTCCCAGTACTTTCTGGGAGAAGTAGTCTCGCCGCTGCGCTGGGCAGGCTGCGTGCTGGTCTGCGTCGGCGTCATGATGATCACCAAAAGCGGCGGCAACTAAGATTCTAGGAGGAATTGCACCATGACTGACAGCAAACGCATCGCCTTTCTGGGTGGCGGCAACATGGCCGAGGCAATCATCCGGGGGCTGATCCGCGAGGATACCGCCGCTGAACTGATGATTGCCGAAATATCGGCCGAACGCCGTGACTACCTGACCAGGAGCTACCCGAACGCACAGGTGCTGGAAAGCGCCGCCGATACCGCCGCCTGGGGAGACGTTGTCATCCTGTCGGTCAAACCGCAGCAGTCCGCCGCTGTATTGTCAGGCATCAAACAGATCGTAACGCCCGATAAGCTGATTGTTTCGATCATGGCCGGTGTCCGTTCCGCTTCCATCGAAGAGGCCCTGGGCAGCGGCGCACGGGTCGTGCGGGTCATGCCCAACACACCCGCCCTGGTTGGAGCGGGCGCAACCGCTATCTGTTCCGGCAGCTGCGCAACCGCCGGGGATCTCGACCGGGTGGAGGCAATCTTTGCCAGGACCGGCCTGGTGGTGCGGGTGGATGAAAAACAGATGGATGCCGTGACCGGGCTTTCCGGCAGCGGCCCGGCCTATGTCTTTACCTTTATCGAGGCGCTTTCCGATGCCGGGGTCAAAAACGGACTGTCACGGGACGTCTCCGCCAAACTGGCCGTGCAGACGGTGCTGGGGGCGGCCCGCATGCTGGCGGAAACCGGAGAGCATCCGGCCCAGTTGCGCGAAAAGGTCACCTCCCCCGGCGGCACGACCATCGCCGGGCTGCACGTCCTGGAAAACGGCTGTTTCCGCGGAACCATCATGGATGCCGTTGAAGCGGCAACAGTGAGATCGAAAGAGCTGGCCGGGAAATAATACCTGCCTTTATTTAAGCAGCGAAAAAGGGCGACCGGCATTGGTCGCTCTTTTTCGTTTATATTTCTTCAGCATGCTCCACCTTCAGAATATCCACCAACTCGCTAAATTCCTGCCCCGTCAGGATAACCGGCCGCATCCTTGCTCCTGTTTTGATTGTCCGGGGGTTATCCAGCCAACTCTTGAGTCTTCGCACTGTCCAGGCCTCACTATTCCTGAATGTCTTCGGATAATAGTTTGAAAGAAGTCCGGACAGGTTTGGGCCGATGTTTCCCTTTCCCAATGCTCCCCGCTTCTCGCTCAGCAGGCGGTGACAGGAACCGCACTTGATGGAGAAAACATCGCTCTTTTTACGGGCGGTGTCGAAATGCACGGCCACCGGGCCGCCTCCATCCGTCGTGTGTCTGTGCGAACCAGCCAGGAGCGCATTGAGAAGGTACGTTATTCGTGCCTCATCCATGCCGAAATCCGGCATGAATTCCGCCGGCCTCCGGATGGACCCGGCCAGTTCGACCGGTGTCTTACCAGCTGCCGCCACGTCAAGACTTACGGCAAGACGGTTCCCGCGCCCATCAATGACATGACAGCGCCGACAGGCGTACTGATCAATCAGGCGATTGCCGTTTTTGACGTGCGGCTGGTCACCGAGGGCAAAGTATGTGTATTTTCCTGGGATCAGCCCTGCGTGAGCAATGTTTTTGCGGTCTGACGATGGATTGCCCCGATGGCAGTCCGGGCATCCGCCGCGCTCCGCATAATGGACGGGATGGCAAACCTGGCACATCTGCCGGGGCTGCTCCCCCCAGGCGGGAAGGGAGACCAGCAGCAGTGCGATGATCAGGACAGCAGAGACCAATTGGAACCCCTGAAAAACAGAGCTATGACGGTAAGTACCAGGATGCCGGCGGTTAGAATGATGGTAACTGCTGAAACGACCCGCTGCTCGCGCGGAAACCAGCTGGCCCGGTGCATGCGACCGGAGCCAGGCAGCCAGGGGAGCAGCAGAAAAAGGCAGCCCAGCAGCATGACCGGATAGATCATGAGGCGGGACCAGCTGACCAGTTCCTGGACCCAGAGCAGAAACCAGGCCGACTTGGCCGGATTTGGCGTGAGGGCAGGATTGGCCTGTTCCTGGAGCGGGGCGGTGATGACTGTTGCAAGCACCAGCAGAATCGCAACCAGCGCGTACATGGAACGGGTTATGAGCCGGAAAAAATGCGGTGAGCTTTTTACGAATCCGTTTTTCATAGATACGGCAGAACTCCCTTGTTCTTTCTGACCCGATAGAAGTGCAGGAACGACAATGACAGCACAGTCAGCGGAATCATGGCGATGTGGAGGGCATAAAAGCGGAGCAGCGACAGCGGCTGGCCGACTCCGTCCGGCACCAGCAGCGAGCGCAGGAAGTTGCCGAACGGGGCCGCGGCCAACAGTTCCATGCCGGTCTGGGTCGCCCAGTAGGCCAGCTGATCGCGGGGCAGCAGGTATCCGGTATAGGCCTCGAACACGGCCAGAAAAAGCAGCAGGCAGCCGATTACCCAGTTAAGCTGCCGGGGACGCTGCCAGGCGCCGGTCAGGGTCACCCGCAGGGTATGCAGCATGATCAGGATAAGCAGGACGTGGGATGTCAGGCGATGCAGGCTGCGCAGGTACTTGCCTCCCCACACAGCTGATTCCAGAAAGAGGACCGAATTGAAGGCCCGCTCCGGTGTCGGCTGGTAATAGACCAGCAGCAGCATACCGCTGGCCAGCAGCAGCAGAAAGGCGGTAAATGCCAGTCCACCCAGACAGAAGGTGTAGCTGAAGCGCAGGTTTTTCTCCAGCACCACGCGGGGAAAGAGATGTTTAAGGAAGTCAGTGATCATGACGATGAACATACCTGGAGATAGACATATTGATATATCTATACCTGTTGGGTTCAGAAATCCAGCTGACTTTTCGCCCCGCTACAGGGCAGTAGTTTATTTTCATACATGTATTCTGGCTTATTGGCGAAATCGTGATATAAATTGATTAAGTCAGCCGTGGCTGGTTGAGTAATCTGCTGTGAGGCGCTGAGGTTTTAAGACATAAGGCTGGTTTGTACAGGAATTGGGTTCAACGTCTCAGGAGGGTCAGGAATTAAATAAGATGGTCCCAGTAATTCTAAGAGAAAAGGATATGGTACCACTTAGATAGAGGGTGATAATATTGAGTAAAATAAATAAGTTGCAACTCATCATCACTGTCTTGGCAAGCGGCGCCATGCTCAGTCTCTGCGGAAACAACCCGTACCATCAGAAGGAAGCGGCCGATTTACTCAGGATGCAGGATTGCCTCAAGTGCCATAATGTCAAAATGGGAAAACCGGTCACCATCTGCACTGGTGATAACTGCCTCTACAGCAAGACCCATTCACTTATGCACCGTTATCCGCCCATCGGCAAGGAGAAGGATTATGCCTCAGTGAGTATAATCGAACGCGCGGGCTGTTTTCTCGAAGAGGGCAAAATCACCTGCTTATCCTGTCATAATCTCACCAAACCATCTCCTCACCTCATTCGCGAGGGGGACGAGCTTTGCTTGATATGCCACAAAAACCTGGAATCCAAATAGACCGTTACTTGCGCAACTAACACAAATTCAACTGAAATCATTGAAACGGACGCAGCTCAAGTCCGTGCCGGGTTGGTTAACGTCGGAGTTTGCCTCCAATCCACAGACAGGCAAGCATGCAGCCATCAAAAATCGAAACAATCTCACCCATCCAGCACCTCAACCACCCCATCCATTTCTTCCACCTTCAACCTGCTCAACGGCCGGTCCGCCGGCCCTTTCAGCACCCTCCCCTGCCGGTCGAAACGGCTGCCGTGACAGGGGCAGGAGAGTCCGCTGCCGGTGACCGTCACGGTGCAGCCCAGATGCGTGCAGACCAGGCCCAGGGCATGGATCACATCCCCTTCCCGCAGCAGCGCCACCCGCTCCTGACGGAAGATCAGGGCGCCCTCAACCGGCACATCCGCCCTGGGCGCCCGTGCGACAACCTGCCGCCGCCGTGCGACGGTCGGGGTCAGATAACGCCAGAGCAGCCCGCCGGAACCGAGCAGCAGGGCTAGGGTCGTGATGAATTTTCGACGTGATTGAGGAATGTTTTCCATTTTTCGATGTACGCCTTTGTATAGGCCGGGCTTTTGCTGCTCATGCGCAGGTAGCGGGCGGCGTCCATGAAACTGCCGTTGCTTACCCGCTGTCCTTTCTGAAGCCAGAACGACTCCAGGCCCATGCCGTCCTTGGTGAGATTGTATATCCGCCGGGATTCCGGCTCCAGCAGAAAACGGGCCGGGTTGTCGTGACACCCTTCGCAGGTTACACAGCCCCGCTGAACCGTATGCGGGAACCAGGCCCGCCATTCGGTCGCCAGCAGGGTGTTTTCAGGGCCGTTGTTGCGGGCCGACATGATATCCGTGTAATAGGCTATGAACATGGGGCGGATCGGGCTGACCAGGCCCCGGTTGTTGATTCCCAGGGGCGGTGCGTCCTGCTTTTTAAGGTAGCTGCTGCGCAGGTATTCTGCGCTTGATCCTGCCTTGAGGTCAAAATCCTCCTTCATCCGTTGGTCGCGAAAACGGAGGAAGAAGGTGCCGTACTCCTGGGCCGCCCAGGCCGAGTGGCAGGCGTAGCACTCCAACCGCTCCAGATGTGCAGCAATGCGGTGTTCGACCGGTTTCATGCTCGGTTGGTGACAGTCGCGGCAGCCTTTGGAAGCCTTCTGTCCGTCCTTCAGGCTGCTCATGGAATGGCAGGCCCCGCAGGTCATCCCGGCCCGGTAGTGCACATCCGGCAGCATCTTCAGAAAGGTCTCGCCGTTGACGGCCAGGCCCCGCTGGTAGCGCAGGTTGTCTTCACGGGGAGCGCGGCCGGAGTAGTCCCAGCCGGTGTAGTAGCCTGTGTGACATTTCTGGCAGTCTGCCACCGTCGGTTTACGTATGTTTCCGACAGCGCCGTGACAGTCGCTGCACCCCTGCAG
Source organism: Desulfuromonadales bacterium (assembly GCA_016650295.1). GTDB lineage: Bacteria > Desulfobacterota > Desulfuromonadia > Geobacterales > Pseudopelobacteraceae > CAIPTY01. The sequence goes on along the minus strand of JAENWA010000063.1, from coordinate 20,588 downwards.
ATGGCAGGAATCGCAGTTTTTCTCCCAGAAGTCGGAATCAAAGCGCCCGTAGCTGCGCTGGGCAAACTGTTTTTCGCCGTCCCGCTTCCCCATGGCATACCCGAAGATCCGCTCGTGCTCCCGATGACATACCACGCAGCCGCCGGACGAGTCGAGACGGGCTGTATCGCTGCGATGGCACGAGACACAGATCGATCCGCCGTGAACTGCCAACGCAGGAATACTAGCGGTCAGATAATAAACGGCGATGAAGATCATCATCAAGCGCACGATAATCGAGTCCTTTCCGGTAGATCGGGTCTTTCGGTTTGTCATGGCAGGGAAGACAGAGATTGACCTTCAGTGTCTTCTTCACCTCCGCGCCGTTCAGCGGGCGGGCATTCTCGCGGGTAATCGCGGAATAGGCCTTAACCCGCCCCTTGTCCAGCGTCAGAAAACCATCCAGCGGCTTGCTGTCGGAGCGTTCACAGATCAGGGTCCCCTTGATGCCTTCCCGTTCCACCACATGCTGGCCGAAGCCGAGAAAGGCCGGGTTGCCGTGACATTCGGCGCATCCGACAGCCTTTTTGCCCGTGTTGTGGGAGTAGAACGGCGCGAAGCGCAGCTGCTGCCTGCCTTTAAACATTGAGACATATTCTGTCTTTGAGCGGCTGCCATCCGGCTCTGTCACGCTTACAAACGTCTGGCAACCGGGGGTCACGGGCGAGATGCGCCCCCGCTGGTTGAGCGCCAGCGGAAATGGGTAGAGCATCCGATAATCCTCGCTCTCGCTGAATGAGCCGGGCGTATCGGCCCCCTTGATGAAATCACGGCCGCTCCGCCGCTTGTCATAGGTGGTATGGCAGCCGTAGCATTGCGGTACGGCGCGGGAATGGCAGCTGTAGCATTCAAGCCGCTCGTGTCCGGCAAGATCATGTTCCGGCGTGCCGGTGATGACCTTGCTCCTGTGCAGTTTACCGCTCTTTTTGCCGGCCACCCAGACCGCATTGTCGCGGTAGAAAACATTGGAGTAACTGCGCCCCTTGACGGTCCGGATCATATTCATGCCGGAGGTCACCGGCAGCTTGTAATTGCGCGACTCCCGCAGGGCCTCGTCGTTTTCGCGGATGATCTCGCGATAGCGCGGGAGCTCGCGGGCCGTGCCGTGGCAGTCTTCACAGGCGATCTCGGTCTGCAGGTACATGGTGCGATAGGCGAAGCCGTCCCCCATCACGTCCCGCGAGGTGTGGCAGTCGATGCACTCCATCCCGGCCGCAAAGTGCACGTCGGGTGTGATGTGAGTCAGGTTGCGGGCGCCGCTGGTCATCAGCGGCCCGCCTTCTCCGCCGGAGGTGGGGACCAGACCGTTGTTGCCGTCATTCAATCCCTGGTAGGATAATGCGATCCGGCCGCTGCGGTTATGGCAGCGCGCGCAGACTTGGGTATCGGGCAGGGCCGTCATGGCATGGCTGGCGGAGTGGCCGGCCCGGCCCTTCATGGTTGCATCGCTGCCGGTATAAACACCTTCATTGTTCCAGGGGAAATGACAGGCCGCGCAGCCGGAGGCATGGGTGGCGCCATAGGATCCCGCATTGCCGGAGCCGATGTGGCAGCGGGAACAGAACTTGCGGTACAGTTCTCCGGAGAGGTTGTCCAGCTCTTCCACCGGTTTGGGCGAAAACTGCTGGCCGTCAGCATCGAACTGCTTTTCGCCATGCGTGGTGTACCGGTTGCCATCCTCCCCCTCCCAGGTCAGCTGGATGTTGCGAATCATGCCGGCATTGGTCTGCATGATCGTCGATCCGACCCGCTCCAGCTGATAACGGTGACAGCGGCCGCAGCTCTCGTCCCAGACTGCGGGCTCGGATGGATTGGCCGGACCATGCATGCCGGAATGGGCCACGGACTTGTCGGTCGCATTCTCATTGCCGCCGTGGCAGGCACTGCAAGAGGGGTGGTTCACCGAAGCAGCTTCAAGGGCATTATGGCACGATATGCAGCCCGACCGGGAAGGGACACGCGAGCAACTTTCAAGACAGAATGCTGCCAATCCCAAAAAGAGACAGACCGCCGTAGTTATCAGGTTGAAGGAGCTTATTTTCATACGTCTCCAGCGAAATAGTCCTGGCCTGGGCACCGATCAGCGATGGATGATGCCCGACTTTTGCGCAGAGTCAGGGGCTTTCCGTACCGACTCATAAGCTTTCCGGTCCGCAAGAGGAGGCAGTGAGAAGTCTCCCCGCACCTGCCATTTGTCTTTCAGATATACCCAGGGGGCCAGCGCCGAGAGGGCATAGCCCGGCTCCAGTTCGATCTTCTCCGATTGCATCTTTCTGATAAACAGGCCGCTATTATTGGCAAACACCTCGTGGCTGCCGTTGAATGGGAAAGCGCCCGGATCGCTGTATTCCCAGCTGACCTTCTGTAGCTGGGTGCCTTCAGGGGAGGCGTGGCACGAGTCGCACGAACGGCTTTTGCCCAGTTTATGCGACAGCTTGTCCATCTGGATCCAGAGCATGGCTTTGTTGTTCTCCGGCATGCCGCCAAAAAGCCCTGCATACGCCCAGGCGTCGTCGGTTCGTTGCAGGTCCGGCAGACCGGCCGGGTAGCGCCAATGGAGCCCCGGCTCATAAGGAGAGGCCTTCTGGTTCATGGCTGCCATGGGAAAGGGTTTGACCGGAATCCAGCGCCCTTTTTGATCCCTGATCAGGATCGGTTCCGACATGAAGCCGTAATAGGCTTTAAACTTGAAATAGGGGGTTGCGGCACCAGCTATAGTGCCCGGTCCCCAATAAGTGCCTTGGTACCCGGCCACATTCCGGATATGGCAGGCTTCGCAGGAATGGTTCCTGTGCCGTGATGTCGCATGACTCCTGACCGCTTCCGCATGACAACGTTGACATGAATCCCGGGCTTGACGCTTGACCATGGCGTGCCCGATCACCGGGTTGCTTTTCGAACTTTCATGACAATCAAGACAGCCGACTTTGGCCTTCAGATGTACGTCGGGCGCATTGCCTTCGGGGAACGAGAAGGAACCGCCAAAATATCCTGCTCCGCGACGGCGATCTTCAGGCCCGGCATGGCAGATGGATGCCCGGCCATTGCCATAGCAACTCTCGGATGGCGGGGTCTTTGTAAAGCTGTGGGCCCCTTTGGACCGGTCGGCAGTATTATTCTTTTGCGGGTTGAAATGGCAATCCAGACAGCCCACATGGCAGGTGTTGCAGACCTTCTGGTTGATCCGGTGGCTCTCGGGTGACATGGGTAGTGCCGTGTTTTGCTGCATGGTCTCAAAGTTGCCATCGAACCAGGGGCCGCAGTTATGGGGACCGCGCTTCTTGTCGGTCCATCCCTTGTATTGGCTCTGCTTGCCGTTGGTTGCCATGGTGCTTCGGGAGAACTCTTCAAACTCCTTTTCATGGCAGGCGCCACAGGTCTTTTTCATGACGTTGAAATCCTGACTCAAGGTATCGCTGCTCTTGTCGTGCCACGAAATGGCTGCGACAGAGGAATCCTTAACCGTTTTCCTGTCTTTGTTCACAACCGTATAGATCCGATTCACCTGATTCGTCCCGTACTTCAGAGGATAGGCGCGAGCCGACGTAAATGCCGTCAATCCCTTTTTGGAAACGACCAGCAGCCGCGCCAAACCTTTGTGGGCGGCAGCTTTGTCGCTTTCAGCCGGGTTACCAAGATGACATTCATTGCAGGTGGCCGGCATGTGACTCTGTGCCTCCACCTCCTTTTGAATCACGCTGAAATGCCCGTAACCCAGGGCATTCATTTTTGATTGGTTTTCGTGGCAATCACGACAACCGTTTGCGGCCTGGACGGCTGTTACCGCAATAAACAGCAGACTGAAAACTATGGCGACACTGGTCACAACGTTTCCTCCTCTCAGCCCTAAACAGGGGGCACGAGAATCCCGTGCCCACTATTGCTCCATACTACGTGCCTAGCAGCCGGAAACTTCCTTTTTCCCTTTGACCGCCGGCTTGGCATCTTCCTTCTTGGCATCTTTTTTAGAGTCCTTTTTTACGACTTTCTTGGAGTCTTTTTTGTCCTTCTTGACATCCTTCTTTGCTGCTTTTTCAGCAACTGGTTTCTCTTCCTTCTTTTCTTCGGCCAGTACAACCGTTACGAAGCTAAGGGCCATCAGGGCGGCAACCATCATAACTGCGAGTTTCTTCATGTCTTCTCTCCTTATTGTGGTGTGTGTCCGGCGAACCGGCGTAAGCATGTGTTCAGTTATCAGAAGATTTACCTGAAATATTCCATAGGTTCAATTGGTCAAGGTCAGTCATAAATAATCGTGTCAGGCCCTTTTCTGGGGTGGCATCTGTCGCAGTGATGATCAATGCCGAACGCGATCTTCCCGTTATGGCATTTTCCACAGAGTCTACCCTGCTGGATGTCCTTCATGGTTATGACAGTTGCCCCTTTTTTCTTTTCGGGAAACATCTCCTTGTTATGGCAATCATTACATTTCAAGCCTCTCTTCAGGTGCTGATCTCCATGGAATATCGCCGCGTCGGAAGCCGTGTCACCCTGGTAGATGATATCCTGCATGGAGGCCCCGTAGGCAATCCCGCAAACTGATACAAGTAACATTGTCGCTATCAGGATTAATTTCAATCTCATGATCCCTCCCCAAAACAATTTCCGACTACGAGATATAGTATACCATCGGTTTCGTCCCCAACTCCTCCTTATACCTGAACACGTTTGGCCTGGAGATCAGTCTGGTGATCAAGGCCTGCGGATCGTTGATATCGCCAAAAAAGGTCGCACTCCCCAGGCAGGTGGTGGTACAGCGGGTCAGTTCACCCTTTTCTATGCGATGGATGCAGAAATGACATTTGCGGGCATTGCCGATGGGCGAATGCCAGTGGCTCTTGCGTTTGTAGGACTTGCCGTACTCGCCGGAGTTCTCCACCTCGTAGGTCTTGCCGTGAAAATCGCCGGTGAAATAATGCCCCATATCGGCCGAGCGGGCGCCGTAGGGGCAGGCCACCAGGCAATAGCGGCAGCCGATGCACTTTTCGTAATCGATGACCACGATGCCGTCATCCCGCTTGTAGGTGGCTGTCACCGGGCAGACCGGCGTGCAGGTCGGTGAATCACACTGCATGCAGGGACGCGGCAGAAAACGCATACCGGTGTTGGGAAACTCACCGATCTCCTCTTCCTTGACCGGGCGATAATGAATCTCGGGCGGAGTCAGGTTCTCGGACATGCAGCCGGTGGTGCAGGCGTGGCAGCCGATGCACTTCTTCAGGTCGATGGCCATGGCCCAGCGCCGCTCCTTGCGGGGTTTTTTCAATGCCCGCTGCAAATCTACGTGCATGATATCCAGAATATCCTTACCGTCAAACTGTTCCATGGTCAGTGGTCCTCCTTGATGGCGCGGGCCTCAAAAACGCCGGAACGTTCAAAAACAATGTACATCACCGTCACGAGCGAGGCCGACGCTACCACCACCAGGTACTCGTACATCGAAGGTGCGTAGTGCACCACCTCGGGCATGTCGTAGACCCGGAACAGCGGGATCTTGAAGGCGCCGATCACCAGGTCGTTACGGGCCTTGAGCTGGGTGCCCATGATGAAGAGCCCCACAAAGATCAGCCAGTTGGCGCTTGTGCCGATTTTGAGCAGGATGTAGGGGATGATGATGACCACCACGATTCCGAACAGCACGCTATTGATCAGCGTCAGCGAGAACACCTCGGAACCCTCCAGGTGAGCGGAAAGGCCGATCATGGTGCGCCAGAAGGTGATCAGGAGCGCCAGCCCCAATCCGATCTTGAGCAGTGTCACAAACGGATGCAGATGGTAGTTCTCATTCAGTTTCTGCTGTTTGACCGTCATGGCAGCAATGATGGTCGTAAGTGAACAGCCGGTCAGGAAGGCGATAAACAGGAAGTAGATCGGCATCAGCGCGCTGTAGTAGTAGACACGCGAACTGACCGACCCCAGCAGGCTTCCCAGGGTACTGTGAGTAAAGATTGCGACAAAAAACGCCCCCCACATGACCCGGTTGGAATGCCGGTTGGTCTGGATATTGATGTATTCCCAGGTGATGGCGATCAGGTAACAGGTATACCAGATGGCCATCCAGAACATGGGAGACTTGGGGTTTGGATACAGCAGAAAGTTGTACATCCGCTCGATGTGCCCCATCTCGGTTGCCAGGGAGAAGAAGGCCGCCACGGCAGTAATAATGCCGACAAAGATGATCCGCGAGGCAAAGGGCCGGTACTGCTTTTCAAAGAAGACGTGGCCGAAGAAATTGACAAAGGTGCAGCCGGTGCTGAGCAGCGCAAAATAGACATAGGTGGATATCTGCAGCCCCCAGGGGACCAGGTTGGAGGTGTTGATGGTATGGGCGTGCCCCTGGATGAAGATGGCGGCGATGGCGTAGAATCCGATCGCCAGGCCGAACAGGGATGCATACAGTGACAGGCCGGCTCTTCCCTTGACCACATCCGTCGCCGTGGCGAGAAGCTGTTTCTTTTCGGGAATGAGAACTCCGAATAGCTGCATATCAGGCCCCCTTCACAATCTTGACAAAATTTCCGCGCATGGCGGTGCCGCCCATGATCGGGTCAATGACATATTTCGAGATCAGGTCATCATCGGCTATCCCCTGGTTATTGGCGCGGGTCATCCCTTTGGCATGAACGCCGAAGCCGTGGTACATGTAGACGGCATCATCGCGCATACGCTGGGTCAGCTTGACCTTGATCCGGCCGGGCGCCGCGACCCCGTCCTGGTTGATCAGCGAGACATATTCCCCGTTTGTCAGTCCCAGTTCTTTCCCTTTTTTTGCATTCATCCAGAGCGCGTTTTCCTTCTGCAGGTCGGTCAACATGAAGTTGTTGGTGGTCCGGGAGAAGGTATGCAGGGACGACCGCCCGAACAGCAGGCGGAAGTAGCCGGCCGGCGGCTGGGGATGGCGGGTGTATTTTGGCACGGGATCAAAACCCTTCTCCTCCAGCTGCTTTGAATACAGCTCGATCTTGCCGGAAGGGGTCCCGAACTCGGGTTGGCTATCGGCGGTGATGTAGGGGGACGACGTGTCGGTCTTGACAAGGACACCCTTTTTCTTGAGTTCGGCAAAGTCAATGCCACCCGACTCGCAGCGTTTGGCCAGGTACTCCTCGCCATCCTTCCAGGGAAAGTAGGCCGCCAGGCCAAGCTTGTTACCCAGTTCCCTGGTCATCCACCAGGACGGCCTGGACTCCCAGAGCGGTTCAACCGTCGGCTGACGCAGGGATATCTCCAGATCCTTGAATTTGCCCACGTTGATATTATCGTAGCGCTCCATGTAGGTACACTCCGGCAGGACGATATCAGCCCAAGCGATGATTTCGGCCGGCAGTACATCAATGGCGACCACCAGGTCAAGGTTCTGCAGGGCCTTGATGGTCTCTTGCTTGTCCGGCATGGTCTTCATCAGGTTGCAGCCGTAGATGAACCACCCCTTGATCGGGTGCGGCTTACCGCTGATGGAGGCCTGCTTGATGGAGGTCGTCGTCTGCAGTGCGGCAAACGGATAGGCGTCATCCAGCTTGGGTACCTCTTCGTGGGGCGGGTAGTCCGGCAGTCCGGGATATTCGGGCACACCACCCTTGGCTGGAAAGAAATAACCGCCTTCGCGCCCCCAGGAACCGAGCAGGGCATTGAGTATGGCAATGGCCCGGCTGCGCTGGGTATCGTCACCATACCAGACGGCGTAGCGACCGGCGCCGACACAGACATGCGGGGAATTCCTGCCCATCTCGCGGGCCACCTTGACGATGGTATCACTCGCGATGGTTGTCTCGGACTCGGCCCACTCCGGGGTATACTGCTGCACAGCTGCCCGCAGTTCGTCGAATCCGGAGGCGTATTTCGCGATATACTCCTTGTCGTACAACCCCTCCTCAATGATGATCCTGATCCAGGCCAGAAGCAGCGCCAGATCGCTGGCCGGCTTGATCGGCAGCCAGTGGTCGGCCTTGGAGGCAATATTGGAGAGGCGCGGATCTACCACTGTCAACCGTGCGCCATCGGCCAGGCCGCTCATGATGTCCTGCACCTGGCTGTTATGGGCATTCTCTCCCAGGTGCGAGCCGAGCAGGACTATGTATTTGCTTTTGCTGAAATCATAGTATTCAGGCGAACCGACATCCGAACCGTAGGTCAGGTAAAACCCCATATCACGAGGACCGCGACACTGGGCAAACGAGGGCGCGGTATAGTTGCTGCAGCCATAGGCCTTGAGCAGGTGCTTCCAGAAAGCTCCACCGGTTCCATGCGAAAACAGCGCCATGGACTCCGCACCGTACTTTTGCTTGATGACATTCATCTTTTCTGCAATCAGTCCCAGTGCCTCATCCCAGCTGGCCCGCTTCCAGACAGGTTCCCCGCGCTTGCCGGTATTGATCATCGGATACTTGAGGCGGTCCGGGTCGTACAGCGCCCCCAGTGCTGCATTGCCACGGCCGCAGAGACGACCGCGGCCGCGCAGGCTGAGCGGGTTTCCATCGACCTTGACGACCTTGTTGTTTTCCACCTTGGCGATCAAGCCGCAGTTCCAGAAACAGAGCTCGCAGAAGGTGGGGATCTGCTTCATATCTTTCTGGCCGGCCTCTTCGGCCCAGGAGAGGAACTTTTTAGGTAATGTAGCAGCTACGGTCAAACCCGCTGTGGCTGCACCTGAAACCTTGAAAAAAGTTCTTCGAGAGAATTTTGGCGACACGATTTACCTCCTATGGAAGACCGGGATGTTAGAAGATATCTGTGATAAGGATTTCTTTCGTTGCTTTTGTAGGTTGGGTTAGGCGGGTGTATGCCGTAACCCAACATAACCAAGCTGGCAACATTCAAAGCTGTTGGGTTACGCGATGAGGCAGCTAACCCAACCTACGATGAAATAATGAGTTGCAAAGAACCTGGGGCGTGAAACAATCATGCCCCTTCACGAGAAGTCAGAAAACTATTCGTTCTCCTGCTGCAGCTTGAGCAGCTTTTCAAAATAAAGTTCAGGGTTGGTAAGCTTCTCAACTTCCTTCGGGCTGTACCCCAGCTCTTTAAAATTAAGCACGCCATTGAGCGCATGACAGTTGGCACAGCTCAACGCCTTGTTTTTGGGTGCAACCTGGTGGTTGCTTCCAAAGTAGATTGTCTGCCATCCCGGAACCGGTTCATACTCCTTGATACCGAGAATCCTGGCGGCAGAGGCGACACCCGCCAGAGTATCTCCGGTTGCAATCGGCGACGCGAAATCCATTGACAGCAACTTGCCGTCCTTCTTGTTGAAATAGGCTTTACCCTGGAAAATCTTGAACGGGTAAATCTTGCTTTTTCCATCCGTTCTGCTCCCCTTGGGACCTATAAAGTGCGGAGTATTACTGACCGTCAGGTTGTACCAGGCGTACACGGGTGCAGTTTCATTCACCTCGCGCTTCAAGGTGGAAGGCTCGTAAAAACCGTTGGATTGCTTCTCCCACTTGGTGAAGTCTTTGGAGAAAGCGCCGCCGGTCTTCGGGATATGGCAGGTCTGGCAGGCAATCTTTGCGATATGCCTGTTGTAATCGGCATCCTTATGCGGTGTGACGCTGTGGCATTCACCGACACAGGTCATATAGATACCGTCATTAGCCCAGTTGTTGGGATCGCGACCGGTGGGAAATCTGTGGTTTTTCACCTGATGACAGTCTACGCAGATGATGCCCTTGGTTACGTGAACCTCGTCCTTCTGGGCCATGGAAAATCCACGCTTGATCATGGCTCCGCCGCCGGCGGCCTCGTGACAGGCCATACAATTCTTGATGGTCGGCCGGCCGATGTTGGCTGCTGCCTCGGTGCTGCGATCCTGGGTCATCACAACCTTGCCGTCTTCACTCTTGACCGCTTTTCTCTTGCTGAAGTCATACTTGAAAGAATGGCATATCAGGCAATCTATCGCCTGTTCCGCCTGGGGACCGGTACTGCCGACATCGCTGCTATGATCGCCCGGGTGGCAGGTATTGCAGCCGGTAAACTTGGTCTTGCCGAGCGCGTTCGGCGGCACTTCCTTGAGGTTGTTGACGATATCGCTACCGTTGCACATCGTATAGATACGGTTTTTCATGCCGTACTCTTCGTTGGGGTCAATGTTATCGACGTGATCAACCTTTGAGGCATGCTTCCAATGCACCGTTCCCAAAAACTCCCTGGCCTTGCCGGGATGGCATGTTTCACAAGTTTTTGGTCCCTGATAGCCCTCCTTGAGTATCTGCTCTTTTCCCGGATGCTCCTTGGCCTGAACAGTTGCTGCCAGCAAGGCGCATCCCAGCATGATCACTGTTATCTTTCCGGACATGTTTCATTTCCTTTCAATCTCAGACATATTTATTGAAAACTTTTAGTAACTAATGCCAGGCCAATACAGCGCTATTTCCATGTATATACATTTATGAATGTTTTCTGATAAATAAAAAGACTCCAAGTGCTTGAGTAAATCAGGCGTGCAATTCCAGCCAGCTGGTCGAGATTGAATGTATTACAAAGTCAATCCTTTGAAATTGTGTAGCTGCCGTTTTTTTCGAATACTGTCTTGGCATCGACAAATTTGACATTGGTGTACCCCAGTTCCCTGAGGGTGTGATAGGACACCTCGGCTATGACACCGGTATTACAGTAGAGCACGACCAACTTGTCCTTGGGTATTTCAGTCAGACGGTCTTTGATTTCTTCGGCCGGGATCAGCTTGGCGGTCTTGAGCATGCCGGCATGACCTTCGTGTGTGCTGCGAACATCGATGATCATGACGTTGGCCGGAAGTTCTGCTGCAAATTTCTTGAACTCGTCCGGATTAATCTCGCCCGGACGTGGTTTGGGTACATAGCTCGCTTTTGCGGTCAGCTTGCCGCCGGCAACTTCATAGTTGGCTGCCTGCCAGGCTTCTAAACCGCCGGTCAGCACCAGCACCTTTTTGAATCCGGCCTTGACCAGGGCCGATGCAACGGCTCTGGCATCCTTGCCACCCTTCTGGTCATACACCATGATCGGGGCGTTTTTCTTGACGTCAAGACCTTTGACAAGCTTGGCAACCTGTTTGCCAGGAAAAGCGACAGCACCCTTGATAAATCCTTTGCCGGCCTCTTTTGAGGCACGAGCATCAAGCAGAACATGAGGGATATCTTTATCAATCCAGGCCTCTTTCAGGAACTGGGTTGAGATAATGCCGTAGTTCTTGTCCAGCCATCCCGGCATGCCGTCCTTGTAGACCTTCAGGTTGGTATAGCCCATTTTTTGTGCTTTGGCGGCAGAACCGGGGCTCATACTGCAGGTTGGACCGGCGCAGTAGAAAATAACCAGGGCGCTCTTGTCCTTCGGCAGCAACATTTCAGCCAGTTTGTCGAATGCAGGGTAAGGAAGGTTGACGGCCGTGGGGATAGATCCTTCCTGGAAGCGCGGCAGCGGGCGCGTATCGAAGAGATAATATTTCCTCTTTTCCGGGCCCTGGGCGACAAGTTTTTCAATATCCGCTGTTTTTATCATCAGCTCTTCCGACACCTTGACCGGCGGTTTTTCAATCAACCTGACAGCCGTCTTGACACCGTTCTTCTCCGTGTATTCAACCTTGATTTCATGCCCTCTTTTAATCAGGTTGTCTTTCAAAAACTCACCGTCACCGGTCTTGCCGGCGCCGTTTATTACCTTAATATCGTCTTCATCAAACGTAATCAACTCAGTGGCATCATCGATCTTCACCTGGATGGTTTTGACCTTGAACGACACGCCATCAAAATAGCCGCGAACAGCGCCCGTTTCAGCCTTGTGACAGGTGGTGCAGATTTTTGCAATGGTCGGCTTTGCTGCCGGAGCGCCAGGCTCTGCAGCGAAGGCAACAGCAGCAGAGATCCAGATTCCGACCGCCAGCGCCAGTACAACAGGATGTTTGTTTTCATAACTCATACTGTGTGTCCCTCCCAAAGGAAATCAGCAGCCGGCTGTTTTCTTGAACATCTTGCTGCTGTTCTTGCCGTCCATTTTTTCAAATTTACACCTGATTTCATCGCCTTCAACAATACGTTTGTCCATGAATTTATCCAGCGTCAGTTCGTCACTGACCAGTATCGTGACTTCTTCGCCGCTTTTTGAATCCTTCAGGATTGCGGTGGCGGACTTTTTATCGGCAGACAGCTCGATTTTGGAAATGGTGCCCACCATCTTCAATTCTTCAGCCTGTGCCTGGCGTGAAAAGGTAAGTACCGAAACCAGCATCAGGGCGACCATTACAACAACCGATAGTATTTTTTTCATTTTCAACTCCTTATCCAATCTATGGTTACAATACTTTTTATTAGATACAATCCGTTGTTACATAGTTTAATCGGATCTGTAAATCGGGCGAAGCAACACCGCCCGGTTTACAGAATTGACGTTAGAACTTCACTTCGAAAGTGCCATAAATATCATGGGCGGATTTCACAGGCGCCAGCATTAGAATTGTTGACGGCTGTATGGAAGAGATCTTCACCGGAGAACCGACCCAGTTGTTGCTGCCGGTGTACTCGAAATCGTAGTACTGGTAGCCAAGCTTGAAAAACGCCTTGGCAAAATAGCTGGATAGGGGCTTGAGGTTAAGTTCCTGAATAATGTACGGCTCATACACATTTCCACGCGCACCGACTTTACTGGTCCACATGTCATCTGCTGCAGGCGTAAAGGGGATCCAGTCCTTCGAACCATGATTGAATTCGAAACCGATTTTAGTTTTTGAGGGGAGGTCATAACGAACACCTGCGTATACACCCCAACCGGTCTTGCTGGTATTTGGTTCAGGAGTACCAGCGAATAACGCATCGAATGTGCCACTCATGAGACCAAGTCCGTTTGAAGTATTCGTGTTGGGATGGGTAACGCTCAGACCGAAGTCCGCAAAGATATTCAGGTTGCCGGGTCCAACTTTTTTAAGTGTACTCATGGCGCCGGCACCGTACCAATCGATACTGCCAAGATTGGTGGAAACATTGGTATTGCCGAAAACGGTATCTTTCATGACTGATGAATCGAAAATGTTGAAACCGCGGTTCCACTGCAGCCATACTCGCAGCGGGTCGGTCTCGTACGGTATGACAGCAACCCCAAGCATGTCCGTGTCCTTGATGCTGTTATTGACTGTCTTGAAGCCACTGTCAAAACCTCGACCGTAGCAGACCTTGGCATAGGCGCCGGGCAATATATCAATGTCAGGGGCATAACCGAGGGTCATACCGTCAAAGGCATAATCAACCAGCAGTGAAGGAGTTCCACCATTTCCGGGACGCTCATTATTCAGCTTGAGATTACTGGGAGCGCCATTGGTGGAAGGTCGTCGACCAACCGAAAACCAGACCGGCTGATCCAGGATATTACTCCAGGTTGCATAGGCACGATCAACATTCAGCAGGCCGTCGGATGGAACATGACCGATGGTACCGTCCATCACGCCGATGCGATCAGCAAAATAGTTGCCAGTCGTGGCATTGTCGCTTTGGGAGCCAAAAGTCTTGTACATGTCCAGTTTGACGTTAACAGTCACGTCCTGAAGAGCCTTGGCATGCAGGTCGAGACCGAACTTGTTGGTGTAAAGGGTTTCGTTCTTGGGCTTATCGGCCTGACGAGCAGCAGCAGCCATAGCGGCCTGAAATGGCAAAGTTCCTGCCAATACTTGAGGCATAAGACCACTCAGGGTCGGGGCATCCGTGTACGCAGCAGTCCGACCATGCAGCGAGTCCATCCTGAAGCGATAATCTCCACCAATGGTCAACCATCTGCCGATTGATTTTTCTTCAATCTTGGCGACCTTGTTTTTCAGTCCCTCAATTTCTTTTGCATCACTCTTAGTTGCCGCATTCTTTTGCTCTTCAGCCGATCTGGCAGCCTTTTCTTCGTTCATCTTGACCTGGTTTCTCAACTCATCCAGCTCCCGCGACATCTGCTCGATTTTTTTCATCAGAGCATCATCAGCAGCCTGCGCCGACAGGGGCAGGGACATCCCCGCAACCAGTGCGGTTAGAACCAGCTTTAATACCGTCTTTTTCATTGTTTCCTCCGCGATTCATTTGATTTGATGCACCACGTACAGCGCACTCCCATTGTTCCGCCAAATAACCGGGCCGATTTTCCCTAATCACCTCCTTACATGACCGGCAACCTATTAAAAATTATATGCAATTTACGATATATTTTACAATTTTAGTAGTCAAATATTAATGTATATGATTTTCTATATGCAACAAAAATGCCGATTTATCCAACGACAAAGATCGAGCAGAACGCAATTCTTCTGTTTTACTGGGTTAACCGGCTTGAAATAATAATTCCAAATTATGTTCTATGAATTTTTGAGTTAAATAAAATTACGTGTAAACACGTAAAACCGCCAAATGACAAAACCGGCACTCTATATTCAGAGTGCCGGTGTGGGATTCGTGGCTATTGGAGGAATGTTTGATTGTTCAGGAGCGGGTATATCAGCCCTTCTTGTCTTCAGGGGGCGGGGCAGGGTTCAGGGAATCATAGAGGCGGATCTGCTCGGCAACGGATAATTTCTTGCGCCGGCAACAGCCAGTGTGACCGAGACATAACCGGCAGCGGTCATCGGAGCACCATTGACAGTGGACACAGTCGGGACAGGGGTGTTTTTTGGAAGTTTCGTCGGCCATTAGTAATATGATCAGCCCCGCACGATATAGACCGAACAGGGCGCAGAGCTGGCAACATGGTGAGATACGCTGCCTTTGAGTCTTCGCTGGATGAAACCTTTGCCGGAACTGCCGATGACGATAACGTCCGTCTGCTCCCGCTTTGCAAACTCGATCAGTTTGTCTCCGGGTTCGCCATATTCGACGATCATTTCAAGCGGCACGTCGTTTTCCAGCGCACATTTTTCCACAACGTAAAAAATCCGACGACGCAAGTCGTCCCATCTTTCCGATTCTGTCAGCGGAGCGGTCGGCACAAAATCGGTATAGGTCGAAGTGGGGGAATTGGGCAGAACCAGCATGGCATATACGCAGCTCTTGAAATGACTGCGGTTGCTGACCGCCATCCTGATCGCTTCTTCAGCGGCCTTGTCCGACTGAGGCGAGCCATCGATAGCCACAAGAATTTTTTTTCTGAGATTCAGCATAGTTACCGCCTTTGCCCCTCTTCGCACACAACGCTGTCATCTGTACAAACGGCATCAAATGATTTAAATTATAGAGCATTTTTTCACACTTGACAATTATAAAACAATATTCTAAACTTATAGCCATAGATAGTAAAACAGGGGCAATTTAACTGAATCTACATTTTTTACTTATATTCAAGCAAGTTAGTCGCTCCAGTTTTATCATTACATTCTACTAACAGGGAAACGTCATGGCAAAAAAAGAAAAATCAGAGTATCTCATCCAGGCAGTGTCTCACGCCCTCGACCTTCTGGAGCAGTTTCACGGCGAAATAGACGAACTGGGGGTTACCGAACTCAGCAAACGGCTCAAACTGCACAAAAACAACGTGTTCAGGCTGCTGGCCACACTGGAGTCCCGCGGTTATATCGAGCAGAACAAGGTGACGGAAAACTATCGTCTTGGCCTCAAGACCCTCGAACTGGGCCAGACCTTCATCCGTCAAATGGGACTCCTGCGTCAGTCCAAGCCGATTCTGGAGGCGCTCGTCAAGGAGTGCAACGAAACGACCTATGTTGCAATCCTCAAGGACAGCAACATCATCTATCTGGATGCCGTGGAAACCGACATGACCGTGCGGGTGGTTCCGAGAGTCGGGTCGCGTCTGCCGGCCTACTGCACGGCCGCAGGCAAGATCCAGATCGCTCATATGAGTGACGAGGAACTGGAGAATTACCTCCCGACCAGAGAGCTCAAGCGTTATACCGACAACACCATTACCGATCGGGACCTTCTCAAAAAACAGCTCAAGGTCATCGCAGAGCAGGGTTATGCCATTGACAATGAAGAACTGGACGTGGGGGTCAGATGTGTCAGCGCCCCGATCCGCGATTACACCCGCCGTATCATCGGCGCGGTCAGCATATCCGGGCCGTCCATGCGTTTTCCCGATGAGCGCCTGGAAAAAGAGCTCATCCCACTGGTAATAAAGGCCTCCGAGGAGATCTCTTCAAAACTTGGCTTCCAGAAATAACGTACAACCTGACATTGTTATGAGAAAGGGCGGCTTTTAGCCGCCTTTTTTCGTTTCCACTTGAAGAGCCGCCAGGCATTGGATAGTATTGCGCAACAAGATAAGGAGCCGAGCATGTTGACCTACAAAGTGATCGAGCTGGGAAAAGTGACCGACGAGCATATCGAGGAGACACTCAATGAATGGACCGCCAAAGGATGGCGCTTCGACGGCATGCAGTTCGCCATCCGCGAATCCAGCCGCCGGCCAGCCATGGCCTTTGTGCTGTTTACGCGGGAAGAAGGGGAGAGCTGACCATTAACGAAGCCGAAACAAGGCGTGTCGGGATGTCGTGGCCGGCAGCACAGGCATGGACATTGAGAAGCGCTCGGGCAAGCCGGTGGTGATCACGCAAAGAATATATTGGCGGCCGGTTGGCCGCCTTTTTTTGTATTCAAATGGCATCAATGGGAGACGCGAAATCACGAATTCATGGTATCATGAGAACGAAGGGATGATGCTGCGAGAGGTGCCACGCCTTCGCACTTCAAGGGATCAATATGAGATACCTGTTTCGAACCATACTCGCCCTGATCATGCTGTTGCTCTGCGCCTCCCGGAACGATGCCGCGGTCAAGCTTACATCGCTGTGCGGGGTCCGCTTTCCGAGCGTCGCCTCCATCGAGTGGGATTGCGTAAAATTGACGTGGAAGGACACCCCGGAGAAACTGTTCGGAACCGGGTGGCAGGATGTGCTGCGTTTCAACCGCATGGACCGGCGCCACTTTTACGGCGGGATGTCCATCAAGGTGCCCAGACGGCTGGAAGAAATAAAGGGATTCTCGCCTTTGCCCAGCTTCTACCCGGAGGCTGAAGCAGACGAGAAATTCATCCTGGTGGACCAGTCCGAGATGTTCCTGGGGGCCTACGAGCGGGGGAAGCTCGTAGTATCGTTCCCCGCAGCGGTCGGAATCGAGGGGCATCGGGTCCCCAACGGCGAGTTCAGGATTGATGCCATCGACAAACGACATACCTCCAATATGTACACGGTGGAGGAAATCGGCCGTCGCTACCCGATGCATTACGGGCTCAGGTTTTTCATGGACAAGTCCCTTCCAACAACGCCTTCATACTTTATCCACGGTCGCGACATGCCCGGATACCCCGCTTCCCACGGTTGTATCGGTATCTATGACGAAGAGATGCAAATTGAATATTACGGCGCCTACGACCGGAAGGTCTACGGGCGGAACTACCACGGGTTGAAACCGCCGCTGCTGGAGGGGGCTAAAAGCCTCTACCGGTGGGTCGTCGGCAATCATGACGATCCGGGCAGGTTCCACAATATCGACTATGGTCCCCGGGTGAAGATCATCGGCACCCCGCCGCTGTGATCTGATTATTTGCATTATGACGCTGCAAGCGTTTACGCGGGAAGGTGGGGAGAGTTGACCTCCCGGCCGCTAGTGTTTTCAACGCCGATTGACAAACAGGAGTGAAGATGTCTCTGAAAACCACACCGCTTCTTGCTGTACTCAAGGTTGGCGAGTCTGAAACGGTAGAATTCAAGACCAGCTTCGACAAAGAAACCATCGAAACCCTTTCTGCCTTTGCCAACTCAAAAGGCGGCACTGTCTTTGTCGGCGTCACGGATACCGGGAATATCAAAGGAATTCTTCTCGCCAAGGAAACCATTCAAAACTGGATTAACCAGATCAAGATGAGCACGTCCAACACGGTTATCCCAGATGTTGAGACTCTTGAGGTTGACGGGAAAACAGTGGTTGCGCTGTATATCACAGAATACCCGATCAAGCCGGTTGCCTGCAAAGGGCGCTACTACCGACGTGTCAAAAACGCCAATTACCAGATGACCGTCTCCGAAGTTGTCAATCTCCACCTTCAGACCTGCAACACCAGTTGGGATTTCTATCTGGACGACCATCACAGTGAAAAGGACATCTCGCTGGACAAGGTTCAGAACTTTATTGACATGGCCAACCGTGTCCGCAGTATACCGATAACCGATGATCCGCTGACAGTCCTGCAAAAATACGAACTGCTCCGCGAAGGGAAAATCGCCCGCGCCGCCTTCTTCCTCTTTATGGCCGGGGAATCAAGCCTCACCGCCATCGAACTGGGACGTTTCCAGACCGAAACCCTCATCAAGGACGGCAGCCGCCTCAGAACCGATTTGTTCGCGGAAGTCACCGGTATCATGGAGTTCATCAAAAAGCACATCAACCGGGCCTACATCATCACCGGCAATCCACAGCGGGAAGAACGCTGGGATTACCCGCTGGATGCCGTCCGCGAGATCGTACTTAACGCCATTATCCATCGGGATTATGCCAGTTCGTCCGATACCATCGTCAAGATCTTTGACGAACGGATAGAGATTTACAACCCCGGCAAGCTGCCAACCGGGCTGACAATCGATAAACTTCTCAGCGGAGAGTATCGCTCCACCCTGCGTAACCGCAAGATCGCCGACATGTTCAAGGAGGTCGGGCTCGTCGAGAAATACGGTTCCGGGATCGGGCGGATCATCCAGGGATTCAAGGACTACGGGTTGCCGGAACCAAAGTTTCAGGAAATCAGCGACGGGTTTATGGTAACGGTCTACACCGCATTCGCAGGGCAGGCAACGAATGACGAAAGTTCCCAGAAAAGTTCCCAGAAAAGTTCCCAGAAAAGTTCCCAGAAAATTATTGAACTGATCCGGGAAAATACAAAGATAACCATTGAAGATCTGGCGATGGAACTCGGCATATCTGACCGGGCAGTTAAAAAGAATCTTGCAAAACTGAAGCAGGAAGGTGTTCTCAAGCGGGTCGGGCCGGATAAGGGCGGGTATTGGGAGATTGTGGATGGTTGATTGTTGTCTCATGTCGGGGGCTGATTGTTTGGTCATTTCGCGAAAGTCAGGCAGGATTGTGGGATTGTTTAGAAGTTGAACTTGACCCCGATGGATTCTCCGGGATGGATGTATGGAAACCCGTCATCCCGCCACACAGAATAGTTCATCAGGCGGCAAACAACATGAATTCAGGTAATTACGTCAACAGTAAATCTCGAATATTTTTGCTGTATTGTTAAATACGGGTAGATTGAAAGTTTCTCAATAAAAAGTAGTTGGCGCCACATCAACAAATCCACCATAAAAACGCATTGACAATTGCACTTCACTACACTATGCTTCACTTATGCTTATAAATAAATAGCGGGAGGCATGGTATGGACGCAATGGACACTCTGAACAAAGAAAAGGTTGAACTACTGGAGCAAATTGCAAAAGCTGCAAAGGAGGGAAGGTCCGATATTGTTTTGTCTGCAAGCGAGAAGCTTGGAAAGGTTGAAATTTTAATCAATCGATACAACCAAATAGTGACTGATATTGAATCACTACAAGGCAAGACAGGAGATTCGGGGGCCATAGAAACAGCTAAAGCAATTCAGGAGCGACCTACGATCCTGCATACAGATATTAAGTCTGCCAGAGAATATGGTAGAGAAATTAGAGAGACATTCCTCAAAAAATTAACTGGAATTGGCATTGAGCTGCAACAGGCGAAAGGTGAGACAATCTACAAGACAAGATCAGGTGAAAAAGTAGGAATCGCTGTAGCAACTGAACGCCAGTCTGATCGTTGGTTTCTTGGCCTTCCCGTTGGGGGCTTTGACCATGCGGTTTTATTATGTAAACGTGAAGGCGATGAGGTTATCGAAATTCGACTTCCCAAAGCTTTCTTTTCAAAATATGGTACAGATATGAGCCAGTCAAAAGGGCAACTTAAGTTCAATGTTTCACGAAGAGGAAATGTATATGTTGTCCAAGTCCCTAAAACAGATGGCGTTAATCCCTTAACTTTTTCAAGTGACTACTCTTTTCTTTATTAACTTGGGAAACACTACGTTATCTTAGTTAAGTGTGAAGTAGTTTTACTTTTTCTTGATGCCACTACGTTAACAATCACCCGGTACCATGAAGGAAAAAATGACTCGCCTTCCTGAGATTTGGACATGCCTCAAGATGAAACTGCCTCGTGGGCAATGGGTAGACTTGCAATCTATTTACTCAATTGTTGAGAGCCACCTTTCCCTTGTCCGGGAGGATTATGAACCTCAATCCCCAAAGTCGGATATCCCGAAATGGATGCGAAATATTCGGAATGTCCTACAGTACCGCAAAGGAACAGGCGAAGTTGAATGGGATGGCGCGGGAAAATACCGGCTTTGAGTAAGACCGCTCTCAACTAGCGCTCGGGCCACGACCGGGCAAAAGACCGCCCGGCAGGTCAAGCGCAGGTACGTTACGAAAATCAAGGCAACAGGGGCCGCATCTTCATTCTTTATAAATCGGAAAATTTAACCCAAGGACTCACTATGTCAGACGACAACACCCTCTACCTGGTTGACGGCTCATCCTACATCTACCGGGCCTACTACGCCATCCGCCACCT
>JAENWA010000062.1 GCA_016650295.1 Desulfuromonadales bacterium | reverse complement strand
CATACTATTTACCTCCTGTTAGTAGAATATATATATTCAATTAACAGATGACAAATAGAACTACTAGTCTGTTATAATTAGCTTATAATAGATAAACTTATTGATTTTGTTGTATCTAAACTAACATATAACGTTCCTTTCTATTTGAGTTTATGCATGGTTAGTCAAATAGAAAGGAACGTCCCCTTGTCCCTATACACCGCCCTCTGTCTGGGGATGGGTGGGGGGACGACGAAATTGCAGGGTGATCATGTGTAGAGACGCATTGCATGCGTCTCTACGGTGATTATGCCATCTTGGTTGCAATTGCGAATAAGCGAGGAACACAGCATGTGATTTTATCTGTTCAGTGTCTCAACGAGTCGATTCGAACGAGCTTCGGAAAGAGGCGCATCCAGAGCAGCACGACGATGATGGTGCCGATGCCTCCCATGAGGACTGAGGGAACCGTGCCGAACAGTGCGGCGGTGGCCCCCGATTCGAACTCGCCCAACTGGTTCGAGGTGCCGATGAACATGGAATTGACGGCGCTCACCCTGCCCCGCATCTCGTCCGGGGTTTCGATCTGTACCAGAGAACTCCTGATCACGACACTGATCACGTCGGCAGCGCCCAGCACGACCAGGGTGCACATCGAGAGGGCGAACGAGGTGGACAGGGCGAAGACAATGGTGGCGACACCGAAAATGAACACGCTGGTGAACATGATCCGCCCTACCCTGTGCCGCAAGGGGTTACGCGCCAGGAAGATCGACATGGCCAGGGCGCCAAGCGCCGGTGCGCTGCGCAAAAGACCAAGTCCCCAGGGACCGGTTGACAGGATATCCCGCGCGTAGATCGGCAGAAGCGCCGTAGCGCCTCCCAGAAGCACGGCGAACAGGTCCAGGGAGATGGCGCCCAGTATCTCGGGGCGGCTCCGGATAAAGGCAATGCCGGCAAAAAGCGACCTGACGCTGACCGGTTCGCGTTTGACAGGGACACGGGTGATACGGATCGCCAGCACCAAGGCGCTGGCCGCGAAGAAGAGCAGCCCCGCCGCGGCATAGACCGCGGTGGGGTTTATTGCGTAGAGCAGGCCGCCCAGCGCCGGACCGACAATGCTGGCGGTCTGGTTGGCCGAAGCGGACCAGGCCGAGGCGCGCGGGATCAGTTCCTGGGGGACGAGACCCGGAACCAGCGCGAGCATGGTCGGCCCTTCGAAGGCGCGTGCCGCCCCGATCAGAAAAACAATGGCGAGGATCGCCTCCTTGCCGAGCCAGCCGCCGTAACTGCCGGCGGCAAGACAGGTCAGTGCCGCTCCTGAAATAACCTGGCAAACGGCAGCGATACGCCGACGGTCATAGCGGTCGGCGGTGTGTCCTACGACGAGTGTCAGAAGAAACATCGGCAGGAATTGTGCGAGCCCCACCAGACCCAGGTAGAAGGCGCTTCCGGTGAGCGCGTAGATTTGCCACCCCACGGCGACCGCCTGCATCTGGATTGCAATGGTGGATGAAACACGCGCCAGCCAGAAAAGCCGGAACGGCTTGTGCAGCAGAATAGACAACGTGAGTTCCGGTTTTGTGGATGCGTCAGGCATACATTATCATAAAATGGTTGTGTAAGAAAAAAAGGGGCTAACCAATTGGTTTCAAGCACTGAAGCTGCAGGTACAAGTTTTTCAGGTGTAAGGGGTCCTTACGTCTGATTTTATCAATATTCTTATTTACCTATTAATGATTCTACATAGTTAAACAACTCTTTATAATCACAAGGCTTGTAAAATATTTTTGTAAATTTATCTTCAACAAGATGTATTTCATTTCGAGAAAATGCCGTCAAAGCTATAACAGGAGTTGAGTTACCTTGCATTTTCATGATTTCTGTGGCTGATGCTCCATCCAGATTATCCATCTTTAGATCGGTGATAATCAGATCGAACCGTTCAGTAGAATAAGTAGTCAATAGATCAACTCCATCAATGACAGCGACAACCTCATATCCATGATTCTTTGCATGTATTGTTATAAGTTCTCTGCTTCCAGGATTATCTTCTGCAATCAGAATCCGCTTTGCCATTATATGTAGTTCTCCTCTTTGACAGTATTTACTTCAATTTAATATGCATATAAACCTATGCCACTGGAACATCTTCAAGAAAATTTGTCATCCTCCAACGGACTGATATTAATCTATGACCTTAATATCCGAAATAAAATACTCCGTCTCACCAAAACATTTTGTTGGAACACCTTTATGTTGCTCATAATGCAGAGCAACCTTCTTACCCATTGCATTATTAATCTTCTGGGCTGTTACATCATTCCGTACACTGAATAGGAACTTCTCAGGAATTGCTCCTGGTACAGGTATCATTTGCAATTCACCTTCCCATGTTTTACATACCCAACCTTTCTTGGAAAACTTCTGGACGTATCCTGCACGCTCTCCATTGGAAAAACTCCAATTCAAGGCAATCCACGTATAGACAGCGAAAGAACCTACAATAAATAATACTCCTGAAATGCACCAGATAATCAACTTGGATTTACTTAAAAGCATTTGTTTACTCCCATGAAGAGGCAGGCTTAAATTAGATACCCATAGCATGAATCTACTGCAATTTGAAGGGTTTTAATGCTGATTGAGCTATTAAGGATGGTAGGGGACTTGAATTATTTTGGCTGATACGTTAGGCTGCGATAGCTCTATGGGAGCTCAAAGTATTTTTCATGTAGATATACAAAAGAAGTATGACGATGAAATACTATATATATTGCGAGGAGACTTCCCTTCAATGACGTGTCCATATTGTAAAGAAACAATTCTGGATGGAGCTATCAAGTGTCGCTTCTGCGGTTCGATGCTCAACGCTGACCCTGCACCCGATAACATCACCACGGACGAAATACGGACGTTTATTGGGTCCAATTCCCACTATTATCTCCAGCAGTTTTCAAAGTTCAACTTAACAGGAACCGAGAAATTATGCATGACATGGAATTGGTCCTGTTTTGGATTTACGTTCCTCTGGATGTTGTACAGGAAAATGTATCTCCTTGCTGTCCTAACCTTCATTGTGTTCTGCATTCCGGGAGTAAATATCCTCCTGCATATCGTTGCTGGCGTAGTGGGAAACTATCTTTACTACGGGCATGTTAAACAGAAGATACTTGAAATACGAGCGATACCGTCACAACAGAATATGAATCTCGTTTTTCAAGAGGTGGGCGGAGTTCATAGGTGGGTAATCACGGCGGGGATTGTTCTGGGTCTAATCATCACTATACTCATCGGCATGTTCTTCTCTACGATGATTGCATTTATGGGATATCACATGGATAAATTAACAATTTAATCTTGGTGCCACTTCTTGGCGGTTCTATTTGGGGGAACAGACACAGATGCTTCTCATGATTGCTGGCAAGGACATCACTTAAATCAAAAGATATCTCTTCACTCAATACCTGAGCATTTATAAGTTTTTGGTCGCTGATGCAGGCATAACTTCTTGAATAAGCTAACATAATTAATTTATAGATTATTGCGATCTTATACTGTAAAATCAGAGAAGAGTTAAAAGGAGATTTTATGAAAAAATTGTCTTTGTTGTTAGCAGTTGTCAGCATGTTTTACCTGGCCGGATGTGTATCACAAGTATCACCAGTTATAAGCAACTCTCAGATTAATGATATTGATTTCTCTGAAAGTAAGTCTTGGAAATCAGCGGAAGCCTGCAGATTACAAATATTGGTTTTTCCACCATTTGGCAATGGTGGGATAGATGAAGCTGCAAACAAGGCAAGTATATCTAAGGTTAAGGTTGTCGATTACAAAGTTGAAGATTACATATTTTTCCAAAGATTCTGCACTATAGTTTATGGCAAATAAGTAACATATCATTCAATCTAGGTATAATAACATGCAATGGCTGTCTGGCTTCTTCCCGGACAGCCATTATTTTATTTAATCTGATATATATTACGTACTGTGCTTCATCATTAGCCATGTGGTCAGTGCTATTGATGAAATCACCCGCGCCGCATCATTCTCCACCCATCAAACCTAATATTATATAATATAATATACCCCCTGCCCAACCCTCATTCTGAAAATAAATTGATAAATTACCCTTGAAGGGTTATGGTGAAAAATGGAAAAACGCCGTCCGCATTATGATCTTGAGTCAATCAAGCAGCAGATGAATTCTGTTGATACATTGAGTATAACTGGTTCCGCTAGAAATGGGATCAAATCGGCAAAGATGAAATTGCAGGATGCATGGCTTGTCATGCAGGGTCTTTCGATGGCAGACTTTTATAAATCCATGACGGTGTACGACGATCATCGAGTATGGCAAGACGTGTATCATGCCGACTGGAAAGGTACACCGCTTTATATCAAGTTTCAGCGATACGAAGATTATTTCATTGTATCGTTCAAGGAGCGTAACGAATGAGTAAAGAGCGAAACGGCACAACCTGCCCTGTTTGTTTTCAAGGGACATTGAAACATGGCAAAAAAAGAAGTTCATTCGAATATCGAGGGCGTACTTTAGAGTATGAACAGATCGGCGCATGGTGCAATCACTGCAACGAAGTGATATTGACGGGTAAAGAAGCAGGCATAACAGAGCCACTTTTTGATGAATTTATTGCGAAGATAGATAAGGAAGAAGCTGATGAACTCACACGAATCCGCAAAAAACTGAAACTGACACAGAAACAAGCCGCTCAAATTACCGGTGGAGGCCATAACGCCTTCTCACGCTATGAACGAGGTGAAGTGAAACCGCTTCCAGCCGTTATCAAGCTGTTAAAGCTTCTGGACAAACACCCAGAATTGCTAAAAGAGGTTATGGCTGCATAGCAATCAACCAGGCCGAGAAGAGGATCTTCCCGGCCTGATCCCCAAACCTAATATTATATAATATTATAACCACCCCGCCCTACCCTTTCCCCTCAATTCCCAGACAAAGCATTTCACATCACGATACGTTTCATTCCATTGCGGGACGACCCGACACGCACATAACTACCGTGCGAGTCCGGAACGCCCTTCATTTCTCTTCTCTCTATCGTCATGTTCAACCAAACTGGAAAACGCCCTGCAAAGTGCATGAAACCGCACATTCCAGGACAGAAGATAAACAACATTGTCGATCAAGTATCGAGTTAGTCAACTAATCAGTCGAGGTAGGGATGGCGGTTGCCCGCCACCCCCCGCGCAGATCCGTACATGCGGCACTACCGCATACGGCTCCTGCCTCGGGTCAGACGCAGAGGCGTTGTTCCGGATACTCCAGGCATTCACATAACGAACTCTGTTCGCGTTGAAAACCTGATGTTGTTTTTCGATAAAAAATGGAATATATTCAGCATATGAAACTTACAGCAATGACAATCAATCCGCCGGACAAGCCACCCATCAAGTTTATTGTTGGTGCAAAGCCGCCTGAACTTTCCGAAGCAGCTAAAAAGAAGCTGGCCCGGCAGAAACCTTCCAAGAAGGCCGTCAGGCTTATGGAGATTGTTGCCAAAGCCAAAGTCGCCTTGCACTATTGATGTTCGATCTTGCCCTGGCGTCAGGTTCGGCCTTGTTGCCAAGCGGTCTTTTCCGAAACTTTCGATATGATAGCCCCGACGAACAGAACTATGTCCGCCAAGTGTTCCAGCTTGCCCATAAAAAAGCCGCAAAGGTTCACGTCCTAAAAAACGACGGTACTCCTTGCGGCTTTATTGCGCTGTCTGTCGGTGACTACAACAACGTGCCAAGCATCAAAATCGATTACCTGTTTACATCCGTCCCCTTCCGCAAGCAGACCTACCCCGAACTTGGCGAGCCGCCCATCAAAATATCTGAATATCTGATCGGCCAGGCCCTGCTTATGGCGGCAGACATTGCTACCAAAGTGCCACTTCGCTACATCGCTTTGCAGCTCGCCACTGATCGTCACGAAGCCCTATACAGCCCACATGGTTTTATCCGCACTGAAGGCACAAACTGGATGTCACAGATTATCCCGTCAGTTTAATATAACAAGCTCTGCTGCGGTTTTTCCGGTTCTTCAAACAGGCCGGTCTGCACCGTCTTGCCTTTGGGGCGTATCCTTCCGTTCCACTTTGCCGCGAGGCTTGCGTTCAAGAGTTCACGATATGCTGTCACCGAATCGTCCGGCGTTAGTCCGGAGCGTTCAAGAAGATGGTCGAGTGTTGGCGGGGTGGTGATCATGTAGATTGGAACACTGGCGTCTATCTGGTTGCGGCGGGATGTGCGGCATTCGTTACATAGAAGTGAAGCAGTTTTCGAGTCAGACAGTTCAGCAATATGCAGCCCTTCCAAGGAGCCGCAAGCGCAAAGCGGTACAAGGTCTGCGGCGGACGGTTCGTTTTCCTGTATGTTGAAGAGCAGCCCAAGCTGCGTCCATCCTGATAAATCCTCGTCAGCCTCTCCGGCAGTGCTGGTGTAAGAGTCTCCTTTGCGAATAAGCTCCAGGAGCATTGCCCAGGAGAGTTTTTCACCATCGGTTATACTGTTGTCTTTCAGGAAGCCTGCGCCGTCGGAACTGAGGCGATAGGTAACAATTCTGCCCTGGACACCGGCCAGGATGTAATGACCTTCTTTTTTGCGGTAGGTGTGCAGGACCGGCATGATTGCCCTCGTTTTTGAAGCACTAAAATCCCCCCTCCCCCTCCCCCTCCCTGACCCGCTGGGGGAGGGGACTTAAAATCTCCTCCACCCAGCGGGGGGAGGTTGGGAGGGGGGAAGATGGTCACACAACGCCCGTTTTCAATATCTCCTGCTGCCAGGACTTTTCCATAAGCATGGTAAAGCTCATCTGCTGTGCCGATTCACCCAAGTCCAGTTCTCCCGCCCGAATAGCTGTATCCACATGTGCCGTCAGCAATTCAAACATCTTGCGCTTGTACTCGGTATCATCATTACCTTTCAAGTGTTCACCCTTGGTTTCCAGCACGCTGAATTTGAATTTGCCATCCTCGGTGCTGTGAACACACGCCAGCATATCGGGATAAATCCGGTTGCGCTGCCAGCCTTGCAAGCTGTAGGAACGCTGATTAACCGCTATCCGATGCCACCAGTAGACTGACTGGCGAGTGTCCAGATACCAGGCGGTGTCTTTTTCAAGATCATTAAAGTCACGCTGGTATACCCTCTCAAACAGACTCTTTTCAATATCGCCGCCATCCTTGCGGTGCAAAAGCCGGTCCTCTTCGGCAACGTCGATCTCCAGGGTTTTAGCCAGTTCCCAATTCAGTTTGGCGTCTCCCGATGATACCAGCCGCAGGGAGATTGCGCCGCTTTCCAGCTTTTTGCGAAAAAGCGTTTCAGCAGCGGTGTCAACCTGTATTCGCAAGTCCAGCTTCATTGCCTTCAACAGATCAAGCCGATTTACATATAACCGTTTTTCGCTGACATCACGGCTGCGCAAAATGTTCAACGTATCATCAAGAATTCTCATCCCCTGCCAAGGGTTCGGAACCACATCAAGCAGCTGCCTCACCAGAAAAGCAATATCGAGCCCTTCATCCGGCAGTTCATCAACCATTTCATGTGAGAAAAGTTTTTCTTCGTCTTCTTTCTTTTTGTCCAAATCTACACGGGCGATGGTCCGCTTGAGCTTGTCCTGTTCCTCTACCTTGACGCTGTCGGCTTGCAGATAACGAAACGCCTCCCAGTCAAGCTCTCCCAGAATATCCCGGTCATAGTCAAGCAGGCGATATCCTTTAGGTGCCTCTTCATCGCGGGCCAGAATCTTTGGCAGAAATATTGTCGGCAACTTGGCAAAAGCCTCTCGGCGGTTCAGAGTCGTCTTTTTTGTTACTCGCTGATTGCCTGTGCCGCCACCAACAACCTTAACGCTGGAAGCAAGATCTCCCATCCCCTCATCCTGCAAGCCCTTACGTACGCCATTTACCGCTTCGTTAACATCCTGATCAAAGGTAAAGACATAACACTCGTCGAGTGCTTGTTTATGTGTCAGTTGCGCATGGGGCTGACGCAGCACACGCCCGATCATCTGGGTCAAGGCAGTATTGGCTGTGGTTTTGGAAAGGATTGCCAGTACGTAGGCAAAGGGGCAATCCCAGCCTTCCCGCAAAGCATCCTTGGTGATGATGTAGCGAACCGGACAGTTTTCGGCTAACAGGTCCTCATCCCCCAGCTCATCATCTTCCGAAGTTTTGAGACGGATCTCTTCTGCCTTGACCCCCAGTTTGTCCTGGAGGTATTCCCGTGCGTGTTCAGCATGCACAAAGGCCGCATCGCGCTGTTCCCTGCCGGTCCGTTCCACCCGAACCAACATGATCGGCCTGATGTAACGACCGGATTCCGTTTGCAGCTGAGCCGCCTCCTGTGCCAATACCTCAAGTTTTTGGTGAGCCAGGGTAAGGGAGTGCTTCCAACCGCCCTTGTCCTCATTTTCCACATTGATTGGCAGCTTGATCATCTCTTCGTCTTTGAGGTCGCCGCCGGGAACATTTACCAGAATGTTCGATTGGTGCTTGCCGCCCGTATTGGGGGTGGCGGAGAGTTCCAGCATAAAGCGCGGATTGAAGCCGCACAGCGTTGCGCGGGCAGTGTCCGAATAGGCCTTGTGTCCTTCGTCGATGATCACCAGCGGCCGCACCAGTCGCAGCACATTACCCAGACTCTGCTTGATGGAGAGCGAACCGGGAATAACACCGTCCATATAGCCAAGGTCGGCCAGGTCGTTGATATCCAGATTGGGCACAGTATCAAGCAAGACGCGGTTCTTATCGCTATCATCTTCAGGTGGATAAAACGAGGTAAAGCGGCCACTATCGCGGAACATCCTCAAGGTGTCCTTTGACTGGCGGGAGGCCGAGGGAAGCATCAGCAGCATAATGCAAAGCTGGCCTTCCACATCCAGACGAGTGAAGGCGTCTCCCTTCTCCAGCAGCTTGACCCGGCCGCCGGAGGCGCGTTCAAGGGTCTGGCGATAGGGGTGCTCCCGATTGGCAAGCTGTTTCCAGGTTTGGCGGTAAATAGCGTCAGACGGAACGACCCAGAGCACAAAACCGGTTTGGAGCTTGATATAGTCGGTCTGGACCCGCTCAATCGTGCAAGCAGCCAGCAGGGTTTTGCCGCCACCGGTCGGCACTTTCAGGCAGATGTTGGGGATAGAGCGGTTCAGGCCATCATGACGGCTGAGATAGGGGGCAACAACAGTATTGCCGTTGATGTCACGAAGGTAGGGCAGAACCCGTTCGTTATTGAGATGATCCCATGTTTTTTGGCAAGGATCGCCAATATCGAGATCAAGACCCTGTTCAGCAATCAGAGCTTTGACCTTTTCAACCTTTTCGGTCTGTTCAGATAGATCCGCAAGATAATTGTCCATCTTGCGCAAGACACCCTGTTGGTATTCTTTCAGTTCCATGAACTACTCCGGTTTCCGTTAGGGAAAGTCTCCCCCCTCCCGACCTCCCCCCGCTGGGGGGAGGAGATTCTAAGTCCCCTCCCGCAGTGAGCGAGGGTTTAAGTCCCCTCCCCCAGCGGGGGAGGGTTAGGGAGGGGGAGAGGTTTTTTCTTGCAGCACATCATAAATCGACTGCAGCACACCTTCCAGATTACTGAACACCTCATTATTCCAGAATCTTACAACCTGAATTCCGTGTTGTTTCAGGAATAGAGTCCGTTCCTTATCTCGCAAATGAATCTCTGGAGAATTGTGCTGTCCGCCATCCAGTTCAACGACCAACCGAGCTTTAAAACAGAAAAAATCAAGCACATACTGTTCAAACGGATGTTGCCGCCGAAAACGGAAACCGCCCAGCTGTTTACGCCGCAGACAATACCAGAGCAGTTGCTCCGCGTCTGTCATATTTTTCCGCAAGGAGCGGGCCGCTTCAAGAAGCGGAACCGGCACGGGCGCTGGTATGAACAGTTTTTTGGCTGGAGTGTCCGTTGCTGGCTCCTTACTCGCTATTGCCAAACTTCTCCCCCCTCCCAACCTCCCCCCGCTGGGGGGAGGAGCTTTTCGTTCCCTCCCCAGGAGGGGGAGGATTATAAGTCCCCTCACCCAGCGGGTGAGGGTTAGGGAGGGGGATTTTCTCGCCACGCAGGGCGCTTTCAGGCCCCCAGAATACGGTGTACCGCATAGGGCAACTGACAAAACTCAATGCGTTCCTTGGTCAACTCCTTCTGACTCATGAACTTGGCCACGGCAAAGACAATGGAACGTTTGCCGGATTTGTTCCCCGAAACAATCGCCGCTACCCGTTCGGCATTCAGTGCAGCTTCGTTGGAACGGAGCCAAGCGGTATCCGGGTGATAGAAGAGATGAATACGGAATAACTCGGTCTCACCGACAAAACCATTGGTGGACGGTTCAGCAACTTTCTCCAGAGATTGTCCGGTAGCAGTGTAGAAAACATACCGTGCCAGGGCCTCAAAGCCGGGCAATCCCTTGCCGGTCAGCAGGTTTTCAATCTCAATCGGTTCGCCCAGGGTGCAGAAGGTGAAGCTGCCGCCCAGACCCGGCGCGGTCTCGGTAATCTTCCTCTCACCGGTAACTGTCAGCACACCGTCCTTGATCTCCTTCTTTACCGTATCAAAGGCCGCGCCTTTAGTTTTTTCGATATGCTCGACCTGAAGAAGCAATTTCTGTGATTTTTTGGAGAAATTGGTCCAGGTGATTTTCTCATTGAACAACTCTTCGCGCTGTGTACCGCTGAAGGGATAGCCATTGATGACCCGCCGCACCCGCTCGGCGGTCAACGTGTCGGCATACTCCTCGCACTCGATCAGGATGAAACGGCGGTTGCCGCCATCATTATTGTTTGCTTCTATAGTGGCATGGGCGGTGGTGCCGGAACCGGCAAAAGAGTCGAGAATTATGGCGTTGGAATTATAATGTTGCCCGAGAAGATATTCTATGAGCTCTGGTGGCTTTGGAAACGCGAAGTTTCTATTCCCCATTATCCTTTCAAAGGTATCAGTGCCATTTCGCGTAAATATAGGTCTATCAATCACTGTTGAGGCATTTGTTTTCTCAGGCAAGTTATCCAAAAAACATTTTTCTCGTGGCCTTCCAGTTGCTGAAGTAGGCCAAAGAATACGCTTTTCCTGTATTAATTTATCCATCGTTGAAGGATCGTATCTCCACCCTCTCGGAGGACATCCATAATGGATCTTTGTATCTGGATCAAGAAGATCATAATGTAGATTGGGCCTTTCCTCTTTTGAGGCCAAACCAACCATATTGCCACTTGTCCAAGCTCCTCGTAGATCTTTGTCAGGATTTGAGAAGCCATTTCCTGAACGGGTATCTCCTTCAATTTGTTTGCCGATGATCAATACATATTCATGGTCGTTTGAGAGGCCAGTAATGTTTCTATTGTCCTTATTCTGCCGAGATTTCCAAATAAATCTTCCGAGAACAGATTCATCACCGAAAATTTCAGAAACAATTACCTGAAGTTTATCTGCTTCGTTATCGTCAATTGAAATAAACAATAAACCATCTTCGTGCAAAAGCTCTTTTAACAGATTCAGTCGCGGCCACATCATACACAACCACTTGTCATGTCGCTCCAAGTCTTCCTTGTCCACTGGATTGGCCGACTTCTTCAACCACTCCTTCATCAACGGTGAACGAACGTTGTCGTTGTAGCACCACCCCTCGTTGCCAGTGTTGTAGGGCGGGTCGATGAAGATGAAATCTACCTTACCAGCATGAGTGGGTAACAGAGCCTTGAGCGCCTCCAGGTTATCACCGTGGATGATCAGGTTGTCGTCCAGCGAAGGTTTTTGGCCTTCGGCGGGCAGAGACTTGGCTGCATCTACCTTCAGCTCCCGGAAAGGCACGCTCAAGTGATGGGAATAGACAAACTGTTTCCCTTTAAATTCCAGTGTCGGCATATGAAAAACTCCTATTTTTTAGAGGGGCAAGACCCTCTCCTTAAATGTCCAGTACTGTGACCGCGGCTCCAGTGGTTCGAAGGTGCGCAGCGAACCGTGCGGATTGGCTCTTTGGGGTCGCAATTACCAAAAGGCGTTGCGCTCTCGAAGCTGCAACGTAAAGCTCTCGGGCAGTTTCGGCTTTCTCTACTGGCGCGCCAGTTTCGAGATAATCCAGGATGCCTTTCACGTTTTGAGCGACGGTCACAACGCAGACAGCAGGATACTCCATTCCTTTCACCGAGTGAATGGTCTTTGCTGGTGGGCATTCAACAGGAGCGACCACCAGAACCCCTGCAATATCTCGGTTCTTCTTCAGTTTCTGCGATATCGATGGACTGTTTGCAGGCAGAAAAGGCTCGAGAAGCTCTTTTGCCCGGCTGTGCCACACATCAGCATCGGCAAATACTTTGGGGTCGTACCGGAGTGCACGCAGAACATGCAATACTTGCGGTCGCCAATCATCCGACTTTATGTCGTGAGCGACAACGCACTGGTGATAGCTCTTGCCCGACAAACGGCCTTCAAGCTCTAGAATGATCTTATGCACCTCTTCGATCGCGGACTTCTGGTTGCCCAAATCGATTGCGAAATAGAAATCACTGACAGCTTCTGCAAGACGGAAGGTCAGATCCCTTGTCGTTTTGATCACAGGCTGACCTATTGCATTAGAGCCGCTGTTTCTGGTTTTGGCTAGCACCGGGGCGCTGGCTACGTCAATTTTTAGTTCATTTAAGAGTTCAACAAATTTCCCACCGATCGTCGCTGGAACTGAATTACCCGCATACGATAAAACATAGATATTCGCCAACTCATGCTTGTATTTGCCAAGAGGTTCATCAACTATTTTTCTGGATTCTACTGCCCTCAACATAACAATTGCTTTGCATATATTGTCGCTAGAGCGAAAATTTCCGCTCATACCGAGCTGGTCGTTTTTGTCGAACGAATAGGCAAAAGAGACAAGTTGATCTGTGATGCCCCCGCGAAACTCATAAATCGATTGATGCGGGTCGCAGACCACTTTAGTTGGAATCCCTGCATCGCGAAGCCATCTGATGATCTCTAAATCAGCTGGATTGCAGTCCTGCGCCTCATCAACTATAACCTCGCTGAACCTCGCAGCGAGCACTAAAGAGAACCGCACGGCAAAATCCTCATTGGCAAGTCGAGTTACTGCTAGCACACGTGCATCTTCAAAGTCCAGCTCACCACGTTCACGAAACCGGGCGAGCATTTTTTTGGCGGAAGTCTCGTATGCCTTTATGATTGCAGGCCCTTTATTGCTTATGTTAAAGCCTGATCGAATCGCTGCAGCGGCGTCAATCTTGCCGGTACTACGGTCAAAGCATGAGAAAGTAAGCGGCTGCGCTTTATCAAAGGGCTGAACTATTCGGCTACCCATATCGGGGATAAGATGGGGTACGGCTTCCGTATCCGGAATCCCGAACGGGGCTATGAAAAACTGCCAAATAAAGCTATCGAATGTTCCGATGAAATGGGGAAAAGCGGGAGAACTCAGCAGAGCCTCTCGCCGCAATCTGTTTTCCAGCTCCGATACAGCCGCACGCGTAAATGACAAGAACGCAATTCCGCGGGCGTCATACCTTGAGCTCAGTATCTCCCGAGCCCGTTCGACCATCACGCGGGTCTTTCCAGCTCCTGGACAAGCCGTTATGAAGGCCGATCCTGAGTGGCGAATGACCTTGTCCTGCTCTTTGGTAGGTTTAAACACTTCCGCAATCATTCGACAAGTGCCTCAATGGCAGTCCTAATATACGTAGGGACTAAGAAAAATGCGCCCTTGGTTATCTTCTCAGCAAGGATTTGCGCAAAGTCGCCCTTACGAGTTGTACCGAAGAGCGCTTGAATCTCCTTCGCCTGTTCATCGCCGGTTTTCGCAACTGCATCCGCCCATTTCGTTTCAGAGTTTTTATGCAGTTCAAGATAGACCGTCTTCAGAAGGTCGCCATTTCCGGCTGTGATCAGTTCGGTTTCCAATGAATACGTATTCACAATCACCTCTAAAAAAGCAGATGAGCCAAAGTCCTTCGCGTGCCCTTCTAGCTCTATTTTCCTGAGTTCTCCCGGATTGGATTTGCCGCTAGTTGCCTTCGTCTTGTCGCCGTCGGTAATGACCACGACGCGATCAGCGATACAGACGCCGTTGAATGGACTTAATAGGAGTTTGACGTAAGGCAAAAAGTCTACACCATCAATCGGTACGAAGGCCGCTGATCGGAACAATCTGAGTTGTTCGGGCTTGTCCTTCAAAACTAAATACTTGGCGATGATCGGTAGTAGCAAGGCTTCGGCGATACCTTCAACCAGAAGGGCACGTCCGCCAAACAGGAATGCGGATTTTGTGACATCGAGGTAGCGATCTATCTTTCTGCGCTCGACATCAGTCAGATTCAGCTTTGCGAGGGGGATACAACGTGTTGAGCGGCGCAGCGCAGACTTCTCAACCTTTTTTTTCTCTGCTGTCGGAAGAGAATCTGTGGGCATGAATGACCTGAAATACACAAGATTCTTGTTTTCGACCCAAGCGGACAAATTAGGGGAATGAGTCGCAACGAGAACTTGTATCTGGCCGGCCGGACCTGTAATTTCAGGTTTCTCGATATTGGACTTTTCGGCCTGCTCTTCAAGGAAACTGAGAACCGCGGCCTGTAGTTGTGGATGCAAATGCGCCTCCGGTTCCTCAACCAGAAACAGCGTCAAATCAGCATTATTTACCTTCTCCAGTTCAACCGCGATCGTTGCCATGTAGAGAAGATTGGCGTATCCGTGACCCGAATATCTTAGGTCCTCCGGTTCGATGCCATGGTCAGCGAGTTTAAATCGAAGGTCACGCGCAATGTCAATGAGCTTCTCATCGTTCGCAAAACCGAGCGATGCGACTTGCTGCCGAACTCCGGAAGTTAGAGCGGAAAGGCCTATTTCGACTGCGACATCGACCTTGCCAAGAATCGGATTAGTCGAGTTTCGAGCAAGCATCTGTGCGAGCTCGTCGGGGTCGTCATTATCAAGAAAATGTTTCAATAATGCGTAGATTCGGGTCGGGTTGCCGGAGGCCAAGACACGTTTTGCATCTCGTAGCGGCGGGAGATAGACGTGACGAATCATTTCGTGGCAGCCGGGTTCCGGTGTTCCTTTTGACTTGCCCGCCCATAGTGTCGGCCTGACCGGATAGCTATTTGTGTTGTCGTCATAGGCCAGCCCGAACCTGACAGATTCGAGCGAATGGTCTGTTGTCGCTGAAAGTAGGCGCCCCTGCTGAGGTGGGCTCAGATGGCTGAAAAGCGCTTCAATCTCGAATTTACGATCAACACTACCAAACCGAATGTCTGTCAACTCAGCGTATATTTCACGCCGGCCTCCGAGCGGAGTAGTGATAAGACGAATCGCGTCAATTGCATTGCTCTTTCCACTATTATTCTCTCCCACGAAAACCGTGAGGTCCTTGCAGAGGGGGATTTCTATCCTATCAAATGACCGAAAATTACTTATCGTAATCGTATCAAGATACATGTTGCCCCCTAGCGTGCAAGAAAACATAAGGTGAAAACATAAATACCGGAGCTACACATTTTACAAAATCTCAAACAGGCAACAACCGCCCACTTCACGAGCTTGAAATTTCAAACTATAGAACATTGGCTGGGTGTCGGTGCTAACGGCACCGCATCCCACGTCCTCCCCTGCAACAACCGTCCATTCTGCTTCTTCGCCAGCTTCTTGCCGTCCACTCCCCATCCGCCCCATTTTTTCCCTTGTTTGGACCTAAGTAACGCATCAAATTTGATAAACCACTGCCTCTTCTTGCCGGCCATTTCCCGGTCATGACAGCATTTGGAAACGCAACCGATATTATATGAATTTCACTCAATATTGAAGCTAAACAAAAATCGCCACAACTTTTCATTTCGGCGATTTGATTTGAGTTCTCAAGTACAGATTATATGGCCGGTTCTGACTTCCATACCCTCCCCAGTATCTCCCGGAAAAACTCGTCCAATACATCTTCATCAACATCCACCATCTCCATACCCTCAACAAAGGCCGAACAATGGTCAATCTGTTGCTCAAGAAAGGCATTGATTACCTCAATCTTGGGCTCCATATCCAGCTCGTCTCCTGCAATTTTTCGAAGCAGTAACCTGTCAATCTCTGCTGAAATTGATGGCGAAAGTCCTGCGTCCTTGTACAATTCGGCGAATTCAGTCGGCGGCATGCTGTTGTGCTTCTCTATCCACAGACAAGCCAGAACGGGCCGCAGGACGTAGAAGTATTTCTTGATACGTACCGTCTCCCCCTTCAGGTATTCCCGGAAGTTTCCCCGCGCCATGTGCAGGTAGTGAAGCAGGCAGCGTTTGGGTGAGTAATAAACAGTCATCAGTTCCCTCAACCGGTCCGCAAGACCGTAACGATCAAGATAGACGTGAGGAGAACCAATCCATTCCAGAAGAGGAGGGTTTGACTTGCGAAACAATCCGAGTGCCTTCGGCAGGTCCCAGCCGCTAATGTCCAGGTCGCCGGATATGGGGCATTCAATCACATCCCGCTGTTTGCGGATTGAGAGATACCATTCCAGCGGATGCAGATATATGAAGCGCACATCATAGTCGCTGTCCTTTGATGCGAAGCCCCAGGCACGGCTGCCAGACTCCACGGCGAAGAGAATACAAACGTTCTGCTCTTGTTCAATTTGTTCGAGGTTGGCAAGAATAGTGTTTTGCATTGTGTCATTCCTTCTGTTGGCTGCGTCAATTCCCGCCCAATCAGCTTTGATTATATTTCAACTTCATTATTTCAGCTGGCATGCCTCGAAATTCTGTTCGTTCCGCTTGGCTGATTATTGATCATCTTCCGGTAAAACCACACTAAGTGCAATCAGACGCGGTAATATGACGCCGTCGTAACGGAACAGACTGGAAGCGTGTTCAGCAAGGCCTTATGTGCTGAACACGCTGTAACGAAGTGAAGTTGCGGATTCCGCACCAAGTCGGCCACTGATTCCGATTGAACTCGGCCACCCAATATGATTGAAGTCGGCCACCTATTCCGATTGAATTCGGCCACCCCCTGAGTACTTCGCACCAACCCTCGTTTAAATGAATATAGAACGTAAGCTTCTGCATAATATTTTCTTAAAGATATGAAGGTCAGCACAACATGGCTGACTGTTTGTATATTCAGCTCTATTTTCATCGAGATTTAGGGATGCTGTGTGTTGAAAATATATTCTACGCTTTCTTGTGTGTATATTGTATACAAAAACCTTAAATATCTGATATTTGCTTATATAATTACAGGTTGACATTGCAAATACTATTCTATATGTTGTGTTTAATTTTAAATTACAACACAAGATGCAGAAGTGTTTTCGTCTCTTTGCGAACCCATGAGGATCTTACGCAAAATCAGCGTAAAAGTGCTTGACACATATTTATACCAAAAGGTATAGTGGTTTTACGCAAAAGCTGCGTAACTGATATGTCATGACTACTACGGGAGAAAGGAGATACGGCCATGAGTTTCGGGCAACTCTTGAAGGAAGCTCGAAAAAAACAAGAAAAGACCTTGAAGGAGGTCAGCCAAGCAGCAGGGCTATCGCTGAGTTACATTTCCGACATGGAACAAGAAAGGCGTAAAGCACCATCTCTTGATGTGGTCAAAAAAATCGAGTTGTTTCTTGGCTTGGCAAATGGGGTGCTGGTGAATGCTGCACAAGCCGAAATGAACATTCAGTCTGAAGTAAGAACGATTTTCCGAAAACGCCCTGAATTGAATATGCAGTTGCTTCGAGCAGCAGATTACTGTTCCGAGGAGGAGCTTACTGAAATGATAAATGATATGTTAAAAAGGAAGGGTCATCCGAATGACGTTCCCTAACTTCTCGTTCCAACCTACGAGTGGCGCTAAAATTGAACTGCTTGCCACTACAATAATCTCTCATTATCAACCAGAAGTTCTGAAGGGCAATGAAGCCTTCGACATTCACCGATTCGTTGATACAAAGCTGGAAGATATGACCGGTGTAATGCCCGTTTATACTAACGAATTACCTCCAGAAATATTCGGTTTGACAGATAGCGCGGAGAATCGACTCGAAATTCAAGCCGCTCTTGCCGAAGACCCGTTAAGTGAAACTTTTTCCGTTCGACGCTGGCACATGAAACAGGTCACTGCATTATGCATGTTCCTCAACTCCGGACAATAAACCGAAAACAAGTTTTCAGACAGGCAAAGGGTGACGATAGTATCCATCTTTACAGGAAAGATAATATTCCAATCTACTGTAACCCTGAATGGCAGGCATGGCGATTCGCCGGAGCATTGCTGATGCCGGTAAAACCACTTCGGATGATGTTAATGGATGAGGTTAGTCAGTTTGATATGGCAGAATATTTTGCGGTAAATATTTCGTTTTTGAAAGTGAGGTTGAAAGCGCTGAAGATATAGAATTAGAAAAGCCTCGATGTTGACGCATCAAGGCTTTCTCCCAAAAGTTAGGCTTTGGGGGCTTGCAACGGGAAACAATTTAGGGAAATTATCATAACAAACAAACTCCCTGCTTGCAAGGTCTAAAGTTCGCCTATCGGAAAGGTAGGTACTACCGTGGAAAAAATCACGGATAGACCAGGGAAGCGTCTGATTTACGTCGCGTATATCACCATTAAGGGTGTTCGCCGCTACGCAAGTCAGTACGGAAAAAAGGCATTCCCAATTTGGGTTGATGCCTAAATGAAAACCAGGAGGGGGGAAAAATCCCCCTCCGCAACCTGCAAGCAAGAGGAGATAAACAAATGGCAACAAATCCGCCGACCGGTGACGGTCACAGAAATGGGATGGTAAGGGACAGAAGTCAGACTTTTAACCCGAAGACTGATACTTGGGTGAAACGGGATACTGACACAGGAAGATTCATTGACCAGAAGGCAGACGGCACACCTTTCAAAGGTGTACGGAAAGAAAAGTAATAAATAACCGTGATTTAGAAAGATGGCCCCCTGTTTTGGCAGGGGGTTTTTCTTTCACCAAGATAAAATAGTCCTAATTATGTGAATAAATTACGATTTTTTGCTAGTATTCGCCCATGACAAAAGAGCCACACCTCTACCGATTGAACGTCCTTTCTAATATGCCGACCGTGTTAGCGAATGTCCAAATAGAGCAACATATCAAATACACATTGCAACCAAGGCCACGCAAGAGGCCACGTGGAACGCAAAAAAGGGTTAGCATTTAGAGCTAACCCTTTGTATTTATTGGAGGCGGCGAGCGGATTTGAACCGCTGAATAGAGGTTTTGCAGACCTCTGCCTTACCACTTGGCTACGCCGCCGTATCACGTTACGAGTTTGTATTTATATAGAAGTTACCCCCGTGTTGTCAATCGCTAATTACGCTTTCATGACCCGGTTTTTTGTCGTCATGCCCCCGCGCTGTTGCTATGACTATGTCTGCAACGATTTTACGCTCAAGGTGACTGATACCGTGGTGAGCCAAACTGCCATTTTTGCTCTGGACAGTGCATAGGCACCATGCTATTATTTTTCGTTTTTTCTGATAGTTGTGATTTATTACATACCTTTCAAAGGAGCGGGAACCATGTCGGGTCATAATAAATGGAGTACGATCAAGCACAAAAAGGGTGCCGCTGATGCCAAGCGCGGCAAGGTCTTTACCAAGATCATCAAGGAACTTTCTGTTGCAGCAAAGCTGGGCGGTGGCGATCCGGTTGCCAACCCTCGCCTGAGGACGGCAATCGATAAAGCCAAGGCCGAGAACATGCCCAAGGATAACATCGAACGTGCCATCAAGAAGGGCTCCGGCGGCATGGAGGGTGTTACCTACGAGGAGATTGTCTATGAGGGCTACGGACCCGGAGGCGCAGCGGTGCTGGTGGAGGTGCTGACCGATAACCGTAACCGTTCGGTCTCCGAGGTGCGTAGCATCTTTTCCAAAAACAACGGCAATATGGGCGAGGCCGGCTGCGTTTCCTGGATGTTCAGCAAGAAGGGACTGATACTCTATGACAAGTCAGTTGACTTTGACCAGCTCTTCGAGGCTGCCCTTGAGGCTGGCGCCGATGATGTGGCCGAGCAGGATGAACAGATTGAGGTGACTACCGATCCGGGCCTGTTTATCGAGGTACGCGAGGCGCTGGAGGCCAAAGGCTTCAAGCATCTCAATGCCGAGACTACCATGATCCCGCAGACCCTGGCGGTTTTGGAGGGTAAACAGGCCGAGAGCATGCTGCGGCTGATGGACAAGATGGAAGACTGCGATGACGTTCAGAACGTCTACTCCAACTTCGATATTTCGGCTGACGAGATGGAAAAGATGATGTAATCAGAGAGGGGGCTGCGGCCCCCTTTTGCTTTAGTACGTTACAAATTATTTTCGCAGAAAATAATTTGGCTGACGCACTATCCTGTCTTTTGGAATCGGAGGTTGCTATGGAGCAGGCTACATTTGCAGCAGGCTGTTTCTGGGGTGTAGAGGATTCCTTCATTTCGACCCCTGGTGTTGTTTCAACACGGGTAGGCTATACCGGCGGCAGCAGGGAGCAGCCCACCTATCAGGATGTCTGTTCCGGGATGACCGGGCATGCCGAGGCGGTAGAAGTGACCTTTGATCCGGCGGTTATATCCTATGACAGGCTGCTGGACATCTTCTGGGAGTGCCATGACCCGACCCAGCTCAACCGCCAGGGGCCTGACCACGGCACCCAATACCGCTCGGCCATATTTTATCACTCTGCTGCCCAGAAACAGGCAGCAGAGGAGTCGCTGGCACGGCTTGACCGATCCGCACGGCTACGCCGCAGTATCGTGACAGAGATCGTCCCGGCCGCGACCTTCTGGGAAGCGGAAGAATACCATCAGAAGTATCACCAGAAGAATGGTGGAGGCTGCGGATTCTGATGGTGCGAAGTCGATTCTGGCGCCTGCCGGCGTTGGCTGCGTCGTATGCTCCTTGCCGCCTTGGCAGTCATCCAGACTTGACTTCGCAGAAAGTTCAGGAGATTGAAGTGAGAGTTCTCGGCATAGACCCCGGTTCCCGTATCACCGGTTACGGTATCGTGGAGCAGCAGGGTAACAAACTGATCCATGTGGACAACGGCGCGATCTTTACCGATAGTGCGACGGACTTTGCCGGGCGCCTGAAGCGGATCTTTGAAGGGCTTTCGACCGTCATCGCAGAGTTTCACCCCGATGAGGTCGCCGTTGAAAACATATTCTTCTCCACCAATGTGCAGAGTGCTCTCAAGCTGGGGCAGGCCAGGGGAGCCGCCATAGTCGCGGCGGTCCATGCCGGGCTGCCGGTTGCCGAATA
Organism: Desulfuromonadales bacterium; assembly: GCA_016650295.1. Classification (GTDB taxonomy): domain Bacteria; phylum Desulfobacterota; class Desulfuromonadia; order Geobacterales; family Pseudopelobacteraceae; genus CAIPTY01. The sequence goes on along the minus strand of JAENWA010000062.1, from coordinate 21,682 downwards.
CTCCGCCTTGCAGGTCAAGCTTGCTGTGGTGGGGCAAGGACGGGCCGAGAAGGGCCAGGTACAGAAGATGCTCAAAGCCCTGCTCGGATTGCCGGAGGTCGCCCAGGCCGACGCCTCGGATGCCCTGGCAGTGGCGGTCTGTCACATCAACTCCCGCGTTCTTCGTCAACAGGCCGGTCCTGCTGTCCCGAAGCGCCAGACCTCCTGGAGGAACTATAAACCATGATTGCACTGCTGACCGGAAAGATCGCCTTCAAGACTCCCGACCACATCATTCTTGACGTGAATGGGGTCGGCTACCGGGTCATGATTCCGTTTTCCACCTATTATGAACTGCCCGAAGAGGGAGCCGTCACCCTGCATATCCACACCAACGTCAGGGAAGACGCCATCCAGCTGTACGGTTTTCGCACCAGCCTGGAAAAGTCGTTCTTCCAGCTGCTGATCTCCGTATCCGGCATCGGCCCCAAACTGGCCCGCGATATTCTCTCCAACATTCAGCCGGCAGCGCTGGCCCAGGCCCTTGGGCAGGGTGATATCCACAAGCTTTCCACGATCCCCGGCATTGGTAAGAAGACCGCCGAGCGCCTGGTACTGGAGCTGAAGGACAAGGCTGGAAAACTGGATATCTCGGCACTGCCGAAATCCGAGCCGCGCGGGATTCCGGCCGTCGATGTCATGGATGATGTGACCTCGGCCTTGATCAATCTGGGATATAAGGAACCGCAGGTCAGAAAAGCCCTGGGAGGACTGGATGCCAGCGGAGGAGCGGGCGTGGAGGAATTGTTGAAACAGGCACTGAAAATCTTGATGAAGTGAGCATGACTTACTTAAAAATATAGTGCTTTTTTTATGCCTTCATCTATTCAATCTGTCAATTTGTTTAAACCGTTTCAGATTGCTGCACTACCACCTGACCGCGAACTCCTTTCCTGAAGATCCGCCCTGCTGTTGTAATAATCATTCCGGCCAGCCCCATACATAGACTGAACAGCACAATCGGCTTGCCTGGTTCGTACCGTACAGACATACCGACCCAATAACGCACCTCTCTGGCTGCCAGTTGAAATTCATCAAACACAACAACTTGGTTAAGCGGCTTATTCACAACTAAATATGGTTTTTCACTACCGTCAGCCTTTTTACCGGAAAGTCGATAGACACTAAACTCCACATCCCCGCTCCGGTCATCCAGTTTTGGCTTGGATAATGCCACCTTTAGACCGAACTTTGGCTGCTCCGGTTCAACCGGGAAATTTGACGCAGATGCAACGACCTTATCGCCTTCCTTGTAACCGGAGACGTAGATATAACTTTTGTCAGACCGTTGAACGCTCTGAAGTGGAATAAATCCTCCGTATAATTCCCTGCCCGCTTTATCCCCCAGCGTCACCAGCAATGAGTACCCCTGTCTGTCGTTGAAATAATCAACACCATGATGACTCAATTTGTGGGTAATATAGATAAACCCGTCTTTTTTATCCCCCTGCTCGCCGACTTCGATCTCGTAGGCAGCACGCTTATCTTCATTGCCAACCTTATAGTCAGTATGCATCCTGATAAGGGTTGTATCCCCCTTCAATCGCGAAAACGAAAAAAAACGGCCCGCTTCATGAATATCATAACTGTTCGGATCGCCGCTCACCAGCGTCTCCCCCTCGGTCAGGCGGATATTACCACGAAAATAGAAGAGACTGTTGTAGACGATGCTCAGAAACATCAGCACAAAACTGATATGAAACAGTATCATGCCGAAAGAAATTACCGTGACCCGGCGCCCCCAGATTCTGCCGAAAAAGCAGCATGCAACATTGATAACAAGCAGCACCAACAGCCCGTTGAACCAGAGCGTATTAAAAATGACCCGTCCTGCCGCAACACCCCGCCAGATGGTGACACCGGCAAGACAGCAGCAGAGAATAACAACCAGCAACGCCATGGCAAGCTTGGCAGATGCAAAAAAGTTGTAGATTTTTCGAGGGATTTTATGGACCGGGTGATAATGGGGTTCCACCGGGTAGGATTCATTTTCGGTTTCAGATGATACATGTTCTGTTTTCATAATTTCCCATTATTAATAGGTAACCAAGACCAAAGCGGTATAAACAGCTGGAAATCAACAATATCCCAGATGACTATTTATAAAGGTTCCACCTTCCAGATCAGCTTGCTGCCATCCTTGACTCCATATCCGATTGTCGTGCCGGCGGCAGTAAACACAGGCTGAAACACCTGCTCGTAGGACGGGTGCTGCCTGATAATCCTGCCATCTTTAGCATCAGCTGCCACCACAAAACGCTTGCTATCCTTACGGGCGCGATACACCACATATCTGCTGTCCGGGCTAAACAGCGGTTCGATCGTCCGGTCAAATGCCGGTCCCTCAATGCCGTTCACGACTATAAACCAGTTTTTCCCGGTTCTTGCCGCATAGGCATAGCTACCATCCTTGCTATAGGTCAGGTTGGCCGCTTCATCGTACTTTTTTCCTTTGTTTTTACTGCTAATAAATGACTGATGCAGATAAATACGATTTTGCGAGCCAAGCAAAATACCTACTCCTTTTTTGTCAGGCCGGATAACCGGCAACTCAGGAGCGCGCCCATCTGGAAGCTGTTCTACTCTGCTATCGAGTACCATCAGTCGGTTACGACCATTTAGAGCACAGTAGGACATCGACGTCCCGTCATCACTAAGCGTCAGCTGTTCAATCAGGTCATAGAGCCGACCCTCATGAACAGCGTCGGGTTTGGCAAAATTAAAATCGATGATTCGATGTTTATTATCGACAACCTGCGCCGCTGCAATTCTGGTATTGGCTTTATTTGTTGTAAACAACAGATCCCCGATGGATTCCTTGACACTCTGCTTGCCGAACGTCAGATCACTAATGATCAATCGCATCTTGCTGTTGGAAGCCGCTGCTTCAACATAGGCGATCAAGGTCGAGTCAGAACTGAACTGTGGTGTAGTATAACTGGCCGTCGTCCCGGCGTTTGGTGTGTTGTCCACAACGACGTACCATTTTGAGCCTTCCTGAGCCTGATATGTAACGTGTTGGCCGTCAGGGCTGAATATGGGCGATAGAACCGTATCATAAGATCTGCCCTCCTTGCCATCAACAACCATACGCCACTTGCCGTCCGCAAGCGCTCCGTAGGCTATGCGACGACCGTCAGAACTGAGCACAATTGTACCGATAGCAGAATATTTCTTGCCCCTGTTCTGGTTATGCACAACAAAAAACATACCGCCATTATTGGCAACATAAGCCACACCAGTTCCTGACTCGCTGAATATCACCTGAAAAGAAGCCGGCTGGTCCTGTGACGCAGGATCTGCCGCATGACCAGGGATTGCCTGAGGCGGTTTATCACCGTCAGCGATAGTCGCCAAAAGAGTGGTGTCAGATACAATTGCACCGCTGGATTGTTGTGCGACTTTGGTTTTCTCCTGTTCCCCGCTGCAGCCGGCAACAACAGACAAAAACGAGACTATACAAAGGAATACGATACAAAAGGATACCGTTGATAAATTCTTCACGTCCATGTCACTCCGCTTCTTAATTAATTAAATCAACTTCAGTGATGTGACTTATCATTAACAAAACAAGCCCTGCCTTCACAGGCAGGGCTTGTAACTACTCTAATCATAGATACTTGCTAATATGTGCCGCCTGCTGTGTAGGTACGAGTCGAACCGTCAGCTACCTGGCCACCACCCGGACAGGTCCCTGCTCCGCAGGTTGCACTGCCAGTGGTAAACTCAGTAGCCCTGTACGGCCTGTGATAGGCAGTGCCGCTCCAGCCTCTAATAAAGGCATAGGGGCGTGAATTTACTGTCGGCCACAAACCACCACCAACTCTCGCGTTACTGCCATGATAATCCTGAGCGCGGATCGGCCGCACCTGAGCTGTTGTGCTAGTTTGGCTTCCATGGCAATACTCACAACCACGGGACACATTATGGCTTGATCCTGTAACTGACCACGCTGATCCAGTACCGTGCTGACCTGTCCCGGTATAACCCGTATGACACGTTGTGCAGAGTGTAGACGCTGCCGACCCCGCATAAACGGTACCCCGCAGCGTCACTGCATTACCGTGGGCTGCAACGGTACGTGACGTCAGCGGGGTTGTAGGAGTATTGTGGCAGTCGAAACAGTTCAAAACGACGCTGGCTGCGGTAGTATGTCCAGCGGCAGCATTGGTATCCCTTGCTGTCCCGATATTATTATACGGAACTGCAAGCCGTGTCGAATAGGGGAAGTCTCTCGTCCGTGGACCGAGCACAGGGTGACGCGAAGAATTTGTTAACGCAAACTGAGTCTTGACGTCTATAAGTCCCTGGGTTCCGATAGCGTTGTTTGCCGCCGTATAAGTGGTACCAAGTGCCCTGCCGCCAAAAGGCATCGCAGCCGTGCCGGTGCCGCCGTTATTTGAACGAGCCGTTGTGTTTGTAGCACCGTTGTTGTCATGGCACGTCAGACAGAACTTCTGCGATATAACATTGGCATTATCGGTATTGGACAGATGACCGGTGGATGTTCTTGAACCGGCAGCATACGATGTTGCAAACTTTGTAAAGGTAAAGACACCTCCGGATATGTTCTTGATGGGGACTTCACCAACTCCATCCGGGTCACGCAGATCGATGTTGCCGTCCTTATGTTTTGGCGAGGGTTTCTGGGTTGCAAAATCCCCTTCAAGGTGACAGACGATACAGTCCGCATCGGTTACCGCCCCACGACCTGTCTTCTTGTGACCCCAGGCAAGACCGAATTCAGTCATGATCGCATCTCGTGGCGTACCATGGGTACCAGTTTGAACACTGGCGTGACAACTGATACAGCTTCCACCACTGGCATCAATGACACCGTTCATGTGCAGGGCAGCATTGGTGAAGCCGGTGCCGGCCGCATTTACATGATCGTGGCAGGTAATACACTGGGTTACCGTAACACCCGAGTGTGTTGTGGTGGCAGGCGGATCACCGTGACACAGCCCACAGCCGGTGAGTGTCGTTCCCCAGACCGGGCTCTTGTTAGTGCCGCCGGTAAGAGTAGCACCATGGCAATAGGTGGTGGAGCAGGTCTTGGTCGCGGCGGTCCAGGTTGCGGAAGCGCCGGCCTGCGCTGCGGTGAAGATGACATTATCAACCGCCGGGTTGGTTCCCTTGTTGCCGGGGCCGTGGGAAGCGCCGCTGCCGGAGCCCGCTCCGTTATGGCAGACCGTGCATGGCATGGTTACACCCGCCAGGAGGCCGTGCTTAACATGGCTGCCGACGGCGTTCGGATGGGTCGTCCCGCTCGGCGGACTGGTGTGGCAGGAGGAGCAGCCGGTCGAGGTGACTGTCGGGTCGGATGTAATGTGGCAGCCGCGGCAGTTCGGGGATGTTCCGGCAACTGCGGCCGGATACGCACCTGCTGCGGATGCGTTATGGCATCCGGTGCAGGAGGTGAACGGTGGTGTGGTGTGAGCGTAGAACGGTACGGCGTGTCCACCCGACACTTCAACCGTCCCGTTGATATGCAGTGCCTTGCTGACGAACATAGTGGCATAGCTGTTTCCAGCAGTGTTGATATTAGAGTGGCAACTGCAGGTGGTACCAATAGTGACGGTAGCCGGGAAACCGGCCGGAACAGTTACCGCCGGATGTCCGGAAACTGCAGACGGCGGGAAGCCGTGACAGGTTCCGCAGGCTGCTGCGGTAAGGGTGGCCGGCAGATAGGTGCTGCTGTTCCAGGCTGGAGCCCTGTTGGTTCCTGAAGCGTCACCTCCGGGCATGCTGGCGCCGTGGCAGTAGACGTTGGCGCAGGCTCCGGTGGCAGCCGTGTAGGTTGGTGCCAGAGCGCCGCTCTTGGTCGCCAGGGTACTCCAGGTGAAGTTGGTTGTGCCATTCATATGGGTGGCGGAGTTAAGCGTAACCGCGCCGTGGCAATCGGTACAGGCAAATGCAGTGGCCAGGCCGTCCGGCGCCGTCAGGTGCGAGGTATGTGCGCCAACCTTGGCATTTGTATTGATAATAACTTTCGGAATGGCTGTTGAGTAGAACGGTGCGGCGGCTGTCCCGGAGTGACACTTGTCGCATTGGCTGGCCGAAAAGGGGAAACCGTTGACCGGCGCTGCGGCGGTGGCGCCCCAGGTAACGGTACCCTGACCGTGGCAGGAGCTGGCGGAGCATGTTCCGTAGCCGTTTGCGACCGGATGTGTTGCGCCGCTCCCCTGGGAGTAGGTAAAACCTGCGGCACCCAGTTCGATCAGGCCATTGGTATGTGTTGCCGTACTTATCGTAGTTTTGGTGTAACCGGCATGGCAGACGGCGCAGTCAAAGTTGGCGCCGGTTGCAATGGTGTGGACCCGGTGGCTGCCGGTGCCGGTTGCGTCGGTGGCCATATCAACATGGCAGCTGGCGCATGTCAGAGCGGCGCTGCCCCAGGTAACCGCCTTAAAGGTTAGGCCGGTACCGGTCCCGGTTACTGACTGGCCGGTGCTGTGACAGTAGATCGTGTTGCAGGAACCGAACACCTGGGAGGCGCTCTTGCTGGGCAGATAATTGGCTCCGCTGCCGGAGTAAGTTCCTGATGTTTCCAGTGTATTGAGAGGATTGCGCAGGAAACCCTGTACCTTCAAGGCACGTCCGGCGCTGGTGGCATGGATGAAGGTCGTGTAGCTGGGGTGGCATTTCTGACAGTTGCCGGCTCCCGGGAAGTAGACGTCGTGACGGGCATGGCTGCCGGTCAGACCACCGGCGGGAGTTGCAGCAGTTCCGGCCGGTGGTGCGCCGTGACAGGCGTTACAGTCGGTGGCTATGTTATAGGCAGCCGATCCCCAGACTGGGGTCTTCTTCTCGAAGTGGCAGCTGACGTTGGAGCAGGTGGCGTTGGTCAGGTTGGGAATCGAGGTCATGTTGAAGAAGACCCCCTTGTCATACCTGGCCCGTCCGGTTGTGGTCGAGTACGCCTTCAGTTTTACGGCCATATCAACGACGTTGTTCTGATGGCCGAAGCCGGTGGCGACAACCGGAACGTGACAGATGCTGCAGTCATTAGTGGATGGTGCAGCAGAGAGGTGATTCTTGTGATTGCCGATGAAGGCGCTGGACTGGGAACCGAAGTGCGGGTTGCCTTTTCGAGCGCCATCCCGCGGAGGCGTGCCGTGACAATAGGTGGTGCAGCTGTTGAGGAAACTGGCGGCCTCGGCTAAACACGTACCGAACGAAAGTGACACCAGTGCGGCAAATCCTGCAACGACCTGCGAGTATCTTCTTCTGCTCGCGCTATTTTTCCCCATGGTCAGCTCCTTCTCTCTGGCAACATAACACTCAATCTGTCAAACCGTACAATGTAAGGCGGGAGGGTTGCCCCTCCCGCTGGCAGGTTAATGGGCCGGGTCCCACTTGGGGGTGGCACCGAAGTGGCAGCTGCTGTTAGAGCAGGTTCCGGTCACGTGTGAAGTCGCGTTCAGACGGTTGGAACTATACTTGAACTGCTTGGCAGCTTCAAGCCTGTATCGCGGGTTAACTCTGACTTTGATGTTTGAGCTCGGGTTAAAGGCAACCGGGCTCATGACGTGGTCCGAAGCGTTGTGGCATTTCGTACAGTTGGCAAATCCTTCGCCAGGTTTGGCTGTTTTGCTGATGTGGCTTGCGATGGTATGGGCACCGCCGCCGCCCAGGTAGTTTTCAGCCCTGGCAGTGGACCAGTTGTTCTGGGTTCCGGTAAAGCCGACACTGGCAGGAGGATAGCCGTGGCAGGTATCGCAGGCGCCACCGACGGCAACATCCACCGTCCCATTGATATGCAGGGCCTTGTTGACAAAGATGATGGCGTAGCTGTTGCCTGATGTGTTGATGTTGGCGTGGCAGCTGCAGGTGGTGCCGATCGAGGCGGTTGTCGGGAAACCGGCCGGAATGGTGACCGCCGGGTGTCCGGAAGCAGCTGACGGAGGGAAGCCGTGACAGGTTCCGCAGGCTGCCGAGGTGAGAGTTGCCGGCAGGAAGGGAACATTCCAGGTCGGCGTCCGGTTGGTTCCGCTGGTGTCGCCGCCCGGCATTCCGGCGCCGTGGCAGTAGACGTTGGCGCAGGAGCCGGCTGAGTAGGTCGGAGTCAATCCGCCGGTTTGCGCCAGAGCACTCCAGCTGAAGCTGGTGGTGCCTTTCATGTGATTGGCCGAATTCAGCGTGACCGTACCATGGCAATCGAAGCAGGCAAAAGCAGAAGCCAGACTGTCCGTCGATGTCAGGTGCGAGGTGTGTGCGCCGACCTTGGCATCGGTGTTGGAGGTGACTTTAGGTATTGCGGTTGAGTAGAACGGCGCTGCGGTTGTCCCTGCGTGACACTTGTCACACTGACTGGTCGAGTAGGGGAATGTTGTGCCGGCGACGAAGGTGGCGCCCCAGGTGACTGCGCCCTGACCGTGACAGACACTGGCGGAACAGGTACCGTAGCCGCTGGCGGGAGCATGAGCCGCGCCCTGGGAGTAGGTGAAGCCGGCGGCACCCAGTTCGATCAGGCCGTTGACATGGGTTGCCGGTACGGTTGATGTTTTGGTGTAACCGGCATGGCAGACAGCGCAGTCAAAGTTGGCGCCGGTTGCAATGGTGTGGACCCGGTGGCTGCCGCTGCCGGTTGCGTCGGTGGTCATGTCAACATGGCAGCCGGCACAGGTCAGGTTAGTTGCAGTGGTCCAGCTGACGGACCTGTACGTTGCTCCGGCGAGGCCGGTGGTTGCATTCTGCACGGTGCTGTGACAGTAGCTGTTGGAACAGTTTCCGTATACCGATACTCCAGCGGCGAAGGTATTTCCTTTGGAGTAGGTGGTGGCTGGTGACGAGGCAACTCCGCTGAAGGCCAGATTGATGTTCTTGTCCACATGGGTAGTGCCGGCGCCGGTCGGAACTGTACTGCTGGTGTAGCTTGCGCCATGGCAGACAGAGCAGGCGATACCGGCGGTCTGGGCATGCTTGGAATGTTTGCCGGTGGCATTGGCGTTGACCGCCGGGCCCATGTTCTGGTGACAGGAACCGCAGGTAAGCGCAGCGCTGCCCCATGCGGGTGTTGTTACCGCAGTGCCGGCGCCGACGCCGGTTACAGACTGGCCGATACTGTGGCAGTAGATGTTGTTACAGCTGCCGAATACCTGGGAGGCATTTTTGCTGGGCAGATAGTTGAGGCCGGTACCGGTGTAGGTACCGGTTGCTTCCAGGGTATTGAGCGGGTCACGCAGGAAGCCCTGAACCTGCAGGGGACTCCCGGCGCTGGTGGCATGGATGAAGGTCACGTGATTGGGATGGCACTTCTGACAGTTGCTGGTTCCCGGGAAATAGGCGTCGTGCCGGGCATGGCTGCCGACGGCACCGGCCGCTCCACCGCTGGGCGGGGCGCCATGACAGGCATTACAGTCCACGGGTGCAACAAATGCAGCAGAACCCCAGACCGGTGTTTTCTTCTCGAAGTGACAGCTGACGTTGGAGCAGGTGGCGTTGCTCAGGTTGGGGATTGAGGTCTGGTTGAAGAAAACGCCCTTGTCGTACCTGGCACGCAACGCGGCGGAAGAATAGCCTTTCAGACTGTTTGCCATGTTAATGACGCCAGTTTGGTGGCCGAAGTTGGTGGGGGCAACCGGTGTGTGACAGATACTGCAGTCGCTGGCGACCGGAGCACCCGAAAGATGGTTCCTGTGGTTGCCGATGAAGGCGCTGGATTGAGATCCGAAGCGGGGGTTCCCCTTGCGTGCGGCATCTCGCGGCGGCATGCCGTGGCAGTAAGTTGTACAGGAGTTGAGCACACTAACCGCCTGTGCCGGGACTTCAGTAAGTGACAAAACCAGCAGTGAAATAATTGCCAACATGCTTGAATACATACCGGCGACAAGCGTTCTTTTCATATGCGACTCCTTTTTCACTCAAGTACCAATACTGGTTTTATGTGACTGATCAGCCTGTTAATGTTTTGGATCCCATTTTGGAGTGGCTCCGAAGTGGCAGCTGCCGTTGGAACAGCTACCGGTCACGTGCGAATTCCCGTCCAGTCGATTGGAGCTGTATTTGAACTGCTTGGCAGCTACAAACCTGTTTCGCTGGTTACCCGATACCTTGATATTCTTGCTCGGGTTGAATGCAATCGGGCTCATCTGGTGATCGGTCGCTGAGTGGCAATTGGAGCAATTGGCAAAGCCTTCACTCGGCTTGGCCAGTTTGCTGATATGGTTCAGGATGGTATGGGCGCCGCCGCCGCCCAGGTAATTCTCAACCTTAGCGCTGGACCAGTTGCCGTGGGTTCCGACAAAACCGGCACCGGCTGGCGGATAGCCGTGGCAGGAATCACAAGCCCCACCAGCGGAAACATCAAGGGTTCCGTTGATATGAAGGGCGATATTGACAAAGATATTGGCGTAGCTGTTGCCGGCGGGATTAATATTGGAATGGCAGCTGCATGTTGTGCTGATCGAGGCGCTGGCAGGGAAACCTGCCGGGATAATGATCGACGGGTGGCCGGAAGCGGTTGAAGGCGGGAAGCCGTGACAGGTTCCGCAAGCTGCCGCGCTGAGGGTTGACGGCAGATAGGTGTTGCTGTTCCAGACCGGAACCCTGTTGGTGCCGCTGGTGTCGCCGCCGGGCATGGCAGCACCATGGCAGTAAACGTTGGCGCAGGTTCCTGTGGCAGCTGTATAGGTCGGTGTCAGGGCGCCATTTTTAGTTGCCAGCGCGTTCCAGACGAAGTTGGTGGTCCCGTTCATATGGGTTGCGCCTTTTAGTGTCACGCTACCGTGACAGCCGGCACAGTCTATTGCAGCCGATATGCTGTCGATGCTTGCAACATGAGCGGTATGTGCACCGACCTTTGCATCCGTAGCTGCGGATACCCTGGTCGGGAAAGAAGTCCCGTGAAAGGGCGAAGCGACTGTTATTGCTCCGGCGGCGTTGCTGGCGTGGCACTTTCCGCACTGATCGGTTGCAGACCAGAGTGTCCCTCCCCAGGGGACTGTTGCGGAACCATGACACGTTGACGCCGAACAGGTGCCATAGCCGCTTCCGGGAGCGTGCGCTGTGCCCTGGGAGTATGTGACACCGGTTGCCCCAAGTTCGATCAGTCTGTTAGCATGAGTTGCCGGTGCCGTGGAGGTTTTGGTGTATCCGGCATGGCAGACTGCGCAATCAAAGTTGGCTCCCGTAGATATGGTATGGACCCGGTGACTGCCAGTGCCGGTTGCATCGGTGGCCATATCAGCGTGGCACCCGGCACAGCCAAGGGTTGATCCACCCCAGACAGGCTGGCTGTAAACAGTAGGTGCCCCTGAACCGAAGATCCCCTGAACATTGCTGTGGCAATAAATGTTTGTGCATTGGCCATAGGCAGCGCTCGGAGCAATCGTTCCGGTACTTCCGGTCGGCGCATAAGCGCCGGCAGGAGTTTTATAGCCGGCAGCGCCGCCCAGTGCGGACAAGTCCCATTTGACGCTTCCGTTGATATGGGTATTGTCGGTTGTTGCACCGTGACACGTTGAGCAGGCCAATGCCAGCAGTCCGGCGGAACTTGAACCGGCATGACGGAGGTGGCTTCCTGAAGATAGTGCGGTTGCCGGCGTAACACCGTGGCATGTGCCGCAGGCCGCCTGGTTGGTACCGGTCCAAAGTGGTGTGGTGCTCGTTCCGCCGGACAGTGTGGCACCGTGACAATAGATGTTTACGCAGGTTTGATTGGTGCCGGTTGAACTTACGGAGCCGGAAAATGTGTACGGAGCAGCAAGCGGGGTTGTAGTTATGTATGTGCCTGTCGTAACGCTGCCGCCAAAACCGGGGAAGTTGCCGCCATTGATTGAAAATCCAATGTCAATGCTGTTACTTGGCATTGTTTTGCTTGTAAATCCGTTGTGACAGGTAGTGCAGGCCATCAGGCGCCCTTTTGCGTGTGTCGCATGGGCACCGGGATTGGCGGCAGTAGCACCGGTAGCGGGCGTGGCCAGTCCCGTGGGACCTCCAATCGTGGCGGTGGTCGGAGGGTACCCATGGCAAGAGGTGCAGGCTCCTGAAAAGGAGCCGATGGGGCTGTTGTGAAAATGGCACGAGTTGCAAACCTTGGGGTCCGTACTGGCGTGTTCGGGGGGCGCATTAAACGTGCCTGCCGCCGGCACGGCATGGCACCCCTGGCAAACACCGGTCCCTTGAGCATTTTTGTATTCGCGTTTGCTGCCGGTATAACGGAAGTATATCTGGCTGGGTTGTCCGGTGGCCTTGTTGATTATATTTCTACGTATTAGAAAGACATTGGTGCCCTTGCTGGCGGTGGGGTCGTTCGGGTCGAACTCCACATGAGCGCCATGGCAGTCAATGCACTGAATGTCCTGTCCAGCCTGGTTGTGGTTTTTCTTGCCGGCATGACAGTTGGTGCAGATATTTGATTTGTCAGGCAAACCGCTGGTTATCTTGGCACCGCGCATGTCGGTACGTAACAGGAAACCATTGCTGCTGCTGATTGTCGTAAAGTTGGCGCTGCCGTCAACGGTACTGCTGCGAGAATCTGTATAATGGACGCCGTGACAGGTGGAACAGAGCAGATTTCCCCCCGAGGCGGCCAATCGTGCGTTCAGATCCGAGGTGGGGTTTGCGGGATTGGAATTTAGTGGCGGTTTGTTGAAGGAACCGGGGGCGCTGTTGTAGTTGATCTTGACCGGATGACTCCCCTGAAGATGGGATTGGACATTACGCGAACGGTGACAATCCAGACAGAGTTGATCCTGATCGTTGGCTACCCTGAGAAATTTCCCGTTGGTATTGGAGTGCTGGTCATGACAACGGACACAGGCCAGTGCATTGCCGGTGCGGCCGCGCAGGTTGTTGCTGGTCAGGGCGGCTTGAATCGGAGGCAAGGCGCCAGCGGCCGGAACGATGTCCGGTCCGTCCCAACGGTGCGAAGTTTGATATAACTTCGTCCCCGTTGGGGAATGGTTCCCATAAACATTGGAAGCATCTGCCGAAGTGAACGGTTTCTTCCCGGCGGCCGGGTCGCCGGAGCGATGGCAGTTCAGGCAGATATTATTGTAGCCGGTGGTGCCGAGCGTCAGCTGAGCCGTGTGACATGTGGCGCAGGTAAAACCGGAGGTCCCGCCGAAGTGGGGAGCATCAACGGCGTCTGCACATAAGGGAGTCATGAGGACAGACAACATCAATGACAAGGCCACCCAAACCAATCTATTCATAAGAAACTCCTGGACAGAGTAGACAAAAAGTTACTACGCGCGATGTAGAAGTACTGTGAGGTGTTTATACCGGATTTTTATAGGCGATAGCATGTGTTGATTCGATATTTGCAATAATATGAACGGGTTCTGAACATGACCCGAAAAATTGTTTTTTCACTTGCATACCAGTGAAAGTATTATATCAGAGAATAAACATTTCACCAGCAAGGCACTTTTCTGCGCCCGATATACGCTAATATCCCGGCCCCGGGATAGAACCTGTTCATAAGGACGCAATATCTGTACCACCGTCAATATATATATTTAACCGTCTTATCATGATGTTAAGCACGTATTGTCCAGCAGGGCACAAAAAAAGCGGTGCAGGATATTTTGCAGGACGTGGTGTTTGTTGCAGAAGAGAAACCAGTAATACATTGAGCAAGAGCAACTGCAATCCGGATATTACTATGCAACACAGAACTAACTGAATGAACTCATGCTATTTATTTGTTAAAGAACAAAAGTCGTGGATTAATTACTGCGACGAATCTTATTTTATAATCAACCTGTCAACTACCAGTTTTCCGGAATTGATGGTCAAGGTTCCGTTAAGCACGGTGTAGCCGGTGCGAGTGCTGTAGATTGAATCGTATCCACCCTTCAGTGTTACTACACTTCCTCTATTGAAAATCAGGTTTTCAACAAAGGTGCTGGACTGAGCATCAATTGTACCACTTACATTGATTGCTGCATAAGCCGAGGCAATTGTTCCATACGGCGTACTGTTTGATCTTGCTTTCGGAATCAGTGCAAAGGTGGCGGTAACGTTGCGGGCAGCCGTCATGCTGACGGTACAGTCTCCGGTTCCGGCGCTGCTGCAGTCGCCTGACCAGCCGACAAATGTTGAAGAGGCAGTGGCGAGTGGTATCAGGGTGACGCTGCTGCCTGCGACAAAGTTTGCGGTACAGGTTCCGTTGAGACAATTCAGGCCGCCTGGATTGCTTGTTACGCTGCCGTTGCCGCCGTTACTTCCGATAATGTTGACAGCGATCTGATTAGTCAGAAGAGATGCGGAACAGGTTGCGGTGGTACCGCCGTTCTGGCCGGCGCAACTCCAGCTCCAAGGACCGCTTCCGATAAAATTTGTCACGATTCCGTTTCTGCAGAGGTTGGCTGTCGGAGCAACCATGAAAGCATTGTTATTGGAGGTTCCGCACGTTCCCGTTACCATATCGATGCTGAACAGAGAAAGAACTCCGGAACCGTTGGCTACCAGCAGACGGTTGTTGAGCGGGTCAAAATGATCGTAGAGAACATCGCCGGGAGTGGCAAGCTCGCCGCCGGCCAGACCGTAACTGCCGATATAGCTTAGAAAAGCTCCCGTAGCTGCATCAATGACCTGAACATTGCCTTGGAAGGAATCAACAACATACATGCGGCTCAGGGTCAGGCTGTCTTTGGTGTATTCAAAGGCGATGCTTTGTGGGGATGTGAACTTGAGCGGACCGGCTCCAAAAGAACCGATGCTGGACTGATAGATTCCTGCAGTGGAATAAAACTGAACCTGGCCGGCCAGGGTGTCTACGATGGCAAGTTGATTGGAGATTTTTTCATAGGTGATACCAGTCGGTCGCATGAACTGGCCGGTTGCCCTGCCGACAGATCCGAAACTGTTGATTGGCTTGCCTGCTGCCGCTGTACCGGTGCTTACCGGCGCATGGGCGGAGTTGAATACCTGTACACAGTTATCCAAGCTGTCTGTTACATAAATATTACCACCGCCGTCTACGGCAATGCCGTTGGAACTCAGGAAACTGCCGAACTGGGATAGCAACGCACCACTGGTTTTATCAAGAACCTCCACGGAACTTCCCTGGCTGACCAGCAGATCACCATTAGTGGCAATCGCAACACCCATCACGTTTTTCAGGGTTGAGATAGTTTGAATCAATGCGCCGGAATTGTCATACTTGAGGATTCCGCCACCGCGCGGATCGGTTACATAGATGTTGCCGGATGAATCGGTGGCAAGTCTGACCGGTGTGCTGACACCATCCGTGACTGATGCAAGAACACCGACCACTGGAATTGTTGCACCCTGTGCTTGAGAAGGCACTGGTGCGCTTCCCAGAAGAATACAACTTGCCACCCCAAGGATGTAGACAACTTTGGTGCCGAAATCCAACATGAATCCTCCAGACAAAAAAAGGGTTACCAAGTATATCGAGTGGATATTTCGGCAACCCGGCTGTCTCGTTGAGACCCTGTAGGCTTTCCGCCCCATTCTCGCGAATGGTTTAGTATTATCGTATATCGTATTAGACTGTGCTTGTATTTTGATTATTTAGAACTTGACTTATTTTGTCAACATTAATTTTTCAGTTGCGGAAGGTGGCGTTGCCCCCGTAAATAAAGGAACGGCGCCGTTGGGTTGATAAACTAATTTGTGCAGTAATCCATCATTAATCTTCCTCAAGACAAAAAAAAAGGGTTGCCCAATATATCCAATGGATATTTCGGCAACCCGGCTGTCTCGTTGAGACCCTGTAGGCTTTCCGCCCCATTCTCGCGAATGGTTTAGTATTATCGTGTATCGTTTCAAACCATGGTTCTATTTTTATTATTCACAGCTTGATAGTTTCTGTCAACATTTAATTTTACAGTTTCGGGAGGCGGCGCCGCTCCCGCATAAAAGGAGCGACGCCGTTGGATTGATAAATAAATTACCAGGTTCTGGTGGCGTGGCAGGGACTGGTTGGGCTTGGAGTACAACTTCCGCTTCCAGGAACACCGGCAACATACGTTGTTACGCTGGTGGTCCCGCCACCAATCGTAGCCGAAGCTGGTCCTTCCATGATCTGCGTTTCCAGATGCGTAAAGTGGTTCACTGCCAGGTTTGAAGTATTGTGGCAATCGGTGCAAACAAGTCCGACACTGTTCAAGTGAAAATCATGTAAATTTACAATAGTTGCAGGAGGACCAGGATCTGTAAATCGGCCGGAATTGTAGCTGTTAAACTGTGTAGTGCCAAGTATGTGGCAATTGTTGCAGTCTGTGTTGACGTTGATAGTTCCCGTAGTCCACGGCGGTGTTATCTGTCCTCCGTGGCAACTGACATTAGAGCATCTGACGAGGTTTGGATCAAATGTAGCCGCCCCGCCGGTTTTTGCCTGGAAGGTTGGCGACAGAGCAACATTAACGGTTCCATCAGCATGGGTTGCTTTCCCGAACCCATTCCCATTGTGACAAGTATCACAACCTCCGAAATTGGCAATGGCGGCAAGACCGGGGATCGCCCAATGAGCCGTATGCGCGTTGGCCTGGTTTGGTGAAACGGTACCATTTGGTGGGGAGCTATGGCACGACGTGCAGTTGATTGGCGCTGCCGCAGGAGATGTCGCATGACATCGTAGTGTTATCGCACCAAAAGTCTTTGAGGAACCAGGGCCAAAGCACGTTGGTGCCGATGGTACACCACCAACTCCATTAAGAGCGATCCCATGACAGAGCCCGCAGGAATTGCTCAAATCTCCGGCTGTTGCATGACTTGTTGTTATACCCGCCACCCGGTTTGGCAGCCATACAAAGGGATGGGCAAGGTTGATATTCTGATCGTGGCAGCCCGCAGAAGAACATCCACCCGGCATACCGGTCTTTGGAACAGTAAATAACGGATTCTGGCCGGTGGACGGGACTGCGTGGCACGGCTGACAGGCCGCAATACTGAATTTGGCGCCCGGCCTCCCGATGAGGCCGGGGTTTGCCCCGTGATTTGCAGGGGCCGACCAGGGCTGCGGATCGTTTGCGTGACCTACCTCGCCATGGCAGAGAGTGCTGTTAAAACACCCGGGGGCGCCCGTGGCGTAACTGGATAAAATCGGGGTCGAAAGATTCTGGCCTTTTGTGTGGCAAGCGGCACATACGAGAGCATTATCGACATTGACAAGCGTATGAGTTATCAAGCCACCTCCTCTCCAGGGTTTTTGCGGATGGGGCGAAAAAACACCGACACCATGGCAACCGGAGGTATTCAGACAGGACACCTTTGAAATACCACCGGCAAAATCATTGCCGTGGCACTCTTGACATGCACCCATATTTTTACTGGCACCAAAATCAAGACCACCGTGAACAGTCGGGCTGACCCAGTTGGCCACTGCGTGTTTTCCGGTTGCCGGATCAATCGTAGCCGGCGCATTAGTGTTACCTTTGCTGCAGCCCCATAATGTCACAGAACAGAGCAGTACAAGACCATAGTAAAATATCTTCATATGCATTCTCCTATCGGTGGCAGGTGATGCAGCGTTCGTTATTGCCTCTGCCGTGACAGCGGTAACAGCTGGCCGGATCTAGCTTGCCTTCAATCTTGTGCAGCGTCATGAAGTTTCCGCGATGCGGCATTTCACGATCGGGACGATTGCCGTATTTAATGGAAGGCTTCATCTCGACCTGATTGGTGTGGCAGTCGTTACAGAACGAACTTTTGTGGCAGATGGAACAGAGACGGTCATCGGAGGAAGCGTAGAAACGATGATTCTTGACAAAGGAAGGTGTATGGCTGAAGGCGTCAAATGCCTTCAGAGTACCTTTCTGCTGGTCTTCGTGACATTCGGCACAACTGACCTGCTGACCTGCGACCAGCGCTTCAGGATGGGAAGCGGGCAGACCGGGAATGGCCTTCATCTGGGCACAGGCGGTGAGTATCAAGACCAGTCCGCCAAGTGCCAGAGCGGGAAATATCTGCTGTAAAAATTTCATTTTTTCCCTCCTTTGCTATCAAAGGTCATATTGTAGGTCAAACGGACGAGTCCTTTTATCTCTTCGGTGAACTCGGGGTTTCTGCCGTAGCTGAAGTCACCGGATACAGCCAGTGCGGGGGTGAAATGATATCCCAGAGAGGCCTGCGCCTCCCAGGCATTCTTTTCGTTATTTATTTTATCGTTGAAGATAAAATCGAGAACGTCTACGGAGGCAAAGTATGTTTTGGTGTCATGCATGGCATAGGCACGCAGTTCGTGATAAGAGGCGCTGGGGTTACCCGAACCCGATATGGCAAACTCCCTGCCGGCTCGTAAGTAGTGATAACCGAGTCCGCTTCGTACGGAATGGTCAAGGAAGGATAATTTGAGATCGGCGCCGTATCGATCGGCATTGCCAAATTCGCGGGTATAGTGTTTGTAATCCGCAGCGACCTCGACCGCTTTAGAGAATTCGTAGGAGGCGCTGCCGCCAAGGGAGCGAGATTTCTCGGAAGGATTTCGTAATTGAGAGAACATTACCCATGTGTAGAAATAATTACGTTCGCGGTGTTCATTAAATTCGCCAGTCAACACCAGGTGCTTCAGCGGCTTGACATTCAACAGATAGGTATGCTCCGCGACGCCCCTGGTTTCCGTGTTGTAGCTGGTATGCCCCATCAGTTCGACGGACTTGTGCGGACTGAGCCAGACATCACCACCCACCAGGCGGTGGTTGACTGTGATGTGATTAATCAATGTAGGGGCATTGGTTTCATACTGACCGGAAGCACCAAGTTCCAACATCCCTTTGTAGCGATAGTTTATACGGCCGCCGAAGTTGCCGTCACCTTTACCGTCACTATTTTCATCTGCCAGATGCCTGGTGTGCACATTAGCGCCTCCAAAAGCCGAGAACCCGAAACCGAGCGGCAGATCTGTGCGGACACTCACACCATCAATCTGTTCATTGACAATGCCCTCATGAACAAATAAGCGACCGGCCCGGATATCCGCATTGGCCGCATTGAGACGGTACTGCAGGTATCCATAGGTAAAACTGCCGCCGGTTTTCTCATTGTTGAAGCTTTTGTCCGCCAGATCGTAGCGTCCCCATCCGTTGAAGTGCAGCGAAAGGTTACCATCGGCCAGTTTATCGACATCCAGACCAAGAAACTTTGTGGCCGGGAGCAGCGTTTGTTTTTTAGCGCCGCTAATGTCTCGACTTTCAAATCTGAAAATTGTGGATGAATCAACGGAGATGTCCGCCGCTGCGGCAGCGAGAGGAAAGGCAAAAAGTGAAGCGGAGCAGATAAAGCGGCAACAAATCTTTTTCATGGTCTGGCTCCTATAGAGTAATAAAACGCCGATTTCGGGATAGTATAACCAACGAAATCCAAAACGCAAGACCGGCAGGATTAAATTTGCTTTGGAGGCAATTCCGACCGGGTTTTCCGCAGTCTCCGGTTCGAGCGCGTGCGAACGATCTCATCAAGGATGCAATTGAGACCAGAAGATCAGGAGTGAAGTGATTCAATTGTGAGTGGTTAATTCAGACATCAGAGGCATACAAGGTGGGTTTAAAACGAACTACAAATTCCGGTACTTGCAAAAAAGGAGACAGACCGAATACCATAATCAGTCTGTCTCCCTTATTACTATCCAGCTTTCAAACTAAAGTGCAAGCCTCACGGGGCGGTAATGGCGGTTGCGTTTAATGTAACCGCGGTCTGTGCCAGCGCCCTGCCGGTCATCTTTGCACCGGTATTCAGAGAAATCAGCGTTTGACTCAAAATAATTCCCTTGAAGTCAGCCGCTGTTCCAAGGTTTGCCTGGCCGGCTACCTGCCAGAAGATGTTCTTGGCCTGTGCACCGCCGATCAGGGATACAATGGCGCTGTTGCCTACGGTGAGATCGCCGGCAATCTGGAAGATCCAGACGTCATTTGCACCGCCCGAAAGAATAACGCCGGCACTTGACATCGAAACTCCGGTACCCCATTTGTAGAGGCCTGGAACAAGTGTCATCCCGCTTATGTTTCCTGTCCCCAGCTCAGTAAAATCAGGTGTTGTTCTTCCGGCTGCATCGGTGAACGCGGTTTCCATATCGCTCACAGCTGTGGTCATAACAGCAGGAGTAGGCGGAGCATAGTTGGATGCGTATACTTTACCGGTCACCAAAGATGATGTTGAAAATGTATTCGTGGAATCCGCGATCAGTGAAAATCCCGTTATGAAACTCGCGGCGGCCGGACTAAGACCGATATCTCCAACTACTGCGGTGGTTCCCGTGGTTGAAACCCCTGTTTTAGCCAGAATCACGAAATTGCCGGCTGTTCCGAGGTTTACCGGCGCGGGACCTGCGGAACCGGAAACGGTTACGGATACGGTATATGTTACCGTTGTACTGTCGGTAGCGGTTACCGAGTATGCCACCGGACTTGTGAAGTTGTTCGCCGTGGCACCGCTCGTCTGGGCTACCGCACTTACCTTTACACCAGAGCCCGTAGTCGTGAATGTTGCATTCAATGCCGTTACATCCGTCCCGAAAGGCACGGTTACCGCAATCGTCTTTGCCGTTTCATTTATGGTTCCTGTTGCCCCGGCAAGCGAAAAAGCGGTAATGGCCTTTGAAGAGTTGGAATTTTGGGCTACGGTATCATTTCCTCCGCACCCGGCCACAATTGTGACGAGCAGCAGCACCAGCAGCCATATCTTTGACAACACTTTGCAGTTATTCATGTTTGTCCCCTCCTTGGGAACTTTTTAAATTGTGAAGCTCGTTTAGTGGCAATCCAGGCAACCAAAGGGGAGACAGTCTGCAAAATATAGCCTGCCTCCCCATAACCAACATAGTTACAAGGCAGGCTTTCGGTGCTGTAAATCTTTTCATAAAATCCCCTTTTGAATGTTTGGTAAAATCCTGGTAAAATCACGATAGTTCATTATTCCCTGCCTACGCTCACTTATCCCATATCCGTTTTTGCCTCCGTGAATCAACTTTCATAGCCCTTCGTTACGCAATATCCCCTTCCCATACACGACAGGAAATCACTGTCGGGTGAGATGATCAGAATCTAAGCTGTTGTTAGGCAAATAACCTGCCAACGTTTTAAAATATGTTTTGATCGTGTATTGTCATTCAATATCGGTAAGTTATGCGGATAGCAGAGAAAGCCGGAGAGAATAAAATGAATATATTTCCTCAGTTTATTGTGGCTTCCGTAATAAATTGAGGCTAAATTTGCGGAATCCACAATAATTGAAGTATTTATGTGGACGATGGAACCTGATGTGGTAATCTATGATTCGGTCGGATTAACCAAATCCAGGACAAAAGAGAGTTAGCAATGGGAATCGACAAAGACAAGAGCATGTCACCAGCCGCCGAAACGGGGGAGATCATCTCCGAGGTCCGTAGCGAAGCAACCCTGCTCAAGGCGGGTGCGCTTCAGAGCGCGATTTTCAACAGCGCCAACTTCTCCAGCATCGCCACCGACGCCAAGGGTGTCATCCAGATCTTCAACGTCGGCGCGGAACGGATGCTGGGCTACACGGCCGCCGAGGTGATGAACAAGATCACACCGGCCGATATCTCCGATCCGCAGGAGGTTATCGCCCGCGCCGAAGAGCTGAGCCTGGAGCTGGGAACCCCGATTACACCCGGTTTTGAGGCCCTGGTATTCAAGGCCTCGCGCGGCATCGAGGACATCTACGAGCTGACCTACATCCGCAAGGACGGCAGCCGCTTTCCGGCGGTGGT
>JAENWA010000061.1 GCA_016650295.1 Desulfuromonadales bacterium | reverse complement strand
CATACTCAAATCAATCCCGGCTGTCAATAACTTTTTTTGCTGCACCGAAATTTCTTTGCCCCGCAAAAACAATCCGTGTCTCAAAAGGGACTCGGTTTTTAACATGACTCGAAACAATCTGTCAAATAAAAATCAACTCGCAGCGTAAATAATTTCAGACAACAAACACTCTCAGAATATCTCGTAAAAACCGTGCGTGCCTAACGTAAGAACTTTCATCAGGTTTGTTGAACCACGCGTCTCAATCGGAACACCTGCAATCTGATATTTCAAGGGGGGCAACTACAGAATCTTCGGAGAATTTGTTACGCCGGTTCTTCCTGAACGGGGATTATAACGACCTTGATCCGGCCTTTCCCCCACAAACCTATTTTCCTGGCAGCGGCGCGTGAGAGATCGATAAACGGAAAGGGCTTTTTGGCGCAGCGGTCATTAATAGTAACGTGGACTTCCTGGTTGGTGGCGGGGTTGATAACCCGCACGACTGTTCCCAGAGGCAGATTCTGATGGGCGGCCGTCATTTTTTCGGGGTGGTAACGATGGCCGGATGTTGTTCGTCGGCCTTCAAAGCGCCTGGCGTAATACGATGCAAAGCCCTCCTTCGGCTTCAGATCGCTTACTTTGTGGATCAACTTCTCCAAGCTGGAATTGGCCGATGACTCCAGTTCGGCCAGCAGACTGGCAGAAGCATCCTGCAGCGATTCGGCCTGTGCCACCCCGGCCAATCCGCAGAGCAGGATGGTACAGCCTATCGTCATCCCACATATAATATGTTTCCATCGACGCATAATTTCTCCAGAGGTGCATCTATATACTATACCGGAGCGCTTAGGTCAAGTTAGACACGTTTTTCACCGGCCCAGGTATTCCCGTATCGCCGTCCGGAAATCCCGTGGTTCAAAGCGGAAGACCGTTTTCCAGCAGCCGTCGCAGATATTTTCTTCAATCAACATCTGGAGCTGATCCATGGTAATGGGAAATTGCGGCACACACTGCATAACCGGGACAACCATCTTCATTAAAGCCAGCGGTACATGGACTTTGAACGGCGCGGGCCTGCTCATGGCGGATGCAACAGCATCCAGCAGCTCCAGATAGCTCAACCGGTCGTTTCCGCATAACTCATAACAGCGTCCAATGGTTTCGGTCTGCTCCAGAGCCAGGGCAAAGCAGCGCGCCACATCCGAGGCGTGGATCGGCTGCAGGCGGTAGGCGCCGCTGCCGATGACCGGCATGACCGGCGCCAGCCGCAACTGTCCCGCCAGCATATTGATAAAGGCATCCTTGGGACCGTAGATAAGCGAAGGACGCAGAATGGTACAGTCGAGCCCGCTCGTACGCACCAGTTCCTCGGCCCGGAACTTGGTCGCATGATAACGCGAGATGGCCTCCGGCCGCGTCCCCAGGGCCGACATCTGCAGATAGCGCTTGACGCCGGCCTGATTGGCAGCCGCAAGCATGTTGGCGGTTGCCTGAACATGCAGACGCTCGAATGTGATTCCCCGCGACGGGAACTCCCGAATGATCCCAACCAGGTTAATGACGGCAGCACAGCCTGTGACCGCCTCCGTAAAACTTTCCGGACAGGTAACGTCCCCTTCGACCTGCTCGACACGATCCGGAAGTTTTGAATTTCGCGAGTGAACCAGCAGCCGGAGCTGGTGCCCGCGTTGGAGGAGTTCATCAACCAGATGACCACCGACGAAGCCGGTCCCGCCTGCAATAAATATCTTCATACTGTTCCTCCCTGCCACAACCTGTCGCGCAGACCGCTGCTCCGCTCGATGCGCCGTTCCACGGCACGACGAAACACCTCTTCGTTGCCCCATATCTCAATACGCTTCCTGGCCCGGGTAACGGCTGTATATAACAACTCCCGGCTCAGAACTTCCGACATTTTATCCGGCATGATTAACAGCACAGTATCGAATTCGCTCCCCTGGGTTTTATGGACGGTCAGCGCAAAAGCCGGTTCGTGCGGCGGCAGCCGCAAGGCCGATATCCGTCGCACTCCCGCGGATTCGGGTGCCGGGAAATAGACCGCTGGTCCCTCCTCAGGCCCCACACCGGTCATGATCCCGGTGTCACCGTTGAAGAGTTCCAGTTCGTAGCTGTTGGCCGTAATCATAACCGGACGCTGGATATTTGCCGCCGAAAAGGTCGATTGTACGCGTGACAACGCCGACTCGATCAGCCGGTTGAGGCTGACGACTCCGTGACGCCCCTCACGGTGCGGCGCAAGCACCCGAAAGCGGTCCAGCGCCTCCAATGCCGCAACCGGATCAGCGGCATGTGCATAGGCAGCGTAGCCCTCAACAACAGTTGCCATAAGAGAATCGGCAAAGGCTGTGGACTGCGGCAGCGGACGCCAGCACACATCGCTGCAGAGACCGGATCCAAGCAGTTCCAGCGCCCCCTCCCCGTCTCCGGCATTGATCAGGCGGCTCAACCGGCCGATGCCGCTTTCGTCGGTAAAACGATAACTCTTTGTCAGATGCACGATGGCCGGCCGGTCAGCCGGCGCAGCTGTGACGCTGCCGCCGGCACATATATCCGACAGGACCGCACCGGCCTCGACCGAAGCCAGCTGATCGCGGTCTCCCAGAAGTATCACACGCGCATCGCCAGGCACGGCATCCAGAAGCCTGGCCATCAGCGGCAGATCGATCATGGAGGCCTCATCCACCACCAGCACATCACACGGCAAGGGATTGTCGCGATCATGACGGAAACCCGATTGCCCCGGCACCACCCCCAGCAGACGGTGGATTGTTGCAACCTCTCGCGGCAGGGCAGCCCGGACGGAATCGGGAAGCGGTAACCGTTCCGCGGCCTGGGTCAGGGACTGTCTCAGGCGCATGGCGGCCTTGCCGGTCGGGGCTGCCAACTGGATACGTAGTGGCTCCCCGCCGGCCTGTTCGATCAGCAGTGCCAGGATACGGGCCACGGTGGTGGTCTTGCCGGTGCCCGGACCTCCGGATATGACCGTAAATTGCCGCGACAGGGCCGCTTGAGCGGCACTCCTCTGAAGATCTTCTTCAGCACCGACGGGCGGAAAATACCGGTCCAGACCGGCAGTCAGGCCGACTGGATCACCGGACAGGGAGGCACTGCGGGCTAGAATCCCTTCCGCAACCCTGCGCTCGGCATCCCAGGAGCGGTGCAGATACAGACGACCTTGCGCGTCAAGCACAAGCGGCGTGTAGTCGCCCGGCCGGCCAACCGCATCGCAACCGGCCAGCAGCTCCTGCCAGCGATCCGCCGGGGGCAAATCAAGAGGTTCGTCTCCCGGTTTGAAGGGCATGATTCCATGGTCCGCTACACTGGACAGCTCAAGACAGACATGGCCGCGACAGGTAACAGAGCTGACCAGAGCCGCCGCCAGCCACAACCCTTCGCAGGGCCGGCTTTCGGTCCGGACAATAAAATCAGCAAAACTGGTATCAAGGGTGGAAAGTTGAAGGATATCCATCAGAGGACCGCTGCCCTTTCTTTCGAGTAGATGCGGTGCAGGTCATGTCACTGCCTTGAGGGTGATCCAGGCCGTAACCGCATAACGCACAAGTTTGCCGGACGCCACCAGCAAGGTAAACAGTCCGAAGTTGATCCGCAGCACTCCGCCCACCATGCAGAGCGGATCGCCGATCACCGGCAGCCATGAAAAAAACAGCGAGAAGGCCCCGTAGCGCCGGTAGTGCAGGCGGGCTCGCTCCTGCTGTTCCGGCGAAACCCGCAGAACCTTTTCGATAAGCCAGCGGCCGCCGTACATGCCGATCAGGTAGGTCGTGACCGCACCAAGATAGTTTCCGGCCGTGGCCGTGCCGACCGCCAAGACAGGATCATACCCGTTCGCCAGCATCATCACCAGCAGCCACTCCGAGCCCAGCGGCAGCAGGGTCGAGGCCAGAAAACTGATCGTGAAAAGAGCGGCGTATCCCGGTTGATTGAGCCAGTCATGCAGCATGACAGTATATGTCAGAAATTGATTGTCAAAATGAGTCAATCGGCTACAATACCTCCGTAATTCCTTTGAAGAACTGACGACATTGTAACGTTAAATAAGGATTCGGCAAGGGGTAACCATGCAAAAAGGCAAACCGGCAAAAAAGTATTCCCAGGCGGGACGTCTGCATTCGATCATCCGTCTGCTGGAAGCGCGGCGCAACATGACTCTGGATGACCTGGCCGAGGAGTGTGACGTCGATCGGCGCACCATCCATCGCGACCTGAATGCGGTGCAGGAAGCCGGATACACCCTGACCTCCGAATGGCAGGAGGGGAAAAAGGTCTACAGTTTCCTGAGCAAGACGCGCAACATCCCGCCGATCACCTTCACGCTCAACCAGCTGATGTCGCTGTATCTGCTGCGCTCACTGGGGGTTCACCTGGCCGGCACCCCTTTCCAGGCCGAGATCGATGAGCTGTTCCGCACCATCACCTCGGTACTCCCCGATCGCTATGCCGCACACCTGGAAAGAATCGCCCGGGTATCTCTGCCGCTTTTGCACGGGGCCCGCGACTACTCATCCGCATCTGTATTCATTGAGGGGTTGCAGCGAGCGCTGCTCCATCAGTACCGGGTGCGCCTGGAATATGCCAAAAAAGGGAAGGGCAATCCCGAATCCTACGAGGTTGACCCGTACACCCTGGTCTTCCACAAGGGGGGCATCTATCTGCTCGGGCTGGCCCACAACCGCACCGGCATGCGGCTTTTTGCCCTGGAACGGATTCGCGGCATCGAGGTAACGCGCCAGCGTTTCGAGATCCCGGAAGGATTCCAGCCGGAGGCGCACTTCGGCAACGCCTTCGGACTGGTAACTGACACCCCCATGAACGTCAGGGTGCGTTTCTCTCCCGAGGTGGCTCACACGGTCAAGGATCGCGTCTGGCGGCCGGGTCAGCAGCTGAAGACCGACAGCGAGGGACGTGTCACAATCGAGTTCTTGGCTGCCGGGGAGATGGAACTGGTATCCTGGATACTGTCCTACGGCATGCACGCCGAGGTGCTCGACCCGCCGGAACTCCGCCAGGAGGTCAAGCGGCAGGTCCGCGAAATGCGTCAGTTTTACCGCAGCAAGGACAAAAAGGCTGAAAAAGCGGGAAAACACCATATATGACACTATGGAATAGCATTACTTGATATACATGCTTTCCTTATATTAAACAGGACCGGAAAACCAATGACTGAAAAAACCAGACTTGACGACATCCTCCAGCAGCGCATTACACAGGCGGGCCGCATCACCTTTGCCGATTTCATGGCCGCCTGCCTCTACGAGCCGGGACTGGGCTACTATACCTCAGCCGGCCGCAAGGTCGGCGCCGAGGGTGACTTCTATACCAGCATCTCCGTGCATGCCGCCTTCGGCCGGGTTATTGCCCGCGAAATCGCCCAGATGTGGCGCTGCATGGACTCACCGGCTACCTTTACCCTGGTTGAGTGCGGGGCCGGCAATGGCCGTCTGGCGTGCGATATCATGGATTATCTGGCCGAACGGGAAGCCGTCCTGTATGGCGGCCTGCGGCTGGTACTGGTGGAGAAGGAGCCGACGCTGGAATCCGCGCAGCGCGAGATGCTGACTGCCCACGTTGACAGAATCTCCTGGCTGTCGCCGGATGAGTTCACCTCGGGCCGTTTCACCTTCAGCGGTTGCCTGTATTCCAACGAGTTGATCGACGCACTGCCGGTGCACCGGGTGCTGATGACCGCTGACGGGCTTCAGGAGATCTACGTCACCCTGAAGGACGGCGAATTCCTCGAAGAGACCGGCCCACCCTCATCGCCCGCCCTCCGCGAATATTTTTCGAGACTGGGCATAGAACTGCACCCCGGCCAGCAGGCCGAGGTCAACCTGGCGGCAGGAGATTGGCTGGCATCGGCATCCAGGGCACTGCAGAAGGGCTTCCTGCTGACCATCGATTACGGCTTTCCGGCCGTGGAACTGTTTGCCGCACATCGCACCCGCGGGACACTGCTCTGCTACCATCGCCACCAGACCGAGGAAAACCCCTATATCCGCCTGGGGCTCCAGGACATAACCGCCCATGTTGACTTCACCACCCTGATGGAACGCGGGAAAGAGCTGGGGCTGCAACCGGACTGGTTTGGCGAACAGTGCCGATTCCTGCTTTCGGCCGGGATTGTGGAGGAGATCGAAGAGTTCGAGCGCTCGGCGGCCAGTGATGAAAGGAAGCTCAAACTGCGCCTGGCCCTCAAAAAACTGATCATGCCCGAAGGGGGCATGGGGGACACCTTCCGGATACTGATCCAGTCCAAAGGGGTTGAGCCCGTCCGGCTGCTCTGTCAGCGCAGGATCGGGGGCTGAATGGCGGAATCGGCGGTCCGCATCCGTGGAATAATTTTCGATCTGGACGGGACCCTGTATGAATCAGATGTCTATGCGGCTGAAATTCAGGATGCGGCGGCCGCGTATATCGCCGGGCTCAAGGGGATCAGCACAGCTCAGGCAGCCCGGCAGATAGCGGATACCCGCCGGGACCTGAAAGCCGAGGGCGGGGTGGTGGTGACGCTTTCCTCTGTCTGCACGCACCTGGGTGGAACCAGCCGCGATCTGCATGCCTTTTTTGCAGGGCATCTGCATCCCGAAGCCTTTCTGGCAAGAGACGAGCGGGTAGTCTCCCTGATGACAAGGCTGGCGCAACAACTCCCTCTATACCTTTTCACCAACAATAACCGTCTGCTGACAAACCGTATCATCGACCTGCTCGGCCTGAACGGGCTGTTTCGACACATCTACACCATTGACGACGACTGGATCGCCAAGCCGGACGAGGGCCTGCTGGACCTGATCCTGGCGGAATCCGGGCTGGAACCGTCACAGGCGCTCTTTGTCGGTGACCGTTACGACATCGATCTGCGTCTGCCGGAACAGCGCGGCTGCCCGGTCTATCTCAGCCAGAGCGTCGAACAGCTGCTGCGGCTGGAGGAGATGCTGGGGTGAATTTGTATCGATAGCGGGAGCGTTAAGAAGAAGTGCACGGGGCGTACGCAGATAGCGGTACGCCCCGTTTATTAAGGGGTGGCCGGTGTGCTGAGACCGGTCAGGTATGCACAGAGGGCCTGCATGTCCTCCGGCATCTCGGTGGTAAACTCTAGGTATTCTCCGGTCACCGGGTGGATGAAGCCCAGCGTACGGGCGTGCAAAGCCTGTCGTCCCAGCGAATTGATCATCTTTTTGAGACGGGGATCAGCCAGGTTATTGCTCCGGCCGCCGTCGGGATAAAGCGGATCACCCAGAAGCGGCATCCCGGCCTCGGTCAGGTGTACGCGGATCTGGTGCGTGCGGCCGGTCTCCAGCCGCAGCTCCATCAGGGTTATCCGGCCGTAACGTTCCTTGGCGCGCCAGCGGGTGACGGCATGTTTCCCGTTACGGGCCTTGCCCGACTGACGCAGACGTTCCGTGGGATGACGTCCGATGATCCCTTCGATCTTGCCGGTATCCTCTGCCGGATTTCCAAACACCAGGGCCAGGTAGATCCGCTTGACAGAATGAATATGGAACTGGGCCGAAAGCGCCTGATGGGCGCGATCGTTCTTGGCCGCCACCAGCACACCCGAGGTGCCCTTGTCCAACCGGTGGACGATACCGGGGCGCAGTTCGCCGCCGATCCCCGACAGGTCGGTACAGTGCGCCAAGAGCGCATTCACCAGGGTGCCGCTGCTGTTGCCCGGTCCCGGATGCACGACCATGCCGGCCGGCTTATTGATCACGATCAGATCGTGGTCTTCGTACAACACATCCAGCGGAATCGATTCAGGTTGCGGTTCAGCGGCCACGGGCTCGGGTATCTCGACCGAGACCAACTCACCCCCCTTGAGTTTCAAAGAGGCCTTTGCCGGATGGCCATCCACCATGATGTTGCCGCCTTCGATCAGGCGTTGAATGGCGGCCCGGGTCTCCCCGTCCAGTTCATGCGAGATGAAGAGATCGAGCCGCATCGGCTCGGCATCCAGTGGAAAGGTAATTTCGATATTTTTCATTCAAGTATCCGGAGACGTACGGTCTGTTTTGTATTTTGATTGGTTGTGGTGAATCCATACCACTCTAACAGGCAATGCGGCATAAGGGAATCTGATTAGTATTACTTTGTCAGATTCAAATTCAAATCCCCCTCAATCCCCCTTTCATAAAGGCGGATTGAGGGGGATTTGTGTAAAGGCACACATGGTCGCCCGAGGAAATAATCGGTATTGTGTCCCCAGTTATCCCATGAAGATGTTAGACTTCATTGTAGATTTCATCCCGTGACACGGTCAGGTACTGATGCACAGTGATGGGTTTATAGAACTCGTCAGGGAGTCTTTTCTTCACTGCTGCCGGTTTCTTCTGTACCCGTCCATATCGCTGCATGACGAACTGGTAAAAGTCGGTGACCTCCCGACGGGCGGTATCGGAAAGGGTAGAGAGGTCGAGGATGTTCGCTGATGTTTTCATGCTAGTGCCGCCTGCGCTGAGTTTGTAGGTTGATACTAATTCACACCTGAATATTGTCAAGTGAAAAGAAAATGTGTTGTTTTGTTATCACATCGACTTTACTGGGAAATTTCATTCACGAATGGTTGGACTCGACAACTTCTTTTTCCGGTCTGCAGAACGCGCAGTTGCATACGTCGCCAGCGACAGATATCGAGGGAATCAGGTCACTTCGGGCTGTTTTTGATCTTGGAGCTTTGACCCTATAGCGTTGCTCATGGTTCGAAGGGTGGGGATGTGAACCAAGCCCGACAGACTCGTTTCACCTGTTCTTTCTGCTGAAGGATTTGAAGGCATTGCCGAGGCCATGAAGCAGCAATGGCGGCTGATTAGACGCCATTTGATTTAAATGGATGTCACCAAAACACAATTCAATAGAAAAATAAATAAGAACGTTATATGTTAGTTTAGATACAACAAAATCAATAAGTTTATCTATTATCAGCTAATTATAACAGTCTTGTAGTTCTATTTGTCATCTGTTAATT
>JAENWA010000060.1 GCA_016650295.1 Desulfuromonadales bacterium | reverse complement strand
GTTTGGATGCTCACTGTAAATGGCTTTGCCGTGGATATCCGTAACATGCCAATGGAGCTACAGGAAGAGGCTTTCGAGCGGGGGTTGATTCCGTTCATTCCTGGCAGGAAAGCACTATGAACATCGACGGCGACTATGAGATTGTCGAGATGGATCAATGGGACAAGGAAGACATTGACCTCGTTGAGCCCGGATACATCCGCATCAATGGCAACAGGGGCGAACTTCATTTTATCTGTGTCGATGGTCAAATGGATATCCGCAAGGGTGAGGCTGGAGTCTGCATATTCTCATGGGAAGGTTTCGACGAAGGAGATTCAGTCAGCGGATTCGGAGAGTTTGTCAGTGACGGTGATACGCTCACCGGTAGAATCTATTTCCACGATGGTGATGACAGTTCGTTTGTTGCGAGGAAAACTTCCGGAAGTTGAATAACCATGACCAAAATAACCCTCTACGATGTCTGCTCATACCCCATCGTCTTGAACCCCTTCATCCTTTTATCATGCATCTTCGCCAGCATCGGCACCGAACTGTCCACATAGTCATAGACCTGCACCTCCACCTTGCCGGGATGGAGGCGGTGTAGCCTGCCGGCGTACTGTACCAGCATCCCCTTCCATGAAAACGGCAGCGCCAGAAAGAGGGTGTCCAGCCGGGCATCGTCGAATCCTTCACCGATATAGCGACCGGTGGCCAGGATCAGTCGTTCTTCGTCATCAGGGATGGAAGCCAGATGTTCCATTACCTTGCGCCTCTGCTTCACTCCCATTCCACCATGGAGAACCACCAGGTGTTGCACCGTGTCACGTAGTTCCCCGGCAAGGAATTCCAGATGATCCTTCCTCTCAGTCAGCAGGATCGGTGATCTTCCTTCGGCAAGGGCCAGTTTGATGTCACCCAGGATGAGATGATTCCGTTGCCGATCAGATGTCAAACGGGCGTAGATCTCCTGGATTGTTATCCCGCGGTCCGTATCCGACAGGTTGAAGCCGGTTTCCCGCAGGATCAACCGGCGGGTGAAATCTTCAGCTGTCGCCTGCTGTTTTCTGTTCAATGAGAATCTGGTCGGCCCGCACTGCAGGTAGATGATCGGCTGATGACCGTCACGCCGGTACGGGGTGGCGGTGAGCCCTACCACGTATTTTGCCTTGACCTCACCCAGCACACGCTCGAAGGAAAATGCCGGCAGGTGATGGCATTCATCCACAATAATCTGACCGTAGTTGGCAACAAGGTCAGCGACCTCGTCTTTCCTGATAAGGCTCTGCATCATGGCTACGTCCAGGACTCCGTTAGCCTTGTTCTTGCCCGAACCTATGGTGCCGATCTCTTTTGGTGGCAGATCGAGAAAGCGGGAGAGTTGGGCTACCCACTGGTCAAGGAGCGGTTTGCGGTGTACCAGAATAAGTGTAGAGCAGTTCCGGGCCGCAGCCAGCCACGCACCGACCACGGTCTTGCCGGAACCGGGTGGAGCTACGAAGATGCCGATGTCATGCCGCATGAGTTCACCAACGGTCTGCTGCTGGATGTCAGAAAGTGTACCGTGAAAGCTGAATGCGGTCGGTGTGCCGATGTTTCGTTTGTCGTCGAGATGCAACGCAATACCATATCCGTCCAGGAGTGACTGAAGGGCATCACGACACCCCCTTGGCAGGGCCACATGACCTGGCATCTCCTCGAAACAGGCAATTACCCGTGGAGTGTTGTGGGTGGAGAGGCGCATTTTCTGTTTCTTGAAGAACTCCGGATTCTGGAAGGCGGCCAGCCGTTTGATCCTGTTCAACAGTTCAGAGGGAATTCCTTTCGTCTCAACAAAGATCCGTTGTGCAAGAACGGCGTTGATCTTTTTCGGCAGTTTCCCCTTAAGCCGCTGTTCCGGCAACCTGCCTGAAGGTGAACGTTCCCAAGGGGCATGCTCTTCGTCAGCATCGGGTGGCAGTTTCAAGCCGATTACCTGGCCCTTGCGCACAGCCCGGTCGGCAATTGCCTGTACTTCTTGCGGAGAGAGGCGCTTGAGTGAGGACAGATAGCCCCACTGATCGGGATATGGAACGAAGGCTTCATCAACAAAGACTGAATTGTCCAGCTTACGGGGCTCCAATTGCAGCGGCAGGGCGATCAGGTTGCCGAAACCGCCACGGGGCATGGTATCCTGACTGGGAAAGAGCCGGTCATACGATTCCATGCTGAGTTGATGCCGCCGAGACATGGTCTCGGTGATCAGAAAACAGCCCATGACCCTGGCAACCGTCGCAATGACCGGCTCGGTGAAGAAAAACCAGGCGTGAGCGCCGTTGCCGGAACGTGAGCGTTCCACTGCAACAGGAATATCAAGAGAGGAACAGGTTTCCCGGAAGGCAGCTACATCCTCCTGCCAGGTTGTCTTGTCAAAGTCGACAGCCAGGAACCGACAGGTATCGTCCGGCAGCAACGGATAAATACCGATGGTCTGTTTGCCCTGGAGATGCTCCCGAATTACCTCATCACTTACCGGCAGGTATGCCTGCTGGTTGCAGTCGCCACACTTGACGCGGGGAAACTTGCGTTTCCCGCAGAGCGAATAGTTTCCGTCATTGGCGCAGGCCGGCATGTAACCTTTACGGTCACCGTTCTTGCTGACCCAGAGTTTTGGATAGACATCTTCCCGTCCTTTGAAGAGGGAACGGAACAGGGTGATCTTTGCTGTTGATGATAAGGTGGAAGTTTCTTGGGCAGGTGAAGATGCTGCATCAATGACTGACAGCTGCTGCCGAAGATCATTAAGGCCGTCAAGGAGCGTCTTCCGTTCAGCATCGAGCCGGGCAAGATGAGTCTCTTTCAGGGCAATGGCTACTATGAGTGTTGCCCTGTTATGATTCATGTATGGTTTTCATGCCGAACCGCCACTCATAGTTCAATCACCAGCTGCTTGTCATACTGCGGATTGGCCTCTACATCCTTGTAACCATAAGGATTTACCACCACCCGTGTCTTGCCGAGTGTATAGTCGAATGAGTTGTGGGTATGGCCGTGAACCCAGAGATCCGGGCCATGGTCGATGATCTCGTTGGAAAGATCGGTCATGAATGCACAATTGAGGCTGTCCCCTCGGAACTTTTCGTGGATGGACTGGGGTGATACGCCATGGTGTGTTACCACGACAGTCTTCTTTTCGCCGGCGGTTGCCAGTGCCGCGAAGATATAGCGTTTAGATTCCTGGAACAGATCGACCGTCTCTTCCGGCATGAGCCGCGTTCCATCTGCCTTTTTGATCACGACAAAGTCGTTCATGTTCTTTCGGGCGTACTGCATCTTGAAGAAGTCCTTCCCTCGAAAATCTGTCCATAACGTAGCCCCAATAAAAAGGACACCATTGATTTCTACTGATTCGTTTTCAAGAAAATAGACATTCTTGGGAAGCGAGACTTTGGTCTTCAGTTCCTGAATACGCCCGAAGAAATCGTTATGGTAGAAAAAGTGATTTCCCTCCACATAGATGACTGCCTGAAATCGTTTGGCAAGCAGACTGATGACCTTGAGCCAGGTTTCCTGTCGGTGGGCCAGCCCGATGTCGCCGGCAACCAGGGCAACCGTTTCCTCATCAGTCGGCAGATGCGGGACCACCGTGCCGAGGATACGATCAATCTTGTTTGCCGGCCAGAATTCGGCATGGAGATCTGAAAAGGGGCGGACTAACATGAAACTCTCCAAAACTTACACTTATTTTACTAGGTTAATATGTGCCAACAAGAATATAAAAACAATAAAAAAGGGTTACAGCTCATCGCTGTAACCCTTTGATTTTAGTGGCGGAGAGGTAGGGATTCGAACCCTAGGTACGTTGCCGTACACCTGATTTCGAGTCAGGCACCATCGACCACTCGGACACCTCTCCACTGAACCCGCATTGGAACGGGAAAAGCTTTATAACCCATTCCACGGAAAAATTCAAGACCGAGTTCTGAATCATTGCCGGCTAAAGTTCCGGAATACCTTTTTGCGCCGTCCCGCCCTGTTGAACACCCTTATGAATACTGACCCGTTGCCCGTCGGTTTGCCCCTGGCTGTAGGCGGTGGCGTTGATAAAACTCCTGCGGCTGTGCATCGTCCTGATCGGACCGATCTCATCCATGGCCCTCCTGATCAAGCCCTCCTTGACCGGAACCAGCGCGCCCGGCGTGACGGGGGTTTGCATTTTTTGATCCTGAAGCTGCCGGGTAATGGTTGATACCGCGCCCAGATAATAGGATTGACGCAGAAGTTCGCGCTGCCGTCCGGCAATCGTGGTGCTGACAAACTGCTTCAGATAACCGGCACAGAGCTTTCTGACCGTGCGGTCCAGGTAGGTAAAGGTATAGGCAGCCACCTGAACATCCGCTCCTACGCCGATGAAGGTCATTTTTCCGGTAGCGGGATGATGGATCGCCTGGCAATCAAATGCGCTGCTGACGCCGGCGCTGAGATGCCTGACCCACTTCGGCAGGCTCCTGGCCACGTCCGTTTCGACCCGCTCAGCTTTATCCGGCCGGTTTGCTGCGGTTATGTCGGCCATGGCCAGATTGTGTGCGGCCAAGAGGCGCTGTACGTGTGCTGCTGCCAGCGCGGCTTCATGCTCGTTGCAGGAATTGGCCAGGGCCAGGAGTTTTTTGATCTTGTCGATGATGGGTGTCTTGTCCAAGGTGTAAACCCCGATTCCTATCGCAGTCCCAGACGTGCCATAATGATTCCCAGGTATTTGTTCAGCAGGTTGTCCCGGGAAAAGGCAGCTATGACCGGCGGTTTTCTCATTCCGATTGCAGCAAGTGTCTTCTCGATCTCGGGCAGGCCGCCAAGCAGCATCCCCTGCCGCAATGTCTGAAGCGCTTCGTACTGTTTTCCCGCAAGCAGGTACACCTTGCCAAGGTAGAGCTGGTGGATGGGGTTTTCAGGATCATGCGCAATCGCAGAGCGGCAGAGTTCGAATGCCTGTGTGAGACGCCCGCGCTGCTTGGCGACACAATAGCCGAGACAAGAATACCAGAGGGGGTCATCCTGAATGGCCAACGCCCTTTCCAGACAGGCCAACGCTGCCAGTACATTGCCCTGGTCAAGCTCCCGTTGTGCCTGATCGAATTCCTTTTGTGCACGTGCAACTGTTTGCTCATCCATCTGAACCTCCTGTATTCCGGACCCGAAGCCATCAGTCCAATTCCAAATCAAAGCGCCTTCTTCGTTGGCTCGTCTTCGGCTCCTCAACATACTCGTTGTATGCCTTCGTCGCCTCAATCCTCGCCGCCTTGAATGCATCTCTGATTTGAAATTGGAATTAGTCCGCCCGGTCGCTTCCCACTGCGGATAGACACGTTATGTGCATGCCGGTCAACAGATTTTCCCCCGGATTGTCTCCGAGGACAACAGCCAGCGAGCCGGCTGCCTCTATCTGTTCAAAGAGTGCCGTGATACGCTGCACGGCTTCGTCGGCCAACTGTTCGAGAGACGTCCGCCGCGATTCTCCGCTGACCGGGTGCCGCCATTCAATGGCCTCTTCAGCAAAGCGGTCTTCCCGCAGGCCTGCCAGGGGATAGAACAGGTGGCGCTGATCGTTGAAAGGTGCGCCGGCCAGCAGAGCGGCAAACCTGACGGCCAGTTTCCAGAAGGTGCGGTCATACATCGCCTGAAATCTGCAATGCAGCTTCAAGGCCCGTTCCAGCTCCTGACGCGGCAACCGGCCATCGGGGTCGAAGAGCAGGGCGCAGGTGTCAAGCAGGACAGGTCGGTTGGCCGTCGCCATCAGATCGGCTGCAAGTCTCACTGACGGCATGGCTCCTTCCCGCAGGAAATGGACATCCATATCTGTTTCAAGCCGGAAGTGCCGGCCGATCCCGGCTGTACCGGTCAGTCCATACACAAAGGGATGAAAGACGATATCAGCCAGAATGTGCGTGATAACCCCCAGCAGGCAGGCCAGGGTTGCCGGCGGGAGACCGTCGGGAAAGTGCTGCTCCGCCCGGATCAGCGGGGCAAAACTGTTGCCGGAGGTGTCGTGAAATTCCCTGGCCAGAGTCAGGGCTGTTGCCGCATGGTGGCCGCGCTGGAGGTGCAGCAGGGTGTCCGGCAGAACCGCACCGCCCAGGTAGCTTTCGTGATTGTTCCGGATCAGCTCCCGCAGGCGGCTGTCATTGCTCAGGCCGGCCAGGGCGCGGTCGGCCAGGATCCAGTGGGTCAGCTCTTTCGGCATGATCAGGTAGTTTCCGGGATGTATCTGTGCATCAGCCGCCGTTCATACAGGTAGCGCACGCTCAGCGGCAGGAGCGCGGCCAGGAAGATCAGTCCGCATCCCAGCCATTCGAGGGGCTTGAGATGCTCTCCCAGGACAAACATACCGGCCAGCAGGCTCCAGACCGGGTCCAGGGTGTAGATCAGCCCGGCCCGGGTGGGGGTGACGTAGCGCTGGAAGGTGTTCTGCAGGGTAAAGCAGATCACCGTGGGGAAGATGGCGCAGTAGACCACGGTCATCACCCCGGTAGCGGAAACGCTGAAGTGCGGAGTCGGCGTCACAAGTGCAACCAGGCCGGCGATGACCGCAACCGTGGCGAACTGTACCATGGAGATCAGGTAGACATCGTCGTCCCGCAGGACCTTGGAAACCGTGATGATGTGACAGGCGATGAAAAATGCGCAGATGGTCGAAACCAGGTCGCCCCGGTTGAAACCAGCCCCGCCGCTGGAGGCCAGCAGCCAGATGCCGAGCGCTGCCAGGGCCACGCCCCCCATATTTATTCGCCCGATGCGATCCTTCCAGACCAGCTTGGTGATAATCGGAATGAAGAGCACGAAAAGATTGTTCAGCACCCCGGCCCGCGAGATGCTGGTGCCCTGCACGCCGAACACAAAACAGATGTTGGTCAACCCCAGGGCGCTGCCGACGATGACGCCGCGTTTGAGAATGCCGCGGTTCAATGACGTGAGTCGCCGGGCACAGACCAGCAGCATGATGACTGTTGCCAGCGTGAAGCGGGTAAAGACGAACAGCGTCGGCGGGATCTCGCGCAGGCCGATCTTGGTGAACAGGAAACTGCCGCCCCAGAACAGGGTGGTCAGGATCAGGAAGAGGTATATGCGTCCCTGTGAGGGGCGGGTGTTGTCAGTCAAGGTACTTCACTCCGAATTGGAAAAGCTGCGTCCGATGATATCCTCTGGAACAGTTCCTCCAGCGTCCCCACGCTCACATCGGCCAGTTCCGGCCAGCGGAAGCTGCGGGTTGCGTCCACATGTATCGTCAGGGCTCCGGCCGAACGACCGGCCTGAAGGTCATACTGATAATCTCCGACCATAACAATTGTCCCGGGAGCGATCCCCCAGATGTGCGCCAGGCGGTGGATACCGTCCGGGTCCGGTTTGGGCAAGGCTTCGTCCCTGCCCAGAACGTGGACAGGATCGAAAAACCTGCCCAGGCCGACCAGTTTCAGAGTCCGCAGGGCATTTTCACGGGTGTTGCGGGTCAGGACCCCCATCTGCGCGCCGCTGTCCAGCAGGTGTTGTAAAAGCGCCAGGGCACCGGTAGCGGCCCGGGTCAGGCCGGCCAGTTCCAGCTCGATCTCCTGCAGGCGGTCGAGGAGCGGTTGCGCATGATGGGGAGGCAGTGAATCCAGGTGGCCGAGGATGTCGGAACCAATCGGGATCTCAAGCTCGCGCCGGATTGCGGCAAAATCATGGACCGCCACGGTCAGTGTGCCGTCCAGGTCGAAAATCCAGTGAGAGGAGTTGTCAGTCGTCGATGTCAGCATACGCTTCATGCTCTGAACGCCGCTGCAAAATGCACCGCCAGCCAGACCGTCTTCACGTCCGGATCGGTCCAGGCCACCCGATGCCGGCAACCGGCAGGGATCAGGATATGATCTCCCGCGCCGAGGCGTCGCGGTTCCTGCGCGTCATCAAACAGCAGACCGGCGCTGCCCGCCAGAAGCAGTACCCACTCATCCTGTCCCTGTTCGTACCATTCCCCTTCCGGGGTGGCCTGGCCGTTGGAGACGATCCGCTCGATGCGGACGGAGCTTGATTCGACCAAGGCGTCAAAGACCTCGCCGGTCAATGCAGATGGAAGGTCAGTCAGTATGTTGCTGATTTTATGCATGATGTAACCTGTATGACTCGGACCCTGATAAACAGGATATCTTCACCCTGCTAATGGAAAAGGCGGGGGATGCCCGCCAAGTGTGCCTTGATAATGCATGACCAGCAGGATTATGTCAACGGAGCAGGTGCGGGTTGCCATGTGTCGCATGGGGTCAGCTAGTTCAAATCTTCGACGTATCAACCTGTGAACTTCTGATGTGAAACCGGACGTTGTACTCACATGGAGATAAAGTCGAGCAGGTAGTGGTCGCGGAATATCCACAGGAAGGTGTTGACCCCTTTGAGGGCTTGTCGGAATTGTTCATGCTCGGTATCGGTCATAATCAGAGGATCAACATAG
>JAENWA010000059.1 GCA_016650295.1 Desulfuromonadales bacterium | reverse complement strand
TGGTATCTTAGTCCGGTGGTGAGCTGTTTGTATTGCTTCATCTGTGCACCTTTTACTTGGTCGTTAAAGTGGCGCTGATAGTAACGCAGCTCACCACTTTAATTCACTTACAAAAGTTGCACTTCAGACTTGAATCCGCCACTGTTTCTCGGAAAGCTTCAGCGAGTATTGACGGCAACCTGAATTAATCTAACATTTTTACCGGAGTAATTTGATGCTGCAAATAAATAATCCTGATCTCAATCATCAATCATCCAGACTTGAATCTGCTTCCAACCACGCTCCACCCTCAGTATCCCTTGTCGATTACCTGCTCGTTATCGTCCGGCACAAAAAGATGATCCTGATCACCACATTCGGGGCGGCACTGCTGACAGCAGGTATTACACTTCTCATGCCGAACATTTATACCGCCACCACCTTGATTCTGGCCACGGAAGACGACAAAGGCGGTATGAGTTCCATGATGGCCCAACTGGGAGGATTGGCAGGTATCGCCGGCGGAGGTGCCCTGGGCGGCCCCTCCAAGACTGACCTGTATGTCTCCATGCTCAAGAGTGAAACGGTCAGGGATCCGATCATAGATCGTTTCAAGCTGCTGGATGTGTATAAGGTGAAATTCAGGGTAGATGCCTATAAGACGCTTAATACCAAGGCACTAATCAGCGCCGGGAAAAAAGACGGCATCATAACGATTTCGGTATCTGACAAGGATCCGAAACGGGCCGCTGATATGGCAAACGGGTATGTGGAGGAGTTGGGTAAGCTTGCCGCAGGACTCAACATGAGCGGGGCCGGTAAAAATCGGCTGTTTCTGGAAGAGCGTCTGGCAACAGCCAAGGCTGATTCAGTAAAAGCAGGCGATGATTTGAAGGCTTTTCAGGCCAAAAATAAAATGTTGAACGTTCCGGAGCAGGCCAAGGCCTCAATCGAAGGGATTGCACAACTTCGTGGTCAGCTTGCCGTGCAGGAGGTTCAGCTTGCAGCCATGCAACGCCAATTCACTGACGCAAGCCAGGAGGTAAAGCGGGCCAGAGTAGCCGTAGATAATTTGAGAGGACAGATTGCAAGGCTCGAAGGAGGTGGAGGCAACAGTTCCATTCCTTCAGTCGGGTCGGTACCGCAACTGGGTCAGGATTATTTACGGCTGATGCGAGATGCCAAAATCCAGGAGACCATGGTTGAACTGCTGACTAAGCAGTATGAGATGGCACGGCTCTCGGAGTCAAAGGATCTCTCTCCCTTCCAAGTTTTGCAGAAGGCCAAGGTGCCGGAACGGAAGAGCAAGCCGACCCGGGCGAAGACGGTTATACTGCTTACTGTAACTACCTTTTTCTTCTGTTTGCCGCTCGCGTTCATCAAGGACAGTTTTGACTGGATGCCCAATGGAGACCTTGAACGCTGGAAGTCATTGCGCGCAGCGTTGCCATTCCGGCGGAATCATTAAATTGATTGGATGGAATTTCTACAGGTGCAAGCCTCCCTCATATTTCAGGTTATGTCAGGTGTCTCCAAGCGCTCAAAACTTCACAAGGATGTTTGACGATAATGAACACAACTGTATGAGGAGATCAGATATTTTGTCCTTTTCTGGAAGACTATGACAGGTCAATCCACCGTCGATAGTAAACGATTGACAAGCGGGCGAGTGCTTGCGCGCAATACAGTTTATAACCTTTTCGGGCAGTGTGCGCCCATGCTCGTGGCGATATTTTCTATTCCTCTTCTTATCAAGGGGTTGGGGACTGATCGATTCGGTATATTAAGTCTTGCGTGGATGATTATTGGCTACTCTTGTTTATTTGATATGGGGTTAAGCCGTGCTTTGATAAAACTAATAGCAGAAAAGCTAGGCGAAGGAAAGGACGCTGAAATACCTTCACTTGTATGGACAGCTCTGTTTATTATGACAATTATAGGTATTGTTGTAGCGATATTAGTTTCTCTTATTTCTTCCTTGCTGGTTCACAATATTCTTAAGATACCTGTGCTTTTACAAAATGAAACACTTAGTTCCTTTTACTTACTTGCGTTTTCAATACCAGTTGTAATCGCTACATCAGGATTTCGTGGGATTCTAGAAGCACACCAGCGTTTTGGTCTAATTAATGCTGTGAGATTACCAATGGGTGTCTTTACATTCTTGGGACCCTTGTTGGTTTTGTTATTCTCAAATTCTCTTTTTCATGTAATTGCAGTATTAACAATTGGCAGAGTAATTGCTCTGCTTGTGCACGCACAACTTTGCTTTAATATCATACCCTTATTAAAAAGAAATTTTTCAGTTAATAAAAATATTATTAAACGATTAGTCAGTTTTGGTGGATGGCTGACAATAGCAAACATTGCAAATCCATTAATGCTGACATTTGATAGATTCTTTATTGGTGCTATTTTATCAACAACATTCGTATCCTATTATTCAACTCCTTCTGAACTAATCACAAAGGTATGGTTAATCCCATCGGCAATGGTCGGAGTTTTGTTTCCTGCATTTACAACGACCTTTATTTCAGACCGAAGTCGAACTAGATTGTTGTTTGATAAAAGTATAAAATTTATTACGTTAATAGTTTTTCCAATTTCATTAGTAATGATAGTTTTTGCAAACGACATTTTACTTTTTTGGTTAGGGCTTGAATTTGCATCTAATAGCACATTAATATTACAGGTACTTTCAATCGGTGTTTTTATATGCAGCTTAGCTCATTTTCCTGCTGAAATATTAAATTGTGCTGGATTGCCTGATCTGACAGCTAAACTTAGGTTGATTGAATTACCAATATATGCCTCAGTGTTATATTATAGTACTTATAAGTATGGTATATTAGGATGTGCGCTGGTATGGGTAATTAGGTTGGCAGTTGATTCTTTTGTTTTGTTTTATGTCGCATTTAAAGTGCTACATTATGAGTATGATTATGTGTTTAAAATATGTTTGCAAGCGATAGCGTTAATTATAGCATTAATTTTACCGATATTTATTCCACTATTAATCTATAAGAGCGTTTATCTACTGATAGTTACAGTAGCAAGCTGTTATTATATTTTAAAAAACAAAACACTTGAAACGGAATTTAAATTTATATTGGAATATATTAGATAATAAAGGCTAAAGCTGCTACTGATCGAAATGGTGATTTATGTTTTTGTGGGGATTTAAATGAATTCAACAAAATACATGCTGGGCTATTTGAGGTCGTTTTGCTGACGGACATGATTGAGCATATTCGGGATGTGATTATTATTCGCTATCAGCAATCTGATAGTTAAGGTGGGAGAATAGTAGTGACAACCCCAAACAAATCATCGTTCTCTCACGTATTCTGTGGCATACGGAAGCTCATCTGATCCTTCTGCGGTGGTTTTCGGAGAGTTACCCATGAAAACTCTTGCCGATAGAATCGGGCACTCAATTAGAATTGTAGATTTCACTGAATATAATAGCTCACTCTTTCAAAGAACCGCCTTAAACCTCAAAAAAAACTCGCCTTATTATTGTCATATGCTTACCCGAAATGGACAGCTCATATCAATGCCGCAGAACAAAATTATATTAAATATCAAAATGTCTTTAAAGAAGGTCAAAGTTGATAAGCTCTTCAATGCTGCAAGATCTTTTAAGTGTGACTACTTAAATCTAAATATTAAAAGACGTCACACCATGTGTGAAATTTTTAAAAAACTGATTTGATTTTAAAATAGTTGCGACTTTTTATATTTATGCAAAAATACAAGCCGGAAAAGGATGATTTATGAGAAGTACAATAATTAGTTTTCTTGGTAAATTCCAGCTTCTTGAAGCAGCTAGGTCTGTTAAGAATGCTTTGATGCCACTGAGCCCCTCTGCAATTCTGCATAAGCGTCAAATGAAGTTGTTTTATGCACAGTTCTTAAAGGCTGGCGATTTGTGTTTTGATGTTGGGGCAAATATTGGTAACCGGACAGATATATTTATAACGTTGGGGGCTAACGTTGTTGCAGTTGAACCGCAAGAGGCGTGTGCTGCTTATCTTGAAAAGAGATATCGCAACAAGAAAGTTACTCTTGTCAAGAAAGCTTTGGGTGACAAAGAGGGCGAGGCAGAAATGACGATGAGCAGATCAAGTACTATTTCATCTCTTTCTAAAGATTGGATATCAACCGTTAAAAATAGTGGGAGATTTAGTGATATTATTTGGGATAGAACTGCTATTGTTAGCATTACTACTTTAGATAAACTTATAAGCCAATACGGGTTACCAGTATTTTGTAAAATTGATGTTGAAGGATTCGAGTCCAATGTACTTATGGGATTGTCTAGGCCCATTAAAAATATTTCTTTCGAATTCATACCCGAATATATAGACTCTACAGTTAAATGCGTCGAGCATTTATCAAGCTTAGGTAAGGTTGAATTTAACTATACAATAGGTGAGGAGATGCATTTTTATATGCAGGATTGGGTGTGCCCCACAGATATGTGTTCAATTTTAACGAACATGCGTAAAGATAGCGTGACATTTGGTGATATTTACGCGAGATTTGACCAATAAAGACTCGAACTAAAATTAGGATTGAGACCGTATGAATAAGCATGTTCGCGTTGTGATCCTGAATTACAATCAACCAGTTATTACCGCTAAATGCGTATCCAAAGTTTTAGAGCAAGTATACGATACCATGGAAGTCGTGGTTGTTGATAACGCATCGTCACAGGAAAACTATTCGGAATTGGAAAAGCTCTTGCCTGGTAATGTCGTATTGATCCGTAATGTTACTAATTCTGGATACTCGGCTGGAAATAATGTCGGAATACGTTTTGATGGGAAATTATTTAAAGCCGATTTTTTCATCATTTTAAACAATGATGTTTTTATGCATGACCGGCATGTTATAGAAAAGCTAGTTGAAGTACTGCAGAAAGACATCAATGTCGTGGCAGCATCTCCCAAAGTTTGTGATTACCAACTGACGGTGCAGGGTAAGGATACTGAGATACAAGTGCGTCGCAACGCCGACTATCTCACCTGTTTGGTTTCTGGAAGCTGGTGGTTGAAACGTCTGCCTCTTTTTAATGAAATTGCCGACCTGCACACATACGCTGACGTAAGACCATACGCATCAAATATGGAATATGATTGTGATACCATTAATGGTGCGTGCTTTATCATACGGAACGATTTCCTTGACACGATAGGACTCTTTGATGAAGGCACTTTTTTGTATTTTGAAGAAATAATTCTCGGCCATCAAATTAAAACTAGGAATAAAAAATGCCGCCTTATTACTACGGTAGCTGTTGAACATTTCCAGGGGTCTTCC
Source organism: Desulfuromonadales bacterium (assembly GCA_016650295.1). Taxonomy (GTDB): domain Bacteria; phylum Desulfobacterota; class Desulfuromonadia; order Geobacterales; family Pseudopelobacteraceae; genus CAIPTY01. The sequence goes on along the minus strand of JAENWA010000059.1, from coordinate 73,831 downwards.
TCACAGCAGGAGCATGGCAGTTACTCGCTGCAGATGTACAAATCTTACGTCAAGAGTCAATTGCATTACTGTAAACATTATCTTAACGTTGGCATTTTGGGACGAGTATTATTGGTGATCGTTCGTTTCATAGATTTTACGAGTAAAACTTTAATTACTAAGTTGTCTAAGCCCTTTATAGATAATCATGGATAATCTGGTTTATACATATATAAATTTAACCGGCATAATCTGTGTTTCTGCCGCTTTCTGGATCACGTATACAAGAAATAGTCTTTCAATAATTCATACTCTATTATTTTCCATTGGCTGGGGGGCTTCAATAGGGTTAAATCAGTTCTTGCTTGGCGGTTCGATACGCGTTTTGCCTGAAACTCTCCTGCTCCTTTACGGTGTCTGGGTTGTTTTTTTCATGGGTGTCATACTTGGACAAAGTGTATCTATCAGTCACAACGTCACTGAAACACCTATTTTAAAAAATAATTCCATATGCATTTTATTGTTTTTGATTATAGCTCATATTTCTATAAAAATATCCGAGCTCAACAGTATCGGAGCATTCAGTTCGATTGACCCATCCCAGATACTTACTTCATTAGCCATGATGCGTGTTAAACAAGAATTCGCCGACGCTGACATTGCTTGGTATACGCAGTTTTTCCGTAGTGGTTTTGTTTTGTATATTCCACTTGCGATTGTTATGTATAAGAACAAATTTATCGGAAAATCTAGTATTGTATTTGTACTTCTAATTGCTACTATTCTTAGTTTGAGTAATTTCACCAGAGCACCGATTCTGAATGTAATAATTTCAACATGGGTATCGTTGCTTCTTATTCACTCTGGAAGAGTAGAATATATGCTATTCAGGGGCACTCTTGTTCTTTTATTGAGTGTTGGATTTTTTATTTTCATGGAGTCTACTATTTCATTTGTTGCCCAGGTTGAGAATGAATCTATTATTGGGTTAATTGCTCCGTACTTTGGTGGCCCTGTTAAAGCATATGAAACAATTTTGCTCAACGGACAGTCATTTTCTGATCAGGGTTTTTATTCTTTTGATATGATTAACTATATATTTAAAAAAATAGGTATAATCTCAGAATATCCTGATCTAGTTAGAGAATATGTTTATCTTCCCTTTCCAACAAATATGTACACATTTCTTGATGTTTACACATTGGATTTCGGTATATTTGGTGCTTTTGTAGGGACTTTTGTGACCGGTTTTGTTATTGCTAGTGTTCAAAAATATGCTTTAAAAGGCAGCTATCTTGCAATCACCGTGTATGCACTATTGATGTATTACTTGGTAATGACTCCTTTCAATAATGAATTCATAAGGTTTAATTTTATCATGTATCTTGTGTTGGCATGGTTAATTAATATTGCTATCACTAAAAGAATTGAATTTATTGGATATCCATTATCAAAAAACCTTCCGGCTGTATTAACCAATAAAATAATCTGATTATGGTAACAATCGATTATCTGCATCTAATTCGAATTTGACGGGATAGGTCGACGTTATGGTGACTATACAACCAATAGGGGATAATTTGAATCATTGTTGCGTTATTGGAGGAAACGGTTTTATTGGTTCATATCTTGTGCCTCTTCTAATAGCGTCCGGTCGGATTGTTACAGTCGTTGACCGCGCGCCTTTCTCAACTATTAATTTGATTGAAAACATGCGTTATGTTCAAGCTGATTATAATGATGAGAAGTTTTTGCTTAGAATTCTAATTGATGTCGATGAAGTTATTGATTTGGCTTATGCCACTGTTCCGAAAACAAGTTTTGATGATCCAGTTAATGATATACTTACCAATTTACCGCCAATGGTTAAACTTCTTGAAGTTGCGTGCTCAATCGGACTGAATAAGGTGGTTTTGGTGTCTTCCGGGGGGACGGTGTATGGGAGAGCGCAGGAACTCCCATTGAAAGAGGACCACCCGACAAATCCTATATCTCCATACGGGATTACAAAACTGGCAATCGAAAAATACGCATTCATGTATCACGAACTCAAATCGCTGCCTGTCCTTTGTGTCCGCCCAGGAAATGCTTATGGAGCAAGACAAAGGCCATTTTCAGGTCAGGGTTTTGTAGCAACCGCAATTGCATCTATACTGCAGCGCAAGGTGCTAAACCTCTTTGGCCCTACGGGGACAATACGGGACTATATTCATGTGGAAGATATCGCTAATGGTATACTCGCTGCTCTTCAATATGGCAAAACAGGATCTTGTTACAATATTGGCACCGGCATCGGCATGAGCAACAAGGATATTCTTGATGCCCTTCTCCCGGCTGCAACCTCTGCTGGATTCGATATCAGTGTGTCTATACTCCCGCCCCGCAATTTCGATGTTCCGGTAAACATTCTAGACAGCACAAAATTGAAGAATGAAACAGGATGGGAACCAAAAGTGGCTTTTGAGGAAGGAATTAAGAAAACCTGGGAATGGTATTTTGAAGCAGGATTAGCTCAAAAAAATGGTGCAAAAATACGATGATATGAAAATACTTTGTGTCTTAGGTAAGCATCAATATGGCGTTCCTTCGAGGGGTCTCGGCATTGAGTATGATTCTTTCATCCCTGCCTTAAGAAGCCTCGGGCATGAAGTCATACATTTTGAATCGCTTGATAAAAGCTATTATGCAAATTTTATCGAACTTAACAGGTCTCTTATTCATATTGTCGAGGAAGAACGCCCTGATATTATGTTGACAGTTCAGATGCATTACGAAATCTGGATCGAGACATTGCAAATAATAAGAGAAGAATTTGATGTTGCTACAGTCAGTTGGACTACTGATGATTCGTGGAAGTTTCGGGAAGTTTCACGTTTTATTGGTAAATATTATCAAGCAATGACGACTACATATCCAGACATGATCCAAGAATACCATCGTGATGGAATTCAGCATGTTATGCTAACACAGTGGGCTGCAACCTCTAATGCATTACTGGAACCGTTAGCTGCGAAATCCTGTCGATACCAGTTGACATTCATTGGTGCTGCGCACGGGGACCGCGCTGATCGAGTTTCCAAACTGCGTTCATTGGGGTTGGAAGTCACCTGCTTCGGGTATGGGTGGCCTTTAGGTCCTGTGAGTGCCGATGCTATACCAAATATCATGCGCGACTCAGTCATCAGTCTTAATTTTAGCAACTCTAAAGGAGCAAACCAGATCAAAGCAAGAACTTTTGAAGTACCAGGAGCAGGTGGATTCTTGCTGACTGAAAACGCCCCTGGACTTGACAGGTATTATCTATCCGGCAAAGAAATTGTTACGTATGACAGCTTGGAAGACCTGGTGCAAAAGGCTAAATATTATCTTTCACATCCATGTGAACGGGATGCAATTGCCCTTGCTGGATTTCAGCGAACAGTGAAAGAGCATACTTATGAGATGCGGCTGAAAGACGTGCTGGATTTTACTTGCGAATCACACAAACGGCTTAAACATATTCACAGAGAGCACTCTGTTGTACAATTTGACAAAGTGGCAGAAAAACATCGCGTCACACTTCCCCTTAAATTGCTTCGTTTTCTGTTAGTCATGCCTTGCACGCTAATCTGGGGGGAGAAACGCGGGCCAAGGGCTGCCCGCAGGCTACTTTTTGAATTTTGTTGGCGATTTACAGGTGAAAAAACCTTTTCTTCAGCCGGTTGGCCGGGCAGGTTATTTTATGTCGAAAGTTAGTCTAAACACGTCTATCGAGAGAATGAAGCAAGGTGATCCCTTGGTCAGCATTGCATTGCCGGTTTATAATGGTGGAGCAACGCTGGCCGCTGCCATTCGATCAATTTTATGCCAGACCTATACGAACTGGGAACTTATCATCATTGATGATGGTTCTTCTGATAATAGTGTTGCCGTAGCTAGGAACTTTCATGATCCAAGGATCAGGCTCTTGATAAATGCTGAGAATAAAAGCCTTCCAGTCAGCTTGAATATAGCTTTGGACAACAGCACTGGAGAGTATTTTGCAAGAATGGACCAGGATGATGTTTCATTTCCTATGCGTATAGAGAAACAGGTGAACTATATGCAAGCCCATAGTTCAATCGATTTGTTGGGAGCAGGAATTCTGTATTATAGTGGAGACGGAGTTCCTCATGGCAAATTACCTGTTCGAGAATCTCATAAGGATATTTGCAGCAAACCATGGTCGGGCTTTTATTTGGCGCATCCAACATGGTTCGGGAGAAAAGAATGGTTCATGAAACACCGCTATCGTGCTTCTGCGACAAATGCAGAAGATCAAGATTTACTGTTCAGAACATATGTTTCTAGTCATTTTGCCTGCCTGCCTGAAGTCTTATTGGGTTATAGAGAAGAACCTCGTTTCTTAAAAAAAATATTTAAGGCGAGATTTTCTTTTCTCAAATCTGCCTTTATTGAATCGATAAAATCGAAAGAATATGTATTGGCAATGAAAATAGTTTATACTCAGTACATTAAGAGTTTCTGCGACGTATTAAACGTCTACATAGGAGTGAAATCTCTGAGAAATACTGTGTTGCCAATCGAGCTAGTATTGCTGAAGGAATGGACCAATATTTGGGATATGGTTTCTACATCGGATCCAAATGATAAATATCATATATATAACAAGGCAATTTCAAATAGTAATAACTAGATTGTTTTCACTTTTAAAAACAATATATTGTATATGCTTATTTTACCAAAAACTGTCTCTGTAACTAAGCTACTTCACAACCAACATATACAATGAGCGGTAGATGTTATTTCTTTGATCAAGCAGCCTGAAAAATTAATTTCCGACGGAGGCTGGACACTTCCATATGAAACGTATCTGCATTACAGTTTCCAGTCCCATGACAATATGTGCTTTTTTGGCTAATCATATTAGACTGTTAGGACAGTTTTTTGATGTTAGCGTAATTGCTAATTTTGATAGGAATATTCCTTTGAAAGGTGTCACGGGTGCGAGACATCTGTGTGATGTGACGATTGAGCGTAAGATTGACATAATCAGGGATATCAAGGCACTGATTGCTTTGTTTCGCCATTTTTCCCATTACAGATATGATATTGTTCACTCAGTTACTCCGAAAGCAGGTTTGCTTGCGATGGCAGCAGCCCGACTTGCAGGAGTGCCTGTAAGAATCCATACTTTTACCGGACAGGTGTGGGTAACACAGACTGGCTTTAAACGCATGCTGCTGAAGAGCATGGACCGTCTGTTGGCGGGCATGGCAACACATATACTGGTGGACAGTGCCTCCCAGCGGACGTTTTTGATCAATGAAGGTGTCGTTCCCCCCCTGAAATCCACTGTTCTTGCCAAGGGATCTATTTCCGGTGTGGATACAGTGCGCTTTAGCCCCGATTCAGATGTTCGTTCAGATGTTCGCAGTGAACTGGGAGTTGTGGAAGGTGATGTTGTTTTTCTTTTTCTGGGACGCCTTAACCGGGATAAGGGAGTGCTTGATCTTGCAGCTGCGTTTGCCTCAATTGCCGGGCAGCGGTCAGATACGTGGCTTTTATTGGTCGGTCCGGATGAGGAAGGGATGCGACATAAGATAGAGAGAGAGTGCTCCCGTTTTTTAGATCGAGTCCGTTTCATACCCTATACCTCCACACCTGAAAAATTTATGGTAGCTGCTGATGTTTTCTGTCTGCCAAGTTATCGTGAGGGGTTCGGCACTGTTGTGATTGAGTCGGCCTCATCAGGTATTCCCGCAATTGGGTCAAATATCTACGGCATTTCAGATGCAATTGAGGATGGCAGGAGTGGGCTCTTGTTCGAAGTAGGCAATATCGTCATGCTGTCAGATAAGATGTTTGAGTTAATCTGTGATAAGGAAGTGCGAATTCGCATGGGGAAGTATGCACGGGAGCGCGCGATATCACATTTTCAGAGTGATATGCTGAGCATCGAACTGATGCAATATTATAAATCAGTTCTTTATTCTGCTGGCAGAAAGGCGGATGGCTGATGTTCAAGCGCTTGTTTGATTTAGTCATGGTACTACTTTCTGCCCCGCTGTGGGTGCCAGCATTGCTGGGTGTTTCCATTGTGGTTCGACTTGTCCTGGGTAGACCGGTGCTGTTCTGTCAGGAGCGTCCTGGGCGCGGCGGCAAGCCGTTTATAATTTACAAGTTTCGTACCATGCGCAATGTTGCTAAAGCTTGCGGTATGCCGTTGCCCGATGACCAGCGCCTGACAAGTTTTGGAAAATTTCTGCGCAGTACCAGCCTGGATGAATTGCCTGAATTGATCAACGTGCTGAAGGGAGAAATGAGCCTGGTTGGCCCAAGGCCGCTTCTGATGGAATACCTGCCGCTTTACACCCCGGAGCAGGCCCGCCGCCATGATGTGCTTCCTGGTATCACCGGCTGGGCTCAAGTGAACGGAAGAAACGCTATCGGTTGGGAAGAGAAGTTTAAATTTGATGTCTGGTATGTGGACAATCGATCTTTGCTGCTTGATATGCGTATTCTCCGGATGACACTGATTAAGGTGTTCAATCGCGAGGGAATCAGCCAGGAGGGGCAGTCTACGATGGAAAAATTCAGTGGTTCTAATTCTGTGGGGAACCGAGAGTGAACAGCGAAAAGGATAAAATATTTGTTTTTGGTGCCAGCGGCCACGCCAAGGTGGTTATTGATATTATTGAACGTGAGAGACGGTTTGATATCGTTTTTCTTGTCGATGACGACCCTTCCTTGAAAGGTACCGATTTCTACGGCTATCGGGTTATCGGAGGCAAATCGGAACTAGTATCCTCGCGGAAGCAGATTGTTGGCGGCATTGTTGCCATCGGTAATAACAGAGCGCGTATGAATGTAGCTGCCTGGCTCATCGAAAACGGTTTCTCTCTCGTGACAACCATACATCCAAGCGCACAGATTGGACGTGGTACTCATGTAGGCAACGGATCCGTCGTTATGGCCGGAGCTGTAATCAATTCAGATGCGAGCATAGGTGCAAATACCATCATCAACACCCGCGCAAGCATAGACCATGACTGCAAGATCGGCAACGAGGTGCATGTCGCGCCAGGGGCGACTTTGTGTGGTTCTGTCACCGTGGGTGACGAGACTTTTGTATGTGCCGGGGCGACGATAATTCCGAATTTGATCGTTGGAAAAAATGTAATTGTCGGAGCGGGATCAACTGTCATTAGTGATGTACCAGAAGGCATAACTGTTGTCGGGAACCCGGCAAAATAGAAAAGAGACGTGACCTTACACAAAGGTTATACCTATAGATTGGATCTACTATGAGCAATCAGAAGCTTGCCATCGACGGTGGTACACCGATCCGTACCACTCCTTTTGCCCCCTGGCCCTACTTTGATCTGGACGAAATAGAGGCCGCAGCCGCACCGCTCTGCTCCGGCAAGGTCAACTACTGGACTGGAACTGAGGGGCGCGAATTCGAAAAAGAGTTCGCGTCCTTCACCGGATGCAAACACGCCATCGCCTTGACCAACGGCACCGTGGCGCTGGAACTGGCTCTGTATGCCTTGGGGGTCGGCTTTGGTGATGAAGTCATCGTTACCTGCCGCACATTTATCGCTTCAGCCAGTTGCATAGTGATGCGTGGCGCAACGCCGGTGTTTGCCGATGTGGACTCGGTCAGCCAGAACATCACCGCTGACACGATTCGGCCACATATCACCTCGCGCACAAAGGCCATTATCTGTGTGCACTTGGCTGGTTGGCCTTGCGATATGGATCCGATCCTGGATTTAGCACGAGAGTATGGTATCAAGGTGATTGAAGACTGTGCCCAGGCCCATGGTGCTGCCTATAAGGGCCGGCCTGTCGGTTCTCTGGGCGACGTTGCAGCATTCTCTTTCTGTCAGGACAAGATCATGACAACTGGCGGTGAAGGGGGTATGCTCACCACCAACGATGAACAACTATGGCGGAAGGCGTGGGAATTCAAGGACCATGGCAAGAGCTATGATGCTGTCTACAACTGCCAGCACCCACTCGGTTTCAGCTGGCTTCATGAGTCTTTCGGTACAAATTGGCGAATCACTGAGATGCAGTCTGCCATAGGGCGTGTACAGCTGTTAAAATTGCCAGAGTGGACACGGAAGCGGCAGTACCATGCCAGTATTCTGTCGGATGTGCTCTCACTTATACCAGCATTGAGGGTAACTTCGTTTCCACCAGAAATCGCCCATGCATACTACAAGTACTATACTTTTATTCGTCCTGATTTTCTCAAAGTCGATTGGAATCGTGACCGGATTATTGATGCAGTAATTGCTGAAGGAATACCTTGTTTTAGCGGCAGTTGCAGTGAAATTTATCAAGAAAAGGCATTTATTAATGCTGGTCTGCATCCTACCCGGAGATTACCGGTTGCTCGTGTACTGGGAGAAACCAGCCTGATGTTTCTTGTGCATCCGACGCTTTCGTCCAATGATATGAATGATATGTCGCGGGCAATTACCAAGGTTATGCACCACGCAGCATTATAGTTTTTATACGAAAACGGCACTTTCCGTTCTGACTTCGTCAATCTTCAGGCTTTTGCTTGTGCGGCGTACATATGTATGCCGCATGCAACCTCTCGATTGGTTTTACCGAACGAAAAATCCTAGTTCACAAATTTATACGTCCTGTTTCTGATCCGGAGCTTTCGGATGGAAGCTATATACTATGGCGCTATTGCCCCGAAACCTTTCCATATAGGGGGATGAAATGTCAGTGCCCCGTTGGTTACAGTATTAGGCTCCCTGCCGACTGTTAAAACATTGCCAGAAATACCAATTATCAGATTATACGCTGCACCTCCTGATAAACGAATCCAGTCACCCACAAGTAATTTACTGGCATCATTTACCGTTATCGTATTCCCTCCTGAAGTCACGCTTCCTGTTACGCCTGCCAGAGTGCCGGATGTGCCCGCTTGTGTGCAAATCAGACCCGAATATCCCCCGGCCCCTACGGTTTTATATTCAATTTTGTCGCCTACCGCCCATGTATCTATTATAGAAGGGATGGCGTCAGCAAAAAGGGTAATTGCACCATTGTTAAATTTGTAAAATGCAGTGGAACCGATATCCGCACCAGTAACAGTAATCGGAACAAAAGTCATAATTCCGGTTGATTTTAGAGATCTTGCAAAAACATTTGTTGCGCGTCGAAGTCCTCCCTCCTTGCCTCGAAGTGTCTGAATAGACAAGCCGTTAAAGGTGACTTGCCCGGTTCCTTCAAACAACGCTGGTCTTCCACCAGCGACATCATACCCTATTGAATCCGATGGATCCCATATGGTGACATTATTGAGACTCAAAATAGTGTTCGGTCCATCCAAACTGGCAAAAGACCTCATTCTTCGCGGCGCTCTCTTATTAACGCCAAGATCGGGACTCATATTAAATTGAAAGTTTGAAAATCCAAACGTACTCCCCCCGGTCTCTACCATTTTTAAAAAAACTGCACTATGCGGAAGGCCAGTGGAATGCACTGTCGCAAAACCGTTAGTGATGGCTGAATTTTCTGCGCGGTGATGGTAAATAAATGGTAATTCGTGGACCGGCCCCAGATCAGCGGCAGCATATGGGTCGGTTTCCAGTGCAAACCCGTTAAAGTGTATATTAGTAGTGCGGTTCTTATGGGCATCCAATTTGATATGAGTGCCATAGCAGCCGGAAAATGTAATTTTTGAAAATAGAGTGTTGTTGGATGCGTCGCGGTATGGGTTTGTCATTACGCCACTATCGAAATCAATAACACCAGTGACAGGTACTCCGCCCACTGCGGTTTGATTGGCACCTATACCGAATAATTTTAAGTCGGAAAAAGTGCTTTCCCATAATCCGGCTTTAATTGCACTGAGACCGAATCCTTCAATAGTTATGTCTGAAAACCTCATATATTCTGCATAATCTAGCAGAAGACCAGTATTTCTTCTTGAGGAAGCATCAGTTTTTAGGGTTAGCTCTTTTAACCCACCACCTGAAAGCAAATCGTTCCAGGCATCACCTGTTGCACCTTTGTTAAATGTGATAACAGGTGTGTCAATATTGCCGCCACTGGTTAAAGCATGAATCACCGAAGTTCCATATCCCTCGCCGGTCACCGTGGTGTAGTGGTCGTTGATGGTAAAAGCTCCGGTTATTTTAAACACATTTGAACCGAGATGCAGAGACGAACCCCCGAAGTGTGAACCGGTGCTATTAGTTTTTTTTCGATCAGACAAAAACAATGTCAGAGCTGCAGTATCATCAGTACCTGATATCAAGGCGTTACCATCGCCTGAGGTCTTGTAACGGGCGTCGCCCTTAGCCCCAAACGATAAGGGGTTTGCATTCACCTGCCCGATAGGGCTTTCGGCAACAACATCTCTGGCATTTTGATTGAGTGGCTGCGTAGCCCAGACATGAGTGCAGCCTAAGAAAATAATTGTCAGGAACAACCAAGAAATAATTCTAAAATACTCCATGAGGGCACCTCCAAAACTAATAAAGCATCCTGAACACTGTTATATGATTAATAATAGTTGAATACAACAACAACGTGGACTAAAGAAACCAAAGAGTCGATACGATTCTGCATGGACAGCGCTAGATAAAAACGTAAGAATACGGAGGGTTGGATTTGACTTGCTGATTATAACTGCAATACCTGTCGGAAATTGAAAAAGCCGAGAGTTATAAACTCTCGACTTGTTCATTCTAATTATTAGCCTAGGTTTTTTGGGATGCAGTCCGTAAGAACTGCGTCCCTTAGTTCAGCAGAAAATCATTGAACGATGAAGTTCAGACCCGCACTAAACGGCCCTTGTCCTGCTGCATTCACTACTGAAAGATTCCACGAGTAGCTGTTGGTCGAAACAAGCGGTGTTGCAAAGTTGATGTTAAGGCTACAGATGCCATTGGCACCGTTTAATGGACAACCCGCTTGTTCAGGCGTAAATACGATCGAGGTATGACCAGTTACAGTTGTGTTGTTCTGGAGGAAGAGCTGATAACCAGTTGCTCCAGGAACTGCGTTAAAAGTAAAGGGCGGCGTAGTAGTAATAACTGTGCCGGTTGGACTGATGATAGTCGGTGCAGGCGGAACAAGGGCGCCGACAAAAAAGTTCAAATCATTACTCCACGGTCCTTGGCCAGCTGTGTTAAGTGCCGAAGCTTGCCATGAATATGCGTTGTTGTTGAGCAGAGGTGATGGCAGAGTAATGCTGCATAAGCCGGTACCCGAGGCGCATCCGGCCTGAACAGGAGTGAATACGGCAGTTGGGGCTCCCGTACCTATGGTGTTGTTCTGAAGGTAGAGTTGGTAACCAGTAGCACCTGGTATAGCGACAAAAGAAAAGGCCGGTGTTATTGTGCTGATGTTGCCGGTAGGGTTAAAGATAGTTGTTGCTGCGGGCAGTGTTGAACCTGTGACGGTCACGGCGACGGACACTGAATTGGAAATCTGGCCAAAGGTATCATTAATCGTATAGCTAAAGCTGGCCGCGCCGGAGAATCCCGCTGTAGGCGTAAAGGTCACTGTGCCGTTGGCATTCGCAACAGCCGTGCCGTTGAGCGGAGCCGACGTTACTACCGTGACAGTGCCGGTCGTTGTGTCGTTGGCAAGCACGGAGATCGTCACGGCGGAGTTTGCGGCTGTAGTTGCCGTATCAGCCACCGCAACCGGTGGCGCCGGCGGGGTAACGACGCTCACAAAGGCCGTGGCCGATCCTAATTTGGAAGAGGTTACCGTTACCGTCAACGGCGGGATGGTGTTTACCGGTAAGGTTTTGACCAGCGTTCCCGTTGCGTCAAGAGTCCTCGGGGCGGCGAATTGTGGAACCGTCAAGGTAGGCAGAGGCGCCAGATTGTCCCGGGAATCCGCCTTGATCGTCATGGCCCTGGTAACGGGGTTGTAGGATGCCTGGGTGATAACTACATCATCCACGAGGGTGACCGGATAGTTGATCGGGGGAGTATCCAGGGAATTGGTAATGTTCAGTGCAGTAGGCAACGTTGTCGAGGCCAGCGGAATATGTGCAAAATATTTGGTGGTATTCGGGGTGAGGTCACGGGTCAGGTTCGTTGTCGTTATGCCGTTGCCGCTGATGGAGAGAATGGCAGTCGGCAATGCGGTAGCGAATACATCGATCTGCTCCGATGCTGCCTCGCGGGCATAGGTGACGCGATCAATGGTCATGGGAGAAGGGATCTGACCGGTGAAGACCCGGCCCATGAGGGTGAAGAGATTGGTTTGCCATGATGCCCCTGGTACCGGTGAGCCGCCGGGTCCTGTCAGCCGATCAATCTTGAAGATGTTGCCATTGGTGCCGCCGGTCACTGTGACCGGGGTAACCGCATCGCCGATATAGGTTTTACCGGTCGCAGCATGAACAACCAAGGTGCCGTTTGCATTCCTCAGGAACGGGCCGATGCCGGTGTTAGGCGCACTCTTAAACAACGGCGGCAGGTAGTTGAAAACATTACCGGGCTGGTCTTCAAAGCGTATAGCGTTGCCGCCGCTTATGGTCGTGCCTTGGCTGTCGGTTTCGAATTCGAATGTGCCATATGGATGAGTTACCCTGTAGTGGGTTAATGGCGGCAGGTTCCTCATTTCCGTCAGGTCTGTTCGCAAAAAAGTCACGCCAGTATCCGGGGTCACTCCTCCCAGGAAGGCGAACTCCAGGACATAAATAAGCAGGGCATCTCTATTAGGTGTTCCCCCTTCAATGGGCATCGTTGCGGAAGCAGAGTAATAGAAGCCTTCACCCGGGAAGTTGGCTTCGGTTATCGGCCCGGTGGTGGTGATAGGTACTTGCGGTACCGTCAAAGCGTCGAAGGGGGGGCCCAGGATACAGTAGGGAGTGTCCTGATCGTTGCAGGGCATCAGGGCGAGGTTGTTGTTGTCCCTGTACCAGGTCGGTAACGTTGTTACCGGGTCGTTAGGGCCGACCGACTGCATGGCTGCACTCGCATTTCCGGTCAGGAACGTGAGCAACAGCAGTACGGGAAGAAGTGATGCGAAAAATCGATTGAACTTTTTCATACTTTTTCCTCCTTTTGAATGGATTGCCATACTCGGTATTTGCAAGTTAGCTTCGACGTAACGCAGTGCAAGTTAAATGATATAAATTGTAACGGATACTGTCTACTATCGCACTTGAAATAATTAGTGATTAAACACTATAGCATGAAACATACCAAGTCGGTGTATTATTGAATTCATGTCTGTTTTTAATATGTTATTGAATTAATCAAGATTATCGCGGGCTTCCAATAGGTGCAAATTAATTGACAGCCCTGATGAAAGTGATACATAGCCGCGTAACATACACAGAATGCTGATAATATTTAAGTTGGTGCCCATTCAATTGGAAGTTTTATTATAATCTCGTACCCGCAGAACAGCCGGTTATATACAGTAAACATAGGCAACAAAAGTGGCAGATATATCTGTATGAGTTAATTTACGTGTTTGTTGTGAACGTTTTTATACCCTGGCTGTTACTGATATGCTGTGACTGTCTGGAGCAGCAGAAAGATGAACAGACTGGCTCCCATAGACATGAATGATTATAACCGCAATACCTGTCGGAAATTGAAAAAGCCGAAAGTTATAAGCTCTCGACTTTTTCATTCTAATTATTAGCCCAGGTTTAGAGGGACGCAGTTCGTTAGAACTGCGTCCCTGTTTTTATCTATCAATCATTGTACAATGAAGTTCAAACCTGTACTAAACGGCCCTTGTCCTGCTGCATTCAGAACGGAAAGATTCCACGAGTAGCTGTTGGTCGAAACAAGCGGTGTTGCAAAGTTGATGTTAAGGCTACAGATGCCATTGCCACCGTTTAATGGGCAACCCGCTTGCTCAGGTGTAAATACGATCGAGGTATGACCAGTTACAGTTGTATTGTTCTGGAGGAAGAGCTGGTAACCAGTTGCTCCAGGAACTGCGTTAAAAGTAAAGGCCGGCGTAGTAGTGATTACTGTGCCGGTTGGACTGATGATAGTCGGTGCAGGCGGAACAAGGGCGCCGACAAAAAAGTTCAAACCATTACTCCACGGTCCTTGGCCAGCTGCGTTAAGTGCCGAAGCTTGCCATGAATAGGCGTTGTTGTTGAGCAGAGATGATGGCAGAGTAATGCTGCATAAGCCGGTACCTGAGGCGCACCCGGCCTGAACAGGAGTGAATACGGCAGTTGGGGCCCCTGTGCCGGTGGTATTGTTCTGAAGGAAGAGTTGGTAACCAGTAGCACCAGGTACAGCGACGAAAGAGAATGACGGTGTTATTGTGCTGATGTTGCCGGTAGGGTTAAAGATGGTTGTTGCTGCAGGCGGCGCAGACGCGGTCACCGTCACCGTCACGGTCACAGTGGCAACATTGGAAGTTGCCGGCGTGCTGAAGTTGTCCTTCACGGTGTAGGTGAAGGTGTAGGTCCCCGCAGTAGCCGGAGGTGTATAGGTAACTATGCCGGTAATAGCATCAACGGTTGCTGAACCGTTACCTGCCGGAACACTAACTGCGACCGAAGCCGGGTTGATAAGCGAACCCGTGGTTGCCGTGTCATTGGTCAGGACGTTCAGAGTTACCGGAGAACCTGCGGTTATCAGGGCCGGGACGGTCGCATTGGGGAACGTATCGTTGACCGCTGTCGGGGCGATGTGACCCTGGGTGACAGTGATAGTCACCGTGGCGGTGTTGGAGATCGACGGCGTCACGGCACTGTTTTTGACGGTGTACGAGAATACGTAGGTTCCCGCTGTTGGCGGGGCTGTGTAGGTGACCGTGCCGTTGAGGTTGGCGGATACTGTACCGCTATTGGTGTTGGGTGCTATGGCGCCGGTCGGGGTGCTCACCGAAACCGTGGCCGGGTTGATCGCGCTGAGGGGTGACGTGTCATTTGTCAGGACCGGAATAATTACCGCCAAACCGGTAGTGGTGGTTGCCGTGTCGTTGACTGCTGTCGGGGCAACCGGCGCCGTGATTGTCACGGTTACGGTGGCGACGTTGGAAATTAGGGCCGGTAAGGAGACGTCGCTGATGGTGTAGCTGAAGGAACAGGTGCCCGGTGCTGCTGGAACGGTCTGAGGGGCAGTGTAGAGCACATTGCCGTCCAGGTTGTTGAGCAGAGTTCCGCAGCTGCCATTAGCAGGAAGAGCCGAGACGATAACAACGGATGCCAGGTTAAGAGGGCTGGTGCCGGCGATATCATTGGCGACCAGAGAGATAGTGCTGGAAGACTTGGCCGGAACTATGGCGGTGTCGTTGACGGCGGTCGGTTTTCGCGTAATCGTTACGGTTACGGTTGCCGGCGATGAAACCGAACCGAAGTTGTTGGCAACGGTATAGGTAAAGGTTGCTGTCCCGACCGAGAACGGTGTTGTCGGGGTGTAGGTTATGGTTCCTGCCGGGAGATTTACCACGGCCGTGCCGCTGGCAGGAGGAGTAACAATTGTTACGGAAAGCGGATCAAGTGTGCCCAGCACCGCGACATCGTTAGCCAGAACATTGATAACGACAGCGGTTCCCGTAGGTGTAGTGGCAGAATCTGCAACAACTACCGGCGGAAAGATGTTCAGAGCTGGTGTCGGATTGATCTGAATCAGTGGCGGATCAGCCGGGAAGGTTCCAAGGGCGTAGGGCATAACAGTGGCATTGCCGTTAAAATTGGTGCCTAACACGTAGGAGAACATCCGGTTCCGTGAGCTGGTCAGAGTAGTGGGTGAGAAGACCGGGTCGATGTACGAAACGTTCGGCAAGAGGCTGGTCTGGAGGCGAGGGTCGAGGCCGGAGTAGGGGAACGGATCAAGTGCGAAGGCGGCGCTGCCGACGGCGCCCGCTTCACAGACGCCGCCGTTGTTCAGGCAGCCGGACGGGCCGAGACGGCGGTCGAGGTTCCAGGTGATACCTTCGAAAGGAATCGGGGTGAAGAGCTCGTTGATGTTGACTTCGCTCATTTCCGCAACTCCTAACCCACCCAGGTTCAGCCCGAGCGGGAAGAGGTACTCGCCGTTGGTGGCAGGGTTGCCGTTGATGTCGATGGTGATGAGCGATCCGGCGGGGCTGGTGATCTTGCGGCCGGTCCGGGCGATGATCTCATGGGGAACCGGGCTCAGGACGGCAATGTCACGAGCAGTGGTAGGCGCGCCGCTGCAGATGCCGGGATGCGAAGTCGCAAAGCGGGAGGCCAGCAGGTGGGCGCAGGGAGAGAGCTTGGGTTGGGGGCCGATAAGGAAATCCACGTCGTGGCGGATCTTGAAGATGTTGGCGCCGGCTCCGACGAGCCCCTGGTTGGAGCAGGTTCCCGCGCCACCCGCATTGTCGCACCCCTGTACGGAAGCAAAGGGGAACTCGTGAGTCTCGTTGGTCACCGGATCACGGTGCAACGTCCAGAGATCCACGTCGGTGGCGGGGTTTGCAAGGGTGGTAAAGCCGATCAACAAGGTTATCAGCCGCTGGTTCTGATAGGGGGGCGCTTCGACGCCGACCTCCTCAAGGAACAGGTAATCGGGCTGGTCTGCCGCAGTTCTGGTCGAGAGCGCCTTCTGGACGGACGATGAGTGGGCCGACAGGAAACGGACTCCGCCGACGGTCTCGAAATTCCCTTCCGCGAGCGCGGTGTCGCCGAGCTTGACGGGAGCGAAACGCCGTGAGTCCGCCACCGCCGGTTCGACCAGCGCCGCGGTCCGGTTGGTGTCGGGGCAGAGGAGGTCGCCGGTGCCGTCAGCCGCAGCAACAGCAGTCCCGGCAGGAACACCGGTAAGTCCGGGGAAAGGTCGGGAAACCGTGCTCGGGATACACATCGGGTACCCGGTCGTGAAGGTGTTAGTGTAGTTGTCCGGATCGAGGCAGAAACGGGGGTCCGGGCTGCAGTTGGGGCCGCCTGCGCAGCCTGCGCCGCTCTGGATGGTGTGGCGGAGGCCCGGGTCGTTGAGACGGACCATGGCCCCGGTATTGGCCGGGTTAGTGGCCGAACCGTTGACCCGGTAGTAGCCCTGGTCGTAGTTGATGTAGGTGACCACGCCGTGCACCGTTTCAGCTGCCTTCTGGATGAAAAGATCGCCGACGATCACGTTGCCGGCATTGGTGCGCACAGCCGAGAGGGTGGCTATGCCGCCGGAGCCGGTTGCGTTGCACTTGTCAACCTTTGCCAGGCCGCTTTCTGGCGGATTCTGGGCCTTGCAGGCCGCCGGCGCCTGGTCGAAGATCTGTTGCAGGGAGAGCCGGTTGGCCGGCAGGTCGATGAGCAGGTTCTTGGGCAGGATCATTTCGACCCCCCCGACAACCAGTACACCGCCTGAATAGACGTTAGCCGGGTCATTGAGGGTGATCCTCTCGATCTCGCCGAAAGAATTCGGGGACGGCGACACGAGGGTTGGGGCGGCACTCGCTACGCTGCTCATGAGCAGTACAAACATGAGCGTGAAGAGTGAAACAAACGATTTACTTTTCATACAACCTCCTTGTTGATTAGTCTGTTGTGCAGACAATTTTGTGAACAATATATTGTATATTATACAGGAAGTGTGCCAAATAAATTAAATAAATTTAGCATAATCATATCAGCTTGTTACGGGTAGTTTGCCTGCAGTAAACATAATTACGCAGGTAGTCTGTTTAGTATGAAAATAATTGCAGTGATAATCCAAAAAGCTGATATAAAAGAGTTTTATTGCATAATTACAGTGTGGTAACTGCCAAAAAACTTGCATGGGGGTGTGGGTACGAGAAGAAAGATTCTTGAAGCCATTCCCCTCTGGTGGGAGATTGTCCGGGAGAACATTAATGGCAGTTTGAGTATTCCGGGTTGAATTATAGATCTATGAAACCAGGCGTTCCAATCGGAACAGCTCAGAATAAATAAGAGAAGCGGGGCAATGATACCCCGCTTCTGATGCCACTAGAATGAAAGATACTAATTACTGCAGGCTAAAATTGATCGACCTGTTAGCCTCAAAGCTAAGTGCACTGCCGACATGCCGCGTGTTGACCCGCACTACGTAGGCACCTGCCGGGAGTCCCAAGGCGGCGGTATCCCAGGTCCAGGTCGGGGTGGTAGAGTAAGCGCGACCCTGAGTAAACGTAGTGGTGCCGGATGGGCGCTCGGATTTGTATCATACAGCCACAGCTGGCGAGGTTATTGAACCCTGAAGGGCCGCATCATCTCGTGATCCTCGTGGGCCAGAATATGGCAATGCCACATATAGGTGCCAATCCGGTCAAATCTGGCCCGGATGCGCACGTAGCCCTGGGAGACCTGGGGGGGGACCTGGGAGCCCACCAACTCGACAGCCGGTGGTACCCGCACCGTATCCTTGTGCCCGCGCTCCTGTGGCTGCAGCGTATAGGGCGAAGCGGGATCAGCAATCGTTCCGTCAGGTTCGGTTGACGGTCTGAATCCACCGGCAGCTACGGTCGGCATGCCCCCGAGACCATTTACATTTGCCCGCGTATAGGCGCCCGGCAGGATGCTGCCCTTTTCAATGACTTCGAAGTGAACCAGGTGGAGATGCATCGGATGCATGTCAACCGTGTCGTTGATGATGTACCAGTCTTCCACATTATTCAGCAGGATATTTTCGGTTATGGGGGCATCGAAGGGCAGCCCGTTCAGGAGAATCTTGAGACGCTTGGCAATCGCTCCGCTGAAGGGGTCGAACACGAAGGCGGTATCCTCTTCTTTTTCCTGGAGATCGACAAGTCGTGTATTCGCAGGCGCACCAAACGGAGTCAAAACCCGGGGGGTGGCAGGAACTACACTCGTATCCGCACCTGCCAAGGCTTTGGTAATTTTGAACTGCATGATTTTGCCGGTTGTGGAGGGATTCACATCACCACCATCGGGGTAGGGGGTGTCGGCGTCGTTTCGCACGGTGATACTGGTGCCGGCGGGGAATTGCGAGAAATCGATGATCACGTCGGCCCGTTCGGCCAACGCAAACAAAAGAGCGTTGCCCGGGCTGTCACCGATGGCGACTGCGGCCGGCAGAAGGCCGCCGTCGTTGCCGATCTGGGTGATGGCCCCGGCCGGTATCGGTAGTCCGTCGGAACGCTCCAGCCAGATGTTGTAGAAGCGGGAATCGGAGCCGTTTACCATGCGGAAGCGGTATTTACGTGGCTCCACGTCCAGTTTGGGCCAGGCTTTGCCATTGACGGTGATGACATTGCCGAAAAATTCGGGATTCGAGGTAAAGACCGGCTTACCGGCAACCGTCTGCTGTGAACCGTCCGGATTGAGCAGGGCGTTGGTGTCGTAATGCAGCGAGCCATCCTCGTTAAACGATTTGTCCTGGATTACCAGCGGGATCTCGTAGGCGCCCTTTGGCAGGTTAAGGCCATCCTCGACGCTGTCCCTCAGAAAGTAGTTGGCGGCCAGACCGGCGTAGACGTTGAGACGGGTGATTCCCATGGCGTGGTCATGGTACCAGAGCTGGTTTGCAATCTGTGTGTTGTCGTAGGTGTAGGTGACCGTGTTTCCATTAGGCCGTGCCGGACGACCGCTGACCGGATCCGCGGGAAGACCGGTGGCGGCATTCGGGTCATTTGTGATCCAGGCCTCGGGGTGCCCGTCGGACTCGGGAGCCACATGTCCGCCATGCAGGTGGGTGACGATGCGTATTTCCGATTCGCCGTTGCTGGCGCCGCCAAAGGTGGGATCCACTGTCAGCAGATGCTTCGTGAGGAGTTTTCCGGCCGCATCTTTCAGGTTGTTGGTGAATTTGACCACGACCGGTTTGCCGGTCTCCCCGGCCAGAGCCGAGCGGGTCTCAATGGTTGCACCCAGATAGCCGGCCTTGATGCCGTTGGTGGTGTAACCCCAGACCGTGGTCCGGATGGGGGCGCCGGTGGCCGGATCAATGAACTCGCTGCCGTCCTTCTTGCGCAGGCCGAAATCATAGCCGCTGGTCTGTTCGGCCACCGCAGTATAGTAGTCGGAGCCGGGTACGGTGGTTGTGTCAGGGGTTGCCGCCGGAATGATCTGCACGGGAGTGACGAACTGCTGCAGCGCCAGCGGATTAAGCAGTGTGGTTTTTGAGGAGCCCTCCACCACCGTGATGGTGTTGGTGTTGGTGTCCCTGCCGCAAGCGGCAATAAGCATACCAGTACAGCACAAAAGTAAAACCGCCATCAAACGTTTCATTACTTCCTCCTATGAGTAAAGATTAAAATATGCATCCGACAGACATCGGGTGCATTCATATCATTTTTAGAGCGCCATCACCGATCAGAATTCGTCAAGCCGCGCTGGAATCTCTTCCAATTCAACCGGAAAGAAAAATCTGTTAATTTGTTCTTTCGGCTGGAAGCATTCAAAAATTGTGCCGAGAGGTGTGCTTAAGATATTTTTGGGTAACTTGACGGATTTGCGTGAGGAATGTTCTCGAGTAGTGTCTTCGATTGAGACTGAAAGGCCAATGTGAAAAAATAGTTATTACAAGTGGTTAAGAACTGGTCATGATGGCAATCCTGACATGCGAGAAAGGAGCGGGACGTTAAATGAGGGTCGAGATATTTATTAAGAAGAGATGTGCAGGCAGCGATAGTGACATGCAATGGCATGGAAGGGGATGCAAAATATTTGGTTTTTTATTTGTTAAGACACTTTTCCTGCATGAATCTAACGAGGGATGAACAAAGCCGATTGTTAACAGCTGACGACATCAGGGTGGTAACGTTGATAATCCGAGCCAATATGTTGGTCAGCTTGTGACGGAGCCTTACGGCTCTGAAATTGAAAATCTTCGAGAACGCTACTACAGGTTTAAGGACTCTTTATTTGCAGCTTATGTCGTCGCCAGGCCTTGCATGTTTAGCGGCCAGATCACAGAGATTGAATAACTGATTTTCCCTCGCAAGGATGACGGGTTAAAACAATGGAACGGAGTAGCAATAGGTGGAATAAGTGGTTTTGCAGTTGATAAGGCATATCAGCGGATTTTGATGGATTTGAAAACTGATACTTCTCTGGGGAAGGAAATGAGTTGGTTTGAAAATATTTTGTCTCATGTCAAGGACTGACCCCTTATATGCTTTTGTCTGCAAGCTGGAGCTTGGTAACGGGCACCAAAACCAGATTCAACCTGATACTAAATTTTCATCTTGAAAGAATGAGCGGAGAAGAGTGTCGGATGTGAGACAGAGGAGATTTGGCGATTGCAGGTGCAGTGCTGTTGCAAGTTGTATTGAGTCGAGAGTCCGCAGACCTTTTTCGCCATATTTCATAAGCATGGCAGAGGCTTGAAGTATGACGAAAGCTTCAATCTTACCCACCGGAATTTATTCTGATCATTTTCGAAGCATTCAACAACCCTCACAGCATCCGACTTCGGAAGTTCACCAGTGCGGACTTTTTTCCAAAGAGCGGATCTGAACTCCAGCATGGCAAGCTCAGACAGCCAGATTTCTTCAATTCCTCTTGTAAGGATAGCCATGAGTTCAGTAGTACCTTCTTCATCATGATAAAGCTTAACAAGTGCGGAAGTGTCGAGAAACACGTTCATAGAGCAGTCCGTCGTTCTTCAATTACGGCCTCAGCATATGACCCTTTGAAATTTTTCAGTATCTGTCGACTTTGAGCAAAGGAAAACGAGTTCAGGTCCGCTTTGGATGTGGTTGTATCATCAACTTCCTCCAGGAACGTAACGATAACTTCCATCCGGCGTTTCATTGGTAACGGCAGGGGAAGAGTAACGGAACCATTTTCATATACCCCTTTTAGTGCAAGCATATAACAGTCTCCTTCAGGCATGGTGTATTCGTAGTTTACGGTACCACAATCATTGAGAATTTTCGACCAGATTAATCTTCAGTGTAATAATGAGAATGTCAATCTGGAGGAATGGCAGAAAATTATGATCCCCGGAAGGTTTGTATTATAAACCGGATTGCTTCTGCATCCGCCTCGTGCTGGACATTTTGCTGCCCGACACGTATAGTGGTTCCCGAATTAATTCACTGGGGTGGTTATGGAGTTCAAGGATTCAATCGTAGTTGTGACCGGCGGGACCAGAGGCATCGGCAGGGCTGTATCCTTGGCTTTTGCCCGTGAAGGGGCCACGGTCTTTGCAGCCTATCTGAATAACGACGAAGCGGCCCGGGCCCTGATTGACGAGTCGGCAGACCTGCCGGGGAAGATTTCAGTGCTCAAGGCGGACGTCTCCACCTCCGAAGGCGCCACCGGGCTGATCAACGCTGCTGCGGGGCTGTCCGGGCATATCGATGTACTGGTCAACAACGCCGGCATTATCAGGGACTGCTACCTGGCCATGATGTCGGACGACGATTGGGAGGCGGTCATCCGCTCCAATATCAATCCGCTGTTTCACTGCTGCAAGTGGGGAGTGCGCAAGATGATGGGGCGCCGCCGCGGTAGCATTGTAAATATCTCTTCCATCTCCGCTCTGATCGGAACACCGGGCCAGGCCAACTATGCCGCTTCCAAGGGGGCGGCGATCAGCTTCACCAAGTCGCTGGCCCGTGAAGCCGGGCCGATGGGAATCCGCGTCAATGCAGTCGTAGCCGGGATGATCGCTACGGATATGACCGCCGCCCTGAAGCAGGATGAGGTCGAGAAGGTTGTCAAGGGGGCTGCACTGGCAAGAATCGGCACACCCGGCGAGGTGGCTTCCGTGGTGCTCTTCCTTGCATCGGAGCGGGCTTCATATATAACAGGACAATCAATTGTTGTCGATGGCGGCATAGTATGATCAGAAAACGTGTCGTGATCACCGGTATGGGGGTCTTTTGCGGGGCCGGCCAGGGAGTCAGGGAGTTCAGCCGGGCGCTCCTGACCGGAACGAGCGGCATCGGGGAGATCGACCTGTTCGACGTTTCCCCCTTTCCGTCTCACATCGGTGCCCAGATCAAGGGTTATGATCCGCACGACCATTTCGACCGCCGCGAGACCAGGCTTTTGTCGCGCTCCGACCAGTTCGGGGTGATTGCCGCCGGCGAGGCGCTGACCGACAGTGGCGTGCAGGGAGTCTATTCCCCCTATGAGATGGGGGTGTCGCTCGGGGCCGGCGCGGCCGGCATGTACCAATCCGAGTTCTGGTTAAAGGCCTGTCTGGAAGGACGCCGCGAACATCCCACGTTATTGCGGGGGGTTCTGCCGGACCAGACCGGCACTGATATCTCCCGCATCTACGGATTGGCCGGCTATCAGGGTACGGTGACGACCGCCTGCTCTTCGTCGGCCACCGCCATTGGCTGGGGCGCCGACCTGGTGGCCACCGGACAGCTGCGGGCGGTGGTGGCAGGCGGGGCCGATACCCTCTCGATCCTGACATATGCCGGATTTAACTCATTGCGGGTCGTTGATCCGGAACCCTGTGCACCTTTCAGCCATGGACGTCGCGGCATCTCACTGGGTGAAGGGGCAGCCTTCATGGTTCTGGAGAGTGAAGAAGACGCATTGGCGCGGGGCGCCAGGATATACGGCGCCGTTCTCGGTTATGCCCTGGCGGGTGAAGCCCATCATATGACGGCTCCCGATCCGGGCGGTATCGTTGCAGCACGTGTCATGAGTGAAGCCCTTGAGCGGTCCGTTATTGATGTCTCTCAGGTAGGCTGGGTAAATGCACACGGCACCGGAACTCCTCTCAATGATGTGGTCGAGTCGAATGCCATGAAACTGGTTTTTGGTGAGCGTGCCGTCGAGGTCCCGCTGGTTTCCACCAAAGGCATGACCGGGCACTGCCTGGGAGCGGCCGGGGCCATTGAAGCGGTTGCAACGGTCGTTGCGCTCAATGAGAAAATTATTCCGCAAACCCTCAATTTCCGGGGACGAGATTCTGAATGTGACCTGGAGTATGGTCATGGAGGAAGTCGTCCGACCGATTGCAGGATCGCCATGTCCAATTCCTTTGCATTTGGCGGAAATATCACCTCTCTGGTGCTGTCCTCATGAAAAAAACAATTAACGATATCGTAATTACCGGTGCATCGGCGCTGTCCGCGGCCGGTACGGGCATTGCAGCCATTCAGGAGCTTGTGCGCGCGGGAGAAGATGCTTTCACTGCCATTCCTGCGGATGTGTTCGAAAAAGAAGGCTATCGCTGGGGAAAAAACAGCGGATTCAAGGCCTCTGACTTCATGCCGCCCATGAAGGCCCGCAAGATGGACCGCTGCGGTCAGTTTGCAGTTTCCGCGGTTGGCTTGGCCCTCAAAGATGCCGGCATCGATCTGAAAGAGATGGCACCGGAACGGGTGGGGATTGTACTTGGCAGCGGTTTTTGCGGAATTGCCAGTTCCGCGGAATTCCTGAACGGATATTTCAGCGCAGGCGTCGAGGGGCTGTTCCCGATGGTTTTCCCCAACACCGTCCCGAATGCGCCCGCCAGCAACGCCTCCATCGAACACGGCTTCAAGGGACCCAACGCCACATTGGTGCAACGCTTCTGTTCGGCCGAGTCAGCCTTTCTGCTGGCATGCCGGTACATTGAAGAGGGACGTGCCGATGTCATGCTTACCGGCGGTACGGATGATCTGATACCGCTCATGATCAAGGGCTTTGCCGCCATGGGCCAGATGAAGCAGAGCGCTGTTTCATTTGGTGAAGGGTGCGGCATCATCGTGCTGGAGAACGCGGCGCATGCCGCCCGCCGTTTGGCGACAGTTAAAGGAACAGTTGAATCAATCACGACAATCGGGATGATTGTCCCCGGTCGTGAGAGTGAAGCACTCGACCTTCTAACGGAATCTGCCGGCAGCTGCGATCTGGTTTCCTTATCCGGGACAGCTGCGGACATGTCTGCCCTTGTGGAGCGGCTCTCAGGTAAGCCGCAGCTCGACATCGGACGTGTTACCGGCCGTTCTCTGGCCATGGGTGGAACTGCACTGCCGGTGCTACTCTCCTTTCTTGAATCCGGCCAAAAGGGTCTGCATCTGGCAGCGTCACCACAAGGTCCATATTTTGCCATACGCGTAAGCGGAGGCTCTCCTGTTCAATCCTGATCCGGCTGCATACCTTCCGCACCGCTATCCGTTTCTGCTTCTCGACCGGGTTGTTGAACTGGTTCCCGGTGTATCGGCGATTGCCGAAACAACCGTCTCCTCGTCCCGAACCTTTTCCCAAGTACTGCTGGTTGAATCCGTTGCCCAGCTGGCCGGCATCATGACCGTCCGGCAGGAAGGCGAAGGGGGATTTCTGGCGGCCATTACTCAGGCTGAATTCGACAGGCTGCCGGAAGCAGGTGATCTGCTTTCGGTATCGGTGCGGTTGGTGAAATCTTTCGGTCGACTGTTCATGGTCGAAGGCCAGGTTTCCTGCGGCGAGAGCATGTTGCTCAAGGTTCAGCTCACGCTGGGGGAAGGCCGTTTATGAGGTGCCGGATGCTGCGACGGATGATTGTAATGATACTCCTGGTTTCAGGAGGGGCTGTTTCTGCCCAGGCCAGATCAATCCCGGCAGTGGAGGGGCTGGAAGCCCTGCGCAAGGGGTTTGCGGGCATCAGTGATTTTTCGGCCGAGATTACCCAGGAAAAACGTCTCAAACTGATGAAGCGCAGCCTGGTTATGACCGGTACGGTTCGCTTCAGAAAGCCGGACCAGTTCATCATGGAGATCAACCCTCCCTATGCCTCCCGAATGACGCTGCGCGACACGGTTATGGAACAGACCAGCGGCAGGGATGGGGAAAAGAACCGGATTGTACTGCCGCCTGAACAGGGGCTTAAACAGTGGTTTTCCAAGCTGACATCCCCGGTGACGGCCCAGCCGGAAGGGGTTGCCATTCAAGCTGATCTTACCAACGGGATCTATACCCTCGGAATTACTCCTCAAGGCAAGAGCCAGATCAAGGAGCTGGCTATTACGTTTCAGGAGGATGGTACCATCCGTCGCTTGATCATTACGGAACAAAATGGTGACCGTGCCGCCATGACATTTAAAAAAGTCCGACGTAACACCGGTCTGACCGAGAAGGATTTTCGGCTTGATTGACGGTTATTCGATTGCAGCCGGTTCACAGAGATTTTCAGCGCAGTTTGTCTCTCCGCCGCAGGTAAAACAGTAATAGCGGGGTTCTGTGCTGATCCTGGCGATCTCGTCGTGCATACCGTTGCTGCGCAGCATACAGAGATGCCCGTGATGATCAGCTCCACACCTGCATTTTATCTGATTTTCCATTGCAATTCCGCCTTTCGTATTTGACAATCTACGACTGTAATAGTGCTCCCATTCTAGCAGAAAATGTGCTAATAGAAACGCTTTGAATTCCAATCGTGAGTACAGAAAGGAAGCGACCCCCATGGCATTTGGTCCATCATCCGTCCTGGTAACCGGCGGTGCCGGTTTTATCGGCTCCAACTTCATACATTCCTTTATTGCCAACAATCCCGGCTGCAGGATTATCAATCTTGATGCCCTGACGTATGCCGGCAATCTCAAAAACCTGACAACGATAGACGGAAATCCGCTCTATCGTTTTGTGAAGGGTGATATCGGAGACGCGGCACTCGTTGCCGGCATTCTTGCCGGTGAAAAGATTGATGCCGTGGTTCATTTTGCAGCGGAATCGCACGTGGATCGTTCCATCACCGGACCGGAGATCTTCGTTCGAACCAATGTGCTCGGCAGTCAAATCCTCCTGGAGGAGAGCCGCAAGCACTGGCAGTCGGGCGCTGTGCCGGATTTCCGCTTTTTCCAGATTTCAACCGATGAGGTGTACGGCAGTCTGGGTGATACCGGCTATTTCACGGAGGAAACCCCGCTTTCGCCGAATTCTCCCTATTCGGCCAGCAAGGCCGGGGCGGATATGCTGGTGCGCGCCTACCATGAGACCTACGGCATGCCGACTCTGAACACGCGCTGCTCCAACAACTACGGACCCTACCATTTTCCGGAGAAACTGATCCCGCTCTTGATCCACAACATCATCAACAGAAAGCCGCTGCCGGTCTACGGCGACGGCACCAATGTCCGCGACTGGCTGCATGTCCGTGATCATGCCCAGGCCATCGAGACAATTCTCAAGCAGGCCGCGCCGGGAGCGGTATATAACATCGGCGGGAACAACGAGTGGAAGAATATCGACATCGTCAACCTGGTCTGTGACCTGCTTGACGTGCGTCTCGGCCGGCCGGCAGGCGAAAACCGCCAACTTGTGACATTTGTCAAGGACCGCCCCGGCCATGACCGTCGCTATGCCATTGATGCCTCCCGGCTCAAACACGATCTGGGATGGGAACCGGCCTATACATTCGAGAGCGGAATTGCCGAGACCATCGACTGGTACCTGGACAATGAAGAGTGGGTGGCGGATGTCACCTCCGGGTCCTACCGGGCCTATTACGAAAGTCAGTATGGAGGGCAGCAATGATCCTGGTTGTCGGTGCTAACGGAATGCTGGGGCGCGACCTGATCAACTGCATCGGTGACGCGGCCCGCGGTGTGGATATTGACGAGATTGACATTACCTCGCTGGAGTCAACGGTGCGGATTCTCAAAACCCTGAAGCCGCGGACCGTCATCAATTGCGCGGCCTACACCGATGTGGACGGTTGCGAGACCAATATGGAAACAGCCATGCAGGTTAACGGCGAGGGGGTTGCACATCTTGCCATGGCCAGTCGCGAAATCGGAGCCCGTCTGGTGCATGTCAGCACCGATTATGTCTTTGATGGCGGCAAGGGCAGCCCCTATGTTGAGGATGATGCGCCCTGTCCGCTGGGTGTCTACGGAGAATCCAAGCTGGCGGGAGAGATGAATGCCGCTTTCAACCCCGATCACCTGATTGTACGCACCCAGTGGCTGTATGGCCTGCACGGCAAGAATTTTGTCGAGACCATGCTGCGGTTGGCCGGGGAAAAGGACGTGCTGTCCGTTGTTGACGACCAGATCGGTTCACCGACCTGGACGGTTGACCTGGCAGGGGCCATTCTGGCGCTCCTGAAAACCGGTCAGAGAGGGATCTATCATGCCGCCAATTCCGGCTATTGCTCATGGAATGAATTTGCAAAGGCAATATTTGAGGAAAGCGGACTGGCGGTTACGGTGAATGGCATGACGACCGACGAACTGAATCGTCCCGCCCGCAGGCCCCTGTATTCAACCCTGGATTGCGGAAAGCTGGAGCAGGATACCGGTTTTCATCCTCAACCCTGGCGTTCGGCGCTCAAAGCCTATCTGCAACTCAGAAACAAACAAAACGGTTAGGAGACACGATATGGAACGTGGAGAACGCCCGTGGGGGGCATATCTGGTGCTTGACGAAAGCAGCAGTTACAAGATCAAGCGCATTGAGGTGCTGCCGGGCCAACGGCTTTCGCTTCAGAAACATCATCATCGTAGCGAACACTGGATTGTTGTATCCGGTACAGCGCTGGTGACCTGCGGAGACCTCCAGCAGATAGTTAATGTCAACGAGTCAACCTTTATTCCCATCGGCCAGAATCACCGCCTGGAAAATCCGGGTAAGATCCCGCTGGTAATCATAGAGGTTCAAAGCGGTGAGTACCTTGGTGAGGATGACATCGTCAGGTTTGATGATGACTACCATCGCAGCGACGTGCAATCTGATGTGGTCTGACGCGCTGTCAGGAAGCTTCTCCCGGCTGTGCCGATTGTTGTCCGGCCTTTTTCTGATTGCCCTGACAGCCGGCTGTGCCGCCACATCCACGACAATTCTGGATGAGGAGGTTGTCAGCAATCAAAAACATATGGCCACCTATAAGGCCCTGATCATCCGTGATTTTGAACTCAAAAGTGAGCTCTATACCGGTAGTCCTGACGCCAAGTTAAGTGACAGGGAACGCCGCTATGCAGAGATCCCGCCTGCGCTGGCTGAGAACATAGAACGCTACGTCAAGGCTCGCACTACATTCCCGAATGTAGCGAGAAACGGTAAGCCCTCTGATACGACTCTGGTGTTGAAGGGGAAATTCATACGGGTCAGTCGTTTCAGAATATCCATTTCCGGAACGCTGCACGACGGTGGCAGTGATCAGGAAGTGGCCTATTTCCGGCAGACACTCTGGGATGTTTTTGATACAACCGAGGCCATCAATCTGCTCGCCCGAGAGGTCGCAGATTTTATTGATCGCATCCAGTACAAGTAGTGGAGAATTCTATGTATATTGTCATATTGGCCGGTGGCTCCGGAACCCGTTTCTGGCCGCTTTCCCGCGCGGCATGCCCCAAACAGCTCATATCCATTACCGGCGACCGGACCATGCTCCAGAGGACAGTGGAGCGGGTGCTGCCGCTCAAGCCCAAGCGAATCCTGATCATCACCAACAGCCTGCAGGCTGAAGAAACCGGGCGGCAGATGGCTCAGTACCGTAAAATACCTATCGACGTCATTGCCGAGCCTTTGGCAAGGAACACGGCGCCGGCCATTGGTCTGGCCGCCAGCATTATCACTGCCCATGACCCTGAAGGTGTAATGGTGGTGCTGCCTGCCGACCACTTCATCAAGGATGAAGCGGCACTGCAGCAGACGCTGATTAACGCCGGTCATAGCGCCCGTAACGGCTATCTGGTGACACTGGGTATTTTGCCGTCCCGTCCCGAAACAGGCTATGGCTATATCGAGGCTGATATGGAACTGCGCGGAGCCGGTCCTTTCCCGGTGCGCCGTTTTGTGGAGAAACCTCCGCTGAAAGAAGCCGTCAGATATCTGGATGCCGGGAACTTTTTCTGGAACAGCGGTATGTTTATCTGGCGTGCCGATATTATCTTGAAAGAGATCGAAGCGCATCTCCCGGATTTGGCCGGGAATCTTGCAAAAATATCTTTTAGCGGAGACGTATGGGAACTTTCCGACTTGAAAGAACAGATCGAGTCCGTATATGGCTCTGTTGCAAGTGTCTCCATTGATTTCGGTGTCATGGAAAAATCGTCCAGGGTGCAGGTCATCCCGGTGGAGATGGGCTGGAGCGATGTGGGCAGCTGGAGCTCGCTGCCGGAAGTCGTTGAACCGGATGATTCCGGGACGGTGTGTGTCAATGCCCAGGAACATATCTCTCTTGACTCGACCGGCTGTCTGATCTACGTCGATTCCAGGGTTGTAGCCACGGTCGGGGTAAACAACCTGATAGTCGTATCAACGCCGGATGCGCTGTTGATCTGTGACCGTGAGCGTGCCCAGGATGTAAAGAAGGTAGTTGAAGAACTTGGCAGACGGGGCTGCAGCTCCGTTCTGTGACCGGGTGCAACATATAAGGACATATAAAAACGGTAAATTTCTAATTACCGTATCCCTGAAAACTATCATTTTTTTTGTCAGTATTGTCAACACTTGCTGACATTCAAGTTGACATAGGAGAAGGCGTGGATATCACGGTTCAGGAAGAGCTTGCGCAGATCCGGGCTCGCGGTTTGTATCGGGCGACCCGTTGTGTGAACGGGAAGCAGGGACCGCACGTTGAGATGAACGGGCGTGACATTCTGATGCTCTGTTCCAACAATTATCTGGGGTTGGCCGACCATCCCGCCCTGATAGAGGCTTCTGTAAGGGCGGCTGAACAATACGGCACATCCAGCGGGGCATCCCGACTGGTATCGGGCACCATGACTCTTCATGAGCTTCTGGAGGCTGAAATCGCCGCATTCAAAGACACCGAGTCAGCGCTGATCTTTAATGGCGGTTATGTCGCCAATACCGGTATCATATCGGCACTGGTCGGCCGAGGTGATGTGATATTTTCGGATCGTCTCAATCATGCCAGTATTATCGATGGTGCGCTACTCTCGTCCGCCCGGCTTATCCGCTATCCCCATAATGACATGCGCGTCCTGGAGGAACTATTAATCAAGCATCGTGGTGCCGGCCGCGCCCTGATTGTTACGGATGCCGTATTCAGCATGGATGGAGACCTGGCGCCCTTGAGCGAACTGGTAGCCCTGAAAAAGACTCATAATGCCGTGCTGATGGTGGATGATGCCCACGGCAGCGGGGTTCTTGGCGAGAATGGCAGCGGCACTGCTGAACTCCTGGAAGTGTCGGATGATGTGGATATCCTGATGGGAACATTTGGCAAGGCCCTGGGAAGTTTTGGCGCATATGCCGCTCTCTCCGATGAGTTGCGGGAATTGCTGATCAACCGGGCCCGCAGTTTCATTTTTTCCACTTCACTTCCCCCGGCCGTTCTGGGAGCCTCGCTGGCAGCCCTGAAAATTGTCCGGTCAGCGGAGGGGAAACGCCTTCGGGATGCCCTGCAGTCAAATGCCGACTATTTCAGGTTCCTGCTTTCCCAGGCCGGCTTCAATCTCCCGGAAGGGACGACCCAGATTATTCCTGTTCTGACCGATCAGGCCGAGACCACCATGCGTTTTTCCGGGATGCTTCTTGAGGAAGGGATCTTTGCCCAGGGCATCCGCCCGCCGACCGTTCCCGCGGGAGCCTGCCGTCTGCGCTGTACGGTCATGGCCACCCACAGCCGCCAGGATCTGGAATGGGCCGCCGACCGGATTGCAACTGTCGGCAAGGTTCTGGGAGTGATCTGATGCCCTGGTATACGAGTGCATCCGGAAGCCGCCTCTGGTATGAAGACCACGGTATAGGGACACCGGTGGTGTTTATTCACGGCTGGTGCATGTCCTCTGCCGTATGGGAGCTGCAACGGGAGGGACTGTCGGATTCATGCCGGGTGATTGTGCTTAATCTGCCGGGACACGGCACCTCATCAGTTCCTGCCGGCGGTTTTTCCATCAAGGGCTGCGCTGCGGACATTGCCGGGCTGTTTGAAGCCCTTGGATTACAGAATGCCCTGCTGGCCGGCTGGTCGCTGGGGAGCCTGATTGCGCTTGAGACCTTTCCGCTTCTCAGGGCGAGACTTTCAGGCATGGTACTGATAGCCGGCACCCCCCGCTTCACACAGAGTGGGGATTATCGCTACGGCTTGTCGCAGATTGAAACCGAAGGTATGGCCAGAAAGGTTCAACGCAGCCTGCGCCGCGCCCTGGAAGGGTTTACCGGCCTCATGTTCGCACCGGGTGAACTGGACGAGCCGCAGCAGGCCGTAAGGATACAAAACCTGTTGTCAAACGTTTCGTTGCCGTTAACCACGATTGCCTTGCAAGCCTTGCAAGCGCTGGTCGAAGCAGACCTGCGTGACCAGCTGGCCCTGATCGATCTGCCGACGCTGATTATGAACGGAGATTGTGATGTGATCTGTCTGCCGCAGGCGTCAGAGTTCTTGGCGAAACGGATTCCGCTAGCCCGTCAGGTACTGTTTACCGGTTGTGGTCATGCACCGTTTCTTACGCAGAGTTGCTATTTCAATGCATGTCTAGAAGAATTCCGAAGTGAGGTGAGTGTTGTCCATTAACAGAAAAAGGATCGGCAGGGCATTCGATCAGCAGGCCGGTGAGTATGACCGGCACACGTCGGTACAGAAGCGGGTGGTTAATCGCTTGGTGACACTTGTCAAAAACCATGTTGAAATAACTCCGGCAGAAGTGCTTGATATCGGCTGCGGTACCGGTCGGCTGTTGAGCTCGTTGAACGGCCAGTATCCGCAGGCACGGCTGTACGGACTAGATCTGGCCTATAACATGGTCTGCCATGCACGGGAGCACCTGAGTTCAGGCGCACTGCTGGTCAATGGAGATGCCGAGCAGCTTCCTTTTAAAAATGGCGCCTTCGGTCTGGTCGTTTCCAGCTCGACCCTGCAGTGGCTGGAGAATCTGGATGTTTTCTTCCGGCAGTGTCACAGGGTTATGAAGGACGATGGTCTGCTCTGCATCGCGTTTTTTGGCGGTCAATCCCTGCATGAACTGCAGGAGTGCTATAGTGATGCGGCACAGCTGCGCAGCAGCAGTTCAGGCGCATATGAAGGCCGGCTGCACCGTTTCATGGAGCTAGCGGATGTCCGGAAGGTCCTGGAGCGGATTGATTTCAAAAGCGTACTGATCATGAGCGAGTTTGAAACAGATTATTATCCGGGTGTTCCCGAACTGCTTCGTTCAATCAAGCGTATCGGTGCGGGGTCATCGGCACAGGAAAGCATGCCGGGAGGATTGGGGTGGAGAGGGATTCTGAACGAAACATCCCGTCTTTACCACCAACGTTATGGCACAGACGGGATGATTCCGGTTACGTATGAGGTGTTTTATATCATTGCGAAGAGTCGCACTACGATTTAATCAAGCATTGAGATGAGTTTTTTGGCCAGTGGATTGATAACACTGTAGTGAACCTCAACCCCTTCACGCTTTCCCTCGATGATCCCCTTGTGCTTGAGCAGCGCCAGATGCTGCGAAACCGTCGCCTGCGGCAGGCCGAGACACTCCCAGATGTGTTTTACGTTGCATTCTCGCGTACAAAGGCCGGCTACAATCTTGAGCCGGATCGGATGGCCGAGAACCTTCAGGATTTCCGCTTCTGTATTGAATTTCCTGCTTATATCGAATTCCATAAAACCGCCCCTGAATTTTTAAAAAAATATATATATAGATTTCCATTGAGTCAATGAAAATCTATATATTGAAATCTCGTGCGCTGTCAGCAGGTCAATCGGTGACAGGAGAAAAGATTCGTGTTGCAAAATGGCAGGCCGAGGAGTGGTTGTCCACAATTTCTTTCAATTCAGGTACTTCGTTTCTGCAAAGGTCCTCGGCATAGCGGCATCGCGGATGAAACCGGCAGCCGGAAGGAATGGCAAGCGGGGAAGGCAGGTCGCCGGTCAGGATGACGGCCGCCGGCCGGTTGTCCGCGGCAATTTTCGGAATCGCGGCGATCAGCGCCTCGGTGTAGGGATGCAGACACTGCCTGAAAATGTCTGAGGCCGGTCCCTGTTCGACAATTATACCGAGATACATGATAATGACTCTGTCGCACATATGCCGGAGGACGGCCAGGTTATGAGAGATGATGACCAGCGACAGATTGAAACCGGTTTTCATTTCTTGCAGCAGATTGATAATCTGTGCCTGAATCGAGATGTCCAGCGACGAAACCGGCTCATCCGCAATGAGAATGTGCGGCGATGCCGCCAGGGCTCGGGCAATTCCGATACGCTGGCGCTGGCCACCGGAAAACTCGTCGGGAAAGCGCTGTGCCAGTTCCGGCGACAATCCGACGGTCTCCATCAGCTGTGCTACCGACGTACGCAGATTTGAAGACGTCATCCCTGAAATCACCAGAGGCTCTGCAATAATGTCCGCAATACGCATGCGCGGGTTGAGCGAAGAGAATGGATCCTGAAAGATCATCTGGGTGGTGCAGCGAAACCGGCGGTAATCGTCCGGGGAAAGTGATGAAAGAGGGGTGCCCTGGAAGTCTACTGATCCGTAGTCAGGTTTCATCAGCCCCGCCAGAATTTTACCCAGGGTCGTTTTACCACAGCCCGATTCACCTGCAATGCCGAGTGACTCGCCTGTGGCGAGATCAAGGCTGACATCATCAAGTGCAATCAGTGCCGCGCCTTTCTTCGCCGGAGAGGTCAGTTTGAACTGTTTGTGCAGGTTCTGTGCAGACAGTATGAATGTGTCTTTACGGGTCATTGCCAGCATCTCACAGTGTGCCCCGGCGACACCTCGCGCAGGGGCGGCAATTCGCGCCGGCATTCAGGGCTGACAACCGGACAGCGGTCACAGAAACCGCAGCCGGGGAGGGTGGCGGTCAGGCCCGGTGCCTGGCCCGTAATTGTAGCCAGCGGTTTTCCGGGGGCGGAATTCTGGGGCAGAGAAGCCAGCAGAGCCAGGGTATAGGGGTGGCCGGGGTTGTTGAGCAGTTCCCGCGTGGGGGCCTCTTCCACAATGCGGCCGGCGTACATGACACAGGTGTGATCCGAGCGTTCGGCCACAATACCCAGGTCGTGGGTGATGAGCAGGATACCCATATTTGATGATTTTCTGAGCGTACCGATAAGTTCCAGTATCTGGGCTTGTATGGTTACATCCAGGGCGGTGGTCGGCTCATCGGCTATCAGCAGGGCGGGATTACAGGCCAGGGCCATGGCAATCATGACCCGCTGGCGCATACCGCCGCTCAACTGATGTGGATAGTCGCGCATGCGCTCCCGGGCGGAAGGTATGCCGACCTTGTGAAGCAGCTCGATGCCCTGGTCTGTCGCCTCATTTTTTGTCATCCTGCGATGAAGTACCAGGGGCTCTATGACCTGGTCTCCGATTCGCAGTACCGGGTTAAGAGAGGTCATCGGCTCCTGGAATACCATTGAAATCCGGCTGCCCCTGATTTTGCGCATCTCGGCGTCCGAAAGATCGAGCAGGTTGCTGCCCTCGAACGTTATGTCGCCTGAGGTGATGCGGCCGGGGGGCGGCACAAGGCGCATGACCGAAAGAGCGGTCATGGATTTTCCCGATCCCGATTCGCCGACCAGGGCAACGGTTGTTCCATTCTCAATGCAGAGGCTGACACCATTTACCGCCCGTGCGGTAACACCGTTCGGGCCGTAGAATCCGGTATGCAGATCAGTGATGGAGAGCAGTGGTTGCATCTGTTCCTCGTGTGGCGGATGGAGGGGCTTCACGCGTTGCCAACCGCATCGACCATATACGGCTGGGGTTGTATCGCGTTGAATCTGAATTGAGAAAAATCTCCTTCATCGATAACCTGTAAAAAAACTTTTACCAGTTCAGGATCGAACTGGGTCCCCGCATTGTCGCGAAGTTCAGCGATTGCGATCTCGAATGAAAGCGCTTTGCGGTAAGGCCTGTCAGAGGTCATGGCATCGAAAGCGTCGGCAATCGCAAGTATACGTGCCTCTATCGAAAGTTCGTCCTTTTTGATCCGGTTGGGGTATCCCATGCCGTCGAATCTTTCGTGGTGCTGTCCAATACATACCCGTACATCATGGAGGAATTCAATAGGCTCGAGGATGTGCACGCCGATTGAAGGATGCAACTGCAAGTCCATGATGTCATGGGGGGTCAGTTTACCCTCCTTATGAAGCAGACTCTGATCAATGCCGATCTTGCCGATGTCGTGGAGGATGGCAGCCCGCTCAAGTATCTGCATGCGATCAGCCGGCAGGTTCAGGCGTCGGCCGATTTCCAGCGAGTAACGGGTTACCCGCTCCGAATGACCCCTGGTGTAGCTGTCGCTGGCCTCGATAGCAGAAACCAGCGCCTGGATTGTATTGAGATAGGTTTGCTGCTGCTCATCATACAGGGTTGCATTCTTGATTGATATGGCTGCCTGTGCAGCGATGGTGTTGAGCATCTCCAATTCTTCGGCATCGAATCTGGATTCATCAATCTTGTTTACAACACTGATGGTGCCGATAATTTCGTCCTTTACCATTAAGGGCGCACAGATCAGCGACCTGCGCTCGTAGCCGAGAGCACTGAAACGGTCAAACTGCGGCATGTCATTTATGTCCGCGATCAGGATGGACTGGCGATTTTTTATGACCCAGGTGGAAACGCCGGAATCCTTCAATGGTATGGATGTCTTGGGCGCAAGCAGTTTACCGCTCTCAATCAGGTTGGTAACATTCATACAGCCGTTTTTGGCATCATACAGAATGATATATCCGATAGTGGCTTTAAGCGTGGTCGTAGTTGTGCGCACGATCAGATTGATCAGCCGGTCGATATCCATGGTCGAGTTGATGGCCAGTCCTATTTTGTAAATGGTTGAAAGCCGCTCGACCGCGCGTCCAAGGTGAAGATTCTTATGTTCAAGCTCACTGGCCAGATCGGTTATGGTATAGTTGGCCTGTTCGATTTCCTCGATGCGCTCTTCCAGGGAAACGTTGAGGTTTTCGATTTCCTTGAAATGTTCATCAAGCTTCAGATTCAGCTGCTGTGTCTTGCGGAGGTGTGCAAGTTTATCTTCTGCACGGGTCAGTTCGCGCTCATGTGTGACCGCCGTTGACATGAGCACCTTCAGTTTTATGGTCATCAGATTGAAGTGCCGTGAAAGCAGTGTTAATTCATTGCTGCTGCTGATGTTAGCCATGACAGAGAAATCACCTGCTTCAACCCGATGCATGGATTGGATGAGTTGTCTGACAGGGCGATCAACATAGAGAATGAGAAAGGTGGAAACAGTTCCAATAATCAGAGTGATGATCAGAACTGCGGAAAAAATGGCGTTTTGCTGCATCCTTTTAATATATTGCACATGTTTGGACAGTGATAGGTCTGTCTCCAGAAAAGCAATGGTTGCCTGGCTGTCTGGATGGCACCCATGACACTCGGAACTGTTGCTGATGCGGGAATAGGAGTCAAAATGATCATTTTTGTTGGAAATGAAAAAGCTGACCTTATTCGCATGTGCAAGTAAAGAGTTGTGTTCCTCCCGTGGAATATACTGTCCGATCCGATTATTATCGGAGGAATGAAGAATCTTTCCGTCTGTACTGATAATTCTCAAAGATTTGATATGTTCCGGTGATTTTATACTGGTGAGTATATTATTGATTTCAGTGGCATGTCCAAGTTTCATCGAGGTGCGGATACTTGTGAGGATGCTTTCGACGAGAACTACAGAACTCTGCCGAACCATTTCCTCCTGCATTGTCTTCTGATCGGAGAAATTGATCCATGACGATATGCCGATCGTAACAATGACTATAAAAGCAACCAGCCCGATAATTTTAATTTTCAGCGAGTTTATCACTAGATGTATTCCCTTGGTAAAGATTGAAATCCGTGTGAAACAACGCAGTGGTCATGTGACGACTGCCCTGCTATAACATATTGGAAAATAGATATAAAACCTGATTGGCATCGTGCTCATATTTCCAGGTGCAGTCAAATCACCACACCTCCGTAGAATGTTTGTATACAGATAATGTGCCCGACAGGCCTGACTTCAGCAATGATTTTATGGAAAAATATCACGAATGCGTTGGAAAATATACAGTAATTGTGCCAAGTTAGCAATTTGCATGTGCTAATTAAATAGATGCGGCGGTCTTCGGATGCGCTGCCAAGCAAAAAAAATTGACGGAAGCCATAATTTGTGTTTGTATCATTAAGTTTTGAAGCCACTTATTATACGCATATTCCTGATGGGATTTTTGATCGGTTTGCCGCAGTTTGTCGCTTCCCATAACGAGAGTGATGCTGCCGTGCCGTCCGAAACAATTCGTGTTGCCATTCTCAAAAATGTCCCGAGTGTTACGGTAGATGGCGACGGCATCATCGCAACCCGTGAGAATGGCAGTGCGGTTGCAGTCACCACTCCCGTCCTGATCAAGACCGGCAAAAACAGTGTCATCGTCAATGGGACAGCATACCGGCGGCTCACTTTTTCCGGGGCATCAGTGCTCTATGTCAACGGCAAGCCCTATCGCGGGGTGGCTGAGGCTTCTCCTGGCGACAAGGGAGTGCTGGTCGTTAATGAGCTGTTGCTGGAAGAGTATCTGGTCGGTTTGATCAATTGTGAAATATCCTCTGCCTGGCCTATTGAAGCTGTCAAAGCCCAAGCGGTTATTGCCAGGACCTACGCACTGAACAGGAAGGAAGCCCGCGGAACATCCTTGTACCATCTTGAGTCATCCGTCATTGATCAGGTCTATGATGGCTGCGAAATCGAGGACAGCCGTGCCCGCCGCGCAGTTTCCGATACCGCCGGTGAGGTCTTGAGCCATAACGGGTCTATTATCCAGGCATTTTATCATTCCAACTGCGGCGGAAAAACCGAGGCATCTGAAAATGTGTGGGGTGCCCGGTTACCCTATCTGGCGGGGGTGGACTGCACATATTGTCTCGCCGCAGCCTCCAGTGCCTGGGAAGCAAAGCTTTCGCTGGCGGAAATGGAAGAACGGATGAAAGCCGCAGGGTACAAAGTTTCCGGTGTTACGGATATTCACCCCGGTGTCCGTAATAATCGAGGCCGCTTGAAGAATGTGATGGTTGTTTCGTCACGTGCTGAAACAACCCTGACCGGTGATCAGTTTCGTAAGGTTATGGGCTATAGCGTTATTAAAAGCACCAATTTCACCGTACGGGTTGCCAACGGTGAAGCCGTTTTTTCCGGCCTCGGTAATGGGCATGGGGTGGGACTGTGCCAGTGGGGCGCCAAGCAGCGGGCGCTGGATGGCTTCGGATATGCCGAAATACTATCCTACTACTATCCCGGCACCGAACTTAAAAAGCTCTCTGACATTCGTTGACAGGTACGTGGTGTTCTGAATGCTTGTAAAGGACTTTGATTATCACCTCCCGACGGAGTTGATCGCCCGCTATCCCGCGCCGGAGCGGGACGGATCCAGGCTGCTTCTGCTGAACCGGTCGTCTAAAAGCATTGCCGAGGATCTATTCAGAAATATCACGGCATACTTTGCGCCCGGTGACCTGCTGGTGATGAACGATACGCGGGTCATGCCGGCCCGTCTGTTCGGCAGCAAGGAATCCGGAGGCAAGGTCGAGATATTTCTTGTCCGTCGCGAGGAGGGTGCTTCCGGGCGCTGGATTTGTCTGCTGCGGGCCTCGAAGAAGTTCCGCGAAGGACAGGTTGTCAACCTGGATGGCGGCATGAAGGCTACCATCTGCTCCAAGTCGGCCAACGATTCCTGGCTGGTTGAATTTGCCGGCTCCGGGCCGTTTGAAGAGTGGCTGGAGCGTGAAGGGCATGTACCGCTGCCCCCCTATCTGCAACGCGAGGATGACGCCCAGGACCGGGAACGATATCAGACGGTCTTTTCCAGGGTACCCGGCGCCGTGGCAGCACCTACCGCCGGACTTCATTTCACCCGGGAGCTGCTGGCTGAACTTGAGGCAAAAGGTATTAGAACCGCTTACCTGACCCTGCACACCGGTTTGGGTACCTTTCAACCGGTTCGGGTGGATCGTGTTGAAGATCACCGGATTCATACCGAGTACTATTCGATCCCTGCTGCCACGGCGGCGGAGATTCGTTCGGCCAAGGCCCGCGGGAGCCGGGTGATTGCAGTTGGCACCACGACAACCAGGACACTTGAATTCGCTGCCGACAGCAGTGGAACTGTTCCAGCCGGAGACGGCGAGGCTGATATATTCATCTTTCCCGGCTACAGGTTCAAGGTTGTCGATGCCTTGATAACCAATTTTCATCTGCCGGAGTCTACGCTGCTGATGCTCGTTTCTGCATTTGCCGGCCATGAGTTTACTCTGGCCGCCTATCGGGAAGCGGTCAGTCGCGGTTTCAGGTTCTACAGTTATGGCGACGCCATGCTGATTGAGTAAGGGGTAGTATCGTGTCTGAAAACTTTAGCGTTGTTCACAGGGATGCTTCCTGCGGGGCACGTCTCGGCTCTTTGAAAACAACCCACGGCAGCATTGAAACCCCCATATTCATGCCGGTGGGTACCAATGCCACCGTCAAGGCCATGACCCCTGAAGACCTGCTGGCGGTTAACGCTCAGATCATTCTGGCGAATACATATCATCTGTATCTGCGGCCCGGACATCACCTGATAGAGAAGCTGGGCGGCCTGCATCGCTTCATGAACTGGGATCGTCCAATCCTGACGGACAGCGGCGGCTTTCAGGTCTTCAGTCTCGGTGAATTGCGCAAGATCAGCGAGGAGGGGGTAAAGTTCCAGTCGCACCTGGACGGCTCCTATCATTTCCTGACCCCGGAATTGGCGACTCAGATCCAGCAGTCCCTGGGCGCTGACATCATCATGTGCTTTGATGAATGCCCCCCGGCCACGGCCGACTATGACTACGTCAGGCGTTCCTTGGAGCTTACCACCCGCTGGGCAGAGCGCTGCAAACAGGCTCATCAGCGGGAAGGCCAGCAGCTCTTCGGCATTATACAGGGGGGGATGCACTACGACCTGCGGGCCCGCAGTCTGGACGAGATCCGCGCGATCGGATTTGATGGGTATGCCCTGGGAGGGCTCTCCGTGGGAGAGGAAAAGGAACAGATGTACGGTGTCATGGAGGCCTGCGCCCCATTGATGCCGCAGGATGCTCCCCGCTACATCATGGGGATCGGTGCACCGGAAGACCTGATCGAGGCGATTTGGTACGGTTATGACATGTTCGATTGTGTCATGCCGACTCGCAATGCCCGCAACGGTATGCTTTTTACCAGCCGGGG
The DNA here is from genome assembly GCA_016650295.1 of Desulfuromonadales bacterium. Taxonomy (GTDB): domain Bacteria; phylum Desulfobacterota; class Desulfuromonadia; order Geobacterales; family Pseudopelobacteraceae; genus CAIPTY01. Next base: position 32,922 of record JAENWA010000059.1, on the reverse strand, counting down.
CAGGATCAATATCAAGGCCAAGGCCTACGAGGAGGATGACGGGCCGCTTGATCCGGAATGCGGCTGCTACGTCTGCAAAAACTATTCGCGCGCTTATCTGCGGCACCTCTACCGGGCAGGTGAAATACTGTCGTCACAACTGAATACGTATCACAACCTGTATTATTTTCTGGATCTCATGCGGCGGGCCCGCGAGGCGATCCGGGAAAACCGTTTTACAGAATTTCGCAAGGTTTTTATTGCAAATCAATCGTGTAACAAAATTGCTAAAGGAGGACTTGTTCAATGTTAGGAGTAGCTTTTGCAATGGGTGGGGCACCGGGGGGATCTGCCGGGTCGGCCGGAGGAATGGCGGCGTTTCAGCAGGTAATTCCGCTGATATTCATGTTTGCCATTTTTTATTTTCTGTTGATCCGTCCGCAGCAGAAAAAAGCCAAGGAACACAAAGCACTCCTCGAAGCCATCAAAAAAGGTGATAATGTCATCACTGCCGGTGGCGTACATGGCAAAGTAAATTCGGTGGATGACAGTATTGTGACCCTTGAAATCGCGACCGGCGTAAATATCAAGATCACCAAGAGTTACATCGCTGCAGTAAAAAAAGACTAGATCTGGCTGGTTTTTCAGCGTAACGACTAGATAATCACACTGAAGGGAGAACGAGCTTCATGCCCAAAGGAACCGGCTGGCGCATCAGCTTGATAGGAATTTTTGTCTTGCTGTCATTTTTTTACCTGACTCCGACACTGGTGACCACGTTGCCATCATGGTGGAAGGGAGTATTGCCCAAGGACAAGATCCATCTTGGCCTTGACTTGCAGGGTGGCACGCATCTGGTACTCGAGGTGGACACCCAGAAGGCTGTCGAGGGGACACTGGATATTGTCGCAACCGATCTGGAAGACACGCTGAACAGCAAAAACCTGCGTTTCAAGCGGATTGCCAGGACCGGCTCCGACAAGGTTTCGGTTGTTCTCTACGAAAAAGGAACGGCTGATGCCGTTCAAAAGCTGCTCAAAGACAAGTATCCCGGGTATGAGCAGGGTCCGGCCCATGATGATGGCGGTTTTGTCGCCCTTGATCTGCGGATTAACGACAAGGATGCCCAGGATCGCAAGGACAAGGCGGTCCAGCAGGCGCTGGAAACCATCCGCAACAGGATTGACCAGTTCGGTGTTTCGGAGCCGACCATCCAGCGCGAAGGCATCAATCATATCGTCGTGCAGCTGCCCGGCATCAAGGACCCTCAGCGGGCAATCGACCTGATCGGCAAGACTGCCCGCCTGGAATTCAAAATGGTGCGGGAGGATCTTTCTCCTACATCAGCCAGTATTCCCGAGGATGCCGAGCTTCTCAAGGAGCGCATTGTTGACCAGACCACCGGTGCGGTCAACGAGGTGCCATTTGTTCTACAGAAGAAATCCCTGATCACCGGAGACCTGTTGACCGACGCCCAGGTGCGTATCGATTCGCAGTTCAACCAGCCCTATGTAGCCATCGAGTTTAACTCGCTGGGCGCCAGGCTGTTTGATCAGGCGACTGCTGCCAACGTCGGCAAGCGCTTCGCGATTGTGCTGGACAACAACATCTATTCGGCTCCGGTCATTCGCGAACGTATCTCGGGCGGCAGTGCCCAGATATCGGGCAGCTTTACCGAAAAAACCGCCGCTGACCTGGCCATCATCCTGCGTGCGGGTGCTCTGCCGGCGCCGGTCAAGATCATCCAGAACGTAACCGTGGGACCGTCCCTCGGACAGGATTCCATCAACAAAGGCCTGTATGCCGGTCTGATCGGGGTCTTGCTGGTTGTCGTCTTCATGACGATTTACTACAAGATATCAGGTCTGGTCGCCAACTGGGGCATGGTTCTGAACGTGGTATACCTGATGGGCGCCCTGTCGGCCCTGGGTGCGACCCTGACCCTGCCCGGCATCGCCGCTATTGTTCTGTTGATCGGTATGTCGGTTGACTCCAACGTGCTCATATTCGAGCGTATCAGGGAAGAGCTCAAGCTGGGAAAAACACCGAAAGCGGCCCTGGATGCCGGTTACGACAAGGCCTTCATGACCATCATGGACTCGCATATCACCACCCTGATTACCGCGGCGGTGCTGTTCCAGTTCGGTACCGGACCGGTCAAGGGCTTTGCGGTTTCACTCAGTCTGGGGGTCATCATTAACCTGTTTACCTCGCTGATCGGCACCAAGGTAATATTTGATGTGGCTCTTCACAATGGAAACATAAAGAAAATGAGCATATAGGGGGAGCACCGTACATGGAACTGCTCGGCAAGACCAACATAGATTTTATCGGTAAACGTAATATTTCATTTACCATTTCGGCAATCATCTCGATACTCGGCATCATCGGCATTATCCAGATCGGTCGCGGGGCTGCCAACATGGGAATCGACTTTTCCGGCGGCACCTCGATGCAGCTCAAGTTCACAAAACCGCTGCCCATAGCAGATGCGCGCAAGGCCCTTCACAAAAACGGTATTGCCAAGGCTGATCTCCAGGAGATCAAGGATGGCAACAAGCTGCTGATCAAGGTGGACAAGAACACGTCCCTGGCCCTCGGTAAGGCAGCCGAGGCTGTTCAGACTGCCTTCAAGAAAGAGGTTCCCGATAATGCCTTTACCGTGGAAAGCTCCACGGAGATCGGTCCATCGATCGGCGACAAACTGCGCAAGGATACCCTGGTGGCGGTGGTTATCTCACTGTTGGGTATTATCCTCTACATCGCCTGGCGCTTTGACTTCAAGTTCGGTATCGGCGCGATTGTCGCCACCATGCATGACTGTCTGGCCATGTTTGCGGTGTTCTACATTATGGATAAAGAGATCAATCTGCTCTTCATCACCGCGGTGCTGACCATCGCTGGTTACTCACTGACCGACACGGTGGTTGTATTTGATCGTATCCGCGAGAATCTTCACAAGAATCTCAAGGGCGCCATGGATACCATCTTTAACCTGAGTATCAATGAGGTTCTTTCCCGTACGATTGTCACATCATTCACGGTTTTTCTGGCAGCGGCATCTCTGTTTTTCTTTGGTGGAGAGGTTATACATGACTTTTCATTTGCCCTGTTGATCGGCGTCCTGGTCGGAACCTATTCATCCGTCTTCGTTGCCAGCCCGATCGTGGTTATTCTGGAGAATCGCGCCCTGGCAAAGCAGTCTGAAATTGCAGCCTGAATAAGCTCAGCACGCAGTAAGTTCACTCAAGGAGATGCCCGTTGAAAAAAGAATCCATACTGATTGCAGTAGTAGCACTGATCGTCGGTGCTTTGGGCGGCTTTCTGATTTTCAGCATGAGTACGGCCGGCAAGAGCCAGCAGTCTGCCGCCTCCATACCGGCCGGATCCGGCTCGCCAACAGACTACGTCAGCCGAATTGCCGAAGCGGAAAAGATTGTGGCCCAGGACCCCAAAAACCTGAATGCCTGGTTGTCGCTTGGTAATGACTATTTTGATACCGAACAGGCTCAAAAAGCGATCAATGCCTACAACAAGGTTCTGGAGCTGCAGCCCAATAACCCAAACGTACTGACCGACCAGGGGGTCATGTACCGCAGGGTCGGGTGGTATGACAAGGCGCTTGCCAATTTTGAAAAGGCGCAGCAGCTGGATCCCAGGCACCTGCAGAGCCTTTACAACATGGGCATCCTCTACTCGGTTGATATGAAGCAGCCGGAAAAAGCGATCCCGATCTGGAAAAAATATCTGCAGATGGATCCAAACAGTCCGACCGCCATGCAGATCAAGAGCATGATGCAATCACCTCCTCCGGGCCAGCCGACACAAAAATGATTATTGAGAATCCCCCGCTGGCCGGGGGATTTTTTTTATCTATCCAAGAGCAGGACGAGGGCCGATGAACAAGCGCTGGGAAGTGCGGGACATCCCGAAAACTGAAACTGAGCAGCCATCCGGTGATTTGCAGCTGCACCCGGTCATTTCGATGATCCTTGCTGCCCGTGGCTGTCGCATGTCGGATGAAATCAGTACTTTTCTCAGCCCTGCACTGGCCGACATGCTTGACCCATTTCTTCTGCGCGGGATGGCGGCGGCGGTCGCACGGCTCCTGCAAGCCCGCCGCAACCGGGATACCATCTGTGTCTACGGGGATTACGATGTGGACGGGATTACCGGAACCGCGCTGCTGGTCTCCTTTCTGCGGATGACTGGTTTTTGTTGCGATTATTTTATCCCCAATCGTTTTGATGACGGTTACGGCCTGAATGCCGCGTCGATCGAGTCCATCATCACCCGTGGCGCTTCGCTGATCATTTCGGTGGATTGCGGCATTACCGCCGTGGCTGAAGCAGCTCTGTGCCGACAGCGGGGTGTTGATCTGATCATTACTGATCACCACACGCCAGGGGAATCGATACCGGATGCCTGCGCCGTACTGAATCCGCTTCAACCGGGCTGTTCGTACCCATTCAAGTCTCTGGCCGGTGTCGGAGTGGCCTTCAACCTGCTGGTTGCCCTGCGGGCGGGCCTGCGGAGTGATGGCGCCTTTGAAGGCAGCCCGCCTCCCGACCTGCGGGACTGGCTCGATCTGGTTGCCCTGGGTACGATTGCCGATGTAGTGCCGCTGGTCAACCAGAACCGGATCTATGCATTTCAAGGGCTGCAACGGTTGTCCTCTTCAACAAGACCGGGCCTGCAGGCGCTTAAACGTGTTGCCGGCATCAAGGAAGGCGTTGTAAGCTGCGGACAGGTCGGCTTTCGTCTGGCGCCGCGTCTGAATGCCGCCGGGCGTATGGAAAGCGCCGTTCCCGGCGTTGACCTGCTGATGAGCGACAGTTTTGATGAATCCCTGCTGATTGCCGATGAACTGGACAGTGCCAATGCAGAGCGGCAGGCCATCGAACGGCGCATCTTCGATCAGGCGGTCGCCCGGATTGAATCCTCGGGAGGCATTCAGACCCGGCGCAGCATAGTGCTTGCCTCGGAGGAATGGCACCAGGGGGTGATCGGCATTGTTGCAGCACGCATGGTTGAGCGCTATCATCGGCCAACGATACTGATTGCGCTGACGGATGATGGAATGGGAAAGGGTTCCGGTCGCAGCATCCCCGGATTTCATCTTCTTGAAGCACTCGGACCCTGTGCCCGGTTTCTGGAACGCTTTGGCGGCCATCGTTATGCTGCCGGCATCGGACTGAAGGCTGAACATGTGTCTGCTTTTGCGGAATCGTTCGAAGCCGAGGCTGCCGCCAGACTGACGGAGAGCGACCTTGAGCCGATGCTGACGATTGACGCGGAGCTTCAGCCTGCTGATGTAACCAAAGAGCTGGCCCTGGAACTGAAGCGTCTCGAACCATTCGGCATGGGTAATCCCGAGCCGGTTCTGATGCTGCGCACTATGACGGTTACTGAGCGGAGGACGGTGGGGGAAGGGCACCTGCGTCTGCGCCTGACCAGGGACAACTGCACATTCACTGCGATCGCCTTCAGTCTGGCGGACCGCGAAACATCCGGGCTGATTGATATCGCATTTTTTCCGGAAATGAACCAATGGAACGGGTCATCCAGCCTGCAACTGCGGATCAGGGACCTGCGTCCATCGGAGTAGTCATGCAACGAAACGAACGATTTGACAGCGCCGACAGGATCGTAAGGATCGGCTTCTGGGTCAATGCGGTTCTGATGGTCTTCAAGATGGCCGCCGGACATTGGGGGCATTCGGAAGCTGTTTTTGCCGATGGTATCGAGAGCGGCTGCGATTTTGTGGCAATCTTTTCCACCATGGTGGCGCTCAAACTGGGTCGCAAACCATTCGACGAACAGCACCCCTATGGTCACGGCCGGGCGGAGAGTCTGGCGGCGCTGCTGGTGTCGCTGGTTATTCTCGCCACCGGCGGCTGGATACTGTCAAGTTCCATTCACACCATCATAGATAGAAGATTCCAGTCACCCCGGATGATCGCGGTAGTCGCTGCGTTTCTGACCATTATCATCAAGGAATGGCTGTACCGCTTTACCCAGAAGACCGGTGCGGAACTGGCCAGCCCGTCTCTGCTGGCCATTGCCAAGGATCATCGCAAGGATGCCATTACCTCGATCTCGACCCTGATCGGTGTTGCAGGCGCCTTCTTCGGATTCGGCATCATGGACCCGCTGGCGGCCGGTCTGACTGCATTCTTCATCCTGCACATCGGCTACCAGACCTTTCGGGATGCGGCCCACGACCTGATGGACGGCAGCGCGCCGCCCGATTTTATCGAAAAAGTCACCCGTCTGGCCGAGAGTGTCGAGCGGGTCGAGCATGTCCATGATATCCGCGGACGGCGTACCGGTCAGTACATGGTCATTGATCTGAAGCTGGATATGGATCCCAATATGACGGTCAAGGAATCCCATGACATCGCCACCAAGGTCAAAAAACTGATTTTTGAAGGCTTTCCCAATGTGGGTGACGTGATGATCCACATCAACCCCCATGATGAGGCGCATGAGGACCTGATCAGGCTTTGACGCCCGTCACATAATCCTGAAAACAGGATACGTGCGTTGCTTGCGATGAGATGGCAGTGAGATTGAACAGATCAATCTTCCAGCGGGTTAGAAAGTGCATCCCAACCGCAGTCCGAACAGCTGTGGCGATGCGGAATTACTACCATGCAGCGCATCCGGCGTCAGAGAGAGAAGCTTGTAGTCAAGATTCAACTCGGCCTGTTCGCTGAGTTTGATGCTGAGGCCGACCTGTCCTGCCACACCGGCCTTTACTCCGGTCGGATTGTCACCGGTTTTATCCTGCGGTGAGGGAAGGCTGTACGCCAGTCCCGTACCGATATAGGGCTTGAGATCCCTGGAACCCGGGCGGCCGAACTTGGCTGTCAGGGAACCGGGTGTCTGGCTGGATGTCATGGCCGTGGACGGGCAGTACTCTATTGTAAAGATGTCCTGATCCTTGGCCGCCTGCGCCGTTCCCGAGGCCGCCATCAGTGTGATTGCAAACATGGTCATTAATGTTCTCATGGTTTATCTGTTTCCTTTGGTTCAATTCTACGCCTATTTGAAGTATAAATATATGGAGCCTGAAGGGTCAGCATGTCTTCCAAAGCAGTAATGCAATCCCTGCCTATTGACGAGATCCTGCCCGAACTCCTGCAGACCATCCGCAGCAACCCCAACTGCATCCTGCACGCCCCGCCCGGCGCCGGCAAGACCACCCGTGTCCCCCTGGCCCTGCTCGACGTCATTCCACCCGAATCAGGCCGTATACTCATGCTGGAACCGCGCCGCCTGGCTGCCGTTTCAGCTGCCCGCTGGATGGCGACCTCTATCGGCGAGGAGGTCGGCCGAACGGTTGGGTACACCATCCGTTTTGACAGATGCAGCGGTCCGGACACCCGTATTGAGGTCGTTACCGAAGGAATTCTGACCCGCCGCATCCAGAACGATCCGCTGCTGGAAGGTGTTGCCATGGTGATCTTCGACGAGTTCCATGAACGAAGCATCCACGCCGATCTGGGGCTGGCGCTCGGTCTCGATGTCCAGCGTCAGGTACGGGAAGACCTTAAGATCCTGGTCATGTCGGCAACACTGGAATGCCGGCCGCTTTCACAGTTGATGGGCGGTGCACCGGTCGTTAGTTCCGCCGGTCGGTCGTTCCCGGTCGCGGAGATCTATCTGGAGGACCAGCCCCACGGTCCACTGCCGCCGCGCATGACGGCCGCCATACTGCGAGCCCTGAGGGAGACTGGAGGGGATATCCTGGCGTTTCTGCCCGGAGCCGGAGAGATTCGTGCCTGTGTCAGCCGCCTGGCCGAGGCGGGACTTGAACAGCGCGACATCGCCATTCACCCGCTGTATGGCGATCTCCCCTTTGACATGCAGCAGGCCGCCATCCAGCCTGGACAACAGCGCAAGGTTATCCTGGCAACCAGTATCGCCGAAACCAGCCTGACGGTCGCAGGGGTGCGAACGGTCATTGACTGCGGCCTGTCGCGACGCATGCGCCATGACCTGGGCAGCGGGATGAACCGGCTGGTGACGGTCCGGGAATCAAAGGCCTCCGCCGAACAGCGCAAGGGGAGGGCCGGTCGGCTGGCTCCCGGAACCTGCTATCGTCTGTTCAGCAGACATACCTTCAGCGCCATGACCGCCCATACCCCGCCGGAGATTCTGGACAGTGACCTGTCCGCGCTGGTCCTGGAATTGGCTGCCTGGGGAGTTGCCGATCCATTGACGCTTACCTGGCTGGACCCGCCGCCCGCGGCGGCCATGGAAGCCGCGCGGAGCCTGCTGACCGAACTTTCGGCCCTGGACGCAACCGGCCGGATTACAGAACAGGGGAACAGTATGGCCCGAATGCCGCTGCACCCGCGCCTGGCCGCCCTGCTGCTCCGTTCGCGCCAGATCGGCTGCTTCAGTACCGGCTGTGACCTGGCGGCGCTGCTCTCCGAACGGGATATTATCCGGCGGCGCCCGTCAGCCGGAAACCTTCAGCCCATGACCGATGTCAGCGAACGGCTGGATATTTTGCAGTCGTACCGCAGGAACGGGCGTGCGCCTGAATCGGTCGATCCCGCGGCCCTCAAGGCGGTTGAGCGGGTCGCCCGCCAGCTGCGGCGAATGCCGGGCACGGCAACAGCTGACCATGCCGGTAGCGGGGGTGTAAGCCGATTGCTGCTGGCCGCTTATCCGGACCGGGTGGCTGTTCAGCGCGAACAGGGCAGCGAGCGCTATCTGCTGGCCAACGGTCGCGGAGCCCGGCTGGCGTCAAAGGGGCTGATCCAGAGCAGTTCCCTGCTGATAGCGGTCGCGGTGGATGGCGGCGAACAGGCCGAAGGGATCATTCATCTGGCGGAGCCGCTGGATATGGAGCTGCTGCGCACTGAAGCGGGTGGACGGATTACGCGGGATGACCGTCTTGTCTGGGATTGCCGCGAGGGGCGGGTGCTGGCTGCCAGAGAGGAGCTCTATGGAGCTGTTACACTTGCTACAACAGCAATAACGCCCCCGGCGGATGCCGCGGTGCCGGTCGTTGTCGCTGCGGTGCGGACTTCTGCCCTGGAGCTGTTAGCGCGGGATGACCAGTTTTATCAGCTGCAGGCTCGTATCGGACTGCTTGGGCGGGTATTTCCCGACGACGGCTGGCCGGATTTATCGGATGCCGCACTGCTGGATACGCTGGAGGAGTGGCTGGGACCGCTGCTGCCCGGCATCCGCACAGCCCGGCAGCTGGCAGGGCTCAATTGTGTCACGATTCTGCTGGCGTTGCTTGATTATCGTCAGAAACAGGCCCTGGAAAAGCTGGCCCCGACCCACTTGGCCGTGCCCAGCGGTTCCCGGATCAGGCTTGATTATTGCCAGGGAGACCGGCCGATACTGGCGGTGAAGCTGCAGGAATTGTTCGGACTGGCCGAAACGCCGACCATTGCCGACGGGCGGGTGGGGGTACTGCTGCACCTGTTATCACCGGCCGGGCGGCCGATTCAGGTGACGCTGGATCTGAAGGGGTTCTGGGATGGCTCCTATCATCAGATAAAAAAAGAGCTGAAGGGGCGTTATCCAAAGCATCCCTGGCCGGATGACCCCTGGAGTGCGCTGCCGACCCGCCGGGCAAAGCCCAGGGGGACGTAGGTTCAGACATAGTTGGATGGTAACAGTTTACAATCAGCAGACAATTGGGCCGAAGTTTCAAACAGCCGGATTATTCGAGAGACAATTCACCATCCGATCAGGTAGTCAGCTTGTGCGGGTGTGGCATTTTGTGCGTTCAGTTCGTAAATTTCCGGGAGTATTACCTTGAAGCTGTTGTCTGTCAAACGTTCAGGGATGCCGTGTTTAACCGCATGCCAGATACCGGCCAGCGCTACGAGTTTTCTGCCGGGATGACTCTTCTGGTCGTTGGCGATGGTCATTGCCATGCCGTTGTTACGCACCGCCTGCGCTTCACAGAAATTGTTGAATACATTCCCCTTTGCCTCATGCTTGAAGACATTCTGGAATGTCTTCTTGAGAAACTCGGTTTGGGGTTTGTTGATGTCGCAGGTGACTCCGGAGGGAAGATTCTTCCGCTCTTCGGGTGTCAGAGAGGCAAAGCCCTGTCGTGCTACCTTGAAGACGATTTCTTTCGGGATGTTGAGGGCAACCATCGAAATATGATTGTCGCGGGCAAAGATGAAAATATCCCTGTACAAGGACCAGTCGTATGACCAGTTCCTGGCAAAGACCGCTTTGAAGCCTTGTTCCGTTACCCTGCCTTCTATCCAGTCATCGAGCTGTTTCTGGTTGTCCGACTGAAACATCTCCAGCCCGATTGCCAGCGGGATTTTTTTTGCCCGGAGCGAGCGGATAACATCGAGTTCCAATTCGTGATGTTTTTTGTTGTCATGGCTTTCGGCGACAAAAATGACATTCGAGCCTTCCGTGTCCGCCATCATCTGTGAAAAACTGACGGTCTGTCTGTCGTTCATCCGGGTGATCACTCCATCGGTAAAGGCATTGGCCGGTACAGCGGCACAGCATACGAGGATGAGGATCAATTGCATTGTTTTGAACATGTGAGGTGCCTTCCTGAAGCTGTTTGAAGTTGATTGTGCGGTACTGCTGGTTAGCAACGTTCAGAATATAGTATAATTTCTTCACGGAATGAAGAAAATAAGGTCATCAGCATCCGGGGGTTTGGTGTGAGTCACATAGTAGCACGAGTGGTGTTTGCACTCTCTGTTTTTTGCCAGGTCTCCAGCGCCTCGGCCGAATGGCAGCAACCGTCGGTTGAGCGGCAGGAGATAGCGGTTACCCTGCTGCCGTCCGATCATCTCCTGATTGGCGAGAGCACGATCACGTTTGCAGCGGATCTGCACAGAGTCATCCTGAAGCTGTCGCCGACGGCACATATCGAATCGGTTAGTACCTCCGGCGCGAAAAGCCCTTTTACCTTTGCCGATGGTACACTTTCCCTGGATATCCCCTCATCGGCAGGACCGGGAGCGATTTCGGTAACAGTTGCCTACCGGGCGGTATTCAACGACCCGCTGCCTCAACATCCCGGCAGCAGTGAGTACCCGACCTACGGGGTGAACGGCTCCATCTCTACCCTGGGAACATTTCTCGGTGAAGGCGCCGGATGGTATCCGGCCACCTCGGGAACTCCCCGGCACCGAACTGTCCGGATTACAGCTCCGGCCGGGATTGAGGCGCTGACGGCCGGAAGAAGGGTGTCGAGGGTGACGGTGGGGGGCTTCTCACACTCTTCCTGGGAAGAATCGCGACCGGTCGGCGGGCTGACCCTGTGCGCCGGTCCCTACCGGATCGAGGAAAGGCGGGTAGCCGGGGTGGATCTTTACACCTACTTCTATCCGGATAATGCATCCCTGTCATCCCGCTACCTGGCCGCGGCCGCCAGGTATATCGCATTATACAGCGACCTGTTCGGTCCCTATCCCTTCGAGAAATTTGCCGTAGTGGAGAATTTTCTCCCGACCGGTTATGGTTTCCCCTCATTCACACTGCTCGGCAGCTCGATCATCCGGCTTCCGTTCATCATAGATACCAGCTTCCCCCATGAGATCGCCCACTCCTGGTGGGGGAATGCAATCCAGGTGGATCAGAGCGAGGGAAACTGGTCGGAGGCGCTGGTTACCTATCTGGCCGACTACCTGCTGAAAGAGAGGCGTTCGTCTGCCGAGGGGCGGGATTACCGGATGCAGATTCTCACTGATTACGCCGGGCTCGTGACCCCGGATAACGACTTTCCGCTTTCCGGTTTCATCAGCCGTATTGATCCGGCCTCCCGTGCTATCGGCTACGGCAAGGGGGCCATGATTTTCCATATGATCCGCAGCGAAATCGGTGATCGCGCCTTCTTTGGTGCCCTGCGGGAAATCTGTCGTGAGCGGCTGTACCGGTCCGCCAGCTGGAGCGATTTTGTGCGTGCCTTCTCGCGAAGTTCCGGCCGGGACCTGTCCTCCTTTATGAAACAGTGGCTGACCCGAACGGGAGGCCCTCGCTTGGCGCTTTCGAAAGTAACCCGCCGCCGCGAGGGGCCGGACTGGACAGTCTCCGGCACGGTTATGCAGTCCCCGCCACTCTATGCACTGCTGCTGCAGCTCCGCTTGGAGACAGACGGGCAGCCGGTTCGAGAACTTCTTCAGGTCACCGGGGGAATGACAGCGTTTACTATCTCCAGTCCCTCGGAGCCTCGGCAGCTGTCACTTGATCCCGATTCAGAAGTGTTTCGTGTCCTTGCAAAGGATGAGATACCCGTGACCGTCAACAGCATCAAAGCTTCGAAACAGCTCCTGGGCGTCATGACCGAGGAGTGCCAGGCACGAGTGGAAACGTTCAGGCTCCTGCTGGAATCGCTGGGGCAGGGGAGGGCTGCGGTGATCGGAGAGGATCAGCTTGATGCGACCCGCATACAGGGACACGACCTGCTGTTCTGTGGTGTCCCGAAGCAGAGATCGCTGTTGCCGCGGCTTCCTGCCGGGATTGCACTTCATGGCAAGGAGTTTTCAGTACAAGATGACGTGATGAAGGCCCCGGACGGGTTGCTCTTCCTGGTACAGCAGCACCCCGCTTCGTCGGAACGGGTCGCTGCCCTTTTTCAGCCGCTCTCCGAGGCGGCGGCCGAGCAGTATGCGCCTAAGATCACGCACTATGGCAAATATGGTTCCCTGACATTTACTCGCGGGGCGATCCGGCACAAGAGTACAATTATGCCAACCGCTGGAGCGACATCCGTTCGGTTTTAAATACACTGGCCTGACAATCTCTTTATTGTTTCGATTTCAACCGCTAAAAGAGAACGAAAAAAAAGCCGGGAACCTTGCAGGGGACCCGGCTTTGTTATTAACAGCATGATTCATCGATCTTCTTCGCAACGGTCAATATAGATGCTTTTGTCAATACGATCGAGACCATAGGCTGTCAGCCTCAAGCCGAGCATGATTAGAGCAAGGCCTGATATAACAAACCAGTAATCACGTGAAACCAGACTGACAATGCCGATGGTGAGAAAGAAAATGCCCAGTGACCGGCATCCACGCTGCCTTTGTTCATTTTTTTGACTGACGGAGTAAAAGTAGAGTTGTCCGCAGATGACCCAAAACGGTAACAAGAGAATGTACTTCAGATAATGCATTGTGTGATCCTGCCTTCCATATTGATTACCCTGATCAGTTAAATAGTAAGGGTTGTTATTCGAAACATTCCATGGACAGCTGCTTGTTGATCTCCAGATGCTTCTTTTCACACCAGACCGTGCCCAGTCGCGGGTTACCGCCGGTTGGCATATGCAGTTTGGCCTGTTTGCAGGCCGAGCAGCGCTTGATTATTCTGCCGCCAATTGCGACAAAGCAGGGCAATGGCCTGTTTTGTCCCATCTGCATGTTGCGCTGGGAGCACCAGACCGTACCCGGTGAGGCCTTGCCACCGCCAGATTTGGTGTCGTGGCCGTATTTGCATGATCCGCAGGAATTATTCATACCAAGCCCTTATAAACAGGATAAGTGCGTTAACGAAGTTATTTTCTGCAAGAAAACCGCAGCAAATAACTTCTAACTTACTAAAGATCCTCATTGATTCCATTCCAATGGTAATCACATAAAAAAAGGCTACAGATAAAATCCATAACCTGATGTTTTTATTGGCGCGCCCGGAGAGATTCGAACTCCCGACACCCTGGTTCGAAGCCAGGTACTCTATCCAGCTGAGCTACGGGCGCATGCATAGTGGAAGGTGGCTTTTGTAGCATGTCAGCGGCCTTGTTTCAACCACTTTGATTTTCACGGACGTTTACTTCCGTGCGTTTTTGCTGTCCGGCTTAGCGTAACGCTCGATAAACGACAGTACCTGACGAGATGATTCACTGGTCTTGTCCAGTGTCAGATACCTGCGCCACACAACAACCGCCTTGTCGATCTGGTTCAGGTCAAAGGCGAGGACATAGCCGATATTATAGAGACTCTCCAGGTTACTCTGGTCTGCCGAGCGTGCCTTTTCAAAGTTCGCCAGGGCGCGGGTGAATTCTCCCGTCTGACGAAACATGGCGCCCTGGTCATTGAGTATGTTGCTGTCGTCGGTCTTGATAGCCAGCGCCCGATCATAGGCTGCGATAGCCTGTGCAGGACTGTCCGCGTCATAATAGGCGTTCCCGAGGCCGCGCCAAGCCTCAAGGTCCTTCGGGTCGCGTTCGGTCTTTTGAAGTGCTTCCACGATCGCGAAGCGGGCTTCTTCCGGTATCTGTTTCTCCTGGGCTTCTTCCGGGAGTGCGCCGCTATCAGGAGACTCTATGTCATTCTCATCGCTTACGCTGTCGTCCTCCAGAGCGGGACAGATCTGCCGGGCAGCCAGATCCAGTGCCGAACCTGGAATAATGGCTTCCGGCGGTCCGTCCGACTTCACCAGGGCCAGCCGTTTTCTGGCCGGACCCAGGATTTCGACGATACCCGATACGGCACTCTGTTCACTGCAGTCGATCTCGTAATATTCAAGGTGAAGCCGATAAGCCTTCTGTCCGTATTCAGCAGCAGCCTGCTTGCGTTGCAGTTCGTCAAGCGGTGTGAACCTGAGCCAGACAGCCAGCCTGCTCAGTTTGGTCAATCGTATGGAGCCGCTGTCTATGGCGACTTCGTGACGACCGGTGCGGGCCAGTGCCTGCCACTGAACGGCCTGGGCGTCCCGCGGGATGAAGCAGAATACTGCTGACGCCATCAGCGCTGAGAGAAGCGCACGCTTCAGGAAGATTCCTGGTATTTCTGGAATCATGGCTATCCTCGCATTGTTTAAATATATCAGAAAACAACTATAGCACGACCGGGCATTCTGAAAAAGTATACTTTATGAAACGCTTTCATAGAGAGGGTGCTGAAAAAAATTATAGCAGTGACTATGTATTATTGAGCCGGAACCCCCTGACTGTCAACCGAAGTAATCGAGTTATGGGCAGTAATCTCCAGAATAATCCGGGCAAGATCGGCAGGGTCGCCGGCCGGCGGATAACAGGTACCCCTGGCGCAGAGTGAAACAGAGGGTGCTGCTGCATCGCCTGATTCGAACATAATGATCAGGTTTGGGATATAACCAGCCTTGACCTGCTGCAGCAGGTCGCGCACGCCGGTCGAGTCCCGCTTGCCCCGGAAGGTGGCCAGAACAGGCTCATGTTCCAGCATTGTCAGCGCCTGAATCGAGCCCAGATGAGCAGCCGGGTGTCGCCGGGCATCGTCCAGGGAGGCCGCCAGCAGAGCGTGGGCATGGTCCAGGAGTTCGGGACAGTCGCAGGCATGCGCCAGACGGATGAAACACTTGGCAGCCATGGAAAACGGAGAGGGGAGGACGCCGTCGTGCTCAAGGGAGGCGCGGATCGGCATCTGTTCGGCATCAGAGCCTGTTTTGGAGAACTCTCCCGTGCCGTTGTCATAAAAGAGCCGCAGCATGTCATCCGCCAACCCGCGGGCCTTGTCCAGCCAGACGCTGTCAAGCGTCGCTTCGAAAAGCTCGATCAGGCCGAAGGTCAGAAAGGCGTAATCCTCAAGAAAGGCGGGAATATCTGAAGGTCCTCCCATGAAGCTCCTCAGGAGCCGGCCGTCAGGCCGGCGCAGGTGCTCCATGATACATGTTGCGGCGCGCCCGGCGCGCTCGATGAACTCCCGCACCCCGCTGATGGCGCCGCCCCTGGCCAGGGCCGCAATCATCAGGCCGTTCCAGGCGGTGATGATCTTTTCATCGCGCAAGGGATGGATGCGGGTCGCCCGCTGTTCCAGGAGCCGCAAGCCGCATCGTTCCAGCATTTCCTCCAGTTCATCCCGGTCACACTCTTCCCTGGCGCAGAAGGCATCGATATCGGTGGGGATGTTGAGGATCGTGCTCCCTTCAAAATTCCCGTAGCTGCTGACATCAAAATAACGACAGAACATGGGTGCGTCTGTTCCGAGGATTTCATCAATTTCATCCTTGGTCCAGATGTAGAACCGGCCTTCCTCCCCCTCTGAATCGGCGTCCAGCGCCGAGTAGATGCCCCCCATCGGTGCTGTCAGATCCTCGTCGACAAACCGGTAGATCTCCAGCGCCATATCCAGAAAGAGCGGGTCGCCGTCGGCCTGAAAGGCCTCCAGTGATACCAGCGCCAGCATGGCCTGATCGTAGAGCATCTTTTCAAAATGCGGGACCAGCCATTTCTGATCCACGGAATAGCGGTGCAGGCCGCCCCCCAGCTGATCCCAGATACCGCCCCGGCGCATGGAGCGCAGGGTGTGCAGGGCCATTTCCAGAGCTTCGGTATTTCCGACCGCTCCCTGCTCAATCAGCCAGCTCAGGTTGACCGGCATGGGAAATTTGGGGGATGCGCCGAAGCCGCCCAATTCCTCGTCATAGATGCCGGAAAGCTGCCGGAAGGCCTCCTGGTTCAGTTCCTCCAGATCGGTCGCCTCTTGCGGAATCGGCTGGGAGATGTTCACCAGGGTCTCCATGATGGCGCTGCAGTTGTTTTCGATCTTGTCGGGCTGCTGACGCCAGAGTACGGCGATATTTCCCAGGAGTCCCATCAGGCCGCGCATCCCCTGACGGTCCTGTTTCGGCAGGTAGGTCATGGCAAAGAAGGGGCGCCTGTCGGGTGTCATGAAGATGTTGAGCGGCCAGCCGCCTCTGCCGGTCAGCACCTGGGCAACGGTCATGTAGAAATCGTCGATGTCCGGCCGCTCCTCGCGATCGACCTTGATGCAGACGAAGTGGCGGTTGAGCAGGTCGGCCACCTCCTGATCCTCGAAAGATTCGTGGGCCATGACGTGGCACCAGTGGCAGGTGGCGTACCCGATGGAGAGCAGGACCGGGCGGTTTTCGTCGCGGGCCAGGTCAAAGGCGGCCTGACCCCATTCATACCAGTTGACCGGGTTTTCGGCATGCTGCAGCAGGTAGGGGCTGCGGGCGAAGATCAGGCGGTTGAAGCCATCGCCGCCATCGGCGGGAAGGGTATTCTTGTCGATGGCGATAAGTTCGGCCAGGTGGGCGCGGCTGTCAAGTTTCATGGGATAACCTCCATGGCTATTTTTGCAGAAAGTTCATCACGAAGCCAGCAGAAAGATTGCTGCAGCATGTCTTTTGATTTTCGCAAAGTCCTGTCGTGTATGTTGACATGCATGGATTGGGCTGTATATTTATTATGCAAGATGTTGAATTACTCATAAAGAACAATGCAGGCAAAACCATTGCCAAATTCAGACACTTTGCCCGCGAAGGTTCCAGGGTTGAAGATGCTGCTCAGGAAGTAGCAGAGGATCTTAAAAAGTATATATCGAAGCACTGACTACAAACGCACGTCGAAAACAGAATGAACCAAACAAGCCCTCCACCGGACCGGTAGTGGGCTTGTTTGTGAGTCGTGAAGCCAGGCGCGCTCACTCCCCCAGCATGCGCGCAAAAAAATCCTCCGCCAGATTAACGGATTTGTCGGCATTATCTCCCGCACCATTTGAGGCGTCACTCAGCAGGTGAGCCGGTATCTCGGCCAGAAACCGGCTCGGCTTGCGCTCCTCGATGGAGCCGTACTTGCGGCGAGTCAGGCAGCGCGAGATGGTCAGGTGCTTTCTCGCCCGGGTGATACCCACATAGCACAAACGCCGCTCTTCTGCGCAGGTCGGGTCCTCCTCGATGGAGCGCTTGTGCGGCAGCAGCTCCTCCTCCATCCCCACCAGGTAGACGTGCTCGAATTCCAGCCCCTTGCTGGAGTGCAGCGACATCAGCGTCACTGAGTTCCGGCCATGCTCCTTGTCATCATCCGATTGCTGGTCGTCCATCAGCGAGATGCGCTCCAGGAAGACCGACAGCCCGGCCCGCGGATTCTGCTCCTCGAAGATCGCCAGGGAGTTGACGATCTGCTCGATATTTTCGATGCGCTTCTTAGCCTGACTGACATCGTTCAGGGTGCGGTAGATCTCGTCCTCGATGCGCAGGCGGTTGAAGAGCGCATTGGTTTGAGCTCCCAGCCGCGAGCGCTTGTCGAATTCGGCGATGATGCCGGTCATCAGGGCGTGAAAGGCCGCCACGGTCTTTTTTGATGATTCCGACATGCCCGGAATTTCAGCCACCCGTTTCATGGCCTCGAACAGCGGGCAATCCTGCTCCATGGACCACTGGTTGAGCCGCACCAGCGTCGTGTCGCCGATGCCCCGGCGCGGGAAGTTGATGATCCTGAGCAGCGAGGCCTCGTCGCCCGGATTGTCGATCACCCGCAGGTAGGCGATGGCGTCCTTGACCTCCTTGCGCTCGTAGAACTGCTGTCCGCCGACCACCACGTAGGGGATGCGCTCCATGCGCAGCTTCTCCTCGAAGGCCCGGCTCTGGGCATTGGAGCGGTACAGAATGGCGAAGTCCGACCAGGAGAGCTTTTCGCGATACTGCTCCATCATCATCCCCTCGACGATCCTGGAGGATTCCTCCTCTTCGCTGTCGGCCACGATCAGGTCGATCTCGCGTCCCTGTCCGCCGGCGGTCCAGAGCGCCTTGTCGGTCCGGACCGGGTTGTTGCGGATGACACAGTTGGCCGCGTCCAGAATCGAGCTGGTGGAGCGGTAGTTCTGCTCCAGCTTGATGACCTTGCAGTCCCGGTAATCGTGCTCGAAGTTGAGGATATTCTGCACCTCGGCCCCGCGCCAGCCGTAGATGGACTGGTCGTCGTCCCCCACCACGCAGAGGTTGCCGTATTTTCGCGCCAGGAGCGAGATCATCAGGTACTGGGAGGCGTTGGTGTCCTGATATTCATCCACCATGATGTAGCGGAAGCGCTCCTGCCAGTAGGACAGGATGGCGGCGTTGGATTGCAAAAGCCCGACCGAAAGCATGATGATGTCGTCGAAATCGATGGCATTGAAGCTCTTGAGCAGCTCCTGGTAGCGGGGGTAGACCTTGGAGGCCGCCAGTTCCAGCGGGTCGGTACCGGAAGGGGCGAAATCCCGCGGTCCGATCAGACGGTTTTTCAGCCCGGAGATCTTCCAGAGGATCCGGTCCGGGTCGATCACCTTTGGATCGATGTCCCGGTCACGCATGGCCTGGCGCAGCACGCCGGCCTGGTCGGAAGAGGAGTAGATCGAGAAGTTGGGTTTGAAGCCCAGGGCGCGGATGTCGCGGCGCAGGATGCGCACCCCCAGGGAATGGAAGGTGGAGACCACGATGCCGTCGGCCAGGCTGCCGGCCATGCCCCGCACCCGCTCGTTCATCTCCTTGGCGGCCTTGTTGGTGAAGGTCACCGCCAGGATGTTCTCGGCCGGCACCCGTTTGTCTTTCAGCAGGTGAACGATGCGGGTGGTGACGACCTGGGTCTTGCCGGAACCGGCCCCGGCCAGGATCAGCAGAGCGCCTTCGGTATGGTTGACCGCCTGCTGCTGCGGTGGATTGAGCTTTTTCATTGGGTAGTGGTGTACCACAAGCACGGGAGGGGATGCAAATCTGTTTGCTCCGGTTCTGGAATATCCTGTCACCTGTGGACCTCGCCTAAATAGATATATTCACCCGCTACAGTTTTTCTGTTTTTCAGGTATAATTATACGTAGAAGTAACAGAACCATGAGTTTTTAATTCCCACTGCTGATTGTTGAATAATCGGAAGAAAAGGAGCTGTCATGAAAAAAACATTATTATTTGGATTGTTTCTCGCAGTCGCCGTGGCTGTTTCGGCTAGCGCCGGCGTCGATATCAGAATCGGTATACCGCTCCCGCTGCCGCCGACAGTTGTTGTCCAGACGGCCCCCGAGTTCATTTACGCGCCGTCACTCGGTTTCCACGTATCGGTGGGGGCACCCTATGACATCGTCTACATCGGCAATGACTACTACCTCTACAACAATGGCTATTACTACCGGTCCCGCAACTATAACGGCCCGTGGGTAGGGGTTGAATCCCGCAGACTGCCGCCGGGACTCCGCAATCACAGGTACGCGGATATTCGTCATTTCCGTGACAGAGAATTCCGCAAATACGACCGGGATCGCGAACATTATCGTGGTCGCTGGCACAGACCTGGAGAGGGGCCGCGGGGTGAAGGCCGTGGTGGTGATCATCGCGGTGATAGACACGATGGCGATCACCGTGGTGGTGAACATCGTGGTGAAGGTCGGCGCTAGGAACGGCAAAACTCCCGGACCGTCGCAAATGCGGTCGTTGTATGAAATGTCTAATAAATGATGCTCTCACCACCAATTGATGAAAGTCGAGTGAGAGCATCATTTTCTCGTTAACCAGCCCCGCTCCCTGCCATATTTTTTGAGCCTCAAGATAAAACAGTTAAAA
Organism: Desulfuromonadales bacterium; assembly: GCA_016650295.1. Classification (GTDB taxonomy): domain Bacteria; phylum Desulfobacterota; class Desulfuromonadia; order Geobacterales; family Pseudopelobacteraceae; genus CAIPTY01. The sequence goes on along the minus strand of JAENWA010000059.1, from coordinate 12,678 downwards.
AATCGGTACAATTAGATTATTGTGCGGCGTGGAGGGATTACATGGTGATGACTGAATCAACCGAACGCACCGATCTGGCCGGTTATGCCAGCAGCAGCGCCCTGTCGCGCGGACGGAAGCACCAGGAGGATTTTCGTGACCCGCGTCCGGCCTTTGAGCGCGACCGCGACCGGATCATCCACTGCGCCGCGTTCCGGCGGCTGGAGTACAAGACCCAGGTCTTCGTCAACCACGAAGGGGATTACTACCGTACCCGCCTGACCCATTCGCTGGAGGTGGCCCAGATCGGTCGGGCCATTGCCCGCAAGCTGCACCTGAACGAGGAGCTGACCGAGGCCCTGGCCCTGGCCCACGACCTGGGGCATACCCCCTTCGGCCATACCGGCGAGGATGTCTTGAACCGGCTGATGCAAGGGAAAGGCGGCTTCGAGCACAACCTGCAGTCCTTCCGGGTCGTGGATGAGCTGGAAGAACGCTACCCCGGTTTCAACGGGCTCAACCTGACCTGGGAACTGCGGGAAGGGATCATCAAGCATGCCAGCCCCTATGACGCCCCGACCGCAACCATGGCAGAGTTCCTGCCGGGTGTGGTTCCCTCTATCGAGGGGCAGATCATCAATTACGCCGATGAAATTGCCTATAACAACCACGACATCGACGACGGCCTGAAATCGGGCTATATCACCCTGGATATGCTGGAACGGATCTCGCTCTGGAGACAGGTCAGTGCAGGCGTCCGCGAAAAGTACCCCGCCATTGACGACAAACGCCTGGTGTACCAGACCATCAGTGCCCTGATCGGGCTCCTGATCGGCAATATCTGCGGCACCATTACGGCAAACCTGGAGCAATTGTCGATCTCGTCCCTGGACGACCTGCGCCGGGTCAACCGGGCGGTCGCCCATTTCAGCGAGGATATAACCATCCAGAATCAGGAGCTGAAGCGTTTCCTGTTTGAACATCTTTACCGCCATTACAAGGTGGACAAGATGCGGGTCAAGTCGGAGATCTTCATCACCCGGCTGTTCGAAACCTATCTCAAGTATCCCAACCTGCTGCCCCCCAAATACCGCCTGCGCAGCGAGCACTTCGGTCTGGAACGGACCGTCTGCGACTACATTGCCGGCATGACCGACCGTTTCGCGCTGGATGAGTACAAGAGGTTGTTTGAACCGTATGAGCGGGTGTGATGCTGGCACATGTATTTTTGTAGGTCGGGTTAGCAGCCTCATCCATTTCGAAGCAGGGGCATCTATTGTACAATTTGTTTTTGGAGAGGACCAACCATGGTAAAGGCAGATTACGAGGCAGTGAAAAACCATAACTACGTCAGCAATCGGGAATTTGTCTGCGGACTCGTCGAGGTGAACGGCAACCGGATTAAGCTCAATGTAAACAGTGAATTCCTCACAATATCAGAATCAGGTTTCACTGGCATTATCCCGCTTGATTCCGGGGACGATGCCGCGAGCATCGACAAAATGAGGGCCGCAGCCGAGTATTTCGCTGAATTGGCACAAGACCTCCGGCAGTCCACAAAGTTATATCAATCCCAGAAACTCGAGACAGTCACGCCGGTCGAAGCCGAGGCCCAGCCCAGAAATCAACATCAGCAGGCGGAACATCTCGAAATGATACATACCATACTGGAAGAATTGCCCGAAGAAGAGAAAGCGATCTATCAGAGGTTTGGCTTTGGCGAACGCGCGAGAATGTATAAAATGGTAGACTACGAGTCGGACCCTGTCAAAATGCAAGCGATAATTTGCACAATGATAAAAGCCAGTTCCGAGAAATAGGGTTATCAGGCTTGAGGCGAGAGAAGAAAATATAGGGGACGTTGGAGAAGAATATAAGGAACGTTGGTCACTCTCCGGAGGTCACATGGACTTCGATGAAGACAAGATAGACGACTACACCCTGGCGCTTCTGTACCTGGTGACACATGATAGGCATGAAGGATTTGGTGCACGGGCTTGGAAAGGGTTTGACTGGGATACGATGAACCGGCTCCATGAAAAGGGATACCTGTTAAATCCCGTGGGCACGGCAAAATCAGTCGGAATGAGTGAGGAAGGTTTTCTCAGGGACAGGGAGCTTTTTGAGCGGTATTTTGCCAGGAAAGCAACTGTCGAACCGTTGCCGAAACTTACCGTCGAAGCAAGGAAACGATGGGGTCAAATTCCGGAGCAGGATAGAATAGTGTTTTTGGATAATGTCTGGTGCGGAGAGTGTCATACAGGTGCATCCATGCAACTTTGCGAGGGTAAAATATCTGGTCGTTTGCTCGTGTTAAGCGGCACATGCAAAAAATGTGGCGGTAAGGTTGCACGGGTGATTGAGCCTGAGGAGTGAACCCTGCAAGGGGTGTATGGACTGTGCAAAATTATTCGAGCATGAACCCGCTCGAAACGCAGGCAAGATGCCTACGCTCCAATAAGATCTATGGATAAACCATGGAGAACGCAAACATGAACCAACCCGATAGCCGCTGGCAACAACGCTTCGCCAGCTACGATAAATCCATGGCTCAACTTACATGTTTCATTGCCTGTGTGGACTTAAGCAACCTTGAGAATCTTGGTCTTATTCATGTGTTTGAAAACACATGCGAACTCGCCTGGCATTTGCTCAAGGACTATTTGACCAGTCGGGGTGTCAAAAATATTCGTGGCCCAAGGGATGCCATCAATCAAGCTATCAATGTTGGCTTGATCGAAGACAACGAAAAATGGATTGAAATGCTGAAGGATAATGGAATGACATTGGAAACCTACATTGAAGAGATAGCCAGTGAGCTCACTGCCAACATTCGCATTCGTCATTATTCGCTGTTAGCTTCTTTGAAGCTCAGAATGGATAATATCATTGCTGCCCAATGAAATTATTAGTACCGAGAGTATCATGATACAAAGAAATTCCAAACGTATCAGTGTGTTAGGTCGCCAAGGAAAACCACAACCATGAAAGAAAAACCAGCCAAGCCCGAACAGTACGACTTCTTCGCCTTTCTCTCCCGCATGCGCTACATCAGCCGCTGGGGGCTGATGCGCAACACCGTGCCGGAGAATATCCAGGAGCACAGCCTGGATGTGGCCGTGATCGCCCATGCCCTGGCCACTATCCGCAACACCTATTTCAACGGAACGCTGGATGCCTCCCGCGCCGCGCTGTTCGGCATCTTCCACGATGCCAGCGAGATCTTCACCGGTGACATGCCGACGCCGGTCAAGCATTTCAATCCCAACTTCAAGCGCTCCTTCCACCAGCTGGAGGACCGCGCCCGCCGCAAGCTGCTGGCCATGCTGCCGCCGGAACTGGCCCGGGAGTATGAGCCGCTGTTCTTTTTCGAGGGTGAATCCGAGTATGTGCCGCTGGTCAAGGCCGCCGACAAGATCGCGGCGCTGGCCAAGTGCATCGAGGAGGAAAAGTCAGGCAATCTGGAATTTCGCCGGGCGCGGGCCGAACATGAGGAAAACCTGTCCGCCAGCCCGCTGCCGGAAGTGCGTTACTTTATGGAGAAGTTCCTGCCCGGCTACCGCCTGTCACTGGATGAACTGAATCTGGGGTAGAAGTGCAATAAGCCCAAAAACGTTTTTTTGTCCACGAAAGACACGAAAAAATCACGAAAATTAAAGCATTACATTAGAAAGCACTTTACGAAACAGGTCGTGCTTTACCCGCTAAAATTGCATGGTTTGTTCGTGTCTTTCGTGCATTCGCCTAGAGGCACCTACTTTTGGTCGTGGACAACTGTTTTCAGTTTGTTGAATGGCTTTGATTTCTGTTCAAAAAAAGAAAAACGCAATCCTCCAGCGAGAGGGTTGCGTTTTTTTGTCTGCGATATTTTCCGATGCTCTATAGGGAGATAATGTACCCTTTGACTGCCTCTTCGTCCAGGTCGTTGCAGACCGTCAGCACCTGTTCCGTGCCGCTTTGGCGGACGCTGATCCGGCAGGCGACGCCTTTTTCGGCCTTGGTGTAGCGCAGCATAATTCGTGCGGACAGGTCAAGACATTCCGGGGCCTGTCTGCCGGTGATGACACCGACCGGGGTGTTGCCGTCCAGCCAGGTGATGGCCGCTTCACCTTCCTTGCGGGCGGCCTCCAGCAGGTCGTTGTCGGATTCGTCGCGGCCGATGATGACCTTGGTCCGCTCGCCGACGCGCAGGTGACGGCCGATCTTGAGCAGCCGGAAGTCGCGCGGGTCGAGATCGTCGGAGTGATCGAAGAGATCCTGCATCTTGGGGACAAACGACAGTTCGGTCAGCAGACAGCCGCCGGCCGGACAGGGGTAGTTTTTGACATCAATCTCTTCGGCCAGTTCAAAGAGCTCCTTGCGGGAGCGCCCCTTGATGGCCAGCAGTTTTTCACGATCGACCCACCCCTCCCGTTCCGCAATGGTCGGTTCGAAATGCTGGGCGGACAGCGGTCTGAGCAGCAGCCCTTCCAGACCGCTATCACGCTCGATGACCCGCAGGGTATCGCGGCGCTGACTCATGGGGCGCTGGCCGAGCACCTCGCCGGTGATGATGAAGTCGGCCCCGCACTCGGCCATGTATTCCTTGGCCTTGCGCAGCAGGTAGATCCGGCAGTCCACGCAGGGGTTGAGACCCTTGCCGTAGCCGTACTGCGGGTTGCGGACGATATTCAGGTAGTCGAGGCCCTTGTGGATGACCTTGATGGGGATCTTGAATTCTTCGGCGACGCGGATCGCTTCGGATTTACAGCCGCGGTTCTTGCCGGTACAGGTGCAGAAGGGGGAGGTGAAGTTGAGGGCTTCGACATCAATGCCCATGTCGAGCATCATTTTAACGGCCAGGGTGGAGTCGAGTCCTCCGGAGAGGAGGGCGAGGGCTTTACGTTTCATTCAAAGAGCTCCTGGGGCTCCATGATACGGCTGATCAAGTCAGGATGGCGCCGCGTCACAGGACCGAAATTTTATACAGGCTAGCACAGGCGGAGAGGGAATGTAAAGGCAGGACACAGCAAGCGGCACTCCATCCCATGATACCTTCTATTGTTCCTTTGTGTTTTCTTCCTGGTTTCTGACCGTTGGGTCATTCAAAGAACAACACTTGACCATAAAAACAAAACCTGTGACAGAGAAAAGATGTTATCGTCATAATTCGTGATGGTATTTGATTGATTAACCGGCCGGACAGATTTTCAATACCGACGGCAAGATAGCCGGGCTCGTTGTGATTGTGATAGTGCAGAACATTGCCAGAAACACACAGTTTCAGTGTTAATAAGACGGGGGCCACACCTTGACTGATAATAATGTCCGGAATATTGATAATACCGAACTGCGCCGCCGGGCGGAAGAGCGGCTCAGAGAAGAAATCGAGTCAGGACAGCCTCTTGGAACAGAGAAAGATCCGCTGAAGCTTCTCCACGAATTGCAGGTGCACCAGATCGAACTGGAGATGCAGAACGCGGAACTCCGCCAAGCCAGGGAACAGTTGGAGGAGGCACTGGAACAGTACACCGACCTCTACGATTTTGCACCGGTAGGCTACTTTACCCTCGACCGTGAAGGAACTATCAACAGGGTTAACTTCACGGCCGCTGATCTCGTGGGGCTAGAACGCTCCCGGTTAGTCGGTCGGCGCTTTGGGTATTGCGTCGTCGGCGAAGCCCGTCCCGCCTTCGCCGCTTTTCTCGGAAGGGTATTTGCGAGCCTTGCCAAGGAGACATGCGAGTTGGCCCTCCTGAAAGAAGGGAACTTGCCGCTCTTCGTGCAGATTGAGGCAGTTGTCGCCGCATCAGGACAGGAATGCCGCATTGCATTGTTTGATATCACCGAGAGTATGCTGGTTAAGAAGTTGATTCGAGATACTGAAGGGTTCTCCAATGAGGCCCTTCGAAAAGTAGGAGAGTCAGTAAAATTGGCGATTACGAAGGTGGAAGAGGCGGCAGAGGAAGCTCTTCGAAATGCAGAAGGGATACCGGAGACGCAAGAGTCAATAGCGTCGGCGCGTCTAATGGTGGAAGAGGCAGCAGAAGAGGCGCGTCTACAGGTGAACAAGGAAACAGAGCGCGCGTTTCTAAAAGTGGAAGAGGTAGCAAGCAAGCATCAACTGGAGGAAGGAGCAATAGGGCCGCTGCTTCAAAAGATGAAAGAGGCCACAGAGATAGCGCAACTGAAAGTAGAAAAGGCCGCTGAAGTGGCGCGTCGAGTGGTGTTAATGGAAGCGGTTAACCACGTACTCCAACAGGAGAAAGAGTTGGCCGAGGCGACTACGCGAGGCAAGAGCCAATTCCTTGCCAATATGAGCCACGAGCTGCGCACCCCGATGACCGGTGTCCTCGGCATGCTTGATCTCGTTCTTCTCGGAAACCTGGAAGCGGAACAGCGGAAATTCATCGACGCAGCTCACACTTCGGCCCATTCCCTCGTCCTGATACTCAACGACATCCTCGACATGACAAAAATCGAGATGGGTAAGTTCTCGATAGAAGCGAAACCGTTCTCTGTGCGGAAATGCGTGGAAAGTACGTTCAACATTCTTTTCCCTGCAGCGGAGAGTAAGGGGATCGGTCTTGAATTCACAGTGGCTGATGATGTGCCGGAGACTTTGATCGGCGACCAGACACGGCTCAACCAGGTATTGACGAACCTGGCAGGCAATGCGGTCAAGTTCACCGAAATGGGGAAAGTGGTGATATGCGTCGCGGCGGGCGGCAGCGCACCAGGCGGCAAGCGGGAAGTCACCTTTACCGTTACCGATACCGGCATCGGCATTCCCGACGATAAGAGAGATCTCCTATTTCGAATCTTCAGCCAAGTTGACGAATCGCATTCCCGCATTTACGGCGGCACCGGCCTGGGTCTTGCCATCAGCAAGGAAATAGTTGAAAGTATGGGGGGAACAATCAGCTTCACGAGTGAAGAGGGTAAAGGGAGCGTTTTTTCCTGTACCATTCCTTTCGGTGAGGGCGAAGCGGAGAACAGCGCCGTCTTCGCGCCAGGGAAAACGGCGACGGCAGATGACGCCTCCCGCGCTGAAGAAACAAAAAAAGCACGTCTCCTCGTTGCCGAAGACGATCACACGATCAGACAGGTTCTCGGAACAATGTTGCAGATGTCTGGTTACGAAACCGACTTCGCCGAGAACGGACAGTCAGCTGTCGAGATGTGGGAAGACGGGAAATACGACCTGATTCTGATGGACGTGCAGATGCCGCGCATGAACGGATTCGAGGCTACCGTCGCCATACGGGAGAAAGAGCGCACTCGTGGCGGCCATATCCCTATTGTCGCCATGACCGCCCATGCTCTTAAAAAGGACGAGGAGAATTGTTTTGACGCCGGCATGGACGCCTATATTTCCAAGCCGATTGACTTCGCGACGACTCTACAGGTGATAAGGGAAATCTTGAAACAGTAGCCCCGAGGCGCCAACACAGGCGTGAGTCCCGGGACATCGCACTCAAGCGTACGTTTCCAAAAAAGTGAGCCGGTTGGCGGCTGGCGGCTGATAAATTATGTATTCTCCAGCACCCGGATGCGCTCCTTCAACTCCTTTTCGTGCTGCCAGCGGGCGCTGACGTCCCTGATGACGGCAGCTATTAGGAAATTCCCCGCCTTCTCCAGATTGTAGATACTGGTGTAACAAAGACCTGTAGGCTCAACATTTCCCTTCCTCTTCATCATCATACTTAGCTTAGTTGTCCCTTTTCTGTCCACCGGCAGGCAGATTCTCTGACAAGTGCTCGGTTTATGTATCAGCTAATCTGGTAAAGTAGAGCTGAATATTGCTGAAAAAAATGGGTGCTTTTTGAGGTGCTATTATTGTAATACAGCTTGTTACGTTAATAATTCTGCCGGCAGAAGTCTGGGGGGGGTGGTCTTCTGATGTGGGAGTGCTGGCCTTTAATTGATCGGGATTGATCCTTTGACAGGTTGCTGAGGGTGGGGTAGTATGAGGAGCTTTTCAATAAGTTAGAACTAATTATGATAGGAACTGCGCTTGGGGATGAAATCTGAACACCACACCCGAAAAGAAATAATTGACCACAATCTCCAAGCTGCAGGGTGGAATGTCTCTGACCGCTCACAGGTGATCGAGGAATTTGATATCGAGGTCGGTTTGCCTGAAGGGGTAAGTGAGCCGCTTACCCCCTATCAAGGGCACCAGTTCAGTGATTACGTCTTGTTGGGCAAAGACGCAAAGCCCCTTGCCGTAGTCGAAGCCAAGAAAAGCAGCAAGGATGCGGCTATCGGCCGAGAACAAGCCAAGCAATACTGTTTCAACATTCACAAGCAGATGGGCGGCGAGCTTCCTTTTTGTTTCTACACCAATGGCCTGGAAACCTACTTCTGGGATTTGGACAACTACCCGCCCCGTAAAGTCGTTGGCTTTCCCACCCGCGATGATCTGGAACGCTTTCAATATATTCGCCGCAACCGTAAACCGCTTACTCAAGAGCTGATCAATACTTATATTGCAGGCCGTGACTACCAGATTCGCGCCATTCGCGCCGTGCTGGAAGCAATCGAGCAAAAGAAACGTGACTTCCTGCTCGTGATGGCTACCGGCACCGGTAAAACCCGCACCTGCATTGCCATGGTTGATGCGCTGATGCGGGCATCCCACGCGGAAAAGGTACTCTTTCTCGTAGATCGCATTGCACTAAGGGAACAGGCATTGTCAGCGTTCAAAGAATATTTACCCAACGAACCACGTTGGCCAAATGTAGGGGAAAAGCTGATTGCCAAAGATCGTCGTATCTACATAGCCACCTATCCAACCATGCTCAATGTTATTCGAGATGAGTCACAACAGCTCTCGCCACACTTCTTCGACTTGATCGTCATTGATGAGAGTCATCGCTCCATCTACAACACTTATGGTGAAATCCTCGACTATTTCAAAACCATCACCCTGGGTCTCACGGCTACACCGACCGACATCATTGACCACAACACCTTCCAACTCTTCCATTGCGAAGATGGTTTGCCGACCTTTGCCTATACCTACGAAGAAGCGGTCAACAACGTGCCGCCTTTCCGCCATCCGGTACAGTTCAGGAATACCGAATATATCCGGGTTGGCTCCTACAAAAAGAAGCTCAAGGATTTCCCGGAAAAAGAGCGGGAGTTGTGGCGCGTATTTGACAAGACCCCTTTTGAGCGGGAAATAGCCGCTGAAAATATTGGGCCGGAAGAACTGTTTCGTTTGCTGGATTATCCCGCCTATTTTGACCTGTTAAAATCCCCCTTGCCGGAATCCCGTGATGGTATTCTGGCGGCTTTATATGCTGATGAGATGATTGCACCTGGGAAAAGCGGCAAGTGGAACATCACGAATCTTGGCGCCGTGCTGTTTGCAAAGAAGCTTTCCGACTTTCGTAGTCTGAAACGCAAAGCAGTGCGCGTCATTCAATATAAAGGGGAAAACCGGGTAGTAACAGTTCGGGAGCAAGAAGGGGCCAAGGGGTATGCATGCGGATTTGAGGGATTGATCGGCTTTGTCATCAATCTGTTGCCCAGCAATGAGGTCATTGGGCAGGCGTTACGACGTGAAGTTCCCATGTTTCCGGAGCTTGCTATTCGCGAGCTGGTTGCGAACGCCATTATCCATCAGGATTTCCATGTCACCGGCACCGCGCCGATGGTGGAGATCTTTTCAAATCGCATGGAAATCACCAATCCAGGTCTGCCGCTGGTCAAAACCGACAGGTTTCTTGACAGCCCGCCGAAATCCCGCAACGAGCTGATTGCTTCGTTCATGCGCCGCATTGGTGTCTGTGAGGAGCGGGGAAGCGGCATAGACAAGGTGGTTTTTCAGACCGAGTTTTACCAGCTACCTGCGCCGATATTCGAATCATCGGACGAACATACTCGATCCGTACTTTTTGCCCATCGCGAACTGAGAGAGATGTCCAAGGAAGACCGGACCCGTGCTTGCTACCTGCACGCCTGCCTGAGGTATGTCCAGCGGGACTTTATGACCAACACAACTTTGCGCGAGCGATTCGGTATTGAAGACAAGAACAGCGCCACCGCTTCAAGAATAATTAAAGAGACATCAACTTCCGGGCTTATCCGCTGCTATGACGAAACTGTCGGCAGTAAAGCGAAAAAATACCTGCCGTGGTGGGCCTGAACCTAACGCGATATTTGTTTGATGGTTGTTTGATGATTGAGGGAGCCCATAGCTCGTTTATACCTCTTAACTGTAAAACATCAGATAGTTAGCCAGATATGATTTGTTTGATTGATGGTTGATTGTGAAACGGTCACTGCTGGAGGTGCTATATGAAATATAAAAGTCGCCTTCTTGAGGAAATTCACGAGACCGCGAGAGATTTGAACGAGCTCGGCTTTATCGATAAACATGCCATGAATCGCTATGATGCCCTGTGCATGGAGCCAGTGCCTTCGTATTCACCCGAGCAGATTAGCACTTTGCGTGATCGAACTCCCTAATATAACCGGCCACTTCCACACACTCAACCCACCCGTATCATCGCAGGCAACGAGTTCCAAAAGCCACGACTATGCTTTGTTCTCCAGCACTTTTATCCGCTCCTTCAACTCTTTTTCCCGCTGCCAGCGGGCGCTGACGTCCCTGATTACGGCGGCCACCCCGAGAACCTTCCCGTCTTCCCCCTTCACCAGCACCATGGAAAACTCGGTCGATATGCGAGTTCCGTCCTTGCGAAGGGCCGGGGCCGAGAGCAGGTCTATGCTGTAATGGCTCTCACCGCTCTCCATGACCCGGTAGTAACCCTCCCAGTGTCTGCCGCGCAGGTTTTCGGGGATGATCAGGTCCAGGGACTTTCCCAAGGCCTCGGCTTCCGTATGGCCGAACATGCGCTCGGCGCCGCTGTTCCAGAGGCGGATCAGGCCGGCGCGGTCGGAGAACATGACGGCGTCAGCGGATTCTTTGACAATTATCGAGCAGAGCTGATCCTGTGTCGGCGTCTCTTGCATGGTTTCCTCCGTGCGAATAAACCTCCGAAGTTTTGATTTAGGCCCGCTTTGGGTCAAACCTCGGAGGTTTTCTATGGTTCCTGCTCGTAGCCTCTTACCACTGCCTCGTAACGTGCGGTAAAATCGGCCGCCGTCCGGGCTTCGGCTGCCGCATACCCTTCAATGATGCTGTCTCTCATGGTAGCAGGTATTACCCGCTCTGCAAGCGGATAGAGGATCTCGTCCTCCTTGGAGATGTGTTCGCGCAGGAGTTCCGCGTAGGCCAGGGCGTTTTCGGCGATGATGGCATTCTGGCCGTCGGCGCCTGCCAGAGCCTGGGAGGCAGCCGCTTCCATGGCCTTGACAAAGGCCCGACCCTGGTCATGCTCCATCAGCATGGCCGCCACCGGGCTGTTCTCGCGGGGCATGCCGTTTTTAACCAGCGCCTCGAAGAGCACATCCTCCTCTTTGGCGTGGTGAAAGCGGTCGGCGTAATTCCGGATGAAATCCACGCCGTCCAGGTAAAACTGCCAGTTGCTGTAGCTGCCGTCGGCCGTGCGCGGTGCATTCCGCTCCAGCAGGGCGATCATCCTCAGTATCAGGCGGTGTTCATTCACCAGTGCTTGCGTTATATTCGTTTTCATCAGACCCTCCGTTCCCCGTTGAGACCGATTACAAGGCTCTCCAGCGGGATATCCCGGCCGCTCTTTTGAAGGGCTTCGCGAACCATGACGTCCAGACCGCGACAGCAGGGCACTTCCATGATCGCCACCGTGATGCTTTTGATATCATTGGCGCTGAAGATATGGGCCAGTTTGTCCACGTAGGCGGTGGTGTCGTCCAGCTTGGGGCAGGCGATGGCCAGGGCCTTGCCCTTGAGCAGATCCTGATGCATGCTCCCCATGGCAAAGGCCACGCAGTCGGCGCAGACCAGGATGTCGGCATCCTTGAAGTAGGGCGCCGTCGGCGGTACCAGGTGCAGCTGTACCGGCCACTGACGAAGTTCCGAGGGGGCCTTTCCGTGTGCCGTGTCAGTCGTTTCAGGTCGTTCAATTACTTTTGCCATGCTGCCTGGGCAGCCGCATCCAAGATTTCCCATTGTTTTATTCTCCTTTGTTTGTCAGATGTTGGTTGATTTCCTGTTCGATCCGCGCTTCGTCTTCTTTTGACAGGCCGTGGATGCTGACGACATCCTTCAGCAGGCAGATGCCCACCTTGCAGGAGACGCAGCCGATCTCGAAACGATTGAGGATCTCGCCGATCTCCGGGTGTTCCGTGATAACATCCTGTATGGCTTTGTCGCCGATGTTGTTTTTGAATTCCATTTGTAACCTCCTCGTCAATTTCTATAGTTGCAGGATAACCGGAAACAGACGGTATTTTAATGACGCGGGTCAAGGAAATGAAGTTAGGTTCCTGTGCGGGCCGGAAGTGTCTGACGGTATCCCGACCTTTCCATTCTTGACACCCCCAGGCTTTTGATGTAGCCTTACATGTCCTACCACAGGACAACCTGGCGCTCCAGCTACGGCACTTTTTTTCAAGGTTATTCTCCACATGAAAATCACAGCAGTCATTCCCGCCCGCTACGCATCAACGCGTTTTCCGGGTAAGGCCCTGGCCGATATCGGCGGTAAGCCGATGATCCAGCACGTGTATGAGCGCACCTGTAAATCCACACTGGTCACACGGGTCATTGTGGCTACCGACGACACCCGTATTGCCGAGGTAGTCACGCGGATCGGCGGCGAAGCG
>JAENWA010000058.1 GCA_016650295.1 Desulfuromonadales bacterium | reverse complement strand
GCCAATACTTTAGTGATGGCTGCCGTCAAGGTTGTCTTGCCGTGGTCAACGTGACCAATTGTGCCAATGTTTACATGTGGTTTGTTGCGCTCAAATTTAGCCTTTGCCATGGGTAAGGCCCTCCTCGATACGTGCGTTTTTGTTTGTGTAACTACCTGCGAGATGATGTTTCAACAAATAAATGGAGCCCACATCCGGACTCGAACCGGAGACCTCTTCCTTACCAAGGAAGTGCTCTACCTCCTGAGCTATGTGGGCTTTAACTGGAGCGGGAAACGGGACTCGAACCCGCGACCCTCAGCTTGGAAGGCTGACGCTCTAGCCAACTGAGCTACTCCCGCGCTACCAGACGAAGACATGTGGAAACCATCCAACCTGACAAACACTCAGTACATGCGACCTGCGGTCTCCTGAGTCGTAGCTTGCTGCCGGTTTCCGGAGATTGTATGGTGGAGGGAGGAGGATTCGAACCTCCGAAGTCGCTGACGACAGATTTACAGTCTGTTCCCTTTGGCCGCTCGGGAATCCCTCCAGGGATGATATATAGTTTTCAGTATCCTGCTAACCTATTAAACTATGGAGCCCCGTATCCGAATCGAACGGATCACCTGCTGATTACAAGTCAGCTGCTCTACCAGTATGAGCTAACGGGGCAATCTGAATCTTCATATTGGTATGAAAACAGAACTTGTTTATTTAAAGAGTTTGTTCGGACTTGTCAAGGTTTTTTTATCTAACTGCAAAAAAAATGCGCCTCCCTGCGGGCATGACGCATTCGATTCTTCCCCCTGTTTCCTGTCAGGCAGCGGACAGCAGAGGTATCAACGAGTTCTTGACCTTTTTCAAGGCGCCTTCCTCTATCTGTCGCACCCGTTCCCGTGAAATGGAAAAATGCGTGGCAATTTCCTGAAGTGTCAGGGGATCGTCAGCAGTGATACGACGCTCTATAATAAAGCGTTCCTTCTCATTCAGGCCAGAAACCGCTTGTGCTACCTGTTGCTGAAGCAGCTGATTTTCCTGGAACTCGGCCAACCGCTCCTCCTGATTCTTCCGGTCATCGACCAGCCCCTCCAACGCCGTCACACCATCCGTACCGGACAGTTCGGCATCAAGACAGAAATCACCCTGCAGCCGTTGTTCCATTTCTGCAACTTCCTTATCGGATACATTAAGTGCCAGTGCAGCGGAATGAGAATCCTCCTCGCCGCAATTCATCTTGAGGATGGCGTTTTTTGTCTCCCGCAACTTGAAAAACAGTTTTCGCTGAGCCTGGGTTGTACCTATTTTAAGCAGGCTCCATGTCGACATGATGTGATTCTGGATATAGGCCCGGATCCACCAGACAGCGTAGGAAATCAAACGAATTCCTTTGTACGGGTTATATTTCTTCACAGCCATCATCAATCCGACATTGCCCTCTTGAATCAGGTCAATCATCTTGAGGCCGTAATGCCTGTATTCACCTGCGACCTTCACCACAAAGCGCAGATTCGAGGTGATCAGCGTGTGGGCTGCCTCCAGATCCTTTTCTTCGAAGAATTTCACCGCGTAACGGTGTTCATCTTCCTCACTCAATAGCGAGAACTTTCTTATTTCTGCCAAGTACAGAGACAAGCTGTCTGATACAATTGGCAACCGGGCAACCATGACCTGCTCCTTCTTTTTGTGCACAAAAATTAGCACTCTCATCGAGTGACTGCCAATAAATTATCACTATCATACAGAGATTTCAAGTGATATTATGGCGGCATAACCAAATGCGAAGCCAGATCAAGCTTCGGCTAATACTCGCCAAAGCTCCTGGAGCACACACAGAAATGTGATAGGCTTTGTCTTGAGCCGTTCATCGTGAGTTCACCAGCTGGCGGACTTTTAACCTGCAATTGCTCTTTCAGTTTTCATTTACGCGGGGTTGCGCTATAAGTGCTTTCATGAAACCATCCATCCTCCGCATCGCCCTGCTGGGCCTCTCTATACTTGGCATCAGCCTGCTGCACTACCTGACTCCGCTGCACCTGCATTATATGCACGATATTTTCCAGCGCTTCTACTATCTGCCGATCATCCTGGCTGCACTCTGGTTTGGTTTCCGGGGTGGCCTGGCCTGTGCCCTGGTGGTCAGCGTAGTCTATGCGCCCCACATCCTGTTCCAATGGGGGGGCGGACTGGCCCTGGAGATGGAGAAATATCTGGAAATTGTCATGTACAATGTGGTCGGCAGCGTAACCGGCCTGCTGGCCCAACGCGAGCGTGAGCGCAGCCTGGAACTGCAGCGCACCGCTGAAGGTTTGGAAGAATCCTTCAATAAACTGCAGATCCAGTCCGAGAGAATCATCGCCATTGAGGAGCAACTGCGCCGTTCCGAAAAACTCTCCACCCTGGGCGAGATGGCCGCTGTCCTGGCCCACGAGATCAGGAATCCGCTCGGTTCCATCCGCGGCACGGCAGAGATCCTGCGCGACGACTACCGACCCGGCGACCCCAAGCATGAATTCATCGAGATCCAGATCAAGGAGACCGAACGACTCAATCATGTGGTCGAGGATTTCCTGCGTATGGCACGCCAGCAACCGATGGAACTGCGCGATTGTTCGATCCGGGAAGAGGTGGAAACCATCGTGACCCTGGTGGCAAAGGATGCCCATGACCGCGGGATATCCCTCTGTTTTGAGCCGTCACAAGAGCAGGCCATTGTCAGGGGGGATGGCGAAAAATTGCGCCAGGCCTTCCTCAATATCGTTATCAACGCTCTGCAGGCAACCCCACCCGGCGGCAGTGTCATCATCGTGCTAACCAGGCTGGAATCCGGATTTGAGCTCTGTATCCGGGACAGTGGTTCCGGGATCTCCCCTAAAAATCTTCACCGAATCTTCGAGCCGTTCTTCACCACCAAGCCTGACGGAACCGGTCTCGGCCTGGCGGTCACCCGCAAGATCATCGAGGGGCACGGCGGAACGCTACACATTGAAAGCAAAGCAGCCGCGGGGACAACGGTATCAATCAGACTGCCCGCTCAGGAGTTTACGGCATGAGACCCAAAATTCTGATCATCGACGACGACACCTCCCTGCGGCGGGTGCTGGAATATAACCTCCAGGAGGCTGGATACGCCGTGGCTACCGCATCGTCCGGGGAGGATGGACTGGCCCTTTTTGACGAGGTCTCACCCGCCTTGGTAATCACCGATATGAAGATGCCGGGCATGGACGGCATGCAGGTACTGAAGGCGGTCAAGGAGCGATCTCCCGAGACGCTGGTGATTGTGATCACCGCCTTCGGCACGGTGGATATCGCCGTGGAGGCCATGAAAGCCGGGGCCTACGACTACATCACCAAACCCTTCAACCGTGACGAGTTGCGGCTGACCGTGGCCAAGGCGCTGCAGTTCAGCGGACTGACAGTCGAGAACAAACGACTGAAGGACGAACTGAGCGACCGCAGCGATTTCCGCTCGCTGGTCGGTTCGTCGGAAGCCATGGAAAAGGTTTTCGGGATCGTCCGCAAGGTGGCCGATACCGAGGCCTCGGTACTGATCACCGGTGAATCGGGAACCGGCAAGGAACTGATCGCCCGTTCGATACATGCAAACAGCGGACGCAGGGACAGCCCCTTTGTAGCCATCAACTGTGCCGCCATCCCCCGCGACCTGCTGGAGAGTGAACTGTTCGGCCATGTCAAGGGGGCCTTTACCGGCGCCGTCAAGGACAAAACCGGCAAATTTGCACTGGCCGACGGCGGGACCCTCTTTCTGGACGAGGTGGGTGAACTGCCGCTGGAGCTTCAGCCCAAGCTGCTGCGAGCGCTGCAGGAACGAACGGTTGAACCGGTGGGCGGGACAAAAGAACTGAAACTGGATGTACGGGTGGTGGCGGCCACCAACCTTGACATCGAACAGGCGATCACCGAGGGGGTCTTTCGCGAGGATCTCTATTACCGCCTGGCAGTGATCCCGGTCCACCTGCCGCCGCTACGCCAGCGGCGCGACGACATACCGCCCCTGCTGCGACATTTCTGCCTCAAGCATGGTGCCGGCAAGGTGACCTTTGACAAGCAGAGCCTGGAAACACTGACAGGTTACGCCTGGCCGGGCAACGTGCGCGAGCTGGAGAACACCGTGGAACGTCTCTTGATCTTGCGCAACGCCGACACCATCTCCTTTGACGATCTTCCCGACAAGATCCGCAACAACGGCGCTGCGACGGGGACAGCGGCACATTCGGGCAGTGTCGTTAACCTGCCGGATGAAGGTTATTCCTTGGAACAACTGGAGCGGGAGGTGGTGATGCAGGCCCTGGAGCGCAATCGGTGGAACCAGGCCGCAGCGGCCCGTTTTCTGCGGATACCCCGGCATACGCTGATCTACCGGATGGAGAAGTACGAAATCGTGCCGCCGGAAAAAGATTGAGCGGCACGTTCAGAACATGCCGCTCTCCAGGAGCCGGTGGACCTTTATGCCCTCCTACATTTTACCGGTTATCTTCTTCCAGCCGCTTCCGGCCAGTTCCACCAACCCGTTGATAGTACGGGTATAGAATTTGCGTACCTTCATGCGGTTGACCATCAGGCTCCCCTCGACCCGTTCGATCACGACCGGATCTCCTCTATTGAATCCGGCAATCTGGTCATAATGTTCTCCATCGATACCGAACAGAAAGCGGTATTTTGCCCCGTTAAAGCGGCAGGAGATGATCAGGATGACCGCCTCCGGCAGCCTGTTTTTGTGATTGAAGCGGGCCGTGGATGTTACGAATGCCCCTTCAACCGGCTCTCCCGATGTCATCAAGGCATCAAGGCTGACTCCTTTCGGCTTGAGCTGTCCCAGCGACGGCAATCCCCACGGTTTGTACGGTTCGTGTGAACGGGCACGATAATGATCGCTGCGCTCCAGCAGCACCACCACGTTATTGTTGATCGGTCCTCCGATGGAGTGCGACAGGCCGGCCGTAAAGCCGTTTTCGCGGATCAGCCGGTGGTTTTCGACGATCTGAATCATGCCGGTAGCCCCCAATGGATGCCCCCTCCCCTTCAGTCCTCCGGTCAGATTGGTAGGAAACTCGCCATCGGGGCCGGTCAGGGCATCGTCAAACAGCACGTCGATCAGACGGTTATTTCGGACAATCCCCAGATCGACCATGTTAATCGGCCCGAATCCATTGAAAGGGTCGTGCATATTGACATGCAGCTTTCCTGAAAAGCCGCGGATATCCCTGATACCGGCCATTCCGTAAGTGTAGCCGGCGGCAATGACCGTGGCCGGAAAGGAATGGAAGTAGTTGCGGTCGGCAATGGTGGGGATATCGGTGGCGCTACCCAGGCCGCTGACCAGTACCTCCTGCGGTATAGATGTCAGGATAACCGCTGCCATACCGTCGGACATGGGGCAGAAGTCATGGTACCGCAAGGGGTCCCAGTAGCGATAATTCTTGTTGCTGGCAATCTGACGGTAGTAATCGGCAATTTCAAGGGGATAGTTATTATGAGCATCGGGGTTCTGGGCGGCAAAACGCTGGCTGCGCTGGGTCAACAGGGCCGAATAGGCGGTCCATTCCTCGTCTGTCAGACCGAGCCGCTCTTTGAGCGCCCTCGCCACCAGGGCTCCGCAGGCCGGCATGGTCAGGCCGAACTCCGATTCATCACGGTCGATTACCCCGGCAATAATGCGGGTGGAGTCAAGCGTCGAAGCATCACTCATCTTCTGGATGCCTATAGCAAGGACGTAGTCGTATCGGCCTGATGCAACCTCCAGATAGGCGTTTTCAAAGGCCGATGCGCCGGAGGATGAGGCCGTATCGATTAACACTGACTTGGCCCCGGAGATCCCCAGGATGCCGGCTATCTTGGCCGCGGTATTGTCCACCCCGGAGAAAGCAGACGGGTTTTGGCTTCCAACCACAACCGCCTCGATGTCACGGCGCCGTACGGGACTGCCGCCAAACACCTCGCCGCAACGCTCAGCCATTTCAAGAAAAGACAAGTTCTCCTTGTCCTTGCCGTTATAGCGACCGACCGGCGCCATCCAGGAGGCCGCCACATAAACGGGACGTGGGCGAAATGTCGTGTTCATAGTATCTTCCTCCAGTACAAACAGAAAAGGCGCCCGCAATCGGACGCCTGTAACTGTAGCACAGATATGATAATCCGCACTATTACTTGCGCAGCACCTTGATGACCGCCGAGAAATCCTCTTCACCCAAACCTGCCTTGACTGCCTGTTCGTAGACCTTGGTAGCGGCCTCCGCGGCAGGCAGGTTCAACCCCATCAGGCGGGCGGCAGTCATGACCATCTGCAACTGTTCATGCACATACTTAAGCGCCAGACTGCGGGAGAAGTCTCCGCGGGCCATGGCACGCCCTTTCAGGTGGAAGAGCGGCGAGGCCACACCGCGTGTATCCAGAACTTCCAGGATCTTGTCGGCATGAAAGCCCATCTTTTCGCCGAAAACCAGTCCTTCAGCCAGGACCTGAACCAGCTCGGCCTGCACCATATTGACGATGAACTTCATCTTGGTGGCATCGCCTATCTTGCCGACATGGATGGTGTTGAGGCCAAAAAACGAGAATGGTTCACGGCATTTGCCGGCCAGTGACGGGTCACCGCCAACCACAATGGTCATGAGTCCGTTAGCAGCATGATCCTTACTTCCCCACACCGGAGCATCCAGGTACGGGACCTTTTTCTTGGCGGTCTCGTCCGCCATTTTCAGGGTGGTCTCCAGCGAGTGCGAGCCCATGTCGGCGAAAATCGTACCTGGGTCAATGCCGGCCAGAATCCCGGCATCCCCAAAAAACAGACCGCCCAGCTCATCACCTTCCGGAACAATCGCAATAACCAGATCTCGTCCTTTGGCAGCCTCTGCAGCCGAAGACGCGGCCACGGCGCCAAGGGCGACCACTTCGGCAACGGCCGTCTGGTCGCTGTCATAAACCGTCAGTTCGTAACTCCCCTTGGTCAGGTTGGCAGCCATATGTCTTCCAACAGTACCCAGCCCGATAAAACCGATCTTTCTCAGCATTATAGTATCCTCCTGAAAATAGGAATAGCATTTTGGGTTACAATTCCGGCAGATATTACATGGTATTTATGCTGCTGGCAACTGTCTAGTTCACAAAATAACACTTTTTTAAAACCTGCGCTTATCGTGACGGGCCAACCCCGATTCTGGCGCAGATATCGGCCAGACGACAGACGGAACAGCGGGGCGACACGGGATGGCAAAGGTTTTGTCCAAATGCCACCAGCAGGTCGTTGATTTCTATCCAGTATTCGGCAGGCAGTTTTTTTCGCAGCGCAGTCTCGGTTTCATCGGGTGTCTTTGTGGAGACGTATCCCCATCGGTTGCAGATGCGGTGAACGTGAGTATCCACACAGATGCCCGGTTTGCCGAAACCGAGCGTCACCACCAGGTTGGCTGTCTTGCGCCCGACCCCTTTGAACTTCAGCAGTTCTTCGATGTCATCCGGAACAATTCCACTATACTCACCCATCAATCTTTTGGAAAAACCGACTATTTGCTGTGCCTTGTTCCGGTAGAAACCGGCCGGGTAAATCAGTCCGGCAACCTCATCTACCGGAACCGATTGCATGGCGCCCGGCGTATCGGCCCGCTCAAAAAGTCTCATTGAGGCCCGTGCCGTGACTTCATCCTTGGTGCGCAGCGAGATAATACAGGACACCAGCACCTTGAACGGACTGCCTTCACATTGGGCGACAATTGTTACAGCCGGTGTCTTCCAGGAGCGGTATTCTTCTCGCAGAATGACGATGGCGGTATGAATATCAAATTTTTTCATGGAAAAACAGTACTCGAACAGCGACCGTCACGCAAGACCGGTTTTACTTTTCAGGCTTATACAGCTATCATACGGATATGAGAATTGATACGCGATCATTCATTGATCTCCATATTCACTCCAACTGTTCGGACGGGGCGTATTCGCCTGCCGAGCTGGTACAGTGCGCCTCCAGAGAAGGTCTTGTGGCAATTGCCATAGCTGACCACGATTCCGTGGCCGGAATTGCAGAAGGGATTGTTGCCGGCAGCGCCTGCGGCATTCAGGTGATTCCCGCGGTAGAGCTATCGGTACAGTTCAGGTCCTGGCAGGATGTCCACCTGCTGGGCTATGGCATGGATTGGAACGATACGATTTTTTTGCAGAAATTGAACGGATTCCGCGAACGGCGGGAACATCGCAACGAAGAAATCCTGGAACGGGTAAATGACATGCTTGCCGAAGAGGGTCGTGCAATCATCGCCCTGTCCGAGGTGTTGGCCTTTGCCAGGGATGCCATCGGCCGTCCGCACATCGCCCGTGCCTTGCTGGATCGCGGCTACGCCAGCAACGTGGAAGACGCCTTCAAGCGCTACCTGGTCCCCTGCAATGTCCCCAAAAACTACTGGCCAATCGATGACGCTATTTGTGAAATCAGGCGACTTGGCGGGGTCACGGTTCTGGCGCATCCCACGACAGTCAGCAGAGATCGCCAGGAACTGCGCGAGATTGTCACAGAGCTTTCAGAAGCGGGACTGGATGGTATCGAGGTATTCAACAACCTGGCTCAACCGGACGAGATGGAGTTTCTGCGACGGCTGGCAGTGGAGTTGGGGCTTCTGGCAACAGGCGGTTCAGATTTTCACGGGATCGAAGATGGACTGCAGATGGGAAGAGGGCGAGGAGGCATCCGATTCAGCGTCGCCCTGCTCGCACCCATCAGAAAACGTTTGGCAGATCGCCTGCGTCAATAGGACGCTTTATTATCTTTGTGGTTATATTCATCGTTTAACCATTGCCTGGGGCAGAGTAAAATAGAAACACGAACCTTTATTACTCCCCTCCGACTCAACCCAGACTCTTCCACCGCTTTTCTCAACGATTCGCTGGACCAGTGACAACCCCATACCTGCACCGGGGCTCTTCGCGTCAAGTTTTTCGAATATTCCGAAGATCTTGCTGCTGTATCGGGGATCGACCCCGATGCCGTAATCTTTTACAAAAAAGGTCGTCTCCCCGCTCAGTTCCTGTATTCCAAGCTCGATCCGGGGAATGCTGCCTTCGCAGCTGTACTTGATCGCATTTTCGATCAGGTTTTGCCAGATCTGGCATAGGCGCGGATGGTCGCAGAACAGCATCAGGTCCGAATCAGGAAGTCGAATGTCGGCTGTTCGCTCTGTAATAATGCCGGCCAGGACATCCAGTACCTCAGCCAGCACCTCCTGTAGAGAAACTCTGACGGGTGACGATTCGATACGGCCGATGCGTGACAGCTCCAGCAGTTCGTCCAGCAGCAGTTTCATCTTGTCGGCTGCGTTGTGGATAAACTTGATATCCTGGGTGAGCTGTTCCTGGTTGTCCTCGACAATGTCTTTTTCAAGGTATCCCATGAAGGTTTTCACCGTCACCAGCGGGCTGCGCAGGTCATGGGATACGGTATAGATGAATTGCTCGATCTCGGTGTTCTTCTTGTGCAGTTCTTCCTCGGTCTGCTTGATAACTGTAATATCGCGGGCAATACCAAGCACCCCCTTAAGTTGACCCTTCGAGTCGTACATGGGGGTTTTGACGGTCTCAAGCAGGGCACGGTGTCCGTCAGAGGCATAGGTTATCCACTCCTCATTGGCAACGGGGACACCGGCGGCCATTGCCTTGCGGTCATTTTCCCGGAAAAAATCCGCCAGCTCCCGATCAACGTAATCATAGTCGGTTTTGCCGATAATATCCGACTCAGGTGCACCGAAGAAACGTTCAAATTCAGGATTGCTGGCAAGAAAGACACCATCACAGTCCTTCAGCCAGATCAGGTCCGGAATGGTGTCGATCAAAGTGCGCAGCATTGTGCGTTCCGCCGCCAATTCATCCTGTGCCCTTTTGCGTTCAATAGAATAATTAATTGAACGAACAAGCATATTTTTATCTATCTGCCCCTTGAAAAGATAATCCTGCGCTCCTTCCTTGACCGCCCGTGTCCCTAAATCTTCATCCGCAAGACCGGTTAGCACGATAACAGGCGCTTCAAGTTTGATTTCATTCAATGACATAAGGGTGCCAAGCCCTTGACTGTCGGGAAGGCCGAGATCCAGTAAAATCACATCGAAACTTTCCGCTTTGATCTGTTCAACCCCGGCAGACAGACGTTCTGCACATTTCAGTTCAAACTGGACATCAGCCTCGTTCAGCATCTCTTTTATGAGGTCGGCATCACCGGGATTATCTTCAATCAGAAGTATTCGCAGATTTCTGCTCATTTACTGCCTCCATCAGGAAGCACTACGATACTCAACCAGAATTCCTCGATCGACCTGACCACATGCAGAAACTGGTTCAGGTCGATCGGCTTGGTGATGAAACAGTTGGCATGCAGATCATAGCTCTTGAGGACGTCTTCCTCGGCCCGTGAGGTGGTAAGGATAACCACCGGTATCCTTTTTAAGCTGTCATCCGACTTTATTTCAGCCAATACCTGACGGCCATCCTTCCTGGGCAGGTTCAGATCGAGCAGGATCAGCTCGGGGCGAGGCATGTCGGCATAGGGACCCACCCGGCGCAGGAATGCCATGGCCTTCTCGCCGTCGTCAACCACATGCAGCCGGTTGTTTATCTTGCTGCCATCGAGAGCTTCGCGCGCCAGGTCCGCATCGCCCGGATTGTCTTCCACCAGCAGTATATCGATAGGCTTGACTAATTGCTGTTCGTACATTGTTGTGCCCCTTTCATTTTGGAAACGTAAAATAAAATGTGGAACCTTTTCCGAGCTCGGACTCAAACCAGATCCGGCCGCCGTGGCGTTCCACGATCCGTTTACACACGGCCAGACCGATGCCGGTTCCCGGATATTCCAACCTGGTATGCAGGCGCTGGAAGATCACGAACACCTTTCCCGCATACTGCTGATCAATGCCGATGCCGTTATCATTCACCGAGATACGCCATTCGCTACCGAGATCAAGGACTGAAACATGGATGCGCGGCAGATCGGCGCCCCGGAACTTGATGGCATTGCCGATCAGGTTCTGGAAGAGTTGGGACAACTGGGTGGCGTCGGCGCGAATTGTGGGGAGATCGTCATTCGTAATGATCGCCCGACTCTCCGTAATAGCGGCAGACAGGTCTCGCAGGGCATCGCCGAGAACCGCATGGGAGTCGATCAATTCCTGTACCTGGCCCTGCGTGTTGATGCGCGAGTAGAGCAGCAGGTCATTGATGAGCCGCTGCATGCGCACCGCGCCGTCCACGGCGTAGTCAATATATTTCCTGGCTTTATCGTCGAGCTGGCCTTCATAGCGCTGGGCAAGGAGTTGTGTGTAACTCGATACCATGCGCAAGGGTTCCTGAAGGTCATGCGAGGCAACATAGGCAAACTGCTGGAGTTCCGCATTAGACCTCTCCAGCTCTGCTGTATAGCGGCTTAACGCTTCCTCTGCCATATTGCGTTCTGTGATGTCGCGTACGACTTTAACAAAACCGCGCAATTGGCCCGCATCATCGCGCAGGGCCGTGATAACCACGTTGGCCATGAATCGAGAGCCGTTCTTGCGCACACGCCACCCTTCCGCTTCAAAACGACCTTCCGCGTCAGCAACTGCCAACTCCTTTTCGGGCTTGCCGCTCTCAACACCCTCCAAGGTATAGAAACGCGAGAAGTGTTGCCCGACGATTTCATCCTCCTTATAACCCTTGATGCGTTCGGCGCCCGTGTTCCAACTCACGACGTGGCCGTCAGCGTCAAGCATGATAATGGCATAGTCCTTCACGCTCTCAACCATCATCCGGAATCGCGCTTCGTTCTCCCACATGGCCCCTTCCGCCCGTTTTTGCTCGGTGATGTCGCGAGCTGTCGCATATGTGGAATTTTCTTCCTTTGTATAGATCGCACGCCAGGATAGCCAGCACACCGAACCATCCTTGCAAATATACCGGTTATCGAAATGCAATGTATGTCCGTTCTCCATTTGTTGTTTCATTTCATCAAGGGTCTGCTGTTTGTCGTCAGGATGGATGAAGTCAATGAACGGCCTTGACACGAGCTCCGCTTCTGAATAACCAAGCGTCTCTGAAAAGGCCGGATTCGTCTTAATGAATGCGCCGTTTGGATCGGCAATGCACATCAGGTCGCGCGAGGTCGTAAAAAACCTGTGATACTGTTCCCGGTCAACTTCCGCCCGCTTGCGTTCGGCAATCTCCATTCGGAGGTTGCCGTTTGCACCGGAAAGCTCCAGATACGGATTATTGACCGCCGCAGTGAATATCCCCCTGTAGATCAGGTAGAATGCCACAATCTTGTAGACATGGCTGAGCATATTGAATGTGTCGAAGACGCTCTTGTAAACGGTGAAGGCAAGCTCACTGAAAATAGAGATGATGAAGGCGGACAGGAACCAGAGGATGAGCCGGTCACCGCTCTTCGACATGCGTCTCCAGTAGGCAGCCACTGAAAGCAGCAGCAGGCAGATAATCAGATACTCGCAGGTTTTTTTGAATGGGGTGAGGCCGACACCTTCAATGAAAGCAGCGGGAATGTAAGAAGGGAAGAAAATGATTCCGGTGAACACGGTCAGTGTAATGGCAAGGGCAGCTGTAACCAGATAGCGTTTGGACAACCACCCGAGCGAAGTCCCTGGGTATATTAACGCACTGGCGAGAAATGCAGAGGCGGAAAAAATTCTTGCAGCAATCCAGAATTGGGTAGCCTTGTCGGGCAGATTCGGAGTCACAAATGCGGGCATTCCAGCGTAGGAGAGGGCATGCATGAAATCCATAAGACCGATGGCCAGAAAGGCCGTGCTCAGGAAGAGTATGTGACGGTCTTTTGACTGGTCATAGGTAAACCAGCCTACGCCGAATATGGACATCGATACAATGACGCTGAATAATTCCACTATATTGTGAAATACAAGATACTTTGTGATGTCCATCACCTTGTAAAGCCAGACATGGAAGAGTTCCACTGCCAGGAATGGCGCTATCGCCGCAATGAAGATTCCGGCCAGAATGACACGGGATGTGGATGCTGACTTCACTATTACTTCTCCCTAGTCTCGAAGCGATCAATACTATTCAGTAAATGTCAGTAGTCGAGCTTCTTGCAAAAGTCCTAAAAGTGTCATTCCCGAAGCGGTTCTGATCGGGAATCCAGATTCTAAGTGACTGAAAAACCTGGATCCCCGATAGAGTCATTCGGGGAAGACAATCTTTTTGCAAGAGCCTCCGTCATTAGGTTATAGTAACAGACATTTCAGCGATAGCAACGCAACCTACGTTTTATAACTGCCGCATCAGCCTCTGCAACACCTCGGCGTTGCTTGCAACGGCTTGATAAGCGATTACAAGCCGTCCCTATCAAGCCTGTCGCCGAAGAACTTCGTTACGCCTTCATCCAATTCATCCGTATACTGAGACTGAATCCGCTTCAAGCTAAATAAAATGCCCGCAAATCCTTGAATGGATTTGCGGGCATTCGGCTGTAAGCCTGTTTGAATCGGTTGTCATAATTCAATAGAATTCATTCCTCAAAACCCTGCCTTATGACTTATCCTTGTAGACCTTATAGTTCACATATCAATATAATTACTTGTTTTATATGGATATTAATATTCTGTATATTATTTAAGTAGGACATAGGTAGGAACAGGCAGAATTTCCTTCATTCATACCCTGAGTAAAATCAGGCTTTTGCCCCGTAGTCGCCCCTCCTGGCTTCGGGGTCTTTTTTAGTTGTTCATTAGAGACCCTCCCTGTATACCTCATTGCGACAAATAACCGCCGGGAGACGTAACGTATGATTTCATGCAAGGCGTTGATTTCGTCCAATTTCACAAAAAAGTGAATGGGTCTGTCAGGCCGTTAACCGAGTACCAAATGATTCAAGAGTATGCCGCCGATCTTGCCGCGCAAATGGGAATACAGTTATCACAGGTATCAGTTGTAGAAGGCCGGAGGGTAGGCTGCCTTGACGTGCACCTGTTGAACCTGGCAATCGACGACCACCGGGTCAGTACATTGGTGTATCAGTCCGAATTGGATGATCTGCAGGGCGGGTCCTACTGCGAGCGGTTAGAGTTGAAAATCAGGTCTGCGCTGTCGCGGCTGCAATTGATCTTGGCACCATAGACAAAGTTATGGAGGGCGTATGCCGCATTCTATTGATGATGCACTTGTTGCCGCGCTTGCCGCGCTTCCTTGTGATTATGTTCGTGAGTGCTGGAAATGTGGAGAGTCTTTTGACGCTGACGATGCTGGTGTAACAGTATGTCCTTCTTGCGGCAACACGCGGATTGTTCCATATGGCGAGCGGTTTTCGGGTGAAGATATTCCAGTTGTGGAAACCCCTTACCTTGTGGTTGTTTGCTCCAACTGCCAATACCATCCAGACCCTTCCGAATACGAGCCGTTTTGTTCCCGTTGCGGTCACGTTTTTGTCGTTCAGGGGGAGGACGGTTACATTCCCGAGGTTTCCAAGCGTGTTCACGGGCTAATTGTTGATCGTTTCCGGGTGAACTGCGTCTGCTACGGCGAGCAACTACGTTTCGATCCTATTGACGAGGTTATGACGTCCGTCTTCCGTTGCGGCCAGTTTCAGCAGCGCATTGATTGCATCGCGTGCCCTATCTGCTCCGGCTGCGGCCAGCTGCGTTGTACCTGCGGGTGCCTGGGGATTGAAATAAAAGTGACGATGGGTCGGACTATTGAGACGGTGCCATTGCGGAAACGTATCGCTTCTGGTTCTTAGTAGCAGAAAGGCCACCGCTGTTAAACGGTGGCCTTCTCCCGGCTTTCAAGAGCCCTGAATTAGGTGCTCGTCCCTCTTGCGAGGTTTCCGGAACTACTGGTAAACCACTTTGGCGAGGTCGTCAATCCTCACAGTCAGTGTCAGACACACTGCCGCCGCTCTCCACAATCCCATGAAGGATGCATCGTCGGAATGGCATAAAAAGCCTGAACCACCCGCCAGGATGATATCCAGGATAAAGAAAAAGGCTCTGAATGGCTGCGATCTAGAGGGCTGCAGTCTCCTTCTTTTGCTTGCCCGTTGCAGCAGGCTTCTTTGCCTTCTCCGCATCCGCAGCATCCATCTGGTCTGCATCCACAAGCGCTTTTTTCAAGAGCGCGGCCTTCCGGGTGTACTTTTCTTCTTCGCTCGATTCTGCCATTGGTTCCTCCGTGAGATTTTATCAGATAAGTTAAGCCCTTGCGCTGGAATGACTTCTGAACAGCATCGTCGGTGAGCTCCATCTTGTCAAGTGCCTGTTTGACCGTGTTGTTATGCTGCCATCCTCCCCCGGTCAATCTGATCCACAATGCTATCAATCTTCCGTTTACCCTCTTGGGCAAGTACACTGAGCGGGTGATAGTCTCTCACGCCGACGTTGTATTCCAGAGTGTGTGCAAGCGAATCAAACAGGCTCCTGCATACATCAAGCTCACTAAAAACTTTTCCTGCTGTCTCTGCGTTCATGGTGTTCTCCTTGTGGGTTTTGTTCTGCTTTTTCGGCGCCCATAGATGCCGCCTGTCTGTAACGCTTCGATTGCCTTCTTGACTGCTGCCGGGACAAACTTGTGTGGCTTGCCGGGAATGTACGGCACCAACCCGCTAGAACATAACTGAGACACATACGTCCGCCCCCAACCGGTAATTCGACAAACGTCTGCTGTGTCATACAACAGCTTGTCGTCATCGAGAAAAGCCCGTAACCGGTCAGCACCGTCCGGGTGCTTGTCCAGGTATGCCGCAACCTGGCCAACGATCTGACAAAATTCAATGTTCATGCTGCCAACCTCCTTCCATAATCAGAAATATCAACATGCTGCAGGTGGTACTCCGTCCGCCGTTTCAGATACCGGATTGCTGCCGTCCGGCTGGTCCGGGTGATGGTCATCATTACCCGGCTGTCTGCAACTTCACCGGACAGGTAGCGCCGGAACTCTTCCAGGTCCGCGTCAGGTGCCTTGCTCACTGTCGATCGGAGCGCGGACATGGCAGCCACAAGATATTCACTCGAAAGCTCTTCAAATGCATAATCGTAACGAGAGAAGGCTATGCCGTTTGTGGCTGCCAGTTTCCGAAGAGCACGTCGCCGCATTTCGAGCATTGCACGTGCCTGTAACACCTGCGTTTCGGTCATCCCCAGGCGCGCCTCTGTGATCTCCCGCCGGCGGATGCTTTCGGCTGCTACGATTGACAGGCCGCTGCCGTGGCTGGTCTCCAGCTTTTTAACCCGTTGCCGTGGTGGTATGTGGTCCGTGGTGATCTCGTGCGCCTGCAGGGTGAAAACTGGGGGCGTGATCTTGGAAGCGGTCCGGGCGCCGCGTACCTGCCAGCCGTCGCCAGCCTGGCCAATGATCGTACCCTTGAGCAGCCGCTTGTCAGTATCCCTTTTGAAGTAAATCTTCTGGCCGCTGGTGAACATGACCGCCTCCATGAATTGTCAAAAAGATGGTCCATCATAGAGACAAAAAAACATAGCTGTCAACATAAATATTCAATTATTTCAACTAGTTGTAGCGTATATCTGACAAAGAAAATACACCAGAGGGTATTGCACCCTCTGGTGTATTGTTTATAATCGTTCACATTCAACCACTTATGATATGGTCGTTTTTGACTGCCACGGAATTGCCACAAAACCCGTAGCGTATGCCCGAAAAAACACGAAAAACCAGGGTGCAGGACGTAAAAAAGCCCCGTGGCACACACAAGGAGGTGAGGCACCACGGGGCAAATAACATTGCATTACACCGTCTCTGATTATCTTACTGCGAGAGCTGTTGCTTGCGGCTGTCCCTTCCTGGCTGTAATACCGGTATTGTCTGCTATGATCTGCATGATCTGGACAAGGGTCTGCATTGCATCCCCGCCGGCGCCCCCTGGCTGTGACGACTCAAAATAGCCCTGTTGCGCGGTCTTCACGTCGCGGATATATTTTTGTGTTTCCTTCGGGAGCTTGCCCATTCCGTACTTGCCAACATTGCCCGGCCCGAAGTTGTAGGCGGCAAGGGCCTTGTCCGTGTCGCCATCATACATTTTCAACAACGAGGCCATGTACTGCGCCCCGCGCCGGATATTATCTCCGGGTATTGTTAAATCCACTCCCTTGGCATTTGACGGCATGACCTGCATTACCCCGATCGCGCCCTTTTTACTGATCGCGTTCGTTCTGAATCCGCTCTCTGTCCGGCCCATACCGTAGAGAAGTTCCGGGGAAATGCCGTAGGCTTTGGCCGCCCGGTCAAATTCGTCTTTGTATGGCACCCATTGGCTTGAAAACTTGTCGCTCAATCCTTTTCCGGTGATTGCTCGCATACGGTCTGCCGGTTGAAAGTTCCCGCCGTCCTTAAAGGTCATGTACGCGCCGGCGCCTCCCAGGGTAGCCAAGCCAAGCGGCCCCATGAGCGAGCCAAGAAGCGCCCCGCCGCCTGCCTTGCCAAGTAGCCCGGACGCCCCGCCCAGGAATGACATGGCCCCGCCAGCGGCCATCAGTCCGGCTGCGGTCAGGAAAAGTTTACCGGACCCGTCAAGGTTCCGGAAGGCGTCCTGCCACTTGCCGTCTGCCAGTGCTCCGGCGAATTTGACGGCGCTGTTCTCTATCGGCGCAAAGAGGGCAGATAGTTTTTCGCCGGCTTCGATCTTCACCACGTCCTTCTGTGCTTCTATGGCCTGCCTGCCCAGCGCCGGGTTTGCCTGAATCTCTTTCAGCCAGCGTGCCGCCTCGGTGTCGCCTCCCTTGGCTGCGCCTTCGATGTTCTTGAGCAATCCGCCCTTACGCTCTGAAAACCGGGAAAGGAAGCCGGAGTCATTCATCTTGAACAGCAACTCGCTGCCGGCGCCGTCAATGCCCCAGCCCTTGAACATGCTTTCCAGCCAGCCGGCCCGGTTTGCCATATCCCCGCCCGGTGCCTGTTTCAATATTTTCTGTAGCAGGTCCGGTCGGTTCATAAATCCGCCCTGCTTCATCAGGTTCATAGAGTGGACTTTCCCAAAGTCCATTTTTCCACTGAACCCGCCCATTGCCTTAAAAAGCATGATGTCGCCGGGAGTGCTTCCCGCGCCCTGCATGCCGTTTTGCATCAGCCCTGCAAAGTCCTGGCTCTTGGCATACGTGCCGACACTCCCGCCGGTCCGCATAGCCTCGTTTGCCAGTGCTGCGGCTGCTGCCGTCTGGCCAGACGATACCGGCGCCCCGTGCATGGCTGCTGCCGTGATATGTGTGTTTTGACTGACTCGCTGCATCAGCTCAAACATGCGTGACTTGTCCAGCCCTCTGCCGATGCTGGTCAAGAGGCTATCCGGAAGAGTCCCGGCGTTCCCGGTGGTGTTGTAGATGCCTGCCCGGAAACCGGCAACGTCTGACACGTCAAGCCCGTTCGCCTTGGCAAATGTGGCGCTTAACATCGAAGACCGGGCAAGTCCCGTGTGCTCGTTAAGGCCGGTGTATCGGCTCAATGAATCTTCCAGGCCGTACCATGACGTCGGGTCAAGGCCGATGCCTGCGGCTATCCCAGCGCGGCCACGGCTGCCACGAATCCCCCGACCATAAAGCTGACCCTCTTCGCCGATCGCGGACCGGTACGCGCCACGAGCTGAACCGATAAAGCCGGCAACGGTCCCGACACCGGCTGCGGCCATCACAAAACCAAGAGTGCGTTTCATCCACTGGCTGCTGTTGCGTCCGCCCGGACCGGCGCCGCTCATGCCGTCGTCGTCGCGGCTGGTAACCGTGCGGCCCCGGGCGCCGTGTATGGCCTCGTACTGTTCTGCTGCCGTTTTACGTTTTGTAGGACCGTCGTTGACAGACGCCCAGAACGAGGCGACCTCCTTATCTGTTTTCCGGTGTGATTTAGCCCATTCGGCGTCAGACAGAGGTGGCACCGTCGGGCCGTGACGGTCACCCTTGAAATCGTTTGAGAGCTTTATCAACTTGTCATAGTCCTTCGTGGTTTCTGAGACAGTGCGCTTTATGCTCTCCATCTCCCGGCGATACACCCCGGCGCCGCGTACTACCCTGTCTATCGTACCAGTATCAAACTGAGCCTTGCCGCCCGCTGTTATTGGTCCTCCGCTGCCCAGGCCCTTCAATTCGGCAATTTCAACCGCGTATTTTTTTGAAAACGTGTCGTTGAGCATGCCCCCTAAGGCTTTCACCTGCGCTGTTGCAGTCTGTACCTGCCGACTGTTTACCTTGACGTCTACTCCAACTTGATTCATGGCTATCCCCCCTTATCTGCGGTAACATTTCCCGTGTGCCCGGAACATCGGCTCGGTTGCTTCAAGCTGTTGTTTGTAGGCAAGGTCCTTCATTTGCTGCATCGTCATAGTTTCGACGCCTGGTGTTTGTGGGTCAAGTCCACAATTACGGGCTACTGTCTGGTGGCCCGTCAACGGTGTGTTGTCACGCGATGCACGAAGACTCTGTGCCATGTTCGGCGCTGCCGGCGGGGTGGCTGCCGGGCCGCTCATGGGCTGGGGGGTAGCTGCTGCCGGACGTGCTGTAGTTACGAGCGGGTCAAACAGAGACCTGGCTGGCTGCCCCCACCGGCGCGGCTCCTGTGCTGGTTGCGGTGTCGCTACTTTCACTTGCGGTTTTGGTCCCATTTTTTCTACCTCCATTTTTGTGTGTTTGATGCCGTTCGTGTCGCCACGGGTGCAGATTCTATCAAGATGCTTCATCACAACGTCCAGGAGCCGGTGTTTGGTCATTTCTTTGCCCACTGGGATGATACCGGATATTTTCCCTGCAGCTCCTTGATCGTGGTCTTATTTGTAGCAACAAGATGGAGCTCATCTTCACTCACTTCCTCCCAGTTAACCTGGTCTGCGCCCGTTGGCGCTGGATAAAGAGATTGAAGCAGTCCCACACCATCAGGGTGCATAATAGCTTCTGCCAGCATTGCCGGCGGTACAGTGTCCCAGTCCACACCACGATAGTACGGGACACTCCAACCCATTATCCGGCCAAGAAATTCCAGCTCGTTATTGGTCAGCTTTGCAAAGCGTGACTGACTTTCAAGTGGATGTAATACGGCATAACGCCCGTCAAAATTGAGTTTCTTCATTACCCTTGCTTCGAGTTCTCGTGCTCTCACTACTTCCGGAGTTTCTTCGAGTTTCCGTGCTGCTGTTGCATTTGCTGTCGCCATTGGTATTCCTCCTCGTTTTTTTTATTTGCTTCAAGTATCGCCTTGATCTCTTTGATATCGGCCTTAACCTTCGTCATGTCTTCGATGCTAACCGCTGCGGCCAACAACCTCATAACGGCCTCTGCTGCGTCCGGTGTGATCGTCCCAGAGATTGCCGCTGAAACAACCTGTGCAGCCTGTTCGCTTGGTTCGCCGGATATGTCGAGTGTGACGATTTCAGACTGCGCTTTAAGACCTGGTATCAGCCGCTCCATGCAAATTCGCATAGCGGTACTGTCCCCAGCCAGTGCCATTTCGACACATTTTGTAACCAGGTCACCGGCCCTTGACTGTAACTGTTCGCGCAATTGGCTGCGCTTATCCGGCGTCCCTGGTGGTCTGCCGTTTTTGTTGCCCGTTTCCCCCGGTTTGAACTTCGCCATTTGCTGCTCCTGCCTGTTTTTGCTCTGATAACATCAGGCTATCAGTCGTGCTCTGTGTCTGCCATCTCTTTGCCGCTGAATAGCTGCCGATACTGATACAGAAAGATTTTTACTGAAGTATGCAATTCTGAAAGCGTGTCCAGCAATGGCCTTGCCGGGAGTGACGCTCCAGACTCGAAAAGTTGAATAGCGTGTTCTGCTGCGGATGGTGGCGATATTCGGAAAACAACCTTGCCGGGGTTCGCCGCATCAATCTGGATATTGACGTCACAGCCAAGATGCCTACAGACAGCCGCCTGCTTGACGCTTCGCAATACCTTATGGTGCAATCCCATGGTGGTCTCCTATGCCGTGCCGGCTGTGGGCAATTCCTTGAAGTATGCAAAGCCCAGCTCGTTTTGTAGTTCGTCAATGCGGGTGTCCGCAAGCCCTGTGATAGTAACCATTTCGACGAATGAGAAAATCAGCGCGGCCCAGGCGGCAAGACAGGTGTCGTATGGTATCGGCGCCTGTGTGTCCGTCGCTGCAATAATGGCCTGCCGGAAGTCTTCGAGTGATTGAGCGTGATTGTGATATTCCGGTGATAACTCGTTATTTGTGGTCATGGTCTGCTCTCGCTTCCGTATTTGCGTTCTGAGGGGTTTTCCCGTTCGGTCTGCTGCCGTGGTGTGCTGCCGCCTGCTCGCGGACTCGACGGACGCCAGCGAGCAGGTTCCGCATGAACAATGTATCGGCCATCGTTACCGGTTGCGGTGCACCACGCCATGGTTGTTTGTAGTAGCTCATTGTGTGGCCTCGCAGTTCCGGCAAAATGTTGTGCTGCCAGGAAGTTTGGTTGAACACCAGGCGTCCTGATCCGCGCAATAATGGGGAAGGCCACGGCCATCGTCTACATCTGCAATGGGGAGTGGTTCCACCTTCGCCCCAAGTTTCGGCAAGAGCGAATCAGGAATATTGATAATCTCCCCAGGGTGAAGCGTTGTTTTTGAGAGCGTGATTTCTTCCAAGACTTTTACTTTCATAAAATTACCCCCTCAAAATCGGACTCGGTAAACGTGAGAATTTCAGGGAGGGACACAGGGAGGGACAACGGGACACCCTTTAAGGGTGTGTCCCGTTTGTCCCCCCTACCATTGCCGGGACTTGTCCCTGATTGTCCCGCTTTTGTCCTTTGTCCCGCCTTAACAATATGACCGTCCTGATAGATCATTTTCTTTTCAATGAGTCCATCGAATGACCGAGTAAATGCTTTCTTGAGCGTGTCGGGTTTGGCGTCTGGATCGCCCTCCCTGCGTTTGTCAAAGAAGATGGTCCGGAGGTCACCGGATAGAGTGTCAGGGTAAGAATTCACCAGTTCAAGTAACTGCCGTTCCGTGGCTGTCATACCCACTTCACGGTTCTTTGCTGATCTCTCGCCATACTGGACAACACAAGAGGTGATAGGTTCGCCGTCCTCATCGGTGCCGATCTGGACAGGTACGAGCTTAAATTCAGAGGGTTCCGGCTGTTCAGCATCCTTGCACTTGGTATATGTCAGGAGCCCCTTGGTACACTGTATTTCAAAGTCCATTGCTGCCTTCAGGCTTGACGATCCCCTGGACCGTCCCGACTTATCAGCATCATTGCCGGTATGGTGTACGATGATCGCTGTTGAGTCGGGGAAAGCAGCGCGGAGCCCGTCAACCGAAGTCACAAACTCTGACATGTCCCTGGTGCTGTTTTCGTCGCCTTGTAGGTGCCTGGCCAACGTGTCGCATATAATCAGTGATACCGGCTTTCCAACCTGTTCAACCAGCAGCCTTGCTTCCCTGATCGCTTTGGTTAGTCCAGCATCATCAAAAGGGATTGCACGACGGGTGATGTGGCAACATGATAGGTCAGGCTTGCCGTGGTGCTGGTGCCACGCTTGGACACGACGACGCAGGCCTGCATGGCCCTCACCGGCAAAGTAAAGCACAACGCCCTGGTCGCACTGGATACCGTTCCACTTGCCCCCGGTCCCGACTGTCAGGGCCATGTCCAGGGTAACAAATGTTTTACCGTCGCCGCTGGGTCCGAATATCTGGCCTGTACAATCATGTTCGATGATCTTACCGAGGAGGGGTTTAACTTCTACCCGCTGGGAAAGTATGTCAGTAGCGGAAATAAACAGGACTTCGCCGGCTTCATTCTCACGTTCCCCTTTTTGGGGGAGCGTCGATTCACTGATCCTGGTGATCGCCGTCGCCCATTGGATAACATCAAGACCATTGGTGAGGGCTATTGTCTGGCAGGATGTCAGCAGTCGTACAAGGTGGTCCTGGAGGGGGAGAAAGGTTTCATCCTCCACCATGAGTGTCACCAGCTCAACAGGATCGATCCCTGTGGCCTTGGCAATGTCCGCCATGCTTTCGGTACTGGTATCGGTGGCAAAGAACCGTCCTAGCCTGTAATAGGTGGCCGGGCCTCTGAAGGTGTCAGGGGGAAGTAATGCAAAGAGTTGCTGTCGACGTGGTGGTAAGGTAAGAATTGCAGCGGATAATGACTTTCTTATCAGCGGGTCAAGGTCTTTGCTCATGGTCTCCCCCCATCGCGAGGCAAGGCCTTGAGGTCCCGGAAAAGACCGCGACGTGCCATTAGGATGGTTCGAGCGTTCACAAGAAGGCTGCCGGCACTGTAGGCATTTACCGCGTCCTGTAGGGCGTCATCGTATCGGTGCGTGAATACTCCAAACCCGGTTACAGGATCCCGGAAAACAGAAGGCCGGCGGCCCGTAACTGCGGAAATGGCTGCGGAGATTTCTATGTCACTCGTGCTAAATTCGGCTTGGGTTTCGATAGTCGTAGTCATAGCGCGGCCTAAGCTTGTTTCGAGCGTTTTTGCCCGGTGTCGGACGTGCTCAACCGTGTCAGGTCGTGCATACGCTGGTCAATGACTGTACGCTGATAGCGCACTATCCCATTCTCAGAAAGTTTGATAAACGGAATACCGCCCCCGGCCCAGCGGTCGCGGCGAAGTTTGTGAACGGAAACGTTGAGGAGTTTTGCAACTTGGAATTCATCAAGACTTATGCGGGGGTCGTCGGGGATAATTGCGTCTGCTATACGTTGACGGGTTCGATCTCGTGTAGGGTTTTTACTTGGCATGTTCGCTCCTTTTGACTAAGTTGGTCAACGTTGCGCAACGTTGAACCAACCTTAACAAAAGGAGCCAAATCAGGGAGGGGGCCGGTAAACGTATTAATTTTTTTTATGTTTTAGATATTGCTTTCGCATGTTCTCGGATATTTCTTGGATCTCTCCAGTTGTGAGCGGAGGGTGAGCGGCGTTGCCCTTGCGTATGGGGCGCTTTATGGTTTCAACCGCTGTATCATAGGTGTCGTAATCTTCTTCAGGGCTGGCGTCATTGATAAAACTACGTGGTATGCCGCCTAATTCCTCAAGAACTATTGACCGGGCCGTGTACACATCCTGGCCGGATTCAGTGAGTTCGTGATACAGGACTGCCTTTTCAAAATGTGCTGATTTGCTCCAGCCTTTCTCCCTGCCTATTTTCGTTCTAGGAGTTACCCAAACGCTACGGCCTATGAGTTTTTCGGCAATGTCTTTGCGGCGTTCTGAACTGAAATCCATGAGTTCAGACGGTGGCAACCCTGTCAGTTTGTGAACCCGCTCCTTTATCTGTTTTGTGATCTTGTCACCGTTTAACATGTTCATGGCAAGGTCGACACGTTCACGTTGCTCTCGTTCTGCCGGGGTTGTCATATCACGCCGCCTGTGCCGCATGGATCTGAATGACCTTTGCCTTCTCTTCCAGCATACGCCGTTCAATGGTGTCACCGATCATCTGTGTAGTTTCCCTCAAGTCCTCGATGCCGGTTTCATCGTAATGCTTCCCAGCCATCGAATTGTCAACGTGGTTTGTCAGCTTGTCCGTGTCCTCGTAGCGCTTCAACTTGCGCCCTGTGGTTATGTACGTCCTGCGAAGTCCGTGAATCGTAATGTCAAGACCGGTTGCACGTTTCAGGTGGTCGGCACGCATGACCGAATAGCCCGTCTTGTTTATGGTTCCCTTGGTGGAACAGAATACCCAAGGAGATGCTGCGTCCACCGTCTCCCGACGGCGCTTGACGATAGCAAGAGCTTGCCGGTTCAACGGAATATGCAACTTCTCCCGGTTCTTGGTGTCCTCGACAAGTATTTCGCCATGCTCCAGGTTTACCTGATCCCATTGCAGCGCGGTCGCCTCCATGCGACGCATACCAGTGAACAGGGTGAACATGTAGAGGTCGCGCCGTACTTCTGTCATCTTCTCCATACCTTCACGGAATACCTTGAAGTCGTTGCGCTGCTTGGCAGGTTCATACTGCAAGCACTCATGTCGGGGTTCTATCTTCTTCATCACATTGACGTGACGGCTTGTCAGGATAGCCAGCGGGTTTGATTTCAGGGTACCGGGATACTTTGCCAGCCCGTAATTAAGGACAGCCGACAGCATGACGGCGCTATTCCTTGCGGACATTTCGCCACCAGTCGCCACCTGCTGGAACTTCTCCATAACCACGTCAGGCGTCAGCTCGTTCACTTCCTTGAGTGTCAGCGTCAACCATCCGGCATAGTGGCGTTCAATCAAATTCTGGTACGCAATAGCAGAACTTTCCCGGCGGTCCTTACCATCCCGGCGCTTTGTCTCCGTGAAATATGACTTTGTCAGTTCTTTGAGTGTCACTCCTTCGCCGGCATTGGCCGTAGGTTCTCCCAGCTTGATCTTGATACGCTCCCCAAGCACGGCTTGCCCTTCTGCATCAACGTAACCCGAAATCATACCCCTTGCCTGCTCCAAGGTAATATCCACGCCATAGCGGCCCAAGGTCTTTTTAACGGTCCTGTATCCCTTCGACTTGGTGGCGTCCTTCACATCCAACTGGAGGCGAAAGGTTTTTGTCTTTGTGCCGACAACAAGGCCCAGGCCCGGCATTTCAGAATCCCAATAGATAACCTGCCCCTCGTCTGCATACTTAATGCTGTCGATCTTCTTTTTCGTGAGTGTGGCTTTTGGCATGGTGTCCCCCATTAGGTAGGAAGTTTATGGCGGGTTCTCCTACCTAAATCAGTTCTAGGTAGGAATTAGGTAGGAATAGAATTAAAAAGCCCGCTTAATCTGTGTTAAAGATTAGCGGGCTTTAGGTAGGAAGTCAATCAAATTGTGTTGTATTTTCAACGCATTTCAATCTGGTTCAAAATCATTCAAAAACCTGACTTATGACTTATCCTTGTAGACCTTATAGTTCACAACCTGGATATCTTCGACAACCGACTTGACCCCTTTGATCGACTCCACAATCTTCAAGGCAGCCATCTTTTCCGACTCCGATGTAATATAACCGCTCACGGCAACCCGTCCATTTTCCACAATAATCGTGAATGGCCGATAATCCAGACTGTGTGCATTCAGCAGGGCGGTTTCTATCTTTTTCATCAGAATGGTATTGTCGATGATCTCTGCAGCTCCCTTTTCCGCCTCCTTGAGAGCCGGTTCCTTGGAAGCAGCCACAATACTCTCGACAATTATATCCTGCGAGAGCCGCGATGTATTGAAGGTCAGATCATACCCAAGCGGGTCGTCCCACGACCTGTCAAAATAGAAATGAATAAATCCGCCTCGTTGATGATCGCTGCGACGGATCATGGAACGCGCCAGATCGGGATCAATCCATTCCCGCTCTGCAAAACGCTCAACCCGTTCCTCAAAATCAGCAATAAAACGTAATCTGAGGACGTTCGCACACCCCTTCATCAAATCCTGGCCGCCACGACCATACAGAATAACATTACCCTTACGGGCAAAATCCAGCAGGATCAGTTCGACCGTATTCAAAGCGGCTGCCCGTTTGCGATCCTCGGCGGTAATATATGAGGGCGGCTTTTCGTCCACCATCTGAAGCATTTCCGTTGCAAGCCCGTACTTGGGTGCGCAGGCGTTGATACAATCACCATCCACCAGTGTGTACTTAAGCCGGCGGGCCACCTCTTCGGCAACATGATAGGCGCCGGTACCCATTTCCCGTGAAATCGTAATAACAGCCATGTACACTCCTCCCTGCGTTGTAAGCACTGCCTGCGCTATATAGCACGTTGTGATTGTGTAAACAAGAAGGTAATGCTTACCTCCTCAATCACTCATACGTCACACCTGATCAATGGTTATCGACACAACCAGCCGGCGGGTTTCCCCCCCCAGCGTGAGTTCCAGAGGTATCCGCACGACACCATTGGAACTTTCGGCTCTCTCCACTGCCAGTGTAACCTGCAAATTTTCATCAGCATCTTCCGACCGCGCCGCATGCGCTACGGAATCTTCCTCACGTAGTTTGACTGCGTCAGGCGGCATCAACAATTCTTCGAGGCCAAGCGGGGGCGGAAGGATTACCCTGTCCGAATTCTCAGTTCCGTCTGATGGTTCCACAACCTTCGGGGCCCGCAAGGCGTCGCTCTGACCGATTCGTGTCATGATCACGCGGGAAAGAAGCGAGAGCACTTCCAGTATACCTTCACCAGCGGCAGGCTCGCAGAGACAGGTTTGCATATCCGGGACCTCAAGTTCCGCAGCCGTCAAGCATGCGGGCGACTGCTGCCCACCGCTGATCCTGTTGAGCTGGAGGACACAGGGGATGTCATGCAGGCCGACACCGTACGCGGCCAGAAATTCCCGTAACCTTGAGATGCTTTCCCGTGCTGCGGGGAGCATCTCAGGTGCGGCATCGGCTACGATTACCAGTCCATCTGCTCCTTTGAGAGTCATCTTCCATGTCGCCGGGTTGACAACCTTTCCCGGCAGGCTGTACACATGAAAACGGATGCGGTAACCGCCAAACATGAGTTTTTCGAACGGGCTGAAGTCAAAAAAAAGCAGAGCATCAGCGCCGGTCGGCAGGGTTTTCAGCTCTCCACGCAAGGCGGGCTTGATTCTGTCATAGATATACTGCAGTGAGGCGCGCTTGCCGACACCTTCACGACCGTAGTATATGATCTTGGCATTGATCTCACGTTTGGCGTGGTTGATGAGCGCCATTCAGGCTCCGTTGTTATCGTTTTTTGGAGAGTAACGTTCGCTTGGCCTGC
Source organism: Desulfuromonadales bacterium (assembly GCA_016650295.1). Taxonomy (GTDB): domain Bacteria; phylum Desulfobacterota; class Desulfuromonadia; order Geobacterales; family Pseudopelobacteraceae; genus CAIPTY01. The sequence continues at coordinate 26,587 of JAENWA010000058.1, read as the reverse complement.
GTGGCAATCACCGATGAAATATTTTTGCTTTTGGCAAAACCGGCAATATCCTTCTCATTCAGCGTTGCCAGATAACGCAATGCGTTTGGCAGGGGCGTTTTTGGGCAGAGTATCAGTGCCTTGCGGATGTTGTAGTTTTTGACCCATTCCTTGTTGGCACAGATCAGACGTATGATCTCATCATTCTGGACGCCAACCTTCAGGATCGTAAGTATCTCGCCGTCGGTTATACGCGGATTCTTAATAACACCAGCTGAAACTAGCTTGTTGGAATCCTTGATCAGAATTGCGCGCCATTCCTTGTCACCCGACAATGCCATCTTGATCTTCTCGGAAATCCCCATGACCATGGCAATCTTGTACTTGCTCTGAAACTGTTCCCCTTCTTCTTCAATTTCCCCGGCATCATCCTCTTGCATCCGCTCTTCTGCGCAGGGCAGATCAGCTCCCGGAGTTTCAAAAGCATCTCCCGACTCCTCATAAACATCTTCTGCATCATCTTCCGGTGGAGGTATGTCCTGCACAGGAGGCACAAGTGGTACGCTTGCCTGCTGCCTCTGCAAAAACTGCCGGGCCGGCAGGGGAAGCTGCTCTGTGTTCAGAAGCGCATCCGCAACATCAGCCTTGGAGTAATGAACCCTGGCCAGTTCGCTCAAAAGAGAAGGATGGACAGCAGCGGCTTGAATGTATGACAGGACAGCATCTTCAGGCACCGAGGCAAATGCGGATTCGGCCGCTGTCTTGACTGCCGCATCCGCATCTTTCATAAGACAAAACAGAAGGGTCAACCGCTCAGACGGCTCCATTATCGGAGCCGTCTGAATACCGGCAAGCTTTTTTTCGACCGCAACACCGGGCCTGACAAACGCTGCAACGGCCGGAGATACCCTGAATTTGACCACGTCCGCCATATGCCCTATTGGTGCGACAAGGTTGCCTTCACATCGGCAGCCCGCAGTTTTTTCAGGGCTTGTTCTGCGGCACTCTTTTCGGCAAAGCTGCCGGCCGTAAGGTTTTTCGACGGGATCGATACGTCAACACGCTGTACGGTCAGCTTGAAACCGGCAACAGCAAGCCGCTCCTTCTCGGACCCGGCCCGGGCATCAAGCAGGTAGGAACCGGCATACACACTATGCATCCCGGCGTTGTCGATCATAAAGGCATCCGATGTATATCGTTTCAGTTTGGTCAACTCTGCCTGGGCGGAATCGCGATCGGTAAAATCAGCCAACAGAAGGCGGTTCATATGGCTTTTTTTCTTTACTCCCGGCACGACATAGGCATCGAGGCCGGCTTTCCTGACCCGTGCCAAATCCGTCGCCAGCGCCTCTTCCAAAACATAATTTCCAACCAGCACGGTCCAGGGTCCGGAGCCGGTTACTTTGCCCGAGTCGGCAGGCTCCTTCTTGACAGGCTTTTGAACCTCTTTCTTGGCCGTTACAACGGCGGGAACAGCCACAGCTTTTTTTTCGGCCGGCTTCTTCACGTCAGCAGGCTTCTTTTCATCAACCTTGGCCGCCTGAGGTTTCTTCGCTTCAGCAGGTTTCTTTTCATCAACTTTGGCTGGCTGAGCTTTATTCTCTGCTGCAACCGGCTCCTTTTTCTCAGGAGGCGCCGGTTTTTTCACGTCAGCCTTGCCAGCCGCCGGGAGCGGTTTCTTTACAGAAGGTTGCGCCTCGGCAGTCAGCTTCGGCTCTTCCTTGACCTTGGCAGCCTCCTGAACAACAGGCTTCGCAGCCGAAACAGGCTTCGCAGCCGCAACGGGCGCAGGCGCGGCAGCCGGAGGCGCCGGGGCAGGTAAGGGCTTCACCGCCGGGGCGGCAGCATCCTTTTTTACCTCACCGTCAGCGTCTGCCTTGGCAGGCGCTCCATCAACAGCAGGAAGCGCCTTCTTGGTTACCTGTGATACCGGTGGTGGAGCCTCGGCCGTTTTTTCCTCTTTCACCGGCTTGATCAGCCCGGTAAAAAAATAGATATACACAAAACCACCGACCAGAACCAGCAGCAAAACCAACAGGGCATTCTGCTTTCCTTTGCTGTCGGCAGCATCCTGCTGATTGCCGGCCGAATCCTTGCTGAACTTGATATCCATTGATAACCTCCGTTATTCATGACCATCCTCATGAACCTCACCACAACAACCGGCGCGGAACGTGGACGCATTATTCTATTTGTCGGCACTCGCTTCAGCTATTACCTTCTGGGACAGATGGGTCGGCATCTCCTCGTAATGAGAGAACTCCGTGCTGAACATCCCGCGATCGCTGGTCATTGACTTGAGGTCGTTGGAGTAGGCCAAGACCTCAGACATGGGAACCACCGCCCGTATGATCTGGGAGTTGGCCTTGGGCTCGACCCCCACCACCTTGCCGCGTCGTGAGTTGAGGTCGCCGATCACATCCCCCATGTTCTCGTCAGGTACGGTTACCTTCAGATTCACAATCGGCTCCAGCAGGACCGGTTTGCACACCTCCATGGCCTTCTTGAAGGCCATGGAGCCTGCCACCTTGAAGGCCATCTCCGAGGAATCCACCGTGTGGAAAGAACCGTCATAGAGCGCTACCCTGAAGTCAACCACCGGATAACCGGCCAGGAATCCTTCCAGTGATGCGTCGTGGATACCCTTGTCCACCGCCGGTATGTACTGACGTGGGATAACGCCGCCCACGACCTTGTCCTCAAAGACATACCCGTCACCGCGACCGGTCGGTCCCATCTCGATCCAGCAGTCACCATACTGGCCGCGCCCGCCGGACTGTTTCTTGTACTTGCCCTGCACCTTGGCCGTACCGCGGATGGTCTCCAGATAGGGGACCTTGGGCGTTTTCAACAAGACTTCCACGCCGAACTTGCGTTTGAGCTTCTCGACGATCACCTCCAGATGCACCTGTCCCATGCCGGAGATGATGAACTCCTTGGTCTGGGTATCGCGGTGCGACTCCAGGGTCGGCTCCTCCTCGATCATGCGATGCAGGGCGTTGTGGATCTTGTCCTCGTCGGCCTTGGTCTTGGGCTCAATCGCATAGGAAATCACCGGCAACAGCTGTTTGGCCGGTTCATAGATGATCGGCTTGGCGGCATCGCAAAGCGTATCACCGGTAATAGTCTCTTTCAGCTTGGCAACGGCGACAATATCACCGGCAACAGCCTGTTTGATGGGATGCTGCTTCTTGCCTTCCAGTTCGTATATCTGGCCGATTCTCTCATCAACCCCCCTGGTGGAGTTGAAGATGGTGGAATCCGAGTTGAGCACGCCCGAATAGATCCGGAAGATGGTGATCTTGCCGGTATAGGGATCGGAGGTGGTCTTGAACACCAGCGCCGAAAATGGTTCCTTCTCGTCCGGGGCCCGCTCCAGCATGTCGCCGCTCTTGGGATGCGTCCCAACTGCCTTGGTGCGGTCCAGGGGTGACGGCAGGTAGGCGCAGACGGCATCCAGCAGCTGTTTTACGCCGATATTTGCAGTTGCCGAACCGCACAACACCGCCGTAAACGTATTGCGCATGGTGCCGACCCGCAGGCCGTCAATAATTTCCTCCTCGGTCAACTCGCCCGCCTCCAGATACTTCTCGGTCAGGGCGTCATAGGCTTCGGCAACGGTTTCCACGAGATGTTCGCGCAGTCGTGCCGCCTCTTCGGCTGATTCGGCAGGGATGGCGCCTTCGGTGAATGTCCCGGACCCGTCCTTGGCATAAAAATACGCCTTCATGGTGATCAGATCGATCACACCCTGAAAATCGGCCTCAACGCCGATCGGCATCTGAATGGCCACACCGCGGGCGCCCAGGGACTTTTCCATATCGTCGATGGCGCGCAGAAAACTGGCCCGTTCGCGATCCATCTTGTTGACAAAGGCGATACGCGGGATCTCGAATTCATTGGCCCACTTCCAGATCTCCTCGGTCTGGGCCTTGACACCCGAGATGGCCGACAGCATCACGACCGCGCAATCCAGAGCCCGCATACAGGCACGGGTGTCAGCGATGAAATTGCCATATCCGGGGGTATCCACAATATGTATGGAGTGTCCGTCCCACTCGCAATGGTCAAGTGCCGAGGTGATGGATATCTTGCGCTTGATCTCTTCCGGCTCGAAGTCCATCGTGGAAGAGCCATCATCCACCCGCCCCAGGCGGTCGATCATCCCGGTATTGAAGAGGATCGCTTCGGCCAGCGAGGTCTTGCCGGCCCCGCCGTGTGCCACAATTCCAAGGTTACGAATCTTGCCCGTCTCGAACTGTCCCATCTTTTCTCCTCCTTGAGTTGAATGATATGAACAATCAGCTACCTGTTGCTAGAGCTGTTTCAGCAAACCCTTGTCAAATGTCCGCACTGTATGGCCTTCAAGAACACTCTTTTGCAGAAGAACGCAATCTACCGGATCAAGAGTGGATTCTGCAAAAGCTGTCAGCGCCTTCGACAAAAGTTCACGGTCAGAATTGACAATACCCTTGTAGATGAGAATCCCTCCCAAACTTCTGGCGGCGTCGGCTCGCGGGACCTTGTAATGCTTAGTCAGCACATACAAACACTCAATCAGGACGGATTCGGAAATAATGGCACATTCTTTTCCGACCCGAACATTCTCAAAAAAAACCGATGCTTCGACAAAATGTTCCTCGTTATCTCGCAACAGATAACGCAGGATGAAGTTAGTATCAGGAAGGCTCGCCCGCTTTTTCATCGGCAACCTCCTGCCACACCTTGTCCCGTATTTCGTCGAAAGGTTTCGTACTGCCGCCATATCCAGCCAGAGAACCGGCAACACTCTGCACCGGACGCAGAATTACCAGATTTCCTTGTACTTCAATATCAACAGTCGAGGAATTCAAAGCATTTCTGGCAGCACGGGGTATTGTGATCTGCCCTTTTGATGTAATAGTCGCCGAGTAGGCCATTTGATTATCTCCACATATCGCATAATTGCATTACTTATTATGATTGTAATGCAACACCGCAATGGATGTCAATATAGGAATGTAATTGGCGCCTCTGCCAAAAAAACAGCCGTTTTTTGAAGCCCTATTGTTATTAATCAAATAGTTCTGCCAAATTCCGGCATGCCGGAATTTGTGGAATTTATTCGTAGGGGCGCATGGCATGCGCCCTTGCCGGAATCATCAACATTCTCGGATATTGGCAACCAGGGCGACCCACCGGGTCGCCCCTACTGTGTTTGCAAGGAATGTGGAGCTTACAAAGTTAAACCGTCTGCAAAATCAGCATCTATAGTCTCTGGACCAAGATCCAACCCTACCTGTTTCGTTCGTACAATATCCTCAGCCCGTCCAGGGTGAGAAAGTCATCCACTTCCTCGATGGTACGAGATTCCGGGGCGATCAGATTGGCCAGGCCGCCGGTGGCGATGACCTTGGGGCTATCCCTGCTTTCCTGCTTGATGCGACTGACTATCTCGTCCACCAGGCCGACATAACCATAAAAAATACCGGCCTGCATGGAGTTTACCGTGTTCTTGGCAATGATGGAGGGGGGTTTGACAATATCGATACGCGGCAGCTTGCTGGCCCTCTGGAACAAGGCCTCCACCGAGATGGCCAGGCCCGGCGCGATGGCGCCGCCGCAGTATTCTCCCTTAGCGTTGACATAATCAAAGGTGGTGGCGGTGCCGAAATCAACAATCACAAGGGCACAGTGATGTTTTTCGTACCCGGCTACGGCATTGACGATCCGGTCGGCCCCCACTTCGCGGGGATTGTCATACTGAATCGGCATGCCGGTTTTGATGCCCGGACCGACAACATAGGGAGTATGGTGAAAAAAATCACGGGTAATGGCCTCCATCACCCCGGTCAGCGGAGGAACAACCGATGAGATAATGGCAGCCTTGACGGATGCAAAGCCCAGTTCCGCCTGGGCAAACAGGCTGTGCAGCAGAACCGCGTATTCGTCGGAGGTACGGGACTTGTCGGTGGACAGACGCCAGTTGCGTACAAGCGTAAGGCCGTCGTACACCCCCAGGACAATATTGCTGTTTCCTACATCGATGACCAGAAGCATGTCAGATAACCCTCACATCACCACTTATTACCCGTTCAGCAGTACCATCCGGGAGTCGCAGCAGCAGGGCGCCGTCGCCATCAATGCCGTTGAACATGCCCCGAACCGTCTCTCTACCGCCTTCACTCACAACAATCTCTCGACCGCCGGCATTGCAGCGCTGCTGCCACTCGTCACGCACCGGACCGAACCCTTGCGCAAGAAAGCCGGTATACAAGCGGTCCAGCTCTTCCAGCATACGTGCGGCAAACTGGGCCCGATTGACCGGGCGACCCTGTTCCAGCAGCAGCGAGGTAGCCGGGGTGCGCAGGTCCGCGGGAAACTGGGCCTCGGTCATGTTCAGATTGACACCTATACCGAGGATAACGAAATTGATGCCATCGGTCTCGGCACTCATCTCGTTGAGCAGTCCGGCCACTTTCCGCCCTTTGATCAGCACATCGTTGGGCCATTTGATCTCCGGCTTCAGCGCGGTTGACTGCTCGATAGCTCGTGCAACGGCAACCGCGGACAGGAAGGTCAGTTGCGGCGCCTCGTGCGGCATAATCGCCGGACGGAGCACCACCGAACAGTACAGGTTGACACCGGACGGTGATGACCAGACCCGCCCGCGACGCCCCTTGCCGCCGCTCTGTTCTTCAGCGATGACGGTCGTCCCTTCGTCAGCCCCATCCTCTGCCAGCCGGAAGGCGTCGGCATTGGTGGATGCGGTCTCCCGCAGGCAGACCAGATGCCGGCCGATACGGGTTGTGCGCAGCTTTTGGAGCACCTCTTCCGCACTGAGAATATCCGGCGTTGAAAGCAGGTGATATCCGCGAGACGGGATTGCTTCGATGATGTAGCCGGCTTCACGAAGCCCGTTGATATGCTTCCAGACAGCAGTCCGTGACATCTGCAACTCACGGCTGACCAGTTCTCCCGATACAAAACCACTGCCAGCTTCCCTGAACAGTCTCAGTATGACCGCGGCGGCACGGGACATGATCAGTCAAGCAGCATGGAGATATCCATGGCGCGAGGCGAGTGCGTCAAGGCACCGATAGAAATGATATCAACGCCGGTTTCCGCGATGGCCCGCACCGTATCCAGGTTGACGCCGCCGGAGGCCTCCACCAGCGCCCGGCCGTTGATCATGCCGACACAGTGCTGCATGGTTTCGCAATCCATATTATCCAGCATGATAATGTCAGCGCCGGCAGCCAGCGCCTCCTCAACCTGCTGTGGTGTTTCGGTCTCGATTTCAATCCTGAGTGTGTGGGGGATATAGGCCCGGGCACGGCTGATCGCCTCGGCAATACCTCCGGATGCCGCGATGTGATTTTCCTTGATGAGCACACCATCGTAGAGACCGGTGCGATGATTGATACCGCCCCCGACCCGTACGGCGTACTTTTCAACTTCACGCAAACCGGGGGTCGTCTTGCGGGTGTCCACAATACGGGCCTTTGTACCACTGACCGCCTGAACATAACGGGAGGTCAGCGTGGCAATGCCGCACATGCGCTGCAGCAGGTTGAGCGACACCCGTTCCGCCATGAGCAGGTCGGATGCATTCCCCTGCACGGTAGCCAGAACAGCACCCTTTTCCACGAGAGCACCTTCTGCGAAACAGGCGTTGAAAACCACCTCGGGATTGATCCGCAGAAAAACCCTCTGCGCCACGAAAAGCCCCGCCAGCACCAGCGCTTCCTTGGCGATCAGACGGGCCGACGCTGGGCGCAATCCCGGCACAACCGCCTGGGTAGTAATATCACCGGTATGAATATCTTCCAGAAGTGCCTGTTCGATCAGTCGGTCAAGAGAAAGCATCATAGCTTAGCCTCGGTATAAAATGTGCCCATGTATAGCACAGGTCATACGTCGTATCAACCGCAAAACCGGCCTTGTGCCGTTGGTATGAGCGTGCTCCGTTGTCCAGCTTCAGGATGAAGCAATTATTTTTCAACATTCCTCAATAAGGGTCAAATTCTTTCCATTGGCACGGTTTTATGTTATTTTTTGAATAATTTTGAATAGGTATCTCCTGATCGTAAACCTGGATAGACGATAAGGATAGAGGGTTGAATGTTGAGGATAGAAGGAGTTCCATCATGAACAGTGGTGAAAAAAGCGATCGCACATTCGACAACCTGACAGAGATCATCGATGTGGAAGAGGCGCGGGTCAAAATTGTTATCTTCACACTTGCCGATGAGTATTACGCTTTTTATGGCGAAAATGTCCGGGAGATACTGCCGCCGACAGAGATCAGCCCGGTTCCCGGTGTGCCCGAGTTCCTGGCCGGTTTGATTAATGTTCGAGGCGATGTGGAATCGGTTATCGACATCCGTCATTTCCTCGGGATTGCAGCGTCGGCCCCTTCGCAAGGTTTTATAGTTCTGGCGGCGAAGGATGGTATCTGTTCCGGTATCCTTGTCGATGCCGTCATCGATGTGGACGATATTCCTGTACGGGAGATCAGTCCCCCTCTTTCCACACTGGACACAGGAATTCGGGAGTTCATTGTCGGCGTATTTGATTACGGAGAAAAAAATGTAACCCTGCTCGATATCGGCAAAATCTTTGCTAAGATTGTTATATGACTGGTTTCCGGAGAAATGGGCAGGTGACGACGCTTCGACTCGTGGTGTTTACCGTCGGCGATGTTAGTTTCGGCGCCGATGCAGAGCAGATTACCGCTATGAGCGACTATTCGCCTGATACGGAAACGGGAGATGTCGTACTGCTTGCCGAAAGGCTCGTCTGCCGCGGGCAGGCACGGGATATCTCTCCGGCAACCATCCTCGTAGTCAAGGGGAATAACTGTTTCTGCCGGGTTGCCGTCGACCGGGTCGAGGAGATCATAGAAATCGGTAACAATGTAATTCGCCCTTTGCCCACACTGATTCAGCCGTTTACCGTAGGGAGTGGGATCTGGGGGGTCGTTTCGCGGGACAAGAAGATGATCTTGTTGATTGATTTAAAAAGGGTGAAGGGTGAAGGGTGAAGGGTGAAGGGTATTGCTTCGACCTTCAACCTAAACAGCTTCAACCTGATTCCAAAAAGGAGTCAACCGGTGCGATTAACCATCAAACAGAAGGTCATGGCCCTCATTACGGTTTTCGGGCTGATCGTTGTCAGTGTTATCTCGTTTCTGGCCGTGGCAAACATATACGACCGCGGGGAAAAACGAATCAGCGCCTACCGGGATATCCTTCTCAACGAGCGAAAGGAACAGCTCAAAAATTACGTCGATATGGCGATAAGCACGATCTCGCAGCAGTCGCGGGAAGAGGCGAAAAAGACCATCCGGAACATGAAGTACGGTAAAAGCGGTTATTTCTGGATCAATGACTATAATAGCTTCATGGTCGCCCATCCGGACCCCCGTCTCGACAACACGGATACGCGCGATCTCAAGGACCCCAACGGGGTGTATATCATCCGGGAAGCGGTCAAGGCCTCTAAGGAGAAAGGGGAAGGATTTTTCAGCTACCATTGGAGGCTTCCGACAGAGGTCAAACTCCAGCCGAAACTAAGCTTCGCCAAGAGCATACCGAAGTGGAACTGGGTCGTGGCGACCGGCATCTATCTTAACGATATCGATGCGCTGGTGGCCAAGGAGCGGGAAAAGATCAGCAGTGAAGCCGCTGCAATGACCGTCAAATTCGTGTGTGTCTCCCTGGTACTTACTTTTTTTCTCCTGCTCCTGGCGGTCACGCTCGTGAACCGCTTCATCAACAGACCTGTCGAACTGATTTCCACTACCCTGAAGAATTTCAACAATGATCTGACCATCCGGATACCGGTGACAACTCACGATGAAATCGGTGATCTTACCCGCTGGGTAAACGATCACTTCCAGCACCTCCAAGAGCTGATCGGCATGGTTGCCGACGTAACCCGGCGGATCAACAGTAACGCGGCAACCATCGCGGCAACGGTCGGCCAGCAGGTCGGTTTTGCCACCCAACTCTCCAGTTCGATCGTGGAAATCTCCACTACCATGGAGGAGTTTTCCACCTCCGCCACCCAGATTGCCTACCACAGCCAGGGGGTGGCGGAGATTGGCGCCAAGACCTTGCAGGACACGAAAGCCGGCGCCGCCGGGGTGGAGACCCTGACCGGAAAGATGGACGAGATCAGCGGCCACAATGAGGCCGATCTGCGCGAGATCGTGGATTTGGGGCGCAAGTCAAAAGAAATCACCAAGATCATGGTAATCATCAACAACATTGCCAACCAGACCAAGCTGATCGCCTTCAATGCGGCCCTCGAAGCGGCCAGCGCCGGAGAGGCGGGCAAGCGCTTCGGGGTGGTGGCGGTGGAGATCCGGCGGCTGGCGGACAGCGTGGTATCCTCGACCGGGGAGATCGAAGGGAAGGTGACGGAGATCATGGACACGGTCAACCGGCTGGTGCTAGCCTCGGAAAGGAGTTCCCGTGAAATCCGGGAAGGGCTCGACTATGCGCAACAGTCGGTGACGATGCTCGACAACGTGGTAGCAGGGGCCGAGGCGACCGCGGTTGCATCCAAGCAGATATCACTTTCGACGCAGCAGCAGCAGACGGCCAGCACCCAGGTGGTGATCGCCCTGCGGGACATCGAGGAGGGCACGCGGCATTCCTCGTCGGCGATGCAGCAGGTCAACAGCATAGCCAAAGACCTGACGGAACTGGCCGACGACCTGAAAGTGCTCGTTGACAGGTTCCAACTCGGCCAGGAATCGCCTGACGCTCCTACGTAACCATCCTTATGAAATGGCGCCGGGAAAAACAGTAACGTCGGAAGAGGGGAAGTGAATAATGCGGATAACCACCAGATTCATCGTGCTGTACGTAATCGTTGTTATTGTAGCCGTAACTATCACGACCGGTTTCGCGCTGATTCGCCTTCATGGAGAAATCGCCAGACAGGCGGTGGCCGCGCAGGAAAGCCGGTTGAAGACGTTCTGGGGATTCCTCAAGATCAAGGGGAACGATTTCAGAATTGTTGAGGGGAAACTTCTTGTCGACAGCTATGTCATCAGCGAAAACAATGAGATTCCCGACAAGATCCAAGAGATTTTCGGTGGGACGGCAACAATTTTCATGGGTGACACGCGTGTTGCCACCAATGTCCTCAAACCGGACGGCAGCCGGGCTGTCGGCACCAAGCTGGTTGGCCCAGCCTACGACGCAATCTTCAAGGAAGGAAAATCCTACCGGGGTGAGGCTCCCATTCTCGACGACATCTACCTCACCGCCTATGATCCGATCAGAAACAACAAAGGCGAGACAATCGGCGGCCTCTATGTCGGGACGAAAAAGAGCGACTATTTTGCGGAATACGACCGTTTGAAAGTCAGCACGCTTGTCATGATGATGGGCCTCGCGCTGCTCCTTTCCCTCCTGGCCGGAATCCTGGTGAGAAGGACTCTGCGTCCTCTCAAGACGATGGTCGCCACGTTGAAGGAAATTACCGGAGATGACAAGAACCTTACCCTGCTCGACCAAAGACTGGATAATTCTTCCAGCGACGAAATCGGGGAAACGGGCGAGGAGATCAATAACCTTCTCGGTAAAATGCACCAGATTATGACAATGGTTGCCAACATAACGCAACGGATTGACAGTCATTCAGAAACTATCGCCGAGACCATTGACCGGCAGACCGGTTTCGCCACCCAACTCTCAAGTTCGGTCGTGGAAATTTCCACCACCATGGAGGAGTTTTCCACATCCGCCAGCCTGATCGCTCACCACAGCCAGGGGGTGGCAGAAATTGGCGCCAAGACCTTGCAGGACACGAAAGCCGGCGCCGACGGGGTGGAAACCCTGACCGGAAAGATGGATGAGATCAGAGCCCACAACGAGGCCGATCTGCGCGAGATCGTGGAATTGGGGCGCAAGTCGAAGGAAATCACCAAGATCATGGTGATCATCAACAACATCGCCAACCAGACCAAGCTGATTGCCTTCAATGCGGCCCTCGAAGCGGCCAGCGCCGGCGAGGCGGGAAAGCGGTTTGGGGTGGTGGCGGTGGAGATCCGGCGGCTGGCGGACAACGTGGTAGCCTCGACCGGGGAGATCGAAGGGAAGGTGACGGAGATCATGGATACGGTCAACCGCCTGGTGCTGGCCTCGGAAAAGAGTTCCCGGGAAATCCGGGAAGGGCTCGACTATGCGCAGCAGACGGTGACGATGCTCGGCGACGTGGTGGCGGGGGCCGAGGAGACCGCGGAAGCGGGGAAACAGATCTCTCTTTCGACGCAGCAGCAACAGACGGCCAGCACCCAGGTGGTAATCGCCCTGCGGGACATTGAGGAGGGTACGCGGCATTCCTCATCGGCGATGCAGCAGATCAACACTATAGCCAAAGACCTGACGGAACTGGCCGACGAACTGAAAGTGCTGGTGGGCAAGTTCCGATTGGGGGAAAACAGACCTCGTACCGAAGCGGAAACTACTGAACTGTGAGAGTGTCTCAAAATGCATAAAAGCAAGATTCGTGTTCTGGTCGTCGATGATAATATTCTGATACGGAAGGTAATCATCGACATCCTCATTGCCGAAGGAAACGTCATCATCGCCGGTGAGGCAAGCAACGGCCGTGAGGCAATCGAGAAAACAGCGGAACTTCGGCCTGATCTGATCACAATGGATATCGAGATGCCGGTCATGGGCGGGCTCGAAGCAATCGAGCGGATCATGATGAGCACTCCTGTGCCGATCCTGGTGGTTTCGTCATATATGGATACCGAGACCATCTCCTCCGTCATGGCGAGAGGTGCCCTTGAGGTTGTCGATAAACCCGGCATCAGCACGAAAAATGGCGCGGATCTGCTAAAGAAGGTCCGGCTTCTGGCCGGTGTCAGGGTTACTCCTCATCTGAAAAGGGAGAAAACTCCTTTAGTAGCCAAGCCTGCCGTTCTCCATCCCTGGATAAAGACTGCCGGGTCGCCCGGCATTGTTGCCATCGCCGCCTCGACCGGGGGACCACCAGTTTTGGCAGATATTCTATCCCAGCTGCCGGGTAATTACGCCCTGCCGATAGTGGTTGCCCAGCACATCGCCAACGGCTTCGCCGCCGGTATGGTGACCTGGCTGAACAGCAGGTCGTCACAGGAGATCATGAAGCCGGAAGATGGCGCCACGCTCCTTCCCGGCAGGGTATACATCGCTCCACCTGAATACAACATGGAAATCAATGAACAAAAGCGGATTGTTCTCTGTGAGAGGCCGCCTAACGATATGTACCACCCTTCATGTAATGCCTTGCTCAACTCGGTATCCCGGGTTTACGGCCCCGCCAGTGTCGGCGTGATCCTGTCCGGCATGGGGAATGACGGCGTAAACGGGATGCGGGCCATCAAGAAGGCCGGGGGCATCACGATCGCTCAGGATGAGGCATCATGCCTCATTTTCGGCATGCCGGGACTGGCCGTTGAGAGCGGCTGTATTGACAGAGTCCTCCCGCCGGCCGGGATTGCCGCTGAATTGATCCGCCTGGCGCGACATGCGTCCAACTGCGAATCCGTTGTCAACGGGATCTGCCTATGAACCTGACGCCATTTCTGGAGTTCATCCTTGCAAAATGCGGTCTGACGTTTGAAAACGAGCGTGTGGAGACCCTGGCGAAAGGAATCCGGAGCAGGATGGCAGCCAGGGGAATAATCGATGACCGCAACTACTTATCGTTCTTGACAAAGGACCCGGATGAGTTCGCCGGTCTGGTGAATCTCCTGACTGTCAACGAAACCTATTTCTTCCGGGAACCCGCCCATCTGCAGATACTGGCCGAACGACTCATCCCCGAACTGCTCCTCGCAGAGGGTAAAAACGGGGGTAAGGTCAGAGTCCTCAGCGCCGGCTGTTCGACGGGTGAGGAGGCCTATTCCATCGCCATGACGCTGATCGAGAAATACGGAGCCGCGGCTTGCGACCGTTTTTCGGTCATGGCCGTGGATATCGACAGCAAGGTTATTGCCAGGGCCAAGGAGGGGATATTCGGCAAGGGAGCCTTCCGCGGTTTCAGCGAAGAACGGCGCCGGAGATTTTTCGACGAGGTAGCTGCGGACAAATTCAGGATCAGGGACGAGGTAAAAAGACTCGTGACCTTCGCTATCGTCAATCTTCGCAGCCCTCTTTATCCCGAGGCGATGCAGATGCTGGACGTGATCTTTTACCGTAACGTATCCATCTATTTTCCTTCTCCGGTGCAGCGAGATATTTTCACTAATCTTGCCGGGACACTCAAAAACAATGGCTATCTTTTCCTGAGCGCTTCGGAAACCATTTTTCATAATATCGGCCTTCTTTCCCTCATGGAAATTGACCACAATTTTCTGTATCGCAAAGGTCCGCTTCTGGATATCGTCGACCGACGCCTCGCTCCCCGCAATGAACCGGCGCCCGCACCGGCCGCTCCTGCCCGTCGAAGCACCCCTGCGGCCGGGAGCGGGAAACAGAACAACTTCTCCGATCACCGGCCCCCATCTGCCGACAGGACAAGGCAAAGCGGACATTCTCCCCCGGCAACATCGGATTCTCTCCGTATTCTTTTCGACGGGGCGTTGGCGCTGGCGCGAGACAAGGAATACACAGCGGCACTACAGGCAATTGATCGGCTTCTTGGTCAAAATCCCGGCTTCGTCAAGTGCTACATGCTGAAAGCGAGCATTCTCATCAACCTCAGCCGTCTGGAGGAAGCGACGACAGTCTGTAGTGCGGCGCTGGAGCTTGACCGCTGGTGTCTGGAGGGATATCTGCTCCTCGGTATCATCGCCCGGATCGCCAGCCGGGAAGAGGAAGCGCTGCTCCGCTTCAAGGAGTCGCTCTACATCGATTCATCCTGTTGGCTGGCCCATTTTTACTTGGCGGAGATTCATGCCATCCGGCATGAACGGGAGTTGGCCCGCCGCGAATACGAAATCGTGATGAACCTCTTCGGTAAAGAGGATCACCCTGATGCGGGACTCACCTTTTTTCCCCTGGCCTTCAAGCCGGATCAGATCGTGACCCTCTGCCGGCACAATCTGGCTAAACTGGGAGGCACTGATATGGGCGTTCCGGCAACCTCCGGCCTTGCCACAGGAAGCGCTGCCCCTGCGAGGAAGACGATTCATGGCATTTGATCAGGCAAAATTTCTGATACGGTTTCTCGAAGAGGCGCGTGAGCAGTGCTCCCGGATCAACAGCGGTCTCCTCGAAATCGAGCGCCATCCCGGCGACGCCGAAACCATGAATACCCT
Organism: Desulfuromonadales bacterium; assembly: GCA_016650295.1. Taxonomy (GTDB): domain Bacteria; phylum Desulfobacterota; class Desulfuromonadia; order Geobacterales; family Pseudopelobacteraceae; genus CAIPTY01. The sequence continues at coordinate 11,358 of JAENWA010000058.1, read as the reverse complement.
CTTTAGGGCCGCACACACCATCAAGGGTTCCTCGCGCATGATGAAGCTCCTGGCCGTCACGGAGGTTGCTCACAAGCTGGAAGATGTCCTCGACGGCCTGCGCGGCCAGCGGATAGCATTTTCAAAGGGTCTCTCCGGCACACTCTTCCGCGCGGTGGACACGCTCGGCGCCATGCTGGAACAGATAGCCAGCGGCGGTGTGATCGACGCCCCCCCGGCCGGCATTTGCAAGGAACTGGAGCAAGCCGCCCGCAGCGAACCCGCGACAGGCGAGGAACAGGCTGTCGAACCCTCCCGCGAGATGATCGCCGCTGTTTCTCCGCCACCTGGCACTGACGGCTCTCCTGCCCCCGTTGATGCACCTGCTCCCAGTGCCGACAGAAGGGGAGAAAACCGGGCTAAATCAGAAACCATCAGGGTTGATGCGGCAAAACTGGATGTCCTGATCAAGTTGATGGGGGAAATAGTTTCCACCCAGGGGAGATGGCAGCGTTCCACGGCACGGATCAGGGAGGCGGAGCGTCTTTCCGGCAGGGTCGCGGAGTTGCTTGCCGCCCGTCCGGCCGCTACCGGGTCCGGTGAAGAGCGTGAAAAGGAACTGTGCCGTGCGGCGCGAAGCCTTACGGAGAAACTTGCCGCCCTGGACGCCCTCTCCCGTGATGACGCGCTCCTGATGGAGCAACTTATCGGGGAGCTGCAGGATGTCTCCCTTACCATGCGGATGCTCCCCCTGGCTACGGTCTTCGATTCATTTCCGCGGACCGTTCGCGACCTCGCCCTTACGCTGGGCAAGGAGATAGACTTTATTGTCGAGGGAGGAGAAACCGAGCTGGACAAGAAGATCATCGAACAGATCGGCGATCCTCTGCTCCATCTGATCCGAAACGCAGTTGACCATGGCATCGAACCGGCCGAAGTACGGCTGAAGAACGGCAAGCGGGAGCGCGGGACGATCCGTCTTTTTGCCTTCTACGATGGCGGGAGCGTTACCGTAGCGGTCCAGGACGACGGGCGGGGCATTTCCGTGGATCAGATACGGGAGAAGGCCCTGCAAAAAAGGCTGTTTCCCGAGGAGACCCTGGCAAAGATGTCCGATACTGAAATCATTGATCTCATCTTCCTGCCCGGCTTCAGCACGAGTCCAATCATCACCGACCTCTCCGGTCGCGGAGTGGGGATGGACGTGGTGCACCGGAATGTCGTGGAAGAACTGAAGGGGTCTATCCGTGTCGAAACACGCAAGGGACAGGGGATCACGTTTTACCTCAAACTCCCTCTTAACCTGGCCGTATTCCGCCTGCTGCTCGTCGTGGCCGCCGGCCGGACCTTCGCCCTTCCCGCAACATCGGTCAGCGAAATCGTGGCCGTATCGCGCAACGAGATTATCGAGGTGGTACATCGCAAGGCCTTCCGTTTGCGGGAGCAGATCATCCCGGTCGAGGAACTCGGCCGCCTGCTCGGTATCGCTACGGCGGGGAGTGAATCCTGCGACCCGCTCTACCTGGCCATCGTCAGCACTGGAAACGAAAAACTGGCGCTGATCGTTGACCGGTTGCTCACCGAAGTGGACATGGTTGTTAAGCCGCTCCCCTCCCATATGAAGAATGTCCGTCTTGTGTCGGGCGTAGCGCTGGGGAGCGGAAATGAGATCATCAGCGTCCTTCAGGCGCCGACGCTGCTGAAGTGCGCACGGGAACAGAAAGAGGGGCGCTCCGTGAAGCCTGCCGCGGAACGACGGCGGATTTCGATCCTCGTGGTGGACGATTCTCTCAACACCCGAGATATCGAGAAAAGCATACTCGAAGCCTACGGCTACAGCGTAGACCTCGCCGGAGACGGTATGGAAGCGCTGGAAAAGGCGCAGCAAAACAGCTACGACGCCATCATTACCGATGTGGAGATGCCGCGCCTGGACGGTTTCTCCCTCACGGAACGACTGCGCCGCGATGAGCGCTATGCGGATAAGCCGATCATCATCGTCACTTCACGTGAAAAGGATGAGGACAAGCGTCGGGGGATTGCGGTCGGCGCCAATGCCTATATCGTCAAAGGAACCTTCGAGCAGTCCAACCTGCTGGAAACGGTCCAGAACCTGGTCGGTTGATACCACGGCCTGCTAAACAGAAGGTACAGTAATGAGCACGAATCCGACATTGAATAATTCCGCAACCGCTAACGCCTCTTCACCCCAGGAGAAGCTGCGGGCCTTACGGGAATCCTTTACCCGGCAGATACCGGAAAAGATACGAATCATCACCGAAAAGTGGGCCGGTCTGCTCGCCAACCCGTCAGATCGGGGGGGCTTGCACGATCTGGCAATCCTTCTCCACACCCTGGCCGGATCGACCTCTACCTTCGGGTTCCGAAACGTCGGCGCCGCCGCCGGCGAAACGGAACGTCTCGTAAAAGGGCTGCCGGCGTCCGACGGGACGCAACAGGCGGAGCTTGTGGAAGGGGTCAGCGCCTCTCTGGCGTTACTCCTGGCCGCAAGCGAGCACGACAGCGGACCTCCCCCCGGAGAACGAAGCGAGGAGGCCATCCCCGACCGGGACCACGGCGATCGTAAGCTGCCGATTTTTCTGGTTGAGGATGACATCCCGCTTCTGGAAAGCCTGGCGTTTCAGATCAGCTGTTTCGGTTACGACGTGCGCTCGTTTTCCGACCTGGCGGATCTGAAGCAGGCCATGTCGGGAGCCACGCCAGCGGCAATCATAACGGACATGATCTTCCCCGAGGGGGAGAATGCGGGCGCGGAAACTATTGCCGGCCTCCGGAGGGAGAGCACGTTCCACGTTCCGGTTGTATTCATTTCCCGGCGCAGCGATCTCAATGCCCGTCTGCAGGCGGTCAAGGCCGGCGGGGATGCCTATTTCGTCAAACCGGTGCCGATCGGCAGCCTGATCGACAAGCTTGACACCCTCACCTCGCCGCATAACGCAGATCCGTACCGGATTCTGATTGTCGATGACGACCCTGAGCTGGCCGCTTATCACGCACTGACCCTGGAACGCTACGGCATGACCACCGAGATCGTCAAAGATCCTCTTCAAGTTATGAAACCTCTGGTGGAGTTCAATCCCGACCTGATCCTGATGGATATGTACATGCCGGCCTGCAACGGCAACGAACTGGCCAAGGTAATCCGGCAGATGGAGACCTTTGTCAGTATTCCGATTGTCTTTCTCTCTTCGGAAAAGGATATCGATAAACAGCTCTCCGCCATGCGCATGGGGGGAGACGATTTTCTCACCAAGCCGATCATTGCGGAGCATCTCATCGCCTCGGTCACGACGCGGGCGGAACGGATGCGGATAATCCGCACATTCATGGAACGTGACAGCCTGACCGGCCTGCTCAACCATACTCGAACCAAGGAGCAGCTTGAACTGGCCGTATTGCGCGCCACAAGAAACAACAGCAATCTTTCCTTCGTCATGATTGATATCGACCATTTCAAGACGGTCAATGACACCTATGGCCATCCGACCGGAGACCGGGTTATCGTTATTCTCTCGCGGCTCCTGCAGCAGCGGCTGCGCAAAACCGATATCATCGGCCGTTACGGCGGCGAGGAATTTGCCGTTGTCCTGCCTGATACGGATGTAGCGACCTCGTACCGGGTCATGGATGAAATCCGTCAGAGTTTTGCACAGCTCCGGCACGAATATATCGATGGAGAATTCACCGTCACCTTCAGTTGCGGTATTGCCGCATTTCCGGCCTACGCCGACGGCACGGCGCTGAACAACATGGCGGACAAGGCGCTCTACGAGGCAAAGAGGAAGGGGAGAAACCGGGTGGTGACGGCCACTGAGGATTATATACACTGCTCCTGGAGGCACAACGAGTATGAATGAAGGGAAATGCAGGATACTCATCGTGGATGACGATCCGTTCGTGGCCGAATTGCTGGCGGTGATCCTCGATGCCGACGGCTATGGGGTCGATATGGCGGAAAACGGACAGGAAGCACTGGAGAAGTTTGACGCTGCCCCGGATGTCGGCCTGATCATCTCCGATATGAACATGCCGGTCATGAACGGACTGGAGCTGATTCGGGAGCTCCGCGGCAGAAACGGGCATGTCCCGGTCATCATCCTCACCGGCAACAGCGAGATCTCGGTCGCCATCCAGGCCTTGAAGAACGGCGCCAACGACTATCTTCTCAAGGACGAGAACATCCAGGAGACAATTCTCGTGGCGGTAGACAGGGTGCTGGAAAAGCACCGGCTGAAAATGAACAACCGTCTGCTCACGGAAGATCTGGCGCGCAAGAACCGGGAATTGGAAAAGGAGCGGGCCCTTGCCCACAAGGTCCAGGAGAGTATCCTGCCGCGTAGCGTCGCCTTTCCCGGATTCAGCGCCGGGACCTTTTACCGCCCCTCGGATCAGATCGGCGGCGACTTCTTCGACGCCTGGGAAAGCGACAATCATCTGCATTTCCTGATCGGTGACATCTCGGGGCATAATACCTCTGCCGCCCTGCTCATGGCGGTCTGCAAGGGGATGTTTTCCTCTCTCGGGCAGTCCGTACACGATCCTTTGGCGGTGGTCACCGCCGCCAACCGGCTGCTCTGCCCGATGCTCAACGACACCGAAATGTTCCTGACGCTGGTCTACATCTCATATGACCGGGAGAGCGGAATCATGCGGCTCCTTTCCGCCGGACACAATACGGTGTACCTCGTGCGCGGCCGGGACTTGATCCCCTTCGACTCCACCGGGCCGGCCATCGGCTGGGACAGCGATGATACCTGGGAGGTGCTCACTGAACCGGTCAACCCCGGCGATCTTCTCTTTCTCTACACGGATGGACTGATCGAAGCTGAAAACGACCGGGGAGAAACCTTCGAGGGACAACTGGAAGAGACCCTCACCTCTTTCAATGCCCACCCCGCCGAAATGGTGCCGCGGATATTTGCCGCATTGGATGGCTTCTGCTGTGGGCGTTTCACCGATGACATAACCCTGTTGGCGCTCAGACGAGAGGAAGAATCATGACCGGCCGGGCGCTGGACATGCGCTTTATCCCTGAATTCGCCAATGTCGATCTGGCGCGGGGGGCGCTCCAGGGGATCTGTAGGGAACTGTTCGAACCCGAAGGAGGCTCCTTCACCGACAATATCTGTCTGGCTGCGACCGAGGCGCTGAACAATGCCGTGGAACATTCCGGCAGCCCGGTTGTCGAACTGAAGGTGACGGCTGACCGGGACGGACTCACCCTGCGTCTGACAAACAGCGGCGTCCGCTTTGATCCGACAGTCCCCGCCTCCATGCCGGACGATGCTGATAATCCCCTCGGTGCCGAGGGAGGATACGGTCTCGCCCTGGTGCAGCAGCTGGTCGACAGCCTGGAATACGCCTTTCGTGACGGAAAGAACGTCCTCACCATGTATAAGAGGTATATCGGATAGAGAGGAGTACGGAGATGGAAATAAAAGTTGAGATGGACAATAACGTAGTAATTCTCAAACCAATCGGCAATCTCGTCGCCAGCAGCGCGGAGATACTCAAGACGCAGGTGGCAAAGCTCTTGGAAAAGAACTACCTGTATCTCCTTTTGGACCTGAGCAAGGTGGATTTTGTCGATAGTTCCGGTCTGGGCGCCTGTATCGCGGTCAACAAGACGTTGGCGGCCAGGGAGGGGGTCCTGGTCTGCGCCGGCGCCAATGAAACAATCCTCAAGCTTTTCCGCATCACCCGTGCCGATCAGAAGATCACCCTCACGGCATCCCGCCTCGACGCCCTGAAATTCCTCCAGGACAAAGCGCTGCTGAGGAGCGCCCGATGAGCGACGCCCGCAAGCTGGGAGAGATCCTGATTGAAGACCGGTTGATTACCTCCGACCAGCTGGCCCAGGCATTGGAGGCACAGAAGCTCGCTCCCCATCAGCCGTTGGGTCGAATACTGGTCAAGCTCGGCCATCTGAGCGAGACGGATCTCCGCGCCGTTCTCGACCGGACCGGCAAGTGGATGCCGCTGGAGGAGGTTCTCCGGCGGCATGAATTTATTGCTCCCGAGGACCTGGACGTTGCCCTGGAGATGAGCCGCCTGGAACAGTTGCCGCTGGGTCAGGTTCTCCTTAATCTTGCAAATATTGATTCAGTTACCCTCGCCAAAGCCATATCCTACCAGTACGATCTGCCGTTCGTCCGGTTGAATAAGCATTTCCTTGAACCGGGACTGGCGGAGATTATCAATCTGGCCTATGCGCAACGACATAAAGTGGCGCCGATTGAGAAGAGCGGCAACACCCTGACCCTGGCGGTTGCCACCCCGCCCAGCGGTGATGACTTGCGGGATCTGGCAGCATCCCTGCAGTTGCGGATAGCGATGGTTGTGGCGCCGGAGGAGGAGATCGCCGCAGCCCAGGCGACTCTTTACAAGCTTGAAGTTAAAGAAAAAACCATTTCCTTCAAGGAGTTGATTGCCGGCACCGAAGCGGAAGATATCGAGCCGGACGATGAAAGCGAGGCGAGAAGGGCGACGGAAAAGGACAGCGTACTCGTTCAACTGGTCAACAAAATCATCTGTGATGCCCACGCCAGCGGTGCCTCCGACATCCACATCGAACCATATCCCGGAAAAAATGACATCGAGGTCAGATTCCGGATCGACGGCTGCTGTGAACTCTACCAGCAGCTGCCCTACCGTTATAAATACGCAATCCCGTCGAGAATCAAGATCATGGCCGACATGGATATCGCCGAACGCCGCAAGCCGCAGGATGGCAAGATCAACTTCAAAAAATTCGGACCCATCGACGTGGAGCTGCGGGTGGCAAGCATGCCGACAGTCGGCGGTATGGAAGATGTGGTCATGCGACTGCTTAATGTCGGCGGGCCGATCGCCCTCGAAAATCTCAACCTGTCGGAAAGAAACAAGACGCTTTTTGAAGCGGCCCTGGCCAAGCCGTACGGATTGGTGCTGGTCGTCGGCCCGACCGGCTCCGGGAAGACCACGACGCTCCACGCCGGGATTGCCAGAATCAACACCCCCAAGCTAAAGGTCTGGACCGCCGAAGATCCGGTGGAAATCACCCAGAAAGGGTTACGGCAGGTCCAGGTTCATCCGAAAATAGGCTTCACCTTTGCCACCGCCCTGCGCTCTTTTCTCCGGCTCGACCCGGACGTGATTATGGTCGGAGAGATGCGTGACATGGAGACCGCCTCCATAGCTATCGAGGCCTCCCTCACCGGCCATCTGGTCCTCTCCACCCTCCATACCAGCTCGGCGCCTGAAACCGTGACCCGGCTGCTGGATCTGGGGCTGGACCCCTTCAGTTTTTCCGACTCCCTCCTGATTGTTCTTGCCCAGCGGCTGGGGCGCAGGCTCTGTCCCCAGTGCCGTGAGACCTATCGTCCCGCTGCCGCGGAACTGGATGAGATCATCGAAGAGTATGGAGCGAGCGCATTTCAGGCTACGGGAATCTCCAGGGCAAGCATGCTCCTGCCCCGTGCGGTCGGTTGCAGGGCCTGTCTCAACAGCGGCTACAAGGGGAGGGTCGGAATACATGAACTGCTGGTCTGCTCGGAGCCGCTCAAGAGGCTGATCAAGCAGCGGGCCGACACCGATCTCATCCGCGCCCAGGCGATTGCCGACGGGATGACGACCCTGAAACAGGATGGAATGTTGAAGATTTTCCTAGGGCTGACCGATATTCACGAGGTACGCCGGGTTTGTATCAGTTAGAGAAGCCCCTGTCTTTTTCCAAACGGTCACGACTCTCGAAAACGGTAATTGCGTACAGGACAGGACCGAGACCGTAATCAGGAAAACCGGCATCGCCGTCGTCGTTTGAGATCTGTGCCCCTGCTTCGGCAAATTACAATTGACGATGAACTGGCTGATATGTATAGTGACTGGCTTGAAAATGTCATTTTTTGGTCCAGAGGAGTGGAGTCCATGCTGAAACACCTTGTACTGTTTGCCTATGTGATTGTAATGTTCAGCGCGGTTTGCGCCGGAGCAGCCGAAACCAAGGATATCAAATTCCCGTTTAAAAACGCTGAGCCGGTAGTTTTCAGCCATGAATTTCATCTGGTCAAATACAATAACAATTGTAAAGTCTGCCACAATGCCATCTTTAACATGAAAGATCGCCGCCACTTCACCATGGCCGAGATGGAAAAGACAAAATCATGCGGCGCCTGCCATAGCGGGGTAAAGGCATTCAGCGTCTCCTCCGAGAAAGATTGCAGCCGCTGTCATAAGGGAACCCCTCGTGATGTTACATACAAGATTAACGGACTGAGCAATGCGGTATTCAGTCACGCCATCCATATCGCCAAGACCGGTGGCGCCTGCAGGAGCTGTCATAACGGCACGGTCATTACCGGCAAGGGCAAACCGGTCAGCATGGATCAAATGGAGAAAGGCAAGACCTGCGGCGCATGCCACAACGGCAAGAAGGCCTTCACCGTTGCAGCCAACTGTGATCGCTGCCATAAAGGCGCCATGAAACCGAAAGACATCGTTTTGAAGATTCAGGGTATCGCCCCAGTCACCTTCAGCCACAACATCCACACCGCCGCATATTCGTGCAAGGAGTGCCATACCAGGATATTCCCCTACAAGGCTGTCGTCGGAAAAGCCACCATGGCGGATATGGCTAAAGGCAAGTCCTGCGGAACCTGCCACAACGGCAAAGAGGTCTTCGCGTCAACCGGCGATTGCGCCAAATGCCACAGAGGCTTGAAACCCGCGAATATCGTTTTCAATCTCAAGGGTATCACCCCGGCCACGTTCAGCCATGAGATACATACCGCCGCTTACGCCTGCAAGGACTGCCACACCAAGATATTCCCCTTCAAGGCTGTCGTCGGCAAAGCCACCATGGCAGATATGGCCAACGGCAAATCCTGCGGTACCTGCCACAACGGCAAACTTGTTTTCGCATCAACCGGCGACTGCGCCAAGTGCCATCAGGGCATGAAACCGGGCATGATCAACTTTATGCTCCCGAAATCGACCGGCCCGGTCACCTTCAGCCACGAATTCCATCTGCAGAGCTATAAGTGTGCAGACTGCCACACAAAGATTTTCCCCTATCGTGCCGGCGTCAGCAAAACCTCCATGGCCGACATGGAGAAGGGCAAGGCCTGCGGCGCATGTCATAACAAGGGTAAAGATGCCTTCTCGGTAGCAGACGACTGCGATAAATGCCACAAGATGTAACTACCGCTCCCATGCTGTAAACAAAAGGCGTCCCCCGATCCGGGTGGGCGCCTTTTGTATGTAGTAACAACTGTATCCTGTGCCCGGGTCAGCAGCAGCTTTCTGAATACGTATTATCCCCGAAATCCTGATACGCTCAATTCATCCGCCAGTGCAGCGCTGCCGAGCAGGCCGGCATCATCTCCCAAACTGGCTTTTTCTATGGCAAGCCCCTCGTATATCTGCGGGAAACATCGTTCCTTGATGGTCCGGCGCAGTGACGGCAGAATCAGTTCAAAACTCGCGGCCACACCCCCTCCGATGATGACCGCCTGAATATTGAGTGTATTCGCCAGGGATGCAAGACCGATCCCCAACCAGGAACCGAGTTGATCAAAGGCGCCCATTGCCGATGGATTACCTCTCCACGCCAAGTCTGCCACGAACTCTGCCCGCAGCGTTTCGGTAGAATATTCCGGCAAAAGCTCGCTTGCAAAACGTACCAATGCTCCGGCGGAGACATACTGCTCTAGACATCCGCGATTACCGCAGGGACAAAGATACCCCGCCGGGTCAACCGTTATATGACCGAATTCCGCAGCGAATCCTCCGCTCCCGGTCCAGAGTCTTCCATCCAGTATCAGTCCGCTCCCCAGGCCGGTGCCGATGGTGATCATCATGCATGACGACAATCCCCGGCCGGCCCCGAAGCGCTGTTCTCCCAGCGCAATTACATTTGCATCATTGGCGCATACAGTCGGCAGACCGGTCTGATTTTTTACAAATGCAGCCAGGTTGAATCCTTCCAGCGGCTGCATATTGACCGATGAACGGATCAGACCGTCGCTGCCGATCAAACCGGGGACTCCTATACCGATGGCGCTCACCTGTTTTCCGCGCAATACAGCGGCATCCGTCAACACTGAGATCTCCGAGAGCATGAGCTCGCAGAAGGCATCCCGCCCCTCTTCGATACGACTGCCCGCCCGATGACGATCCAAAATAACACCACGACTATCCACAAGGGCACAACGCAGATTGGTGCCACCGATATCCATGCCGACAAAGAGACGTTCCATGATTTGCAACCTCCTCAGACCGCTTCTGCAAGTGCCGCAGAAAAGCGATCATAGGCCGCCATGAGACCATCCGGTATCACCCGCACATCCCCGACAACCGTCATGAAATTGGAATCGCCGTTCCAGCGCGGTACAATATGAATATGCAGATGCTCCTCAAGTCCGGCTCCGGCCGCCCTGCCCAGGTTGATGCCCACGTTGAAACCGTCGGGGGTGGCCACCTTTTGCAGTAATGCTTGCGCCCTGCGAAGCATGTGCATCAGATCCAGCATCTCGGCATCCGAGAGATCATCCAGTTCAGACGTGTGCCGCAAGGGAGCCACCATCAGGTGACCCCCGGTATAAGGATAGCGATTGAGCATGATCAGGGAAAGGTCGCTCCTGGCCAGGATCAGGCATTCCCGGTCGCTCTTTCCCGTGCAATCCGGACAGAAAAAACAGTTTTTGTCGACCCTGCTGTTGCTGACATATGACAGCCGCCAAGGCGCCCAAATACGCTCCATAACCATCTCCAATTCTGTTGAAAGTGATTACGAATTGTAGCAGTAGATACAAAAGTGGCAAGCCATAACTACAAAATAGAATGATTTTATACCAGGTGGTATTAACTGCTTGACAAATCAGTTGTTAGAAGATTATTGTTTTTCAGTTTTAGTAAAAGATCTGGCTTATTTTCCGACAATCAAACAGTTTTTTTTAACATAACTAAACAATGGAGGCCGCAATGGCAAAATTCAAAGACTCGCTTGAATATCATTCCACAGGTCGCAAGGGTAAGATCGAGGTTATTTCAACAAAACCCTGCCAGACCGCCGCTGACCTTTCCCTGGCTTACTCCCCCGGTGTAGCCGAGCCCTGCCTGGCCATCCAGAAAAACCCCGAGGACGCCTACAAGTACACCGCCAAAGGCAATCTGGTGGCGGTGGTATCAAACGGCACCGCCGTACTCGGACTCGGCAACCTGGGCGCCCTGGCCGGCAAGCCGGTCATGGAAGGGAAAGGCATCCTCTTCAAGCGTTTTGCCGACATCGACGTCTTCGACATCGAACTGGACACCGAAGACCCGGACGAGATCATCAAGGCCTGCCAGCTGCTGGAGCCGACCTTCGGCGGTATCAACCTG
>JAENWA010000057.1 GCA_016650295.1 Desulfuromonadales bacterium | reverse complement strand
TCTCCACCAGCAGCTGGTTGAGGGTCTGCTCACGTTCGTCATGGCCGCCCCCCAGGCCGGCTCCGCGATGACGGCCGACGGCGTCGATCTCGTCAATGAAGATAATGCAGGTGGCACTCTTCTTGCCTTGCAGGAACAGGTCGCGTACCCGGCTGGCGCCGACGCCGACGAACATCTCGACAAAGTCGGAACCGGAGATTGAAAAGAACGGTACCCCGGCCTCACCGGCGATGGCCCGGGCCAGAAGGGTCTTGCCGGTACCCGGCGGCCCCATCAGCAGCACCCCTTTGGGAATCCTGCCGCCCAGCTTGGTGAATTTCTTGGGCTCTTTCAGGAAGGAGATGATCTCGTTCAACTCTTCCTTGGCCTCCTCGATGCCGGCCACATCCTCAAAGGTGATCTTGCCCTGTGATTCGGTCAGCAGTTTGGCCCGACTCTTGCCGAAGGACATGGCCTTGCCGCCGCCGACCTGCATCTGTCGCATGAAGAAGATCCAGACACCCACCAGCAGAATCAGCGGAAACCAAGAGATAAAGATTGAAAACCAGGAGAACTTTTCTTCTTCAGGTTTGGCCTGGATGGTAACCTTTTTCTCAAGCAGCATGCTGGTCAGGTCTGCATCGGAGTTGGGTTTGTAGGTGCGGAACTCCTTGCCGTCCTTGCCATCAAATTTTCCGAAGACATCGTTGCCCTGGATAGTGACGGCAGTGATCTTGCCCGCTTCGACCTGTGAAATAAAATCGCTGTAGCTGATTTTATCGGATACAGGGCGCGGCTTGTTGAACATGTTGAAGAGCAGGATCATCATCAGGCTGATGACCAGCCAGAGGGAAAGATTCTTGTAAAACTGGTTCACGTAGACCTCCGTCGGTTCGTACAAATCACGGCTTTAAAATTTTACCTAAGTACCATATTGGTGCTTGTTATACAAGTCAATTGACTGAACCGGCAGCCCCGCTCAGGCTGACAGGCTGCATTTCACCGTGCGTGATGACAGCCTGCCTACCCGTGCCGGATTGGAAATGCGCAGACCGGTTATCCAGATCAGCTCCGCGCCGCAGAATACCAGCGCTATCAGGGCGCGGCGGGCCAGGGGGATCTTCTCGTCAATATAGATATCCTTGACCTTCTTGCGGCCGCTCATACCGAGCGGCTGGATGCGGTCTCCGGGACGGAACGTGCGGATATGCCAGGGGAAAGGTACCCGGTCGATGTCGAGATAGACGGTGGTCGGACCTTCAGCGCCGGGATCTGCCGGCGGAGGCGAGAATTCGATTCTAAGCGTTGAACCGTCAGGAAGATGGTACTCTCCCGGACCATGGATTATGATTTCGGCCGTGGTGCTGTGAGGCCCTTCGGCCTGTTTGACAATCAGCCGGGAGTATTCTTTTATTGCTATCAGCTTCTGTGGCAGGCTGATACGAAGGTTGGGGCGGACTGCCGTCATCATCTGCAGGATGTTCTCCACATGGTTGTGGCTGAATTGCTCCAGATTACCGGCCGACTCCGACAGCATCAGGCGGATAATCCGGCGCTGCAAGGCGGTTGGCAGGCTGGTGAGCCGGGAGATGTCACAGGTCGCTCCGGCTGCTGTGAAGCTGCAGATCCGGCCGGCCTCCTGCCGCGCCTGTTGATCCAACAGGCTGTCTTCTTCGGAAAGTATCCCGGCCGTTGCTGCGAGAGCGTCCCGGATGGCAGGATTGTACTCTTCCAGAAGCGGCAGCAGATCGTGGCGAATGCGGTTGCGCAGGTAACTTCTGTCCAGATTGCTGGCATCTTCACGCCAGGTCAGCCCCCGTTCGGCCAGCCAGGCTTCCAGTTCGCGACGGGTGATATCCAGCAAGGGACGGATGTAGCCGCGACCGTTTCGCCAACTCATTCCGGCCAGTCCCGTCATGCCGGAACCGCGCAATAGGCGCATCAGCACCGTCTCGGCCTGGTCGTCGGCGTGATGCGCCAGGATAACTCCCGCGGCCTGCCATCTGGAGACGAGTTCGTCAAAAAAAACTATCCGCGCCCGCCGTCCGGCATCTTCAAGATTGAGTGACGCTCCGGCCGCTTCGGACAGAACATCCACGGAACGCGATTCAAACGGGATGGCATAACGTGCGGCCAGCTCCCGGCAGAAGTGCTCGTCGGCGTCGGAGTCCGCTCCCCGCAGGCGATGGTTGAGGTGGGCGGCGACAAGTTGCAGGGGGAAATCGGGCAGGGTGGCCAGCAGGTCCAGCAGGGCGGTGGAATCGGCTCCGCCGGACAGGCCGATAATCAGTGTGTCACCCGGGATGAAGAGCTGTCGTGTGCGGATGGTAGCGGTGAGGCGTCTGTGCAGATCGCTGACGATTGCCACGTTGTTACGCGGACTTAGGCTGAAAGATCATGTTCAGGACAAAGCTGAAGATGCTGAAAAGCAGGGCCGCCAGAAAAGCCGCGCCGAATCCGGTCACGTGAAATCCGGGCACCAGGTGGGCCGCCAGGTAGAACATGACCCCGTTGATGACCAGGGTGAACAGACCCAGGGTCAGGACGGTTACCGGCAGGGTCAGCAGTATCACCAGCGGCCTGAGGAAGGCGTTCAGCAGCCCCAGCACCAGGGTTGCAACCAGCAGATCACTGAAGTTATCGATCCTGATGCCGGGAATCAGCTTCATCACAAAGAACAGGGCAAAGGAGTTTAATACCCACTTGAGGATCAGTCGCGTCACAATCTGCTCTCCTTTACAGCCAACGTTTTCTTTTGAAATACAGAATCATGACCACGGAAAGCGCCACCATGAAAATCCACACGGCATAATAGCCGTAATGCCACTCCAGTTCCGGCATATGCTTGAAGTTCATGCCATACACACCGACCAGGAAGGTCAGCGGCATGAAGATGGTGCCGATTGCGGCCAGGAACTTCATGATCTCGTTTGTGCGATTACTGATACTGGAAAGGTACAGGTCCAGCATCCCCGAAAGCAGGTCCCGGTATGTCTCAACGGTTTCGATCACCTGAACGGTATGATCGTAGATGTCACGGAAATAGATACGTGTCGCTGGTGTCAGCAGATGGCTGTCCCCGCGTTCCAGAAACGAGACCGCTTCCCTGAGCGGCCAGACGGCCTTGCGCAGGTAGATGATCTCCTTTTTAATGTCATTAATCATGAGCAGAGTCGACTTGTCAGGCGACAGTGTCAGCTCTTCCTCAAGATTGACGATACGCTCTCCCAGGTCTTCCAGTACGCTGAAATAACTGTCAACAATGGCATCGATCAGGGCATAGGCCAGATAATCGGCTCCCATGCCCCGGCCCTTGCCCTTGCCGGTGCGGAGACGCTCCCGCACCGTATCGAAAACATCCCCCTGCAGCCCTTCCTGAAAGGTGAAGAGAAGGTTGGGAGCGAGGATCATACTGAGCTGTTCCGAGGTAAAATCCCCCCCGCCTGTCGACCGCAGCATGCGCAGAACAATGAAGAGATAGTCGTCGTAGTCCTCGATCTTGGACCGCTGAACCGTATTGACGATATCCTCCAGCACCAGAGGGTGCAGGGCATACTGTTCCCCCAGGTGACGGATGATCTCCACATTATGGACCCCTTCCACATTGACCCAGGTTATGCCGGGGCGCTTGAGGGAGGGCAGGCACTCATCGACCGACTGAAAGCGCTGTTCCTCGAAAGAGTCCGGATCGTATCCGATCAGTTCTATGGATACCGCAGCAGCAGGGGTGTCGCCGATGTGGACCAGGCTGCCGGGCGGCATCCCGGCCTTTATCGAACGTTTTTTGAGAAACCGGCGGCTGTTTTTCATCTAGATACCCAGTATGTCTGCCATGCGCAGCAGATCCTCGTTGAGTTTTTTCTGGCCGCCGCTGACAACCATCTCCAGCAGCGTCGTGGTCAGGGAAGAGGCCGATGTGCCGATCATGACCCCTTTTGTGCCGTTCAGCAGCAGTTCTACCGCCTTGCGGCCAAAGCGGCTGCCCAGCAGCCGGTCAAAGCACGATGGCGCCCCGCCGCGCTGGTAGTGACCCAGCACGGTGACCCGCGTTTCGAAGCCGACCGAGTTTTTGATGCCGTCGGCGATGGACTGGGCATGACCGGCGCCTTCGGCCAGGATGATCAGGGCGTTGGTGCGGCCCTCTTCGTAGCGTCGGCGCAACTGGTGGCACATCTCCGACAGGTCGAATTCCACCTCCGGCACAATGGCGAACTCGGCACCGGTAGCAATGGCCGCAGTCGAGGCCAGATAGCCGGAGTTGCGCCCCATCACCTCCACGATAAAGGCCCGGTCGTGGGAACTGGCCGTATCCTTGATGCAGTCCACGGCATAGATGATGTTGTTGAGCGCCGTATCGACACCCAGGGCCATATCGGTATAGGGGATATCGTTGTCGATGCTGGCCGGGATACCGATGACCGGGAAACCGAGTCGGTCCAGCGCCAGGGCGCCGTTCAGCGAACCATCGCCGCCGATCACGATCAATCCTTCGACCCGCTCCTTCAACAGGTTGGCCAGGGCTGTTTTCCGGCCTTCTTCCGTACGGAACTCGGCGGAACGGGCCGACTGCAGGAAGGTGCCGCCCCGTTGCAGCACCCCGGAGACGGCCCGCGTATCCAGTATCTGGTAATCGTTCTTCAGCAGACCGGCGTAGCCCTTGCGGTAGCCGATCATCTCCACGTCATTGGCGACAGCGGTGCGCGCCGCGGCCCTGATGGTGGCATTCATGCCGGAACAGTCACCGCCGCTGGTCAGGATTGCGAGTCTTTTCATCTGAAAACACCTCAAGGAAGATTGTACTGGAGTCTGTCGGACTTAGGAAATCGTAGCGAAAATTCGGCTGAGCGAGGACAGATTTTGTCGGTTTTGCAGGTCAATAGTCATTCTATTGACCAAAAAAGCGGCGAAATATGGACCGTTCAGATGGATTTGCAGTAGATTTCCCCTAAGTCTGACAGGCTCCTGGTAAGTTGAATAGATTCTGTAAGGCCGTGCTGCGGTAATCAAAAATCCTTTTCAGGCGCGGGGCCACGATCAGGCGGTTAACCAGCCCGGCCAGCTGATCATGGTGCAGCAGATAGTGTATCAAATCCCGAACCTCCGTACCTCCATCCACCGCCCGGAAAAAATGCTGATGATGCCAGAAGCGGTACGGTCCGAAGCGTTGTTCGTCAACAAAGAAATCCGGCTCTGAAACGTGGGTTATTTCCGTGGTCCAGTCCATGCTGATCCCCAGGAGCGGCCGAACCGAGTAGGACATGATCTGGCCGGCATAGGCACGGGTCTGCGGGCCGGATGTGATGCAGAAATTCATGGAAGGGGGGGTGATCCGCGCCAAGTTGCCGGGATCGGAAAAAAAACTCCAGGCCTCTTCGATTGTGACGGGCAGTGTCTGAATGCGCTCAAGCTGAAAGGGCTTCATGGTCGCTGATCCGGGTGGCCGGCAGGGGCGGGGGATCGAAAAAGTCTGAAGACCATGAAACTGCCCAGCAGGAACATGGGCAGACTCAGCAGTTGCCCCATGGAGAAAAACGAGACGATCAGGCCGAGATGATCATCGGGCTGGCGGAAAAACTCGATGATAAAGCGGAACAGTCCGTAACCGGCCACAAACGTCCAGCCCGCTACACCGGTGGCTGTGGAGCGCCGTGAAGCGAAGCGGACCACCAGAAAAAGTACCAGCCCCTCCAGAAAGGCCTCGTACAGTTGTGAGGGATGGCGCGGCAGATTACCTCCGCCCGGAAAAATGATGCCCCAGGGCACGTCCGTTTGCCGGCCGTACAGTTCGCCGTTGATGAAGTTGCCGATCCTGCCCAGACCCAGTCCTACCGGCGCACAGAGCGCCGCCATGTCGATCAGCGTAAAAAAAGGAATCTTCTTGCGGCGGGCGTAAATGGCAAAGGCGATAATGACGCCCAGAAAGCCGCCATGGAAGGACATGCCCCCTTCCCATACGGCAAAAACCTGCAACGGGTGCGACAGATAAAAGGTCAGCTTGTAAAACAGGATGTATCCCAGCCGTCCCCCCAGCACCACACCCAGGGCGCCGTAAAACACCATGTCGGCGACATCATCGAGGGTCAGCGGCAGGCTGCGCCGTTTTACCTCGCTGCGGATGATCAGGTAGGTGGCGACAAAGGCCAGAACGTACATCAGCCCGTACCAGCGGAACTGGAGCGGGCCGATGCTCAGAAATACCGGGTCGATGCGGGGAAACTGCATCGAATCAGGCGCCGCAGCCGCAACTGCGGGTACAGGAGCCGACCCGCATATGCAGGGCCTTGATGAAGGAGGCTTCCGTGGCAGCCCGGATCTCTTCCACCACGTTCTGCGGAATGGCGGAGTCCAGCGAAAGGATAACCATGGCCTCGCCCTTCTTTTCCCGGCGACCCAGGTTCATGGAGGCGATGTTGATCTCATGCTGCCCCATGATGGTGCCGATCCTGCCGATCATGCCGGGACGGTCGCCGTAGTTCAGCAGCAGCATGTGCTCGTCGGGGGCGAAATCCATGGTGTAGTCGCGCAGTTTTACGATGCGCGGGGCGCCTTCGAAGAGGGTTCCGGAGATCAGGCGGCGCTTGCCGCCCCCCTCGGCAATCAGCGTCAGGACATTGGAAAAGGCATCGGATTGAGTGGATTTGATTTCCTCAACCTCAATACCCATCTGCTCGGCAATCAGCGAGGCATTGACCATGTTGACATCCTGATCGACCATGCGGTCCAAGAGGGTCGACAGGCCGCAGACGGTCAGCGGGGAACAGTCGTAGTGGGCGATGCTGCCGGCATAGGCGAAGGTCAGCTTTTCCGGGTTGCTGTCCAGGAGCTGGATGCCGAAGTCGCACAGAACGCTCATCAGGTTCAAAAACGGCCGCATCTGGTCCATCAGGGCCAGGTCGAAGCGCGGGATGTTGACGGCATTTTCCAGCGGCTGATCATCCAGATAGTTAATGATTTCTTTGGACACGTCGATGGCCACATTGACCTGGGCCTCGAAGGTGTTGGCGCCCAGATGCGGCGTCACCACCAGATTTTTGTGGGCGATCAGCTGTGTGAGGGTCTCGGTGGCCGGCGGTTCCTCGCTCCAGACATCAAAGGCCCCGCCGATAACCTTGCCGGAATTGAGGGCATCCAGCATGGCCTGTTCCTCGATAATACCGCCGCGGGCCACGTTAAGAACGATCACGCCGCTCTTCATCAATCCGAATTCGCGGGCGCCGATCATCCCTTTTGTCTCGGCGGTCAGCGGGGTATGGACGGTGATAATATCGCAGTGCTTGTAGATTTCATCGTGGGATACCAGCTTGACCCCCAGATCGTGGGCCCGTTTGACGCCGATGTAGGGATCGCAGGCCAGCACTTCGCACTCGAAGGCCTTCAGGCGTGTTACGACGCGGCCGCCGACCTTGCCGATGCCGATCACGCCGGCGGTCTTGCCTTTCAGCTCATGGCCGGTAAAAGGCGCGCGTTTCCATTCGCCCCCCTTCAGGCTGTTGTTGGCAACCGTGACGTTGCGGCAGAACGAGAGCAGGAGAGCCATGGTATGTTCGGCGGCGCTGTTGGTATTGCCGAAGGGGGCGTTGACCACGATCACCCCTTTGGAGCTGGCATAGTCCACATCCACATTGTCGATGCCGACGCCGGCCCGGGCCACCATCTTCAGGCGCTTTCCGGCATCCAGTACCGGCTTGTCCACATTCGTTCCGCTGCGGGTTATAATAACATCGTACTCACCGATGACAGCCAGCAGTTCCTCTTTTTTAAGGCCAAGCCGCACATCCAGCTGGATGCGCGGTTCCTGGGTCAGAAGGGCGAGCCCTTCAGCAGATACCTCGTCGGTTACGATAATCTTCATTGCTGCTCCTTGATTGGAATAATTGGGCATTGCACGGATTTCATGGAAAACGAAATAATAGCCCTGCCTCCAAAAAAATGCAAGCGCGGGAGCGTGATTTAATGGTATACATTCTTCTGTCATGCAACCATTCAATATCGTACTTATCGAGCCCGAAATCCCCCCCAACACCGGCAATATCGCCCGTCTGTGCGCTGCCACCGGCAGCAGTCTGCACCTGGTGGGCAAGCTGGGTTTCTCTACCGACGACCGCTATCTGAAACGGGCCGGACTGGATTACTGGGAGTTCGTTGATATCCATTACTGGCAGGATCTGGACGCGCTCAAGGCACACTACCCGGACAGCCGCTTCCTCTACCTCAGCACCAAGGTTGCCCGCAGTTATCTGGAAGCCGGTTTCAGGCCGGGCGATTTTATCGTCTTCGGCAAGGAGACCAAGGGGCTGCCCGCAGAGCTGCTGGACGCCAACCCCGATACCTCCATCACCATCCCCATGCCGTCCGAAAAGGTACGCAGTCTCAACCTCTCCACATCCGCCGGCATCGTGCTCTACGAGGCCATGCGTCAGACCGGGATGTTGGGCTGAATGATGTCCGCCGAATTCCCGGTCTCGTCGGCTCTATCTTGCTTGACCAAGCGTTAATTTCGACATACAATAAGTACATAATGTTACACATATACGAGGTGCCAAATGATCAGAACTAACGTCATGTTGACCCCCTATCAACATATCACCTTGAAGCAGATGGCAACTTCCATGCATCGCACGTTGGGGGAACTGGTACGGGATGCCATTGACAGCACAATTACGGTGGATACGGTGGAGCGCCGCCACCAGGTTGCGCTTGCCGCTTACCGTGAGGGTTTCATCAGCCTGGGCAAGCTGGCGCAATCCCTGGGGATCGATCCGCTTACCGCGCGGAGCTATCTGAAGGAGCGAGGCATTCAGCAGATGGTTCAAGGTGTGGACGAAATCATGGCAGATGCCGCTAATGCCTGATGTGATTTTTGATACCATGGTAATCAGCAATTTCGCAAAAGTCGGTCAGCTGGAGTTGCTGCGGAGGATCTATCCCGCTAACGCCTTTTGTTCCGGCTTTGTCGTTGCGGAGGTTCTTCGCGGTTTTCGGCAGGGGCATACTGGTCTTGAACCGCTGGTTCAGCTCTTATCGGACGGCTGGCCGCGACAGGACGACCTGTCAACCCCGGCCGAGCGGCGGTTGTATGCGAGGATATCTGTTTCGCTTGGCGATGGTGAATCATCATGCCTGGCACTTGCCGCCCGACGCGGGTATGTATTCGCCTGTGACGACCGACTGGCGCGAAGCGAAGCGGTGCGTCTGGGGATACCGCTGACCGGAACGGTTGGTATTCTCATCAAGGCCGTGCGGAATGGCGTCATTGATCTCAGAAAAGCCAATGCTGTATTGAAGCAGATGATTGCCGCCGGGTTTTATGCGCCGATGGCACGGATCACCAGGGAGATGGTGGAGGGATGAGTGTTTATTTAGTTGCGCTCAATAAGGATTACAAAGGAAATTAAACCATCATGCATCCCTATCTGACGGCCGACATACCCGGAACCGGCGGCAGTATCAAGGACTCCCCCGACGATTTCATGGTTGAAGAGATTCCGGCCTATCCGCCGTGCGGAGAGGGCGAGCATCTCTACCTGACCTTTGAAAAGCGCGGCATCACCACACTGGAGGCCATCCGCAGGATCGCCGGGGCCTTGAAAATCCCCGAGCGTGATATCGGTTATGCCGGCATGAAGGATGCAATCGGCGTTACCCGTCAGACAATCTCGCTACAAAAGGTCAGACCGGAAGTCGCCCTGGCGCTGCATTTGGACAGCATCACGCCGCTTGCGGCGATTCGTCACTCCAACAAACTCAAACTTGGTCATCTCAAGGGAAACCGCTTCCGCATCATAGTCCGGGGTGTCACTGCTTCTGCAGCTGACACCACTGCCGCAATCCTGGACGTGCTGCTCCGGCGCGGTGTCCCCAATTATTTCGGCACTCAGCGCTACGGTGTCCAGGGTAATTCGCACCTGATCGGCGCCGCCATGCTGCGCCGTGACTGGCAGGGGGGCGTGGAGTGCATGATCGGTGACCCGCGTGCGGTACAGGATGAACAGTGGCGGGCTGCCATCACCGCTTACCGGCAGGGAGACCCGGTCGAGGCTTTACGGCTCATGCCGCGACATTGCCGCACGGAACGGGATGTGCTGCAGCGGCTGATTGCACGGCCGGAAGCGTGGGAACGGGCCTTTTCCGTCATCCACCCCCGCCTGAAAAAACTGTATCTGTCGGCCTGTCAGTCGCACCTGTTCGACAAGGTTGTCGAGCTTCGTCTGGAGCAGATCGATCAGGTCAAGGCCGGCGACCTGGCCTGGAAGCATCTTAACGGCGCCTGTTTTCTGGTGGAAGATGCGGGCGTCGAAGCCCCTCGCGCCGTTGCGTTCGAGATCTCGGCCAGCGGGCCGATGTTCGGTTGCAAAATGAAACAGCCTGCCGGTGCGGTATTGGCAATGGAACAGGGGATTCTGGCGGGTGCGGCATGTACTGCGGAAGCCTTTGACCTGGGGAGTGGATTGCGTATGGAAGGGGAGCGGCGGCCGCTCAGGGTTCAGCTGGGTGAACCGTCATTTCTGGTTGAGGATGATCTGCTGCAACTGGAATTCACGCTGCCCAAGGGTAGTTACGCCACCTCGGTGGTGCGGGAGATTATCAAGACATTCTGATTCAGTCTCTTACGACTTTTAATCGCAACAAGACGTGAGTTAAAACATCGGAAATATTTTGAATGGATGACAAAAAGATGGTCTGGTGGCTTCATGGGCTTGTGGTTGATTGTCAACCAACCGTACATCGCTATATCGGTCTTTATAAGAAGCAGGCTTTTGCCACTTCGCCGGCAATCGCCTGGAGAGGCAGAACACGGTCCACCGCGCCAAGCTTGATCGCCTCATGCGGCATCCCAAAAATCACCGACGTGGCTTCATCCTGGGCGATGGTCAGGGCACCGGTCTCCTTCATCTCAAGCATTCCACGAGCGCCGTCATCCCCCATGCCGGTCATGATGACTCCCACCGCATTATTTCCTGCGTACCTCGCCGCGGAGCGAAAGAGCACGTCGACTGACGGACGATGTCGGCAGACAAGCGGCCCGTCCTGCACCTCCACATAGTAGCGTGCGCCGCTCCGTTTCAGAATGGTGTGCCTGTTGCCAGGTGCAATAAGGGCACGACCCGGAATGATGCTGTCGTTAGTCGTCGCTTCCTTGACGGATATCCGGCAGAGTTTGTCTAACCTCTGGGCAAAGGCCTTTGTAAATCCCTCCGGCATATGCTGGACAATTACGATACCGGGGCTATCGGGCGGAAGGGACTCCAGAAAGATGCGCAACGCCTCCGTACCCCCGGTGGAGGCCCCCACTACAACCACCTTTTCTGTAGTCCTTACCATCGACATTGATCTGGGTTTAGCCATGATCGCATCGGCTGTCAGTTTTGGCTGAATCTCACGCTTCTGGGTTGTTATCTGACGGGGACGCACATTGCTGGCAGCCTTGATCGCGTCGCAGATCTGCAATGCTGATTCTTCAAAAAACTGACGAGAGCCAAGGCGTGGTTTTTCGATTATAGAAACGGCGCCATATTCCAGAGCCGTCAATGCCGATTCCGAGCCCTTTTCGGTCAGACTTGAGCACATCACCACCGGTATCGGGTGCTGACTCATAATCCGCTGCAGAAACGAGATTCCGTCCATTCGAGGCATTTCCACGTCCAGGGTGATGACGTCGGGCACCTCCGTCCTCATCCGTTCGGCTGCAATGAACGGATCAGCAGCGGTGGCCAGTACTTCAAGCTCCGGATCCGAGGCGACAATCTCTGCCAGGACCTGACGCACCAAAGCGGAATCATCAACGATGAGAACCCGGATCTTCTTTCTCATCGACTCAGCGTAGAGCAATGAACCATGTGTGACCCTGCAGAAGATGACATCAGCAATGGTTCCTGTAGACGGTGGGATAAACGGCCCTCAGCGGGAGACCCTGGCCGCTCAGGGTCTCGGAATGGCCGAGAAAAAGGTGCCCGCAAGTTGAGAGATGCCCGCAAAAGCGACTCAGGAGGCCTTCCTGGGTTGGCCGATCAAAGTAAATGATGACATTTCGACAAAAAATAATGTCAAATTTATCCTGAAGACCGAAATTATCAGCCATGAAATTCAACCAGCGGAACTGTACTTTATTTCTGAGCTCGGGAGTGACCCGCACGAGCCCTTCTTTCCGATCCTTGCTCCGCAACAGATATTTTTTCTTGTGGTTAATGGAAACAGGGCCGGTACGCTCTTCCGGATAAATCGCAAGCCGGGCCGTTTCCAGGACCCGGGTAGAGATGTCAGTGGCCAGGATCTGAAAATCAAAGCCGGGGCAATGCTCGGCAAAATCCTGAAGGACCATGGCCAGCGTATAGGGCTCCTCGCCGGTGGAACATCCCGCGCTCCAGACCCGGAAACTTCGCGGGTTCCCGTTCGGTTGACTTCGTAGCCATTGCGGAAGGATCGTCTCCCTCAGGTAGGCGAAATGATCGGCCTCTCGGAAAAAATCCGTTTTGTTGGTTGTCACCAGGTCGATCATTCGGACAGTTTCCAGATCCCTACCTTCGGCACTGAAGAGATAGGTGCAGTACTGGGAGAAGGTATCGCAACCCAGAGAGCGCAGTCTTTTCTGAAGACGTGATTCAAGCATCGTTTTTTTGCTGATGGGCATCCTGATGCCGCACGCATCGTAAATATAGCGGCCCAGTCGTAAAAAATCGCCATCTGTCAGGCGGCAGCTTTTATCAACAAGCACACTCTGCTTACTTTTCGCCTCAGCCAGCATTAGTGCATGACCTTGCGGATGACGTCCAGAATTTCCGCCGGCTTGAACGGCTTGGTGACCCAGGCGCTGGCGCCTGCGGTCACCGCTTCATGTTTTATGGCATTCTGATTTTCGGTTGTCAGGATGATAATCGGAACAAAACGGTATGCGGCATTATCGCGAACCCCGTGAATGAGCCCGATGCCATCAAGACTGGGCATATGTAAATCGGTAATAATCAGGTCAACTGCAAGGTCTTCCAGTTTAACCAAGCCGTCCAGTCCGTCAACGGCTTCCACAACCGTATACCCGAACCGCGTAAGTGTGGAGCTCAGCAGTTGACGGATACTTGATGAATCCTCAACAACCAGTATGGTTTTTGCCATGTAGTACATCCTCATTCGATATCTGCTTCTACATTAAGGAGCCTCGGATGTCGCGCCGGATTTCTGAAACGTTCATAATGACACTACGTCACCTTGCGACCAATTGACCGGATACAGCGATCTCATCGCCCGACCGCCGTTCGGACTGAAAGGTGCTGTGCTGCCGGCGGAGAAGGACCTCTCCAGTCTCGCTATAAAAAATGATTTTCCGACTGGCGCTACCGCCAAGGTCCTGGGCCACGACCGGTATTTCGTAACGTTCAAGCATCAGCCAAGCCTGATTGATATTGCGTTCGCCGACTGAAACGAAACTGTTGCCATTGTCCCACATGGCCGCTCCGCCGAAGAGCTTTGCCTGCATGCGGGTGGTGAGACAACCGAATTTTTGGAGCCGCTCGATAAGTGCAATAATGGCAACATTTCCGTAACGGGGGGTGGGGAGCCCCTCCCCGTTCCACAAGGGCAGCATGTAGTGATTGATTCCGCCGATGCGCCGGATCGGGTCGTAAAGGCAGACGGCAATGCACGAACCGAGAACGGTCGTAACCCGATGAGTCTCCTGTTCGGCAAATAACATCCCCGGATAGAGAAAATGTTCACTCATGGTTTGTAGCTATTCCTTGCCGTCTCCACCGATTGAACAGGCATTCAGTACCGCTCGACCGTATCGGAGAGCTGATTCCATTCCGGGGCCACCGTTGCGGCTTCGCCGATCGGCAGGGGAATGTTCAAGGTAAACATGCACCCGGCACCGATGGTACTCTCGACACAGATCGTACCTCCTGAAAGTTCGGCAAGGGCCCTGCAGATGCTCAGTCCGAGTCCGAGGCCCCGGTGGCTCTTGGATCTCCCCCAATCCAATTGCCAAAAGCGATCAAACACCCTGTCATGGTTGATTGAATCTATGCCGGGTCCATGATCGCGGATGGCAATCCGCAGCATGGAATCATCGGTACAGAGAGCGATGGTAACGATTCCACCCTTCGGACTGAACTCCAGGGCATTTGCGACCAGGTTCCTGAGTATGATCTGCATGAATCTCGGGTCGCCAATGAACGGTACGGAATCGAAAATGCCGTGCCGAAGTTCGATCTCCTTTTCGGAGCAGCGATGCTCAAGCCTTTCAAGAACCTCGATAAGAATTGCCGCAACATCGATATGTTCCGGTGCGGGAGTTTCCTGTCCCGCCTCAAGCCCGGCCGCGGCAAAAACATTTTCCAGCTGAAAGTGCAGCTCGAATGCTTCATCGTAAATCATGCGGCCATTATTGGCCGTCTGCTCGGCACTGCAGTCACCGCCCATCAACTGGTAAGCGAAACCCATGATCGCCGCCAGTGGGTTGTTGATCTCATTGCGGATGTTGGAGAGAAAATGCCCCTTGAGGGCTTCCGAGTCCTGTAGTCGACGATTGGTTGCTTCCAGTTTTTCGGTAAGTTCCTGAAGGTCGTTGATAGCCCTCCGGTTTGCATCAAACCTCTCCAGCAGGGCAGCAATCAGTTCTTCATCGTTCATCTTCGGCACTGTTGTTCTCCTCGTCGGATTGATTGATGCGGCACCGCTCAGAATTTCTCGAACGCGGCATCAAGCTTGTCTGCTCCTACCCCCATGTCCAGATCTATTCCGGCCGAAAGCGGTGCAGTCACGAGATGCAGTTTCTTGTTTTGTGCAGATGCATGTGTATTGCGGTTGATCGATTTACGCAGATTACTTGATGATGAAGGCTGATGGCGGGCCGCAACAGCAAGGTTTCTGCTTTCTTTCTCGTCCAGCCGGAAAAAGGCAACAGTATTCGATAGCTGTTCAGCTTGAGAGGAGAGCTCTTCGGAGGTGGAAGCCATCTCCTCCGATGCCGATGCGTTCTGCTGGATGACCTGGTCGAGTTGCTGGATTGCCTTGTTGATCTGTTCGGCCCCCAAATCCTGCTCACGGCTGGCAGCGTTGATCTCCTGCACCAGCTCGGCGGTCTTCTGGATATCGGGCACCATCAAGCTGAGGAGATGGCCTGCTTTCTCCGCGACATCGACACTGGAGGCCGACAGGCTGCTGATTTCTGCTGCTGCTTTCTGGCTCCGCTCAGCCAGCTTGCGAACTTCGCTGGCGACCACCGCGAAGCCTTTGCCGTGTTCACCGGCCCTGGCGGCCTCGATGGCGGCATTGAGCGCCAGGAGGTTAGTTTGACGGGCGATCTCTTCGATCATGGAGATCTTTTTGGCAATTTCCTTCATGGCTGTTACGGTCTCGACCACCGCCTTGCCACCTTCAAGGGCTGCCGCAGCTGACTTCACGGCGATTTTTTCAGTCTGCAGGGCGTTATCGGCATTCTGCCGGATATTGGAGGTCATCTGCTCCATGGAGGCAGATGCCTCCTCAGCCGCGGCCGCCTGCTCACTTGCGCCCTGGGACATCTCCTCGGAGCTGGACGAGAGCTCCTGGCTTCCGGCGGCCACGTTTTCGGCGGCGCTCTTTACCTCGCCAACGATCTCTCTCAACTTCTCCATCATGTTCTGCATGGCTACCAGGAGCATCCCTGCCTCGTCCCGGCTGGAAGAAACGACGGATACCGACAGGTCGCCAGCGGCCAGCCGGTTGGAGACCTTGACCGCTTCCCGCAACGGGTTGGTGATGCTCCGGGTGATAAGGAAGCTGATGATTGCCCCGAAGAGCAGGGCTAAGCCTGCTATCGCAATGGTCATGATCCGGGCCGTACGGTACAGTTTTGCGGCCTCGCCATAGCTTGTGGCCATCTGGTCTTCCTGGTATTTGACCAGTTCTGCAAAAGGAACGAAAATTTTCTCGATGAGATGGTCTGCTTCCTTGTTGTACACGTTCGTAGCCTCGGCCGTCTTGCCGGCAAAGCTGAGTTCTTCAACCCTCAGGTCGGCTTCTTTGGCATTGGCGATGTTGGTATTGATCTGGCTCAAGAGCTCTTTCCCCTTTTCAGAGGATTCCAGTTTCTCCAGTTTACCGATGGCCTCCCGGTACATCGCACGGTTCAGCTCGATCTCCGCTTTCAAATCTTTCAGGGCGCCCGGCTCAACGATGAGCATGCTCTTTATGTCACCGACTACTTTCCTGAGCGTTTTCTGGGCATCACTGGCCAGTTTGATCTTGGCATAATTCAGCTGCACGATCTTTTCCATATTGTCATTGACCTTGCTTAAACTACTGACTGACATCATGGTAATCGCCACCAGGAGCAAGAGCACCGCCCCGAATCCCAAGCCGAGCCGCACCCCTATCTTCATATTATTAAATTTCATGTTGCTGTTCTCCTTTTGATATGATTTTGCAAGGCCTGTTTCTTTCGTTCGTCGTTCATCCCTGGAGCTGGTTCATGACATCATCCGTCCCATAGGTAGCCAGTTCGTCGTCGCAAAAGATTTTGTCGATATCAAGTATCATGACAAATCCGTTTTCGTGCTTCCCCATCCCTTGTATGAAATCGACGTTCAGCCGTGTGCCAATGCGGGGTGCCGGTTCGATCTGACCAGGTTCCAGGTCAAGAACTTCCCGGACCGAATCGGCCAGGGAGCCGATTATCGTGACCTCATCGTCAACCATGACCTCCATAATGATGATGCACGTATTGACCCTCTTTTCCGTCGCCGACATGCCGAACTTTTGTCGCATATCCATCACCGGCACCACATTGCCGCGCAGGTTGATAACTCCGCGCATGAATTCGGGGGTTTGGGGCACCCTGGTCACCGCGGTATAGTCGAGGACCTCCCGTACCTTGCCGATATCGATGGCAAAGACCTCCTCCTCAAGGGTAAATGTCAGATACTGTGTTGTTTCCGCTGTTGTCACTTCATGCATGCATTGTCCCCTTCTCCGTGAATGGTGCGTTACCAAAGGTTCGCCTTTCCAAAACTTCTTCATCGCCTACCAGTTGCGGCACATCCAGTATCAGCGCTACAGTACCGTCCCCCAGCATGGTGGCGCCGGAAATTCCCTGAGCCTCGCGAAATAAGCGCCCGAGAGATTTTATTACGGTCTGGTGTCCGCCGATCACATGGTCGACCACGAGACCGATCCGCTTACCATCCACCTCGACAACGACGATCTGTTCGATTTCCGGCTGGATTCCGCCGATGCCGAACCTCTCCCGGAGTGAAATATAGGGGATAATTGCTCCACGAACATCGACAAGCCGGCGGCCATGCGCCTGCGCAACATCCGTTCTGGTCAGTTCAATGCATTCCTCTACCAGAGACAGCGGCACGACGAAGTTGGTGGTGCCGATCTGCACGAGCAGGCTCTCGATGATCGCCAGTGTAAGGGGAATCCTGAAGGATACCGTGGCTCCTTCTCCGCGAGTGCTGGTGATGCTGATGGCGCCGCGCAGCGCCTCGACACCTCTTTTGACCACGTCCATGCCGACACCGCGTCCGGAGATATTGGTGATTTTTGCAGACGTGGAAAACCCGGGGGCAAAGATCAGATTCAGGAGATCCCTGTCCGGCAACTCCGTTCCAGCCGAAATCAGCCCCATTTTCACTCCCCTGGCATGCACCGCTTCCCGGTCGATTCCGGCACCATCGTCACTGAGGGTTAGCAGCACACTGGCCCCGGAATAGGCGGCCGTGAGTCGAATGGTGCCGCACGGCGGTTTGCCGGCGGCCATACGAACCGTTGACTTTTCTATGCCGTGATCGATGCTGTTTCTGATCAGATGCACCAGAGGGTCGGCAAGCCGTTCTATGACGGCCTTATCCAACTCCGTCTCCGCTCCCTCGGTGATCAGCTCGACATCCTTGCCGAGTTCGCTGGACAGGTCGTGGACCAGACGTCTCATCCTGCCGAAGGTGCCGCCAATGGGCAGCATGCGGACATTGAGGGCAGTGTCGCGCAATCCTTCGGTGAGCCGTTCGATTTCTTCGGCCAGAGCAATGAGCCCGGTATCATTGTGGGCCAGGGCGGTCTGGCTGAGACGCGCCTGAGCAGTTACCAATTCACCGACCAGGTTCACGAGGTGATCGAGTTTTTCGGCGGCAACCCTGATACTGGAGATAGCCTTTATAGCCTTTGTCCGCGGCTTGCCTGATCCGGCAGCCTGGCACGGCAATTCCGGCCGGATCTTTCGAGCTTCCTCCCCGCTCTCTCTGGGAATGACCTCGATTTCAACACTGCTTTCTTCGCCGACAAACATGAAGATGTCACGGATGGCGTCCACTCCGTGCGTGGTCGTAAGCATAATATCCCATTGCAGGTAGCAGAGTTCCGGGTCGAGATCAGCCAGGGGAGGAATATCGTTCGTCTTGGCCGTGATCCGGCAGAGCCCCAATTCGTGCAGGTCATTGAGGAGGTGCACAGGGTTGAGACCCCGCTTGAAGATATCTCGATCAGGGCGGAAACGTATGGCGTACACTATTTCCAGGCCGCTATCTCCCGGCTGGCTGGAAGCAGATGAAGAGAGGCCCGCTGGCACGAGGACAGGTAATGCCGTGCCGACAAGTTTGTGGAAGGCGGCAACGAGTTCTTCTGTCCGTTCTACGTCAAGCTCACCATTGTCGACGGAGACCTTGATCATGGCCTTTATCTGATCGCGGGCCAGGAGAGTCAGTCTGATCAATTCTTTTGTCACCCCGGTCTTGCCGTCGCGGACCAGGTCGAGGACCGTTTCCACCTCGTGGCTGAAGGCGGCAATGTCGTCAAAACCGAACATGGAGCTGGAGCCTTTGAGGGTGTGCATGGCTCGGAATACTCGATCTATCAGCTCATCATCGGCAGGGTTTTGCTCCAGTTCGAGCAGGGAGTGTTCCAGTTCGACAAGAAGTTCATCCGCCTCCTCCCGGAATGTCTGCCGGAAATGTTCCATCATCCGAGGACCTTCCTTACCACGGCCAACAGTTGATCGGGCCGGAACGGCTTGGTGATCCATCCGGTTGCGCCCGCGGCCCGGGCCTCAACCTTGCGATCATCCTGCGACTCGGTCGTCAACATGATAATCGGGGTAAAACGGAAGCCCGGGTTTTGGCGAATCTCTCGTACCAGACTGATGCCGTCCATTTTCGGCATGTTCAGGTCGGTGATGACCATGTCTATCGACTGATCCCGGAGTTTGGCGATGCCGTCGAAGCCGTCCGTCGCTTCAATCACCCGATAGCCCTTATCCATCAAGGTGAAAGAAACCATCATGCGGATACTTGCTGAATCGTCAACGGTCAATATGGTCCTGTTCATTTATCTTCCTCCTTTTGTAGCAGACAGCCGCCTTGTACCCGGCCACAGCCGGATGCAGGATAACATCCGGATAGTTTCGCCAGGTTCCGCAGCCCGCCGAGGCCATCGGGGCCAACCCCCAACATCTTTCCCAGTACCGCCGACGACTGGTGGGCGGCACACAGGAGCTGAAAGAAAGACGGATCACAGGTAGTAATCCCGCTGACATCAAGAATAACCTCGTCTGCTGAGTCGAGTGCTTCCACGAGAACCCTCTTCAGATCAACCGCCCCTGCCACGGTTGCTTTTCCCGAGAGCCGCACCGTCTGTGCAGCCGGATCAACAGCAGTATCATTTGACGACATCATGAGTTCCATCGATTACCTTCTCCTTTCAGAATAACTCGACATTGTCCCCTAAATCATCATCCGCCAGCGGGATGACCGTTGAAAAATCATGGCCGGCAAAGGTCTCCGCCGCAAATAGCTCATGGACCTTCCGTTCGCTCCGCATAGTGTACTGGTTGTGGAACATCTCCAGAGCATTACCGCCAACGCCGTCCGGACTCACTTGGTCGATTCTCCGCACCGCCATCACCAGCCGGTTCAGACGGGTAGGTATCTCCTGCTGAAGTAGCGTTTTCATCTCCCGGTTATCCAGACAGGTAATCGTTTCCTCAATGTCCGTAGCCAGGCCGGTTGCCATCCTGTCCGTCTGTGCCAGTAGCCCCATGACGTTTTCGGAGAGTCTTCTCAGGGTGGTTAGAGCGCCCGACATGTCGCCCAGTGCCTCCTGACCTTCCGGTGTGGCACTCTGCACGGTCGGCAGTTCAGCCTGCAAGCTGTTCACGTGGTCGGTGATCCTGCCGATTGAAGCGGAGATGGCGCTTGCCTGCCGGCAAATCTCCTCAGACTCCTGTTTCACTGTCGTGGCGATTACGACGAATGCGGAGCCGTCCTTGCCTGCCTGGACAGCCTTGATAATGGCATTCAAGGCGATCAGTTTTATTTCCGAGCCGATAAAATCGATATTCTCGGCAAAGGAGGTGACCTCTCCCATGGCGACCGTGACGGTCTGCATGTTCATGGCCAGATGCCCGATCACCGTCCTGCTTTCGGCAAAGGCCGTCAACACCGAAGCCAAACCGGTTTCAATTTCGGCAATGGATGTCTGTCCGACAATCCCGGCCATTCCGAAGAGGCTGTGGATATTGCGGGAAGTTGTCGCCGCGTCCCCGGCAAGTACCCCGAGGTTTGTACCGATCCGGGTAATAGCATTTTTCAGTTCGTTGATGCTGTTGGCAATCTGTGCCGCCTGGAGGGCGCAGACACTTTCCGGTGAGAAAGCGGATATTTCCTGTGTCGTTTCTTTACCTGGTGATGTTATGAGTTTCACGCGTGCATCGATGAGCGCCTGGCGGGTATGCTCCAGCTGCTGGCGAGTGATGTCGTGAAATTGCATCGCCATCACCACCTCGCTCAGTTCATGGGACATTGTCTCCGAGCTTTCCGCCAGCTGCTCCGCTGCCAGGGCGCTTTTTTCGTGCATTCCAGCCAGGGTGACGATGGCGTGCCTGATATCGCCGATGATTCGGCTGGTCAGCTTTCTCTGGCTGTCTTGCAGAGCCGACACCATCGTAACCGCTTTTTGCAACTCGGCGGAAAGCGCTTGTGTTTTCTGGGTCATGCAGGCTGTTTTTGCCTGCACGGTAATGGAGAGGGTGCCGATATCGTCGGCAACCTTTTGAAATCCGGTCGTCCCTTTCGTCAGACTGGCCCCCTGGATATTGGTGATCATCTGCAGCATGCGCAGGGTGCGTGCCCGCTCCTTGAAATCCGTCACCAGCTGCTGGACATCTTCGAGTTCGTCAATGATCCGGCAGAGGCCGGTGATCGACCGGTCGACGATCAGGCTTGTAGCGCCAAGCAGATCCTCCATGCAACCGAGAGCATGCCCCAGGCCTTCGATGACGCAGAGCGCGTCGTGGCCCGACATGAGCAGAGCGGCCTGGCCGGCGTTTTTCGAAATACTTTGCAAGCGGCCGCAAAGGCCTTGCAGGTTGGCAGAGACCGTCAGAAAACTCTTTTCAGTCAGATCCGGAAGTTTGTCGAGTTCACTGACCAGTCCGTCCAGCCGTTCCAGGAGCGCAGCCTGGAGGTGTCCGGCAGGTCGGCGGGAAGGCGGTTGCTGCTCGCCGACCCCTGCGGCCGCGGGCACAAGACGCAAGGCAGGCATGCCTTCGCTGCAATGATCAGTTGGCTGGGCAGAACGTTGCATCATGAATGATCTTCTTTATCCGTTTGAAGCCGGCGATATCCTGCAGGGAATTTTTATGGGTTGAATCGTAGATCGCGGAAAATTTATCGCTTGTTTCAATGAAGGCTCGGAGGACCTGCGGGTCAAAGTGCGCAGGTTGTGTCTGCCCGCCACCCTCGACAATAATCCGCCAGGATGTCTTATGATCAAGAGATGTTTTGTAGACCCTCTGACTGCGCAACGCGTCATAGTGGTCCGCCAGCATGACAATCCTCCCCTCCAGAGGAATCTCCTCTCCCTGCAACCCCTTCGGGTAGCCCGTACCATCCCATCTTTCATGGTGCGTGAGGGCGATGGTCGCAGCCATCTGCAAGAGAGGGTGGGATGCCCCATGCAGGATGTGGCCGCCGATAACGGTATGTGTCTTGATAATTTCAAACTCCTCGGGAGTGAAGCTGCCCGGCTTGAACAGGATGGCATCGGGAATACCGATCTTGCCGACATCGTGCATGGCACTTGCCCAGGTGATGGCGTCGACGAAATCATCGGACTTGCCAAGCGCCTGCGCGATCACACCTGCATAAAGACCGATCCGGCCGATGTGCATGCCGGTATCCTCGTCACGCATCTCGGCTGCTATGGTAAGGCGCTCGATGATTTCCCTGTTCATAAGCTTCTGGCTCTTAAGCGCAGAGGCTAACTCTTTGTTGCCCCGGGTAACCATGGTCTCCAGCTCGGCCCTGGCTTTTTTTTCCGCCTGAAGCAAACGTTTGCGGGAAATGCCTCGTTCGACGGTGTCGATCAGTCTTGGGCCGGAAAATGGTTTGACAATGAACTCGAAGACCTGCAGCTTGATTGCCGATAGCGCCACATCAAACTCGGCATTCCCGGTGATGAAAATGACCGGTGTTTCCGTATCGAAGGTGCGGATTTTCTCCAGAAGGCGGAAGCCGTTTATGACCGGCATGTTTACGTCAGTAAGCACTACATCGGCCGGGTCTTCCCGGAATGCCGCCAGCGCCCTGTGTCCGTCCGTATATCCGGAAACGGTAAAGCCGTGACTGCCGAGAAGCAGCGTAACCGAATCCAGCAATAAGGGATCATCGTCAACCACCATGACGCTGCCGATTCTACGACTAGCCATGTACACCTCCTTGTGACAGCCCTTCCGAACATACAATCGAATCTCTCTCCTAATGCATGGAGCATGCCATCGGTTATCGAATTATATTATTCAACAATAAAACAGAGTTACGCCAAGGTGAGCACGCTCGTTTCCTCCGGTTACGTGCGACACAAAACTATCTGATTTTCAAACTGCTCATGCAACATATTGATAAATAGAGAATAGGCCGATTTGAGACAAAAGTTGCTGTTGCAAAAAATGTCGCAACTTTCCAGAGATTGGTAGAGAGGGAGCATATGTGGAGAGGAAAATCGTATGTGATGCGGGTTACTTGCGGCACAACCTCTTGTTCAGCGCCTGGCGGGTGAGCCCCAGGAGGGCCGCGGCAGCCCCTTGGTTTCCCTTGGCATGGTTAAGCGCTTCATCGATGAGATACTGGTCCATCTCCTTGAGAGTCGGGAACCGTCCGGTCACGGCAAAATCCCGCACCGGTACTCCTGATGGAGCCGTATCAGAGGAGGGAGAGGTTAACTTTGCGCCGATAGTCTTTTGAAACGCAGCCGGGGTAAGGTTTCCTCCGCTGTGGCGAGTAACGGCGTCAAAAACCATGGCCTTCAGTTCACGTACATTACCGGGGAAACGGTAGACCGACAGATGGGAGAGCAGTTCAGGACGATATGAGGGTTTTTCTTT
Source organism: Desulfuromonadales bacterium (assembly GCA_016650295.1). GTDB lineage: Bacteria > Desulfobacterota > Desulfuromonadia > Geobacterales > Pseudopelobacteraceae > CAIPTY01. The sequence goes on along the minus strand of JAENWA010000057.1, from coordinate 12,468 downwards.
CCGCAGAGCCTGAGCGGCTTCATCGAGGAAAACCTCCAGCAGAAGCGGGATGTCTTCACGCCGGTCCCTGAGTGGCGGAATCTCCACTTGATGGGCGCAGATGCGGTAGTAGAGGTCTTTGCGAAATGCTCCGCCGGTAATCAGGCATTCAAGATTCTGATTAGTGGCAACAACAATTCGGGCTCGACTTGCAATCGGCCGGTCAGCCCCGAGAGGATGATACTCCCGCTCCTGAAGGAGACGGAGAAGCTTGATCTGGGAAGTAGTGCTCAAATCGCCGATCTCGTCAAGAAAGAGAGTGCCACCGGCGGCCCTGGCAACCATCCCTTCCCGCGTCTCGCCTGCCCCGGTGAAAGCCCCTTTCCGATGACCGAAAAGTGTGTCGGCAAACATAAGATCGTCAAGTCCGGCCGAATTGATCGCTACAAATTCACCGGCGACGCCGCTGATCATGTGGATGGCCCGCGCAACCAGCTCCTTGCCAACGCCGGTCTCGCCGGTGATCAGGACCGGTTGGTCCGTCACGGCTATGGCTTCGAGGTAGCTGAACACCGACTGCATCTTGGGGTTGCGGGTCAGTATAGCGGCAAATGCGTCCAGGTTGCGCACCCGACCGGTAAGAAGGGATTCCCGGAGACTGGAGATCTCTCGTCTTAGGGAGTTCATCTCCAACGCCTTCCTCACTCCCGCCACCAGCCGGTTGATCTCCACCGGCTTGACCTGGTAATCGAAGGCCCCGGCCTTCATGCAGGCTACAGCGGTCTCAAGCTGGTTGGCTGCGGTGACGATGATCACCGGCACTTGGGGGTAGTTGGCGGTAATTTCCGCCAGAAGCTCCGTACCGGAGATATGGGGCATCTGCAGATCCAGGATTACCACCCCTGCTTCCTTTTCGGCAAGCAGGGGGAGGAGATTCCGGCTGTCGCTGCATGTCAGGACGTTGTCAATAGCGGCGCCTTGCAGCATTACTTCATAGCTGAATAGAATGTCCTGCTCGTCGTCAACGAGGACCACAGCGGGTTGGATGGGGGTAACTGTTACCATGATACGGCTCCTTGGCGGAGATTGTAGCCAAATATCCCCTTATCCACAAGCCCAAACCTCATGAGAATCAGTCCTTCTCATGAGGTTTCCCGGTGGCAAGGAAGCCGGATGGAACAGTTTCTTCAATAGAAAAATCTCTATTGTTTGAAAAAAAGCTTTTCTTCCGCTTACAGAAAACAGTATGATTTTCATTAAAGCTCGACCCCGGCCACCACACGACAACATGATTTCCCCCTCTTTTTTCGATACGCCGCATACCATATCCGGGAGAATCCCATTGAAATCCAGACTCAACCTGTTCCTCATCAGCTGTTTCATCGTTACTTCCGCTGTCCTTTTAAGCACCCTGTTTTTCCTCGCCCAGATGCATTCCGAGGCGCTGCAACTGGTAACCAGTGGGCAGGAACAGGCTATCCGGACTTTCTGGCAACTCCTCCTTGCAAAGGGTGACGACTTCCGCATCGTTGACGGCCGAATGATGGCGGGCAATTATGTGATCAACGGAAATTACGAACTGCCCGACAAGATCAAGGCGATATTTGGCGGCACGGCGACCATCTTCATGGATGACACGCGGATATCAACCAACGTGCTCAAGGAGGACGGTAGCCGGGCAGTCGGCACCAAACTCTCCGGTCCCGCCTACGACGCTATCTTCAAGGAAAAACGCCCGTACCGTGGTGAAGCGGCTATTCTCGGCATCCCCTATTTCACTGCGTATGACCCGATTCGTGACCGCAGTGGCAGGATCATTGGAGTCATGTATGTCGGCGTCAAGCAGGGAGAATTTTTTCAGAGTTACTCCCGCCAGAGATATAATGTTATCGCAGGTGCCACCATCCTGGAAATTCTGTTGATTGCCATTGCGTGGGGGCTGCTCCGTGAACGGGTTAAGGCGGAGGAAGAAGTGCGCAATATGGCGGACCGGATCAGGCTCATCACCGACTCAGTGCCGGTCAGTATCGCCTATATAGACACGAATATGCGCTTCCTTTTTGCCAACAGGCGCTACGAAGAGCTGTTCGGGGTAGCTGGAGAAGAACTGGCCGGCAGAAGCGCAAAAGAGGTGGTAGGAGACGGGTATTTTTCTTCCAGGGAAGACAACATCCGAAAGGTCTTGACGGGAACGGAGATAATTTTCACCCATGAATTACTTCGTAACGACGGCAGCTCCGTGACCCTGCAAACCGCGTACATCCCCCACCTGGCTGAAGGTAAGAGGGTGGTTGGCTATTTTATCCAGCACTACGACATCACCGACTTGACTCTGGCACAGGAAGCTCTCCGGGCCTCCGAAGAGCAGTACCGGACCCTCTTTGATACCACGGGAACCGCCATTTTCGTGAGCGAAGACGACACCACTGTTTCGCTGATCAACCATGAATTCACAAAACTTCTCGGCTATACGCGTGAGGAAGTGGAGGGCCAATTAAGCTGGACGGCATTCGTCACCCCGGAAAGCCGGGATCAGATGCTTGCCTACCACCGGAATCGCCGCATTGATCCGGCATCGGCCCCGCATACCTATGAGTGCGAAATGTTACATCGCGATGGTTCGCTGCGCAACATTCTTGTTCACGTGAACCTTTTCCCCGGCAGCAACCGAAGTATCATTTCGTTCCTCGACATTACCCGGCACAAGGAGCTCGATGTGAGCCTCCAGAGCCAGTTGACCTTCCTTCAGACCTTGATTGACACGATCCCGAATCCCATTTTTTACAAAGACCGGGGCGGTCGCTACATCGGCTGTAATGTCGCCTTTGAAAATTATCTGGGGCGGAAGCGGGGGGAGGTGGTGGGAAAGACGGTGTACGATCTGGCCCCGCCGAACCTGGCTGACCGATACTTCGAAATGGATGAGGCGCTGTTTACCGGTCCGGGAGTCCAGGTGTACGAATCCTCGGTGGTTTATGCCGACGGCGGCCGCCACGACGTCATCTTCAATAAGGCTACCTTTACCGACACGGCGGGCGAGATAAACGGGTTGGTCGGGGTGATCCTCGATATAACCGAGCAGAAACGGACTGAACATCTGATGTCCGGCGAAAAGCTGGTCCTGGAGATGATTGTGCGGGAGGCGTCACTTTCAGAAGTGCTCGAGATTCTGTGCAAGAATGTCGAGAGGTTCTCGCCGAATGCCCTCTGTGCCGTTCTGCTGCTTGACGATGACGGCATACACCTTCGGCATGGGGCTGCCCCAAGCCTTCCGGAAAGTTACGCCAAGGCAATAGACGGCACCCGGATCGGCCTGAACATCGGGGCCTGTGGCAGTGCCGCGTTCACGAACCAACTGGTTGTTACCGCAGACATCGCCACCGACCCCCACTGGGCAAAATACCGGAAACTCCCCCTGAGCTTCGGGCTGCGGGCCTGCTGGTCAATGCCGATACGGTCAACCAACGGGGCGAACATGGGGACATTCGCAGTCTACTATCCTGAGTCCCGCAAGCCGGATTCTGCGGAACTGCTCCTGGTCGAACGCGCGGCCCATCTGGCCAGCATCGCTATCGAACGCAAACGGGCCGTGGAAGCGCTTCGAGAAATCCAACTGCGGCAGCAGGCGATCCTCGACATCATTCCCGACCTGATCTGGCTCAAGGATCGCGACAGCCGGTTCATAACAGTTAACACGGCCTATGCCGATGCCTGCAACCTGACTCCAGAACAGCTGATAGGCAAGACGGATCGCGACGTCTGGCCCGAGGATCTGGCCAGCAAATACCGGGAAGACGATAAATCGGTCATGGTCTCAGCCACCCAGAAGCGTATGATAGAGCAGATTGTCGACAGGAACGGCAGCAGGAGATGGAGTGAAACCATCAAAATGCCGATGTTTGACGAAAATGGCGAGTTGTTGGGCACCACAGGTATCGCCAGAGACATTCATGATCGAAAGTGCACCGAAGATGCATTACGGGAGAGTGAAGAGCGTTTTCACCAGCTATTCGTCCAGAACAGCGATGCCATCCTCCTGATCCGGATGGACAATTTCGAGATCATCGACGCCAATCCGGCGGCACTGGAACTGTTCGGCTACGATCGCGCCGGGATGCTGGCCCTGAATCCCTTTGAGATGATAAACAGGGAAGATTTCTCCGATCTGGTTGATACCATTACGCTGAGTGACCTGAGCAAGGTCTTCCAACTTGACCGGGCTCACGGCATACGCAGGAACGGCGCCTCGATTACGATCGCAATCCGCTGCAAAATTCTGCGCCTTCGCGAGGAGTACGTTATTCATTGCTCCATCAGGGACATCACCGAGAAGGTACGGTTGGAGGAAGAGGTCAGAGATACCCAGGCGAAGCTGATCCACACTAACAAGATGACCTCCATCGGTATGCTCGCATCCAGTGTCGCCCATGAAATAAACAACCCCAACAACTGCATATCCATCAACGCCGCCATGCTCGTAGATGTCTGGCAGGACGCCGAGCCATTGCTGGAGCAGATTCGCTCGGAGCATGGCGACTTCACACTCCGGGGCATTCCGTTCTCAAAGATGAGGGGACTTGCTCCAAGACTTCTGAAAGGCATTTCGGAGGGATCGAGCCGGATCACCACCATTGTCAACAATATGAGAGACTTCGTGCGGGAGGACAAAAGCAGTTTACAGGAAGTAATCGACGTCAATCGCTTGATTCAAAATGCCGCCTCGATTCTCTGGCACCATATTCACATCTATACCGATATTTTTGAAATGAACTTGCAAGAGCCGCTCCTCCAGGCCCGTGGTAACAGTCAGCAGATAGAGCAGGTTATCATCAACCTGATCATGAACGCACTGCAGTCCCTCCCCGACAAGCAGGCGGGGGTTCATATCGCGACAGCCGACAGCATGGAAGCAGGAACTATCACTATTACGGTCAGGGATGAAGGTTGCGGCATGGACCAGACCGTTATGGCCCGGCTAAGGGAGCCTTTTTTCACGACCAAGATGGCTGAGGGCGGCACCGGTTTGGGTCTCTACATATCGGATTCTATCATCAAGGAACATAAGGGAACAATCCGCTTCGAATCGTCTGCCGGTTGTGGGACGACTGCCATCGTTACCCTTCTGGCGGTAAACAACGCTACATAAATTTAGTTCCATAGCACTTCAAACGGGGTACTATATAGCGGTAGCAACCTGTAGAAAAACAATATTTATTTGGTTTCCGGATTGTCCGGTTTAGGTACGTGCACAAGACATAAAAAGGCCGCCAGAGGTTTCTGACGGCCTTTTTATTGAATATGCTGGAATCTGCCGGCTTACTTGCGGACGAAATCCGCCTTGGCAAACGAGTATTCAAAGTTCATGTGGTCGGTGTAGGTGCCGTTCAGGATACCCACCACGTCCTCGGTAAAGACCAGCTCTTCGTCGGTGGGGATGACATAGACCTTGACCGGTGATTCGTCTGTAGTAATCAGGGTTTCACGTTTGCGGGTCATGGCTCCCTTGTTGCGTTCCTTGTCAAGGAAGATGCCGATGTGTTCCAGTCCTTCGATGGCTTTCTCGCGGATCAGAGCGCCCATCTCGCCCACACCGGCGGTGAATACTACCGCATCCAGCTTGCCTACCGCTGCCATAAAAGCGCCGATATACTTCTTCAAACGGTAGGATTCGATATCCAGCGACAGCTGGCAGCGAGTGTCGCCGGCGTTGGCATTCTCGATCACGTCGCGACGGTCGGTGAAGCGTCCGGTGATGCCCATCACGCCGCTCTTCTTGTTGAGGATGCTGTCGATCTCCTTGGCGGACAGGTTTTCCTTCTGCATCATAAAGGCCGGGATGGCCGGATCGATGTCACCGCAGCGGGTTCCCATGACCGCACCTTCCAGCGGGGTCAGTCCCATGGTGGTGTCAACTGAAACCCCGCCCTTGATGGCGCAGTGGGAGACGCCGTTACCGATGTGCATGGTAATGATATTGCACTCTGAAGCTTCCTTGCCCAGCAGAATGGCGGCCCGCTTGGATACGTACAGGTGCGAGGTGCCGTGGAAGCCATAGCGCCGCACCTGGTATTTCTCGTACCATTCGTAGGGCAGGGGATAGATATAGGCCTGCTCCGGCATGGTCTGATGGAAGGCGGTGTCGAAGATGGCCACGTGGGGAATGGTCGGCATAAGGGCCTGGGCCGCCTCGATCCCTTCGATGTTGGGCGGGTTGTGCAGCGGAGCCAGATGCTGCACCTCCTTGACCGCATCCAGAACAGTCTCGTCGATCATCACTGAACAGGTGAATTTCTCGCCGCCATGAACCACGCGATGGCCGACGGCCGAAATTTGATCGACACTCTTGAGGACACCATGTACCGGATCGGTAACGGTTTTGATCAGCAGGTCGATGGCCGCCTGATGGTTGACGCAATCCTGCTGATGATGGTATGTTTCACGCCCGGGAACCTCATGCATGATAAAGGAGTCACCAATGATGACGCGCTCGACCATCCCCTTGGCAACAACCTCTTTTTTATCCCAGTCGAAAAGCTGATATTTTACCGAAGAACTGCCGCAGTTTAATGCCATAATAATCATAGTTGTCTCCCTCTAAATAAACAGAGATTTATTTATAATATCAATAAAAAACTAACAAGCAGACTAAAATAAATAGCTGAAATAAAACTGTTTTTGTTATATACATGAGAGACTCTCCAAATTCAACACATTTGTGATTATGTATACAGACAGATAGCGATATTCTTGTGTAATCTTTACTGGACATTTAGAAAATGTGTATGCTAGATTATCACTGTTTCCCATCGGGAAAACCAATCTTAGAAGGAGGAAGAACCGTGTCCCATACCATTACCGACGATTGCACCAACTGTGCAGCATGTGAGGATTCCTGTCCCGTCAACGCTATTGCCGAGCAGGGCAGCAAACGCGTCATCGACGCCGATACCTGCATCGACTGCGGCGCTTGCGTGGATACCTGTCCCGTGAATGCCATCCATGCCTAATCAGCATTGATGCGAAAGCAATAAAAAAGGCCCGTGGCGACACGGGCCTTTTTTATTGTGTACGGCAGGGTGTGCTGCGCGCAGAGCAGTCACGGACATTGCCGGTCTCTGTCGAAGGTGCAGATAACCGTGTATTTGCAGTACAACCAATTAACGCAGCTTCCCGGAGTATCTTTATTCAATGATCAGTTTTGCCCTTTTCACCGATGTGAGTCTGAATCCACAGCGCAAGCTCGGCATTGGCGGCTATCTGCTGGTCCCCGTGTCGTTTCCGGATGTGGAACCGCAGGACATCGAGCAGGGCGAAGTGACCGCACGGCTTGTAATCAAGCAATTTGCGGAAATTTCATCCACAACCCTCGAAGTTCAGACACTCTTGTGGGCACTGGAAAATGTGCGGGAGGAGATCACAAGCCAGGCTGGCGGGGTTCTGCGGATTTATACCGATTCCCAGTGTGTTGCCGGGCTGTTGGGGAGAAGAGCCGCTCTTGAAAACAGTGATTATATTGCCAAGCGCTCAGGGCGACCGTTGGGCAATGCCCAGCTTTATCGTGAGTTTTATGCAGCATACGAACAACTGGGCTTTCAGGTGTGCAAAGTATCGGGGCACTCCCCTGCCTGCACCCACGACACTGTCCAGCGGATCTTTTCGTATGTGGATCGAGGAGTGAGGAAAGCCTTGAAACAGGACCGCTTGCACTCCGAATGAATGCCCTGACGGCACATAAACCGGAACAGGTGCAGGCATGGATTTATTCGGAAAACAGGCGCGGCAGGAGCTGGAATATCTTCAGGAAAAAGTCGTTGCGCTAAAGGAATATGGATCTAGGAGCCTGTTGGACTTAGGAGAAATCTACTGCAAATCCGCCTGCGCGGTCCATATTTCACCGCTTTCTTGGTCAATAGAATGACTATTGACCTGCAAAATCGGCAAAATCTGTCCTCGCCCAGTCGGATTTTCGCTACGATTTCCTAAGTCCGACAGACTCCTAGTGTTTCCTTTGACAGGCAGGTGAGGGTGGGGTAGGATGAGGCACTTTTAGTAAGTTAGAAATCATTTTTGAATGATTTCGTAAACGAACTATCCTGTTTATCAGGGCTATGTTATGTCTGTGGGGCTGGGATGGATTTGGGGAAAATAGCATATTTTTAAAAGCCGCTGAACCGGGAAGAATGCCGGTCTGGCGGTTTTTTTTTGCTACAGGTCGGGACTCGTAGTAAATGATTGACCATGAAGATTTTAATCGAATTTGGATATATGGGGAGTTTCCCGTTATCACGCCGCAAGAAATTGAAGGTGCCAGTGACAGTGCTTGCATAATAAATGGGGCATTTTAGAGAGTGGTTTTGTGTCAAATCGGATAGTTACGCAAATTTCCGGACGTCCGGAAATTGAACTTGAAAAGAGTTTGCGGTATGAGAATGGTTGTGGATTGTTAAGGTTTTAGAGATTGGACGGATGGGAGCCGATGTGTTCAGTAGGAAATGTTGACATGGGGTTAAATGAACTGTTTTCCGGAATTAGAGCTATGAAGGATAGCGCAATTGAAATGTTGCAACGGGTGAAGATATGAGCGAATTGGTTCAGGTGGTGAATATTGAAAGTCGCATCTACACCATACGCAGTGTGCAGGTGATGTTGGACCGTGATCTGGCGGAACTCTACGAGGTGGAAACCCGCGCACTCAAGCAAGCAGTCAAGAGAAACCCAGCCAGATTTCCATCTGATTTTATGTTTGAGTTGACTGAAAATGAAGTCGATTCGCTGGTATCACAATCTGTGATACCTTCAAAAAAACAATTAGGCGGAGCTAAACCCTTTGTTTTTACCGAACAAGGAGTCTCCTCGCTTTCAGCGGTATTAACCAGCAAGCGTGCAGTTGAAATCAACATCGCAATTATGCGCGCCTTCGTGAAAATGCGTCAGTTTCTGGCGAACAACGCCGATCTCTTTATGCGACTGGAGAGTATCGAAAAACGTCAATTGCTGCATGAAATCAAAGTCGACGAAAAATTTGAGCAGCTTTTCAACGCACTTGAAGACAAAAGTATCAAACCAAAGCAAGGCATATTTTTTGATGGACAAGTCTTCGATGCCTACGCCTTTGTCTGCGACCTGATTCGTTCCGCCACCCAGCGGATTATTCTTATCGACAACTACGTGGATGAAAGCGTGTTGACTCTGTTATCCAAGAGAGAAGCAGAGGTAACCACCCTAATTCTGACAAAAAGCATCGGCCAGGCATTGGCCTTGGATATTGAAAAATATAACCGGCAATACCCCGCTATTGACGTGCAAACGTTCAAATCTTCGCACGACCGTTTTCTCATTATCGATGATGACATTTATCACATTGGTGCATCGCTGAAAGACCTGGGGAAAAAATGGTTCGCTTTCTCGAAAATGGATGTTAGCGCAATTGAAATGTTGCAACGGGTGAAGATATGAATGGGTGGATGGTTGTGGTTTGAGAGATTGGACGGATAGGAGCCGATGTGTTCAGTAGGAAATGGTTGATTTGGGTTTGAAAGTGGAGAGTGGGGGGGGCGGTGTTAGTGGTTGCTTGTTTGCTGTTGAGATGCGACCCTGGATGGCAAATGCAAGTCACCTATACCGGTTGCCGGCGCTTGCCGTAGAAAAAGAAGAAGCAACGTATATAGGTGACTCTTAGGTCACTTATATACGGCACTGTTTGCCTATATAGGTGACAAGTCACTTATATACGGATACCGATGATCAACGAGTTGGTATGTAATTAATGAAGGAGTGAAAATATGGATACATCAGAAGCAAACGAGTTTGATTTCACACTACATCAGAAAAATTCTGAGTATGATTATCAAAAACTCCGACCAATGTACGAAGCGTTTGCTGAAATAACAAAGGATATTCTTATAAATGCTATAAACGTTGGGAAAATAACAGTTGCCTCTATAGATGCAAGAGCCAAAGAAATAGATAGCTTTGGAAAGAAATCTGCAAAGCCTTCTAAAGAGGATTCTAATAGACCAAAGTATCTAAATCCAATTAAAGATATTACTGATCTTGCTGGTGTTCGAGTCATAACATTTTTCCCACGCACATTGTTAGATGTTGATCAGATAATCAACGAGCAATTTACAGTAATAGAAAAATTCGATAAAGCTGACTTATTACATAAAGATGGCAAATTAGGTTACCAAAGCGTTCACTACCTTGTCTCATTAACGGAAGCTCGAACAAAATTTCCAGAATATAGCAGGTATGCTGATTTAATAGCCGAAATTCAAGTAAGGACGATACTTCAGCATGCTTGGGCAGAGATTGAGCACGACATCCAATACAAATCCGTTGAAGTTATACCAACCCAAATCAGGAGAAGATTTACGGCACTTGCCGGATTATTTGAAATAGCAGACAGGGAATTTCAAGCAATTCAAGATGCTGACGAAGAAATAAGACTTAATGCTAGAACCTCTGTTGAAGAAGGCAAGTTAGAAGTGGTAGAGATCACGCCTGACGCCTTAAAAACGTTTCTCAATAAACGACTCGGTTCGGATGGCCGAATGTCTGACTACTCGTACGAGTTTACAGCACGTATGTTACGTAAATTTGGGTTTCTGAATTTTAAGCAAATTGACGAGTGTATAGCGGGTTATGATGGCTATGAACTTGGTCGAATACTCTGGGGTACGAGCCAAGGTCAAATGACGAGGTTTGAATTAATGCTGTTAGCAGGTATGGGAGATGACTATATAAAGCATCACCCGTACGCCAATGCCGAATGGTTTGCGCCGTTTAAAATGGGACAATTAGAAAAGTTTTCTACCGCAGGAATTGCGATAGGGAACTATGTCCCTTCGAGTTATGAAGAATAAGGTTTGCGGGTCGTTCGAGGGTCACTCATTGACACGAGATAAAAGTAAAATGGCAGAAGGCTAAAAATGAGAAGTCCCAACCAGGCAGTTGGACACCGGCCGGGCGGAAAGGCTGCCCGAACGGGTCAACTGCGCGAGCCGTTAGATGAGAAATTGAACGAAAAGCTGAAATACACATGGAAGGAGTAACGAACAGATGGAAGGTCCAAGTCTCGATAATGTCTGCCCTTATTGCTTTTCTACAATCGTTTCAACGGCAGATCGATTTAAACTATGGCCGCCATGGGAGGCATGCGAACACTGTGGAAAAAGGTTTGGACGGGACCGATGCGGTAGGTCAGTAAAGATTGGGCATCTTTATTTAGCTATCATCGCCATTGTAGTTGCAGTTGGAGTATTCATATACATCACGGTGAGATAGTAGATAACATCTAACACTCGGGTGCTGCTGTCTCCGCTTCGCTACACAGCAGACCCTCTAGCCGTTGAACGACAATCTAAATTAATCAGGAAAAGGAGAGTCAATGACAACCGAAATTGCAGTAATTACTGGTTTAGTATCGGCATTTATAGCTTATGTTTGTTCCAAGCAAATCCAAAAGAAAAGTGAAGTGGGTTTATTAGAAGAAATAAACAACGCGAATAACAAATGGAAAAATGCTGAAGATCAGATATCCAAGAATTTATTAGCACATACCTATGATATCTCTCAATTAAGAGCTGAAAATTCATCAATGACCGAGGATATTAATAAAAAATGGCAAGATCAATTTGATGCTAAATGTTCAGAATTGAATATTGAAAAGTCCGATAATGCGAAAAGACTAGAAGAAATTTCAACATATTGGCAAGACAAGCTTGAAAACAAAGTTAGAGAGTTAAATACCGTAAGGGAGGAGGAGGTAAGATCCTTTTACGAAAGAGGACGTGCTGATGAACTGAGATCAATTGACGAGAGATCAAAAGCGTTCACTGTCGAAGTCAGGCCATACATTAAGGTAGAAGAGACAACTGAATATATGGGGCTAAAAAAGAGGAAAGCTGTTCATATTGGCTATCAATATCAGCTATTTGTTACGACTGTTGGCGTGCCGGCAGGATTTCCACCTTGCATCATTACACATGAAAATTATATCCATGAAGAAATAGATAAAGAGTTATTTGATAAATATAAAGACAGCGCACTCCAAGCGGCAAAGCTAGCAGTTGATGGATATACTATGGGAGCGACATCCTTATTTAAATTCATCAAAGAACCCAAAATTGACGGAAGTATCGACATTAAGGAATCGAAAAAAGAGAAAAAATAAAGTTCAACCCTTGATACGAGACATTTCAAGCTAACAAAAACGCCGTAAGTCTTTTACCCCAAGACTTCACAGCGTTTTTAGAATACCGGAGCAGACGCTGGCAAGTAATGAAACGAGAAAACCAAAGTCCAACCGGCAGAAGCAGCGGCCTAAAAACTGCCGCTGTTCTCCCAAGCCGTGTGCGCCCAGCATGGCGCGTGGCGCGTAAGCGCCGTCTGCTTGATTGTGGTGGTCAAGCAGTGACTTGGAGGTGAAAGTCCTCTATGGACCCTGATGGTGGGAACCATTAGCCGGACGGCAAGGGTGTCCGTCGC
>JAENWA010000056.1 GCA_016650295.1 Desulfuromonadales bacterium | reverse complement strand
GGAGCAGGAAGTAGTAGGCACTGGAGAAGATCCACCAGCCGAAAAGAAAAGCCTGTTTTTTGTGATGAAGTTCTACGAATTTCGGGTTTTTTGCAATTGCCGCCCAGTCATACTGTTTTTCTGCCATGAGTTACTCCTTTCGTTGTGTGTTTTGATAAATTGTTGTTACGAGACTCCTTTCTTTGAGATATTCACACAAACTGTTCCGTTGGTATGTATCCGAATTTCTTGGAAATCAGAGCGGCCCCTTCGATGAGAGAAGGTACTATTTCATTTTCAATCCGCTCTCTCAGCATTCTGAATGATGGTGCCAGCACCGTAATCGCTCCGATGACCTTGCCGGCGTAATCCTTGACAACTACCGCCACACTGCTGATCCCTTCGCCAAGCCCGCCGCAATCAATTGCCACGCCACCGTTGGAACGGATTTCCAGAAGCTCGGAAGCGAGCTTCTGAGGATCAGGGCCATTGCCTGACTTGCGGGACTTTTTCTGGGAGAGCCCATCGGCCAGTTCCCGTGTTTCGAGGGCCTTGATAACCTTGCCGGCCGCATTGGTGAAAAAGGGAAATCTTCTGCCGACCATCGGCATGGCCTTGATTTGCTGTTCACAATCAACCATGTCGAGGAACAGGACGTCGTCACCCCTGATGACGGTCATGTAGACCGCTTCGTGATGTCTTCTGGCCAGATCTTCCATGATAGGGTGTGCCAGATTCAGCACGCTCGAATGGCGCAGCATTTTTTGCGCGAATGAAACCGAATTGAAACCCAGCTGGTAGTCGCCACGTTTGAGATCACGTTCTACCAACCCTTTTTCACAGAGAGTCGCCAGCAGTCGAAAGGTCTTGTTGCGCGTCATGCCGATCTTAGCGGCCAAGTGAGGCAGATCGGAAGAGTCCGGCTGGTCGGATAAAATTTCCAGCATTTCTATTGCCTTGGATACGGATTGGACGGTGTAGACCGCATCTCCATCACTATTTTTCATAAGTGCCCCGTCTCAAAATCGCAGTACTATTTTTTGATTACAATACATTTTGTTGTAATATTTTGTATACCAATAAATTATGTATAACAAGTTTTTATTTTGTGCGCAAGTGATATTATCCGATATGTAAATATGATTGTAATTATCTGTAAATGCTGAATAATATAAATTATCAGCCGGATGATTATAGTGATTACAATTTTGGCGTATCCGGGGTTGAGCTATTGGAACAGGAGAAGAACGGCGGGATGAACCGGTGATTTGAAGGAGGTCTGCTTCTTTTTCTGGTCATAATCGGCATAGCTGACACTATCTAATTGTGTGTGGCGCCGAACGTATGAATAGTAGATGAAAAAATTTCGGTCGCGCATCTGCTGAAAAAAACAGCGGTATAATTTCAAGGTGGTTTTGGAAAGGGATTCATGGAAACAACACAAATTCTGGTTGCCGGTATTTTCGATAATCTGAGGCGTGTTTTTCAGGTCGTCAATGAACATTCCAAGAAAGCCGAGCATGAAACCGGACTGACCGGTCCACAGCTCTGGGCGATCAAGGTGCTGGCAGAGTGTTCGCCGATCAAGGTTTCCGATCTTGCCGGTCCGGCCGGACCTGACCTTCCCCCTGCACATCCGGCATTAACGGAGCATATCACGGATCAACAGCACTCTTCCTTGCGGATGCCGTACTTTTTGATTTTGCGGTAGATGGTGGCCATGTTCATGCCCGCCTCACGGGCGGCATTTTCTATATTGCCGCCGTGCTTTTTCAGGAGCCCTTTCAGCAGATCGGCTTCAAATCTGTCCAGGGCGGCATTGAACGGCACATCACCCGCTTCGCTGACGTCTCTCCCCGCTGCGCTGCGCGGGATAGTGACGACTTCGATAAACTGTTCCAGCGTCTCCCGGCAGATATAGTCTTCTCCCACCATGGCCATGCAGGCCTCGATGACGTTTTTGAGCTGGCGGATATTGCCCGGCCAGTTGAATTCGCACAGCGCCTGCATGGCGTCTTTATCGAATCCCTTGACCGTTGTGGCGAATTTCTGGTTCTGGAGGTGGATGAAGTGCGCCGCCAGGAGCGGGATGTCGTCTGTCCGCTCCCGCAGCGGAGGGATGTGGATGTTGACCACATTCAGGCGGTAGTAGAGGTCCTCGCGGAAGGTGCCGACCTTCACCGCCAGCTTCAGGTCCGAGTTGGTGGCCGAGAGTATGCGCACATCCACCCTGGTCGGCGAGGTGTCACCCAGACGGTTGAACTCCTTTTCCTGCAGAAAGCGCAGCAGCGTTTTCTGCACATTCATGGGCAGGTTGCCGACCTCGTCCAGGAAGAGCGTGCCGCCGTCAGCCGCCTCCAGAAGCCCTTGACGGTTCTCCTTGGCGCCGGTGAAGGCCCCTTTCCGGTAGCCGAACAGCTCGCTCTCCAGCAGGGTTTCCGGCAGGGCGCCGCAGTTGATGGCGATGAATTTGCGCTCGTGGCGCGGCGAGTTGTAGTGGATGGCCTGGGCGATCAGCTCTTTACCGGAGCCGGATTCCCCGGTAATCAGTACGGATGTGTCGCGTACTGCTACCTTCTCGATTTTTCCCAGGATGTTCTTGAGGCCGCCCGAGGTTCCGATGATGTTGTCGAAACAGAATTTGCCCTCCAGTTCCTTGCGCAGTTCGCGGTTTTCCTCCAGCAGCACCAACTGCTGCAGGGCGTTCTTGACGCGGTAGATCAGCTCCTCCGGTTCGAAGGGCTTGGTCAGCATGTCGTAGGCCCCCTTGCGCAGGGCCTGGATCGACATATCCACCGTGGCATAGGCGGTGATCATGATGACCGGGATGTCCTTCGAGCGCTCCTTTACTTTCTGCAGAACCTCCAGTCCGCTCATGCCGGGCATCTTGATGTCGGTGATCACCAGATCCCAAGCGCCGGGCTGAAACTCCTCCACCGCCTTGCGGGGGTCGGTGTAAGCCCGGGCCAGGTAGCCGTTATCCAGCAGGATCTGCTCCATCATGCGGCAGAGTCCCGCCTCGTTATCTATCAGCAGGATGCGTTTTTTCTCGGACATCTACAGCTCCTCGTGTTCGACGGGAAGGGTCAACCGTACCGTTGTGCCCTGACCCGGAGTGCTCTCAATGGCTATCCGGCCGTGGTGCTGCTCGATGATCTGGCGGGTGATCGCCAGGCCCAGGCCGGTGCCGCGCTCTTTTGTGGTATAAAACGGTTCGAATATCTTTTCGATGCTTTCGGGCGGAATGCCGCAGCCGCTGTCGCTGAAGTCGATCCGGACGTGGTTCGCATCCAATTGCTCTGTCCGTACCGTCAGCACTCCTCCTTCCGGCATGGCCCCCCCGGCATTAAGGATCAGGTTGATGGCTACCTGGCGTATCTGATCACCGTCCAGCATGACCTGCGGCAGTGCCGGAGCAAATTCCGTAGTAATCGTGACATAGCGCATGTCGGTGTGATTGGCGGCAAAATCAACGATCTGGGTCAGCAGCTGGTTCAGGTCGACCAGCTCCAGTGACGGCCTCGGCGTTCGGGAATAACTGAGCAGATCCTGGACGATTTTTTTGCAGCGTTTGCTTTCACGCTTGATCTCGTGGATGTATTTGTAGTTCGGATCGTCCTTCGCCATCTTGCCCTCGATGAAGCCGGCATAACCGAGAATCACCCCCAGGGGATTGTTGATCTCGTGGGCAACGCCCGAAGACAGCACACCCAGCGAGGCCATCTTGCCCTGTTGCGCCAGGGAGGCCTCCATCTCCTT
>JAENWA010000055.1 GCA_016650295.1 Desulfuromonadales bacterium | reverse complement strand
GCGACGGACACCCTTGCCGTCCGGCTAATGGTTCCCACCATCAGGGTCCATAGAGGACTTTCACCTCCAAGTCACTGCTTGACCACCACAATCAAGCAGACGGCGCTTACGCGCCACGCGCCATGCTGGGCGCACACGGTTCAAGGCGCAGCGGCTTGTCCGTCTGCCGCCGTTGGTTTGGCGGTCAGTGTTTGCAATGGCATCGTCAATTCCGGGCTAACCCCATAAAGCCAAAAGAGTGTTGTCAATTTGTTTTTCTCTTTTGCTGGCCACACCTTCACCTCCACAAAATCGTAATGCCAATCAGGGAGATCTGCTTTGGACCACCTTGGCCGGGTCGTGGCATGATCATTGTCTCGCCACCAGTCGGCTGTTTTTTGATCCCAAGCTTCAGCAAGCACAACACCATAGGTTCTGTTTGGCTTCTTATCTTTATCGACATGGCGCTCTTTTATCTGACGAACAAGGTGTCCATCCACCATTCGTCGGATATCATCAACGACACTCTGGATATGTGTCTGCCCATACACTCTCTTGCATTCAAGTAATAGGTCAAATTCGTTGGTATGAAAATAGGCGTCGAGATGGTAACGGCAGTGACCGTCGGAAGTTGTCGCAAACGGCACTTCCATGAAGGCAAGCCCATTTGGATAGAGGCCCAAAAAAGCTGTTGCAAACTGAAAGGTGAGGTTACGCTCGGTAATACAATTGTCGCCATGCCATGGTTCGTACCGGCTTAGCCAGTTTTCGAAGCGGATCTTTGCGTTTTGGAGAATTAAATTAACTTCGTTGTGCATGGTCTTGTCCTCTTTCTGCCGAAATGCTATTGACCGTCCACCTCGCGCACGCGCGTGAACCGGTGATCTTCCCAAAATGGATATTTTGACCATGAACATGAAAATAACAAAATAGCTTCGAACTATATGTCAGCACCCTTGCCATGGTTAAGAGCATTCGTAGAGCTTCTTACAAAAGTCCTAAAACTGTCATTCCCGAAGCGTTTCTGATCGGGAATCCAGATTCTAAGTGGTTGAAAAAACTGGATCCCCGATAGAGTCATTCGGGGAAGACAATCTTTTTGCAAGTGCTTCAGCTAGCTCAAAACATGGTCGGCACGACTGGAAATTCCGGGGGACAACAACCACTCTTCATCCCCCCTTCATCCATTTACCTCTTAAATTCCACCCCGCCGGAACTCTGAAAAACCCAAAATTCCGGCCGGCCGGAATTTCAACATAATTGCTTGATTTATAACAGTTCACATCGAAAAAACTCCCAAATATTTATCAGCGGCATTTCAGGGCATTTTAGCGGCAACATACCCCGCGTGCATCATCTTCCATCATTGCAATCCAATTACCCTCACACCCGGTTGATCAAACTCGCCGCGCAGGCAGCGCCGAATCCGTTATCGATTCAGCAGATAACCTTTTGCCCACTCCAGAGTTTTTTCAGCAGACTGGAGCGCCTCGACAACGTCTTCGTTTTCAATCGGAGCCCAAAATCCGGGATAGCGAGTCTCGACCGCGTAGGGGGTCAAACTGCCGGCATCAAGTAGCTCCTCTGGCACCGGTATTCCGGCTTCTGCAAATATATCAAGGAGTTCTTCGAGGTCGTGGGTTAGCGGGAATTCAACCGATGCTGCAATCAGTACAGCTTTGAAAGCTTTTTCAACGGCCTGCTGTGCATGAAAGCATATCTGTTCCGGCAGAACATCCTGAGTATGGCCAAGTCGGGCAAGTGTAAGATCACTTTCCGCGGAGATGAGCCAGGCAGGTGGATCAATAAGCAAAGGCCGTTTAGGCTGCGTCATACACAACCCTCCCTTGTTTCAGAGCCTCCCGGTAAATAAAACCGGGGGTCTCGGCATGCAGCGCAAGTATGGTTTCCGGCACTACAATAATATCTATCGACATCAAGATGCCTTTGAGAGCACGACGAATTCTTACACTTTCCTTGCGTGGATTTATCATGTCGTCAGCGGTTACAACCATGACATCCAGGTCGCTGTCGTCATGTGTTTTACCAAGGACATAAGAACCAAACAAAATGATTTTGCGGGGCATTGCGATTTCGATGATTTTATTAACAACTGTTTGCACTTTTTCCGGCGTCACCAGCCATGAAGCGGTCATATCACTTCCTCCTTTTCAAGCTGTTGCACGTTGCATGAGATTTCACACCCGGTTGATCAGCGACGCCGCACAGCCCGATATAAACATTAAAATCTTACACAGTTACAAGTTCCAGCCCGGCAATTGCCGCAAAATGGCGGTCCACGGTCAACACTGCACAGTTAAAGTTCATCGCAAGTGTTGCCAGGATGATATCGGACAACGGCAACGTGTGACCGCTTTTGCGCAGAGCGGCAGATAGCTGTCCGGCGCTGATCCACAGTTCGCGAGTCATCTCCAGATGCGGCAACGCCTGCAGGGCATTCAGCACCAGCAGCTCTTCGCCGGGCTTTTTAACTCCTTGCAGCAATTCGCACAGGACCACTCCACAGGTCATCACTTCCCGCTGCACCAGTGCCTGCGCAAGAGATTCGGCAAGCGGTGTCTGGTTACCCTTGAAAAAGTCGATCCAGGCGCACGTGTCAGGCAGGATTCTATTCAGCGCCATAACGCTCCCGCTCCTCGGCGGCCTTCAACTCCTGCTCTTCTTCCCGCTCCCAGTCATAATCAATGGAGATCTTGCCGCGCAGGGCCAGTAAATCCTCCATCTTTTTACGCCGCACATAATCCTCCATTACGGTAACAATAGCCTGGGTCTTGGTTTTTTCGCCCGAAAGCCGTTGCACTTCATCAATAAGTTCATCAGGTATGTTTAAAGTTGCACGCACAAATTGCACCTCCATAGTATGGCTTTATTGTATGCGAAATACATCACGTCGTCAACACGTCTTCACACCCGGTTGATCAAACTCGCCGCGCAGGCAGCGCCGAAACCGTTATCGATATTGACCACCGTCACCCCTGCCGCGCAGGAGTTGAGCATACCCAGCAGGGCGGCGATGCCGCCGAAGGAGGCCCCGTACCCGACGGAGGTCGGCACGGCGATAACCGGTTTATCCACCAGTCCGCCCACCACCGAGGGGAGCGCCCCTTCCATCCCGGCCACCACGATGATGACAGAGGCCGCTGCCAGCTGCTCCCGACGGGCCAGCAGCCGGTGAATGCCTGCCACGCCGATGTCATAGACGTGCTCCACGGCATTGCCGAGGAAACCGGCCGTAACCAGCGCCTCGGCCGCCACCGGGATATCGGAGGTGCCGGCCGAGACTACCAGGATCGTCCCCCGTCCGCGCTGTTCCACCGGAAGCTGTTCCAGGGTCAGGCAGCGCGCCTCGTCGTGGTACTGCGCCGCCGGAAAGGCCTTCACCAGCTCATGGACCTTGTCAACGGAAAGCCGCGTCACCAGGACGTTGCTCCCCTTGTCCGCCATGGCGGTCATGATCCGCACGATCTGCTCGACGCGCTTGCCTTCGCCGAAGATCACCTCCGGCATCCCCTGGCGCAGTTCACGGTGATGATCCACTTGGGCGCAACCCAGATCCTGGGAGGGAAAATGACGGAGCTGCATCAGTGCTTCATCAACAGGGGTGATCCCCTGCCTGACCGCATCCAGAAGGCTTTTCAGATACTCAGGAGTCATAATGTTTTTTCCTCGCAACCTGCATAGATACAGCTGATTGTATACACCACGTCCATGGCTGTTGCCACCCGAAAAATATTTCGCAACATCTTATCATATCAAATTTTTGTTCACCGGTTTACATCACGGATGAATTCTGCTACAAAAACAACAATACTGTATTGAAAGAAGGTATCAAACATGGGCAAAACCACCGCAGAAAAGATCTTTGAGACACATCTGGTTAACGAGCCGTTCCCCGGGACCAAGGTACTCCGCCTGGATGCCGTTCTCTGCCACGAGATCACTACCCCCATCGCCATCGACGACCTGATCCGTCGCGACAAGGACCGGGTCTTCGATCCGACAAAAATCAAGGCCGTTATCGACCACGTCACCCCCAGCAAGGACTCCAAGACCGCTACCCAGGCCAAGATCCTGCGCGACTGGGCCCGCCGCCACAACATTCGGGACTTCTTCGATGTGGGCGCCAACGGCGTCTGCCATGCCCTGTTCCCTGAAAAAGGGTTCATCCGTCCCGGCTACACCGTCATCATGGGCGATTCCCACACCTGCACCCACGGCGCCTTCGGGGCCTTTGCCGCCGGCATCGGCACGACCGACCTGGAGGTCGGCATCCTCAAAGGTGTCTGCGCCTTCCGCCAGCCCAAGACCATCAGGTTCAACGTCAACGGTCAGCTCCCCACAGGGGTCTACGCCAAGGATGTCATCCTGCATATCATCGGCAAAATCGGCGTCAACGGCGCCACCGACCGGGTCATGGAGTTCCACGGCAGCACCATCGACGCCATGACCATGGAGTCGCGCATGACCCTGTGCAACATGGCCATCGAGGCCGGCGGCACCTCCGGCATCTGCATGCCGGACATGACCACCGTCGAATTCCTGTGGCCCTTCATCCAGGACGAATTCGCCTCCAAAGAGGTCGCCCTGGCCGACTACTCGCAATGGAAAGCCGACGCCGACGCCGACTACGACCAGGTCATCGAGATCGATGTAACCACCCTGCAGCCGGTCGTGACCTTCGGTTACAAACCGGACCAGACCAAATTCGTGGTCGATATGCCGGATTCACCAATCGATCAGGTCTACCTGGGTTCCTGCACCAACGGCCGCCTGGAAGACCTGCGCATCGCCGCCCGGATCCTCAAGGGACGCAAACTGGCCCCGAATGTGCGCGGCATCCTTTCACCGGCCACGCCCAAGATCCAGCAGGAGGCCATGCACGAAGGACTGATCGACATCTTCATGGAAGCCGGTTTTTGCGTCACCAACCCGACCTGCGGCGCCTGTCTCGGCATGAGCAACGGAGTCCTGGCCGAAGGCGAGGTCTGCGCTTCCACCACCAACCGCAACTTCATGGGACGCATGGGCAAGGGGGGCATGGTTCATCTCATGTCGCCGGCCACGGCAGCAGCCAGTGCGATTGAAGGCAAGATCGCCGATCCGAGGAAGTACCTGTAAAAAACCCCTCCAAACCTCCCCTTGTCAGGGGAGGCTTAAAGCCTTCCCCCCTTATAAGGACCCTCAGGGGCCTAAAGGGGGATTGAGGGGGGTTGCTTAGTTATTTATTCTTATTCAAGGAGCCATATATGAAAACCTTCGGAGGGCCGGTCCTCTTTCTCGACCGCAGCGACATTAATACCGATGAAATCATCCCGGCCAAGTATCTGACCGAGATCACCAAGGAAGACCTGAAACCCTACATCCTGGAAGACCTGAAACTGCCCGGGTTCGATGCCAAAGGTCCTAAAACACGAAATGCCCGGGTGATCCTCTCCCGCGCCAATTTCGGCTGCGGCTCCTCCCGCGAGCATGCCCCCTGGGTATTCGAGGTCAACGGCATAACCGCCGTGATCGCCGAGTCCTTTGCCCGCATCTTCCGCCAGAACATGTTCAACTGCGGCATGGCCGCCATCGAACTGCCCAAGGCCGATCTGGACCAGATCTTCAGCCATGCCGGCGATGAGGATGCCTCTATGAGCATCGACATCCAAGCCGGAACCATGACCATGAACGGCGGCGGCAAACAGAAGACCTTCAGCTTCGAGATATCCCCCTTTGACAAGGCCCTGGTTACGGCCGGCGGATGGGTGGATTACGCCGACAAAAACTACTGATCGGCTCAGTAACCGGTCTCGGCAGCACAAGAAAAGCCCTCCGGATTTCCGGAGGGCTTTTCTTGTGCATGGTGATGACAGCTTTACGTATCAGAACTGTTTACTCAGGCCGAGATGAAAAGCAACATCCGGGGCGGTTGCCACGGCAACATCCTCGGTAACTCCGATATCCAGCAGATAGGCTCCGGGCAGCTTGAGCGCGCCGCCGATTACCAGCATCAGGGAGCTTTTGGAGAGTTCATCCAGGTCACTGCCATGATACAAAGGGGTATTGGCATTGAGCTGCAGCTTGAAAGAGATCCATTGCGCGGGTCCCCACCCGAGACCAAACGTGCCGAACCCCGCCAGATTATTCTGCTGATCGGAAAGTACATCCCCTTTGGTCATGGCCAGCCCGCCAACAGAGCCGAATACGCCCAGGCTGCCCCATTCGGTGTAGTTGTTCATGCTGCCGCACAGCGAGAGCGCGAAATCCGTGCTGCCACTGCCTCGTAACCGGACGCTGTCGCCGGTGGGTAACTTCAGGGAGGCTCTTAGCGCCAGGCGATCCCGGAAAGCGTTCTCCCGGACATCATACAGCTTCATGCCGCCGTTCAGGGAGATATCGCCTATGCCGGAACCGGCCCGATCCATAGTGAGTCTTTGAACTCCATCCTTACGGTAACTATAGCTGAGCCTGTTTTTCGTGGCGGAGTCACGCCCGCCCTGGGGCAGGCCGAAGGCCTTGTGCCAGTCAATGATGAAACTGTCCAGAAATCCGCCCCCATAGAGGATATAAGGTATATCGACACCGGCCTCGAAACGCTCACCGAGACCGTAACGTGCCGACAGTGTCCAACGGTAGGATTCCCCGTCCAGATTGATCTGTTCACGCGCCGTTGCGCTGACCGTATAGTCACTGGCCACGTCCTGGGTCAGGCTGACGGAGGCATGTCCGGCCTTGGTGATAATGGCTGAAGAATCCGCCGGCAGTCCGTAAATCTGAACCAGTGGACTCTGATTGGAGGTACGAAAGGGGGTGATCTCCATTTCCGCCGCACGACAGGGGCTTGTGCAAAGTAACAGTGCCAGCATTAAAACACCCAATCCGGCCCCGATACACGGGATACGTGCGTTAACCAACATTTTCCTGCTAATCATGAATAAGCCCTTCTGTTTCATTAGTCATGACCGTTCCCGTGCGATAATGATCAATCATATGTGTCAGCGTCCGCACGCCATCCATGATCCGTGAGCTGTCGGCCGCATTGGAGGCTATCAGTTCATTGACCTTCTGTACGGCATCCACAGCCTGTTCAACTGCGGCAATATTGTTTGAAGCGTCCTGTTTGAGTACCCTGGTACGATCATTGTCTTCCATAACGCTCTGCAGATACAGGCGATTACCCTTGGCCTGCTCCTGAGCCGAGGTATTGATGCGATGGGCAAGTTCACGCATATGCTCCAGGTTTTTGAGGATCTGATTTGAACCCGCCTGCTGCTCCTCGGTAGCCGTCGTGATTTGCCGGACCCGCTCCAGGTTTTTCTCGGACTCTTCTGTTATGCGCTGAATACCGATCGACTGCTCCGCGGTTTCGCAGGCGATATGTGCGACCACCCGCGAGGCCTCTTCGGCACTCTTGTCGATGGTCGCCAAGGCATCGTTTGTAAGGGATGAGATTTTGACCCCTTCCGTGACCTTGTCCCGCCCCTGGGCAACAGAGCGCTGCACCGCCGCTGTTTCGTTCTGAATATTACGTACCAGTTCCTCAATCTCTTTGGTGGAGGCCGATGTGCGATGCGCCAGGGAACGTACCTCCGCGGCCACGACGGCAAAGGCCTTGCCGCGCTCGCCGGCCTGGGCGGCAATGATGGAGGCATTCAGTGACAGCAGATTGGTCTGCTCCACAACCTCCTGGATGACGCTCAAAAACTCGCCCACCCGCACGGAATAGAGTGACAGGCGATTGATAGATGCGAATGATTCATCGCTGCTCCTGACAATTTCCTGCATGGCCCGCATCGTGGCAGCCATGCTGTCAAGTCCCTGTTGAGCCTGATCCCGTACAATTCCCGACGCATCCGCTCCGCGGCCGGAATTTTCACGTACATTCGACTGGGAGGCGCTGATCTGGAGAATGGCGGAGGCGGTCTGTTCGGTGGAGATCGACAGGCCGCGGATATTGTCGGCGGTCTCCTTGGCGGCACGCGCCATCTCCTCAATGGAGCTGGAGGTCTCAAGCACAAAGGAGGAGTACTGGTTGATATTCTCGGCAATGGCGTCGGTGGTGGAACTCATCTCGGCCGAAATGGAGGCGCGCTCTTCCGTACGGCCGGAAAGCTCATCAATTTCAGTAATCAGCGCGGCAAAGGCGTTTTTCATGTTTTCCACGACGCTTACCGCATTCCGGACCTGGGCAACCTCTTTATCGTCACCGGTTTTCATATTGTGAATGATCAGGTTCAGCTGCCCTTCAGCGGCAACAATCTGGTCCAGCAGATGTTGTCGCTCTTTTCGACGGTTCTCAACCGTTCTGATGATGATGTTGTCAAAAGAATTGATTGCCCGGATATCATCCTGTTCGGCCTGGACGGCTGAAACATCTTCGGCAAGCTGGAGACTCTCCACGACACGGGTTTGCGCGGCCCGGATCTCTGAAATGGCGTGCGTCAGAGACCGTGCCCAGATCAGCGAACTGACAACAGCGGTACAGATGACTGCGACAACAGCCAGTCCGCCGCTTCCGGTTGCCGCCAGCAGGCCCGCCGCCAGTACGGCGACCAGGAGTGACACCATCACCATCCGTAATATGCGGGCGGATACGCTTGCATAGTGCCTGTTTGACATCGCGCAACCTTTCATAACTGAAATTGTCCCTGCTTGTATCACGGAGGAATGGAGGGTGTCAACGAAACAGGACCTGAAAAGCGCCTATTCATCCAACTGTTAGCGTGTTTCGGACAAGAAGCGCTTGGGCGGCTCCTGAGTCGGGCGTTGACGGTAAACCGGCTCCACCTGTCTCCATCCACTTGCTATTTTTGGTTTTCGGTGCGATACTTTCATAAATTTCAATGGTTCGGAGGAGGATATAATGTTTGGATTTGGCATGCCTGAACTGATCATAATTCTGGTTATCGTACTGGTTGTTTTTGGCGCCGGCAGACTGCCGGAAATCGGCGGGGCCTTGGGCAAGAGTATCCGCAACTTCAAGAAGTCCTCGGAAGGCAAGGACGAGATTGAGATCAAACCCGAGAACAAGGACGACGACAAGAAGGCCTGATCCGGGCTATTGCATGAAAACATCATCAGGGGGAACGGCAGCGCTGCCATTCCCCCTTGTTTTTTCGAAGGACGGAAACGGTGAGCTGATAACGCAGGGGGTTGATACATGCACGGACCATCCATAACCCGAAAATCAGGCCGTCATTTCCTCACCGACTGGATCAGGGAGGAGGTGGACTGGTGGAACACGCCCCAGTCCAGCGGGGATGCGCCCCCTCCGGTGCAGAAACCGCCACGGGACGGCGCGACGATCATCCCTCTCCCGGTGAGGGAAGCATGGCAGATCTCGCCCTGTGATCTGGCCGATGCCATTGCCCGCCGGGAGAGCCGCCGCAGATTCCTGCCGGAACCGCTCTCCCTGGCGGAGCTGGCCTTTCTGCTCTGGAGCACCCAGGGCGTGCGGGCCCAGTTGCATGAGGCGGCGGTGCTGCGAACCGTCCCCTCGGCCGGCTGCCGGCACCCCTTTGAAACCTACCTGGTTGTTCTGAATATTGAAACGCTCGGTGCCGGCACCTGCGCCATCGCCGCCTACCATCAGGAACTTTCTGATCAATTGATCGGGGTGGATGGGAACGAGGAGTTTACGGTGTACATGGCACCGGTGGGACGGGTTGCGTAGCGGGCAAAGAGGACCTGTACTTCATCTGCATCCAGGCCGAGGCCGGCAGCCTGAACCAGGCGACCCTGGAAGACGGTGTCCGCCTGCGACCAAAGCATCATGAATGAAGAAGGACTGAGCCGGGACACAGCCCGACAGGGTACAAAAGAAATACCCCGCAGCAGACTACGGGGTATTATATCAGTAATTGATTTCTCTCATCGAAGCAGGCTTCGAGGGAATTGTACCCAAGAGATTGAATCAACCTTATGGTAGCATCACAGCATTGATGTTTACCGTTGCTGTCAAAAGCGGCGTTCTTGTAATGGATTGCGTCGCGAATCTGGGAGGGCTGTTTTGATCTGTGAATGTAAAGGTGTAATCAGAACCAACCGTCTCCTGGAATGTAGATATGGTTGTTGCGGGCGTCGTAACGATGCTTCCAGGTAACGTCGCCCCTCCCACTTTCGCTACATCAATTCTCACGTTCGACACAAATGCACCGGCACCATCTTTGACGGTAACGTCGAATTGACCATTACCCTGAACAAAATTTTCGGCACCGCCGCCGCAGGCACTGATCAGAAAGCAAGCGATAATAAGTAATGACGAAATAACTGTTAATTTTAACAGATTTTTCATGACAATCTCCTTTATTTCTCTGTTTAGACGTTGTTTTGTTGTGTAGTGCCTTCGTTGTACTCAACCCGGCAACGCAAGCGATATAGATTCCGCGTGCTTTGCGTTGCCGGATCAGGGAGTTGATGGCGAGGGATCCTTGCCACTACTTCCCTAAAACCTTTTTGACCTGGCCGATCTTTTCCTGAGCTTTGCCGGCTAACTTTTCGCTGGTACCTTCAGCCCGCAACTTCGGATTATCAGTCAGTTTCCCGGCGACCTCCTTGACCTTACCCTTTGCTTCGTGCAACGCTCCTTCAGCTTTGTCCCTGATGCTCGATTTCATGGTCTTCCTCCTTTGGAATTTCGATTTGACTGCTTGATACAGTTAGCTGCAGCTAACCAAGCAACCCGACTTTCGCAGAACACACGTTAGTGCTGATGTTCTGCGTTATAAGTACGTCGCAACTAGCGTGCCATGAAGGCCTGCAAATATGGCGGGTATAAGTGACTGTTTGTTCAGGGTAAAATCGAATAGGTGTGTGACGGGTGAAGGGAAGATCGTCAATGAAGGCTGTTAGATTTAACATAACTACCAAATATGATGGTCCGCATTCAGTCAGCATTGTCCCGGTTTGGTTTTTGCAATTTGCTCTGGGGGTGGGTGAAGCTGCCGACAGTGTTAAATGTGGCAAACTCCCCCTCCCGCAAGGGGAGGGTGGACTTTAGGGCGAATGCTCATATTCCGAACCGCCAAAGGCCAGTACCGGAAAAAAAACATCGGCAGAAGGAAGATCCACTAACCTTAAATATTAAATATGTTCTGGTATTTACTTTGCAGACTTGATTAGTCTTGCTCACACTTGAAATTGAACCACTCGCTGTTATATTTTGTTTTACCCTGCATGTCAGTTTGAGCAGCAACGCCTTCTCTAGGAGCCTGTCGGGCTTAGGAGAAATCTACTGCAAATCCGCCTGTGCGGTCCATATTTCACCGCTTTCTTGGTAAATAGAACAACTATTGACCTGCAAAATCGGCAAAATCTGTCCTCTCCCAGTCGAATTTCCGCTACGATTTCCTAAGTCCGACAGACTCCTAGGCTTTTTAGATGCCAAATGACTTCCAGAAGAGCAACAACCTGCTAACAATAACAGTGCAAACACTCCCACAACGTTCTTCATGTTTCCCCCTTGTGTTTCAATTAGTTCAATCGGGTAGGAGGCGGGGTCTCCCCCGCCGTCCTCCCACACCACCGTACGAACGGTTCCGTATACGGCGGTTCATGATACGCGCTGAAGCCGGTTATACTGACCCTGAAGCGATATCAGGCCAAGGTTTTCGAAGTAG